>DIWR01000023.1 GCA_002428495.1 Synergistaceae bacterium UBA6101
TAAGTATGTTGGTATGATACGAGCGGCTTTTGTTTAGGTCCTAAAAAGCTAGTCACAGCAAAGATATTGAGACACTGGATCCCCGATTTAAGCACTCGGGGACGACGGAACGGGCAGATCCTTCGCCCTTACGATCGTTTGACTACTGTTTGACGATCGTTTGACTGCCCTTACAACTGCTCTACCATGATTTTAAAAACAACCGATTTGCAATTGACTCCCAATCGATTGCCTATCGACTCCCGGCTCCTAGCCGGGTTTTTCCCAAACAGTATGACAGGAGGTTTTCAGATGGCCGAATTCAATATAATTGGCAGATCACTATTAAGGGATGACGGACCGGGAAAGGTCTCAGGGCGGACTGAGTATATTGCTGACATTGAGATGCCGGGGTGCTGGGTCGGAGGCGTCGTGAGGTCCTGGACTGCCAGGGGAATGCTGAAGGGGATCAAAAGGTCCGCCTCTTTCGACTGGTCTAAGGTGACAGTGGTCACCCATGAAGACATTCCGGGAGAGAACTACATTTCGATGGTAAGAAACGATTACCCAGCGCTTGCGGAAGAAGAGATAAATTACTTGTCGCAGGCTATCGCACTTGTCGCAGCTCCCGATGCTAAGCTCCTCAAAGAAGCCATGGCCTCCCTGGAACCGGAGATAGAGCCGCTGAAGCCGGTGCTGACGATGGAAGAGGCACTGGAAGGAAAAGAGATCATCTGGGGCAGCGACAATATTATTGACGAGTATTTCAACGGATCAGGCGACGTCGGGAAGGGCTTCGCAGAGGCCGACGTCATAGTCGAAGGAGACTGGGCGACCGGTTTCCACGAACAGCTCTACCTTGAGACCCAGGGCATGGCGGCTCATATGCGCGAAGACGGTGCGGTAGAGGTCATCGGCTCTCTGCAGTGCCCCTTCTACGTACACGGAGCAGTCCAGAAGATTATGGGACTTTCGCCTGAAAAGGTGACCATCAAACATGCCGCCACAGGAGGGGGATTCGGGGGAAAGGAAGACTATCCTTCAATACTTGGCTCATATGCGGCACTGCTTGCATACAGATCGGGTCACCCGGTGAGGATAGTATTCGACAGGGAAGAAGATCTCCTGGTCACGCCAAAAAGGCACCCTTCGAAGAGCCATTACCGTATGGGGCTGAAGAAGGACGGAAAGATAACAGCGCTTGACGCTGACATCCTGCTCGACAGCGGGGCTTACACGACACTGAGCAGGGTAGTGCTGCAGCGCTCCCAGCTGCACGCCTGCGGCATATATTTTGTGCCCAACGTAAGGATAAGGAGCAGGGCCGTAGCGACCAACACGCCTCCCAACGGAGCCTTCAGGGGTTTTGGCGCTCCGCAGTCGATATTCGCGATGGAACGCCAGATGGATCTGGCAGCAAAAGAACTGGGGATAGACCCCCTCGATATCAGGCTCAAAAATGCCCTGAGGACCGGAGACAGGTTCCCATATGGACAGATACTTAATGAAAAGAACAACGCCGTTAAGGTGCTTGAAAAGGCTGCCGAGATGTCAGATTACAGAACAAAGAGGGAGCTTTACGCGGCACAGCCGGGGGGCAGGTTCAAAAAGGGGATAGGTATTGCCGCCGCGCTGCACGGAGGAGGTTTTACCGGAGCAGGGGAAGACGAGATGGGCACGACTGCGAGGGTATGCTTCAACGGGAGCAGATTCTGCCTCTATGTGAGCAGCACCGAGATAGGGCAGGGCTCGTCCACGATACTGCGGATGGTCGCCGCCGAGGAGCTGGGAGTGGGTATTGAAGACGTCCTCTACATGACGCCCGATACCTCCAAATCACCCAACACAGGCCCCACGGTAGCTTCAAGGACGACGATGTACGCATCGAAGGCCGTATGGGACGCCTGCGCAAACATCATAAAAAAGCTCGCTGAGTGGAGATCTTTGAAAGGACTTCCCGAAGACATGCCGACATCATCTCTTGCAGAGAAATATTTTAAGGAATATTCCAAGCTGGATGAGTTAGGCTACAACATATTTGATGACGACAGCAGATGGGACGGGGAAAAATTTGAAGGCGACGCCTACAGGGGATACTCCTGGATAGCAAATGTCATAGAAGTTGAAGTGGATACTGACACCTATGAAGTTTCGGCTGAAAAGGTATACGCTGCGGCAGAGGTGGGTCGTGCTATAAATCCCATGCAGCTTAGGGGACAGCTCACGGGAGGCCTTCTGCAGGCGATCGGCTGGTCACATCTGGAAGACATGAGGGTAGACGAAAAGGGAAGGTACACCGCATCCCACATGAACGCCTATCTGGTCCCGACCACGCTTGACACGCCGGAGTGGGAGATAGAGCTGCTGGAAGACCCGTGCGCCCAGGGATGCTTCGGCGCCAAGGGCATAGGGGAACTCCCGATGAACGCGGCCGGTCCGGCCTTTGTTTCGGCTGTCGACAGCGCCGCCGGTGTATTCTGCGATTCGATCCCATGCACCGGGGAAAAACTTTTCCGGCTGGTACTGAAGGAAGAAAATAAAGCAGCAGAGGGAGGAAATTAAAAATGAGGATAGAAATGACGATAAACGGAGCCCTTTATTTTGCAGACGTTCCTCCCATGAAGCCGCTTCTCTCTGTCCTCAGGGAAGATCTTGGTTTTAAGGGGTCCAAGGAGGGATGCGGAGAGGGAGAGTGCGGGGCGTGTTCGGTCATCATAGGCGGCAGGCTGGTCAATGCATGCCTTGTTCCGGCAGTACAGGCTTCCGGATGTGAGATCCTGACTATAGAGGGGCTTGGAAGCCCGAATGACATGGACATGCTGCAGAAAGCATTTGTATCGGAAGGTGCAGTCCAGTGCGGTTTCTGCACCCCCGGCATGGTCATAGCTGCCAGGGCTCTCCTCGAAGAAAACCCGACACCTACCCGTGATGAGATAAAGGTCGCTCTTTCCGGCAATATCTGCCGCTGTACGGGATATGAAAAGATCTACAACGCAGTTGAAAAGGCTGTCGGAGAGGGATATTGCGATATCTTCAGGCCGCGTGAGAACCTTTGCAGCGGGCAAGCCCCGATGCCGACTTCAGAAAGTGACAAAAACTGTTTTACTCCGGAAGATTTAAAGGAGGTCTTTGAAATACTGGATCAAAACAGTGATGTTTCGATCCTAGCAGGAAGCACGGATATCATACCTGACATAAAAAACGGAAAATATTCATTTAAAAAGATAATCGACCTCAGCAGGGTGAAGGAGCTTAAGGGGATAAACAAAGTCGGCGATGCGATAAGGATCGGTAGCTGTGTCACCAATGGCGACATCATCAGGAGCAGCATCATCAGAAAGTACCTGCCCGCCCTCAGGGAAGCGGCTTTCAGAAGCGGAGCGCCGGCTGTGCAGAACAGGGCGACGATAGGCGGCAACCTTTCCACCGCCTCCGGAGCTGCGGACCTTCCGACCATCCTCCTTCCGCTTGATGCAAGTGTCGTAACAGAGGGGATCGGCGGAGCGCGGGAGATGAAACTTGAGAAGTTCATCATCGGATACAGGGAACCCGACCTGAAGCCCAACGAGATAATGAGGGAGATAGTGATCCCGCTGCCCGGGGAAAAGAGCTTCCAGAAATTTTACAAGAGGGGTTCGAGGAAAGCCCTCACCCTCTCAAGGATATCTCTGGGCTTTTATGCAGAGGTCGAAAACGGGGTCATCTGGGAGATCAGAGCTGCAGCCGGGAGTATGTCCCCGATACCTGTCCGCCTGAAGGAGCTGGAGTCGGCACTGAGGATGAAGCGTCTGACCGGAGAGCTTGTCGAAGAGGCAGCGAAGGCTGCATACGACGAGGTCAACCCGAGGAAAAGCCCCGAGTGGCGAAAAAGGATGACATCAAATCTTGTAAAGAGCTTCCTTAAGGAACTGATGCAGTAAGAATACGAGCAAAAAGAGGTGCCGCTCATTCAGCGGCGCCTCTTTTTGCTCGTCTGTATCAATTAAATCTTACCAGGAACGCTGTGAGTGAATCGTAAAAACTGTCAGGGTTTTCAAGGAAAGATGTCTGCGAGGCTTCGGGTATCGTCACCCTCACAGATCCAGGTATGAGGGAACGGTAGTACTCGGCAGTCTCTTTTCTTACCTGATCGTAAACACCGCATATTATAAGCACCCTTACCTTTATATGCGGGAGTTTCGGCGTTATGTCCATGTTTTTAAGTATCCCGATGCAAGTGAATTCGCTGGGGCCCCACATATGCCTGTAGACCCTGAGTCCGTTGGGGGTCTTGGGTTTCATCGCATACTGCCTGAACTGCCTTTTGTGTTTCTGTAGCTCCCTGCACTGGTAGTTTCTGTTGTATTCAGTGATTATCTCCTGGTAGAGCCTGCCTCCGAACTGGATATCCTTTTCGGACTCCTCGACGGTCCTGAGGTATTCCTCGCCCATCTCCGCAAGCCTTGACTTAGCGTCTCTTATCCAGATCTCCGTGCTGAGATAGGGGCTTACCATAGTTATCGACTTTACGGGTGTGTCCGGAGTCCTCAGAACGTGTTCCGCCGCAAGCATTGCTCCCCACGAATGCCCGATGAGGTGCAGCCTGTCGACCTTCATCTCCTTGATGACGGTGTTCAGTGTCTCTATGTAGCGTTCCGGGACCCAGAGCGATTCATCGCCGACATCGTTGTTCTCATCGCTTCCAAGCTGATTGTACATGTATACCTTGCAGTCCTTTGCAAGCATTTCGGCCATTGGTGTGAAGGATTCGAAGTTTCCTCCCGGACCTCCGTGAAGGTACAGGATGGGGATAGTGGAATCGTTGTCGCCTAATACGTGCAGTCCGACGAAACCACCGGGCACGCTTATGTATTGGGTCTGCATTTCAATTGTCATTTACGGTTCCTCCCTTCGCAGCCTGGTATTTGCTCTGTTAAGATTATATCTTAATTTTCTAAATATTTGAAGGTGACATTGTTCAATTTGGGTATTTTTACCAATAATATGTTAATTAAAATTTATTTATGTAAATTTTAAGAGAATTGTTGTATATAGAGGGTACTCCCATAAGCAAACATATAAAGGCCGTTTACGCGAGTTCATTCATAAAACTCGAAGATGTTCAGATACACGTCTTCGATCATAGATATGGTCTTGGCTTCGTACAAAATTTACATGCTGACGAAATCCGTCACGCCTGCATCGGAAGAGGCGGGGTCGTAAAAACGGGAGCCAATAAAATTAAACTTTAGAGGCAGAGGATCCCTGTTGATCTTCGGGGTCCTTTGTCTCATTTTTGATGTGAACGTCCCTTTGCGGGAATGGTATTTCAATTTTTGCGCTGTTGAATTCCGTAAGTATCTTATGCCGGATAGAGCTCTTGACGTCCCTTTCATGATTTTCCTTTATATCGACAAAGAATTGGGCTGTCAGGTCTAGCGCACTCTCGCCGAAATCTTCAAAAAGTATTTTGTAGGGGGGCGATTTCAGAACGTTTTTGTCTTTGCTCAGTATCTCCCTCATGATCGACATGGCCTGTTCAATGTCTGTGTCGTATGCCACAGATATCTTTACCTCTGCCCTTGTGAACGAATTGTTGAGCGTCAGGTTCAGTATTGCTCCCTCAAGCACCTTGCTGTTGGGGATTATGAGGTGGTTGCTCTGTTCGCACCTTACAACGGTGTTCTGGAGCGTTATTTCCTCAACTATTCCTCTTCTGTCCGCTATTATCACTTCATCTCCGATACGGACTTTTTTCTGGAAAAGGAGTATCATGCCGCTGAATATGTCGCCGGTATATTTCTGTGTTCCGAATCCGACTGCGATAGCAACAGCGCCGCCTAAAAAGGCGAAGGCGGTAAGGGGGATGTGAAGGCTCCAGAGGCCGAAGAAGGTTGAAATGACCACACCTGTGTAATAGATGAATTTTTGAATGATAAGGCTGCTGTGCCTGCTCATGCTCAGTCCGTCAGATGTCCTTTTCCTGAAGACATATGCAAAATACCTGGTTATGGCTATGCCGAGAAGGAATATCATCAGTCCAAAAGAAAACTTGCCAACTGTTACAGGGTATTCACCCACATGCCAGAGCTCGGTCTCCTTGATCTTTGAAAAATTGTTTCCCCAGAAGAAGTTCATCTTGTCTTCATTGCCCTGTGTCCCGGTTATGCGCAGCGATTCTTTTCGTAGATCCATGTACTGGCTCCTTATCATTCCCAGGTCCACAAGGTATGAAAGATATCTTTTTTTTCTGACAGCGAGGTTTTCAAGGAATTTGTCCCTCTTCAGCGCGTCCCCTTCCGTTATGAGGGGGCTCTCGCCGCTGAACCTTCTCTGGACAGCCTGTTCTGTCTCCCTGATCGTCTGTATTGCGTCTACGCACAGAGTGATATTCGCATTGATGTCATCAATGTAGTCATTTGTTTTAGAGATGATAAATTTTTGTCTCGGCAGATCAAGGTTTCCTTCGAGGAGATCCTGCATACCTCTCCATACTGACCTGAGCGAGGTCAATTTTTCGATGACTTCCAGGATCATCAGTATTTCGTCCCTGACCAGCTGTTTCTCATTTGCGATCCAAAATCTTGTAAACTGAGTCATCTCAGTTGAATCATCACTGAACTCACCCGCAGGATCTATCTTTTTTTCAAGCACGGAGATAGTATCGTAAAGAGATACGGTCTTTTTTAATACTATGGAGTTAAGGAAGACGAAATCTTCACTGCTGAATTTGATGTTCTTTCTTATGTTCTCAAGCATGGGCCCGATAATGGCTATCTTGCCCTCTGTGTCGTTCAGTTCTTTTTCGGCGAGCGACACAGTAGCGGTATTAAGTGTATTTACTGCAGTACATTCCTCTAACTTCGCCATTATCTCCCTCATGCGCCAGCTGTTGCTCAGGTTGTTTCCGCTGACTCTTGAGAGCTGGTCGTTTATGAGGCGGAACCTTTTTTCTGCCTCATCCCTCTCTTCATTGTTTCTCAGGATCGCGGCTTTGGTTTTGTCTATCAGACGCTTGTATCTGTCTGCTTCGTTGAGGTAGTTTTCTACGTCTTCGAGGAAGTCGAGATAGAGGAGGAATGAGTATGGAGGTGTTTTTTCGGCCAGTTCTTCGAGTCTGCCCTCTTCAAGGATAAACTGTGAAGTTGCGGTACCCTGTTTCTGAAGGAAATAAATGCTGTGGTATACATGTATGTTGTTTTGAAGCATCATCTCGTAGTTTAAGACCTGCGAGACCGGGATGCTGTACTGTCTGGCAAGCCCCTCTTCCAGCCCCTGTATTTTAAGGACTTCGGACTTGAGAGTTTTTATTCTTTCCAAAGGCTGTGACTGGTAATCTACGATATCCCTTTTAACATCGGCAAGGGTCTCAGCGTTTGATAAAGGCGAAAAGATGAGAAGCAGTAAAAATGCAAGAAAAAAAGATGAAAGGAAAATTATTGATCTTATGGCCGTCTTTCTCACGAAAGTTCCCCCCGCGGTTACAGCTTTTGGGTACCACATACAGTGCTATTTTACATTAATTACTCAAAACAAAAAGGGACAGACACAGATAATTATCAGACTGTCCCTTTTTGTTTTTCAGTATTTTTTGAGGCTTATCCGAGAAGGAAGCCGGGGAGCAGGGGATCGATGTCCTGCTGCACAAGCCAGTTGAAGCCTGTGATATTCGCAGCGCCCTTTATGTATGGCTGGACAGCGTCAAAGTCTCCTACCTTGAGCCCCGGTTCGTAGTGACCTTCGAAGACGGTTCCCAGAATACTCTCGTGCAGGAACTTTTCGCCGGGCTTGAGCTCTCCTTTTGCAGCGAGCAGTGCCATTTTTGCGCACGTTCCTGTCCCGCAGGGGGATCTGTCTACGTTTTTGGCCCCGAATATCACGCAGTTCCTGGCGTTTTCCCCTTTTTTATGGATGCCGAACTCTGCGAGCAGTACCTTGTTATTTTCAGGGATGAGGGGGTGCTGTACCTTGTGCTGTTTGTTTGCCTCTTCCATTACTTCGAGCCCCATCTTTGTGATAGCAGCGGTTTCTGAAGGAATTATCTCAAAACCGAAATCCTCCGCTTTCAGGATCGCAAAAAAATTTCCTCCGAAGCTTATATCGAACTTAACTGTTTTGTCTATCGATGGCAGGTAGAGATCAAGATCCCTTGCGAATACAAAGGCAGGAACGTTCTTCAGAGTTGCCGAGACTGCCTCTCCGTCCTTCACATCGACCGACATTGTGACCATGCCTGCAGGGGTGTCCAGTTTTACCTCTGTCACCGGTTCAGTGACGGGTACCATACCAAGATTGACCATTGCGGAAGAGAGCCCTATGGAACCATGCCCGCACATTGAGACGCTGCCGCCTGAATCGCAGAAGATCACCCCCGTATGTGCCTCCTGGTTTACAGGCGGGACCATGATAGCTCCAAACATGTCAGCATGGCCGCGAGGCTCTGTCATTATGAAACGGCGGAAGTCGTTGTGATTATCACAGAAGTCTTTCCACTTCTCGGACATGGTCTTACCTTTGAATATCGGAGCGCCTCCAATTATTATCCTTGTCGGTTCTCCGCAGGTGTGGGAATCGATCGCAGCTACCATTTTTGTGACTTTCATTATGACATCCACTCTTTTCATTTTTGGATTTAATTGGTTCAGATGCTAACACAATAAATTAGTCTCTGCAATCTTTGGACAGAATATTTAATATTTTGATTGACAAATCAGAACAACCGAATTAGTATTTAAACGGAATAAATGCTCCACACATTGCAACATTAGGAGAAAATACTCCATGGACATCAGTGAAAGCATGTCACTTCTCGAACGGATACGGTCAAAATATGAACTTTTCTCTCCGGCGCAGAGAGTCGTTGGCAGCTACATCCTCTCTTCATATAAATCTCTGGCTTACGTTACCCTGGCTGAGCTTGCAAGGCTGACTTCAACGGGACAGGGGACTGTAGTCAGGTTTGCGCAGGCACTCGGATACGGATCTTTCTCAAAGCTTCAGTCCGCATTAAGGGAAGAAATTGAAAAGAGCGCTCCAAAAACATTAGAGATCTATTCATCAAAGAGCGTAAGAGGAAAGGGCACGTCGCCCTTCGATACCGTCTTTGAAATGGAAAGGACTCTCATGGACGACACATATCATCTGATAAAGAGAGATGACTTCAACGAAGCGGTGAGGATGATATCAGAAGCGCCTGCCATTATCATTTCAGGGACCGGGAGCAATTCATTCCTTGCGGAGTATGCGGGTTATTTTCTAGGGACCATGAAGAAAAATGTCACTGTCATCAAAGGAACAGATATTTATGATATGGACCTGTTGCTTGATGCTCCTGAAGGGGCTGCAGCCTTTGTTTTCAGTTTTCCAAGGTATCCGATAAAGACTCAGTCGATAGTAAAAGTTATGAAAGAAAGAGGCATGGGAATGATCGGCATCTCGGATTCTATTGCTTCGCCCATTGCAGAGTACTGTGATCCGTTCTTCATAGTGCCGCAGAAGTTTATTTCATTCATTGATCCCTGCGCGGGAGTGATGTCTGTCATCCATTCTATACTGTACGGTGTCTGGCTCGCTGACAAAGAGGGCTGCAGAAAACGTATTGAATCAAGGAACCGTCTTTTTGAGGGTATAAAAATATTTGTATCAGATAATGTCTATCTTCCGGATCTTATACCCTGAGTTCTTAGCAGTACATGACCCGGCATACCGGGAAAACTTATAGGGGAGGCGTTTTTGTTATGGCGTACGATGTTCGTTTTATTTCTCAGGCAGATGTTGAGTCTCTCGGTATCACAATGAAGGAAGTAATGGACCATGTGGAAAC
The DNA here is from genome assembly GCA_002428495.1 of Synergistaceae bacterium UBA6101. GTDB lineage: Bacteria > Synergistota > Synergistia > Synergistales > Synergistaceae > Caenicola. Next base: position 9,782 of record DIWR01000023.1, read on the forward strand.
GGGCTGGAAAATGAACGGCGAAAAGAAGACAGAACTTCCTGCAAAGATCGGAGTGCATCCCAGGCACGACTGCTATATGCACGCGATGCCATGCTGGATCGGCGGGGAAGTCGATATGGCAGGAATTAAATGGGTCGCCGGTTTTCCGAGCAATCTGCAGAAAAAACTGCCCTACAACAACGGCGTTTTTATCCTCAATGATGTTGAGACAGGGGTAGTCAAAGCTATTATGGACTGCAACTGGATGACTACATGGAGAACAGGTGCGGCGGCAGGGCTTGGAGCCAGGTATTTTGCTGATCCTGATGCTGAAGTAGTTGCAGTGGCAGGTCTCGGAACTATAGGTAAGATAACCCTGCGGGCATTTAAGGAAGTACTTCCCAAAATGAAGACAGTGAAACTCTATGATCCAATGCCTGAACAGGCTGACAGATATATCGAAGCAATGAAGGGCGTATGCCCCAACGTTGAATTCGTTGTTTGCCCCGACATAAAAAAGGCATGTGAAGACGCAGATGTGGTGACGACCTGTGCGCCGATACTGGAAAAACCGAACAGGATCATAACGGCGGATATGCTGAAAAAGGATGTCTTCTGCATGACGAGCGACTACGACTCAACTTTCGCCGGTGATGTGGTAAATAAGGGAAGGGTGTTTGTCTGCGACGACCGGAACCAGTATTTGTGGACGCAGGAACACGGAGTCTATTTCCAGAACGGATATCCTCTCGCAGAGGAGATATATGCAGACATGGGTGAAGTCGTAGCAGGAAAGGCTGCGCCGGTGAGAAAAGGGCGCAGGACATGTCTCTTTATGGGGATCGCGAGCCATGATGTCATGACAGCGAAGCTGATCCTCGAAAAGGCCGCAGCCCAAAATGCGGGGATGATGCTGAAATTATGATCTTGATCACTTAGTACTGCCCGAAGTAAAACCAGATATCAACGTTATAAGATAAGAAGAGGCCCCTACTGTTCTGTGAGACCGATCACGGACAGGGGGGCCTTTGTTTCTCCGCAGTATGGAGATCTCCTCGCGGAAACTGTCAGCTGCGTACATAGCCGGTAAGAGCGTATCGACGTGTATGTGTTTTGCATTTTTAGCTTGAGAATGGTGATGTTTCAACTCATCTCTTCTTATGATGCAAATTACTGATATGTTTTTCACTCCTTTTATGTAATAATTAATAAATTGGCGGCTGAAATAACTGGAAATATATACGGTTCCAGTCTGTGTTTCAGTAAAAAAATGAGGAGGTAACTGTAATGACAAAGAGGAAGATGGTAACACTTGACGGCAACGAAGCAGCAGCTTACGTTGCTCACGCAGTCAATGAAGTAATATCGATCTACCCCATTACACCATCTTCACCAATGGGTGAATGGTCAGACCAGTGGACTTCAGAGGGACGCCCCAACATATGGGGAACAGTTCCGCACGTTGAAGAGATGCAGAGCGAGGCCGGAGCCTCAGGCGCCTACCATGGTGCTGTACAGGCTGGAGCTCTTGGGACTACTTTTACAGCATCACAGGGCCTGCTTTTGATGATACCTAACATGTACAAGATCGCAGGCGAGCTTACAAGCACCGTAATGCACGTGACTGCCAGGACGCTTGCGACGCATGCGCTGTCAATTTTCGGAGACCACTCAGACGTTATGGCAGTCAGGACGACGGGATGGTCTATGCTATGTTCCTCAACAGTCCAGGAAGTAATGGACATGGCCCTCATTTCACAGATGGCTACACTTGAGAGCCGTGTGCCTATTGTTCATTTCTTTGATGGATTCAGGACGAGCCATGAAGAGATGAAAGTCGAAGAGATCGAATATGACGACATGCGTGCGCTTATAGACGACGACCTTGTCAGATCCCACAGATACAACAGGCTGAGCCCGGACTCTCCCTTTATACGCGGTTCCGCACAGAACCCGGACGTCTTCTTCCAGGCCAGGGAGGCATGCACACCCTTCTACGAAGCGGTAGCAGACATAACACAGAAAGCAATGGACCGCTTCGCGAAACAGGTCGGCCGCAAATATCACCTCTTCGATTACTACGGAGCAGATGATGCCGAGAGAGTGATCGTAATGATGGGATCGGGCGCTGCAGTTGCACACGAGACAGTTGACAGGCTGATGCAGAACGGAGAAAAAGTCGGGCTTCTGGTAGTCCGTCTCTTCCGTCCCTTTGATGTTTCCCGTTTCCTCAACGCACTTCCCGCGACAGTGAACAGGATAGCAGTGCTTGACCGCTGCAAGGACCCCGCAGCTATCTGTGAACCTCTCTGCATGGATGTAAGGGAAGCCCTTTCCGGCAGCGACATCATGGTAGTCGGCGGCCGCTACGGACTTTCATCGAAGGACTTCACCCCTGCTATGGTCAAGGGCGTATACGACGAACTAAAGAAAGCTCTGCCCAAGAACAGCTTCACCATAGGCATAGATGACGACATCAGCTTCTCAAGCCTTGACTACGATCCCTGCTTTGACACGGAAGACCCCAAGACGGTCCGCTGCCTCTTTTACGGACTTGGCTCAGACGGAACAGTCGGAGCGAACAAGAACTCCATCAAGATCATCGGCGGTGAGACAGAACTCTATGCCCAGGGATACTACAGCTACGACTCGAAGAAGTCCGGCGGCATAACCGTAAGCCACCTCCGTTTCGGACCCAACCCCATATACGCCAGCTACATGATAAACAGGGCCAACTTTGTTGCATGCCACGTTTACTCGTTCCTTGAGAAGCTCGATGTGCTCAAGGGAGCGGCAGAGGGAGGGACCTTCCTCCTCAACAGCCCGTTCGGCCCGGATGAAGTATGGGACAAGCTTCCCAAGACCACGCAGCAGAGAATAATAGACAAGAAACTCAAATTCTACACCATAGACGCAGTCAAGATCGCAAGGGAAACAGGCATGGGCGGGCGCACCAACACCATCATGCAGACATGCTTCTTCGCCATCAGCGGAGTGCTTGAGAAGAAGCGGGCGATAAAAGCAATCAAGGACTCAATAGTCAAAAGTTACAGCCGCAAAGGCCAGGCTGTCGTCGATCAGAACATAGCGGCGGTCGATGCAACGCTTGCAAACCTTTACGAAGTCAAGGTGCCCAAGAAGGCTACGTCAAAGTTTGACATCAAACCGCCCGTAGCGGACGATGCTCCCGAATTTGTCAAGGATGTCCTCGGCCCGATGATGGTGCTTGAAGGAGACGGGCTGCCCGTATCCTGTATGCCCGAAGACGGAACCTTCCCGAGCGGGACTACCCGGTATGAGAAGCGCAGTATTGCTATAGACATCCCTTCATGGGATCCGTCACTCTGCATACAGTGCGGCAAATGTGCGCTCGTATGTCCGCATGCCTCCATACGCGCGAAAGTCTATGATGCAGACCTTCTTAAAGGCGCCCCCAAGACGTTCAAGAGTGCTGACGCAAAGTGGAAGGAATTCGAGGGAGCCAAGTTCACTGTCCAGGTAGCTCCCGAAGACTGCGTCGGATGCGGCCTCTGCGCATACAACTGCCCTGTGAAGGCAAAAGAGGGCAGCACAGCGCGTCCGCTTATGATGGTCACACAGATGGATGTCCGCGAGAAGGAACGCGAGAACTGGAATTTCTTCCTCGGACTGCCAGATGTTGACCGCAGCAAGCTCAACCTCGGGCTTGTTAAAGATGTTCAGCTTCTCAGACCGCTCTTTGAGTTCTCGGGGGCCTGCGCCGGATGCGGAGAGACACCGTACCTTAAGCTTCTCTCATCTCTCTTCGGTGACAGGGCGGTAATTGCCAATGCGACAGGCTGCAGTTCCATATACGGCGGCAACCTGCCGACGACCCCATGGGCAGTCAACGATGAGGGGCGCGGACCTGCATGGAGCAACTCCCTATTCGAAGACGCAGCCGAATTCGGACTTGGTTTCCGCATGGCGATAGACAAGCACTGCGAATATGCAGCCGAACTCCTTGAGAAGATGGCCCCGGTCCTTGGCAAAAAACTTGTAAAATCGATCCTTGAAGCGCCGCAGACGACTGAAGCTGAGATAAGCGATCTCCGCAAGAAGGTCGAAGAGCTCAAGTGCCAGCTGGAGGATATGTGCACGGAAGAGGCTGAAGAGCTCATCTCTGTTGTGGACAGCCTTGTCAAAAAGAGCGTATGGTGCGTCGGAGGAGACGGATGGGCATACGACATCGGATACGGCGGACTTGACCACGTAATAGCCTCAGGCAAAAACATCAATATCCTGGTCCTTGATACAGAGGTCTACTCCAATACAGGAGGCCAGATGTCAAAATCCACACCTCGCGGAGCAGTTGCTAAATTTGCTGCCGGCGGAAAGAGGATGGGCAAGAAAGACCTTGCGCTTATGGCTATGAGCTATGGAAACGTCTACGTTGGAAGGGTGGCCATGGGAGCCAATGACGCCCATACGGTCAAAGTGTTCCGCGAGGCGGAGGCCTATGAAGGGCCGTCGATCATAATAGCCTACAGCCACTGCATAGCCCACGGGATAAATATGGTGAAGGGTCTGGAGCAGCAGAAAAAGGCTGTGGAGTCCGGGCATTGGATGCTTATGAGATATAATCCTGACTTGGCGAAAGAGGGCAAGAACCCGCTCGTCCTCGACAGCAAGGAACCCAGTCTGCCGCTGAAGGATTACATTTACAACGAGACACGTTACAAGAGCCTTGCAGCAACGGATCCGGAAGTCGCAGAGATGCTGCTGAAAGAGGAAGAGAAGGACATAAAGGCGCGCTGGCGTTATTTCAGCCATATGGCCGCCATGAAAATGGAGGACTAACAGTAAATGGAAAAAAGCGAGGTAAAGCAGGAGATCAAGGATACCAAGGGCCGCGTGATAGCCACAAAAGTGAACTGCTCATCTGACTGCAATGGAAAGGAGGCTGCGGAAACCGTGAAAGAGTGCGTTGCTGAAGAGACAGAAAAAACTGTTATCGAAGTGAAAGAGGCGCCCAAACCGGAGAAAATAGCTGCCGCCCCCAGACCTAGAGTCGGAATAATGGAGACTGCTTTCCGCGATGCCCATCAGTCCATAATGGCAACGAGACTGAGGACAGACGACATGCTTCCCATATGCGAGATAATGGACGAGGTGGGTTACCATTCAGTGGAGATGTGGGGAGGAGCAACCTTTGATTCTGCTATGCGTTTCCTGAACGAAGATCCATGGGACAGGCTCCGTCAGATCAAGAAGCGGATGAAGAAGACAAAGACCCAGATGCTGCTCAGAGGGCAGAATCTGGTGGGGTACAGGCATTACTCCGACGAAACAGTCCGTGAATTTGTAAAGCGGGCGATAGGCAACGGGATAGATATCGTAAGGATATTCGATGCGCTCAATGACCTGCGCAACATGTCAATTGCCGCAGAAGCCGTCAAAAAAGAGGGCGGAGATCTGCAGATGTCCATCTCTTACACCATATCCCCCGTCCATACCCTTGATCTTTTTGCGAAGCAGGCTAAAGACATGGCGGACATGGGTGCCGACTCGATATGCATAAAGGACATGGCAGGACTTATGTCCCCGGTTGCCGCTTCTGAACTTGTTAAGGCTATCAAAAAGAAGGTCAACCTGCCGGTGCAGCTCCACAGCCACTATACGAGCGGCATGGCGTCAATGGCTTATCTTGCGGGTCTTGAGGCGGGCGCTGACGTTATCGACTGCGCAATATCCCCGTTTGCCATGGGGACGAGTCAGCCGGCGACAGAAGCGATGGTGGCAGCACTTAAAGGCGGTCCGCTGGACACACATCTCTCGCTTGAGAAACTCCTGCCTGTTGCGGAGTACTATGAGGGCCTTAAGAAAAAGTACAGCGACATAATCATGGGAGTAAGCGGAGTAGATATCAACATACTGCTCTATCAGGTGCCGGGCGGCATGTACTCAAACCTGCAGAGTCAGCTTAAGGAGGGAAATGCCTTCCATAAGTTCAAAGAGGTCATGGAGGAAGTCCCGAGGGTCCGCAAGGAGATGGGCTATCCTCCGCTTGTTACCCCGACCAGCCAGCTTGTAGGAACACAGGCTGCCATGAACGTCATTTCAGGAGAACGCTGGAAGGTGGTGTCCAAGGAAGTATATCAGTACTTCAGGGGTTACTATGGAACAACGCCCGCACCTGTCGATCCGGAGATCCAGAAGAAGGTGCTGGGCGACGAGATCCCGATCACCTGCAGGCCCGGAGAAAAGATCGAGCCTGAGCTTGAGGCCGCCAGGAAAGAGATGGGGGTCTGGATGACACAGCCCGAGGATGTTCTGAGCTACGTTCTATTCCCGCAGGTCGCCAAAGACTTTCTGCCCAAAAAGTTTGCAAAGGAAAACTGCGTTGACATTGGTTTGGAGGAACAGGTATCCCCGGAAGCATACGCGGTTTAGCGCGCGGACTCACTAAATAACCAAATAATGACTCAAAGGGGCCTCCAAAATCAATTACCCGGAGGCCCCTATTTTATTTTCCTCAGATATGAAAAATAGGATACAATTTTAAATTAGAAAGATTATTTTTCAGACCCAAATGTGATGTCAAACATCAGGAAAGGATGAAAAAATAATGAAATTTTTTATCGATACCGCAAATATTGATGAAGTAAGGACAGCCTGTTCATGGGGAATCATTTCAGGAGCGACAACCAATCCTACGCTTGTCTCAAAAGAGGGCAACGTGGATTTCCACACCCGTGTACGAGAGATAGCTGAAACTGTGAAGGGACCCGTTAGTGCAGAAGCAGTGTCGCTTGAAAAAGATAAGCTGATCGAGGAAGCAAGAGTGATCGCTAAGATAGATCCTAACGTAGTAGTAAAGATCCCGCTCTGTCCGGATGGACTTGGAGCTGTAAAAGAGCTTTCAAAAGAGGGCATCAAGACCAACGTGACCCTTATTTTTTCAGCAAACCAGGCTATTCTGGCGGCTTCAGCGGGAGCAACTTATGTCAGCCCCTTCGTAGGACGGCTGGATGACATCGGTGAAGACGGAATGCAGCTTGTCAGGGATATAGCAGGAATATTCGATATCTACGGGATAGAGACGAAAATAATCGCGGCGAGCCTCCGTCACCCTGCCCATGTCTTTGAATCTGCAAAGGCCGGGGCGGATGTTGCCACAGTCCCGTTCAAAGTACTCAAAATGATGTTTGAGCATCCACTGACAGCAAAGGGGATAGACCAGTTCAACAAGGACTGGGAAAAGTATCTGGGAGCTAAAAAATAGCAGGTTCTTAACTGCGATCGGTAAGTGCGGCATGAAGATGCCGCGGCGAGCAGTTGGCAAGCAATAGGCAAGCAGTTGTAAAAGCGGTCAAACAATAGTCAAACAGTAGTCAAACAGTCGCAAGAACTTGAGTTCCAGCTCCTTATCGTCTTCCCGGTATGGAGTTGTCGGGAGAGTACCGTTTTCCATCAGGAAAACTTTTTTAATTGACCTTAGTGCTCGAACCATTTCGAATGCGCTTTGAGATGCCGGGATCCAGTGTCTCTGAATCTAGTTTATTACTGGATTTAAGGGCTTTAGACAAAAGACGCTGGATCCCCGTTAAAGAGCGTCCGGGGAAGACAAAGAGGGGCCGGATCTTAAGGTCCTACGACGGCTCAGCTATTGCTCAGCCACGCTCAGCCATTGCTCAGCCGTTTTTTGAAACCTACTGCTTGCCTATTGCTTGCCAACTGCTTGCCGCGGGCAGATCCCCGCCCGCTTCTCATATCGATGCCATTATCCTCGGAAGGGCGAGTTTTAGGACTTCTATTCCCTTCAGGTACTCAGAGACAGGGATCTGTTCATTGGAACTGTGGTCGTATATGGAGTTGCCGGGTCCGTAAGCGCCCATGTGGCAGCCCCATGGTGAGAGCACGTTGAAATCGCAGGTTCCCTGCTTGGCCAGCACTCTCGGAGTCTCGCCGCAGTCACGTATTGCGTTCCTGAAGGCCCGTATTACTGGATCGGACTTATGGACCCCGTAGGGAGGCACATACTCGATAATTTCTGATCTAACCCCGAAGGCCGCTGCGGTCTCTCTTATCATAAGTTCGAGCTCTTCCTGATCGGCTCCCAGGGGAGTCCTGAGGTCCATTGTTATGGTTGCGCTTCTTTTGCCTGCTTCGTGACCTTCCATTTCCATTATCGCCACAGACCAGCCCTTTCCCATGTTTCTGGTTATATCTATTATAGAAGATGCAGCCATGACTGAATCAGTGAGAGGGCCCGGACTCCCGGACCTGTGCGCCCCTTCGTCCTCCCCCTTTATGTCAAAGAGTATCCTGCCGCGATAGGATATCGCGACGCCGTCGCTCCCCGTTGGTTCTCCTATGACGCATGCCTCTGGAGAGTGAAGGGGCATGCGGAACCTTGCTCCTTTTGAGTCGATCTCTTCACCGACTGCCGCGATAAAAGTGATCCTCCATCCGTTCGGCACGGGAACGGCACCTCCCGCCACAGCCATTGCGCAGCACGGACCTTTTGCGTCAACGCTTCCTCTCCCCTGGATCACCTGTTCGTTGATGATAACTTCAGGGCCTCCCGGCACGGTATCGATGTGGCTCAGCAGGACAAGCTCCTTATCTCCCGTGCCCCGTTCTGCAACAACACTGCCTGCTCCGTCAAGATGCGAGCCGCTCCATCCAAAGCGGGGGAGCCTGTCTGCCAGCATCCTTGCGGCATCAGCCTCATGTCTGGTCGGACTGGGAACAGCTACAAGATCTGCCAGAAGCCTAGCTGATTCTGGAAGCCCCATATCAAAATCCCTCCAAAGTCCTTGCCAGTATTATCGCCGCATCTTCAAAGTCCTTTTCTTCAGCTGCAAATGAGGGCAGGAATCTCAAAGTACGGGGACCTGCCGTAAGTGAGAGCAGCCCGTTTTCCTGCAGAGCCTTGACTACCCCCACAGAGGGAATGTCCAGTTCTATCCCGTTAAGAAGTCCCATACCGCGGACATCTTTAATGTGGCTGCTCCTTATGGCTGTTATGCGGGATCTGAAAAACTCACCTGAACTCGCTGCTTTTTCAGGAAGGTCACTGTGCATGACCATTGAAAGGACAGCCAGCGAAACGGTCGCGGCCAGCTCGTTTCCGCCGTATGTGGAGCCATGGCTGTGGGGGAGGAAGTCTCCGAGCTCCTTTTTCCATACCAGAGCCCCTGCGGGGATCCCGCCCGCAAGACCCTTTGCCAGACAGACCATGTCGGGATCCAGCCCTGTAAGGCTGCTTGCAAGAGGCGCGCCGCATCTTCCCAGGCCGCTCTGTATTTCATCGGATACGAGAAGGGCAGAGTGTTTTCTGCACGCTTCGGTAATTTTGATCCCTGTTTTGGCAGGAAGTGCAAAGACCCCTCCCTCTCCCTGTACCGGTTCTATAAAGACAGCTGCCGTATCATCGTCGATATTGTCAGCGAGGTCATCCATGGAAAAATGTTCCGCCTTTCCTACCAGCGGCATGAAAGGTTCCCTGTATTTTGGATTGAAGGTTATCGAGAGAGCTCCGCAAGTACGTCCATGGAATCCTCTTCTGCATGCCAGGATGCGCCTGCGTTCCTTTCTCAGTGTAAGAACAAGCTTGAGTGCTGCTTCGATGGCTTCAGTGCCGCTGTTGCAGAGGAAGACCCTGCCGCCCCCAAACATCATGCCAAGTTCATCCGCCAGCTTTTCACGGACAGGTGATTCAAATCCGGCTCCGCTGGTCCAGACACCTTTTGCCGCCCTTGCCAGCGCTTCAGTAAGGAGCGGGTGTGAGTGCCCGAAGAGCGAAGCTCCGTGTCCGTTGAAAAAATCTATGTATCCGCGGTCAGCGGAGTCGAAGACATGGCTGCCCATTCCGTGAGTGAAAGCGATCCCCCGTCCTCCGTAAAGTGAGCTTAGAGAGTCAGGCATGTTCCGTTCCTCATTTCTGCATTTTTAAGCGGCTCAGAGACCCTTCCGTCTGCAAGGTAGATGTTGGGAACGCCCAAATCAAAGGCCTCACGGCAGGCAAGGAGTTTCCTTTTCATATTTCCGACTGCGTATTCTTCGAGTTTTTCCCAGCTGCCCTCTGAAGAACGGTTTTTTATCAGTGAATCCGGGTCATTTATGTCCTTCATCAATCCCGGAACGTTTGACAGGATCACAAGGATGTCGGCATTCACCGCTTTGGCTGCGGAGGCTGCAAGTCTGTCTCCGTCGATGTTGAGCGATAACCCTGAGTTGCTGTCCAGGCCCAGTGGGGGCAGGATGGGGATCAGCCCTCTGTCTATGACCGAAATGATTTTTTCTCCCCGGACTGAGGAAATAATCCCGCTGTAATTGCCGCGGAGGATGCGGGTCCTTCCCCCCGAATACTCCCGCAGTATATCTTTCCTGTCAGCGAAGACGCCCTCTGTCGTTTCAGGATCAAGAAATTCCGCTGAAGCCCCGAAACCTGCAAGAGTATTTTTGATCTTGTCCCCGTATGTGAGGGCTGCCTCCCTGAAGAGTTCCCTCTCCCTCTCTCCGACGTAACGGCTTCTGTAACCGGATGGGCTTGTTACCATCCTGATCTCGACACCGCGTTCCCTGCACAGCCTGTCCATTATTCCGCTTGCACCATGTACGAGCACCCATTTCTCACCTCTGGCGACCCTCATTGCAAGTTCTGACATAAGCGACCCAAGCTCGTTTCCCTCAGCACCGCCGATCTTTACCACTCCGATCAATGATCTCTCCTCCATTCCCTTTCGATCTCTATACCGGCCCAAAAATGTTTGGCATGTTAAGCAGGGTATAGGGGCATCATTTCAAGCCCGGCTGTTTCCTCTGCACCGCACATTATGTTTGCGGACTGTACTGCGGATCCCGCCGCGCCCTTGAGCAGGTTGTCTATTGCCGAGGCCGCGATCACGCGCCTCCCGTCTTCGGCAAGGGCAAATCCCGTGAGGACCCGGTTGCTTCCAAGGACGAACCTGGGATCAGGTATTCTGAAATGAGCGGGTTTGGCAGGTGAAACTGATACAAACGGCTCATTTGACCATTGAGCACGGAAGAGCTTCCAGATGTCTGCTTCCCTTAATGTCCTGTTGAGTGTTACATGCGCTATGCACTGTATCCCCCTTACAAGCTCAACGGCCGTTACAGTCATGCTGATGTTCTCTTCGGGGAGTGCGAGCTCCTGGATGACTTCCGCCATGTGCCTGTGGAGGAAAGGGGATACCACTCTGAGAGACCTGCTTCTGAGCGAATGGGAACTTCCTTCTTTGGCTTCAGCCCCTCCCTCGGAAGAGCCGACCCGGCATTCGATCCTCGCATTTTCAATAATGCCAGCCTTTGCAAGAGGCAGCAGTGCGAAGATCGCTGATGTCGCGTTGCACCCGACGCCGGATATCAGCTTTGCGCTGGCCATTTCCTGCCTGTGCAGCTCCGGAAGGCCATAGACTGCCCCTTCCAGCAGTTCGGGGCAGGGATGTTCTGTCTCGTACCACCTTTTGTATTGTTCATGGTCCCTGAGTCTGAAATCGGCGGAAAGGTCCACGACCTTCTGTCCTGTTGAAAGCCTTTTCTTCGCCGTCTCTGCCGCGGCCTTGTGGGGCAGTGCCAGGAAGACGAGCCCGGCGTCGATCTTCCCTCCTTCCTCCGGTGATATGAAATTAACATCCTGGTATGCGAAACGCAGGTGCGGATGTATAGCTCCGATAGGTGTTCCTGCTTTGCTTCTTGAAACGGCTCCGGCAACTTCCATGTAAGGGTGGCGTGCGATTATCCTCAGCAGTTCTCCTCCCGTGAATCCGGTAGCTCCCCATATGATCACAGGCATTTTCCTGTTCATTTGCGGTTCCTCCCATTTTTAATTTATGGCAACAAAAAACCCGCTCCTCTTCAGGCAGCGGGCCGGTTTTTACAGAATGTCACAAATCGATCTTGCTGACTTTACTGCAAAAGCAAACGGCCCATCGTGCAACCACGCTTTATCCCGTGCTTGCATTTATTTGCCGACATCTGTTTAGGATCAATAAGTTCTGCGGTCATCAAATTTATCATCGGGAAGGTCTCCTCTCCCATGCAGCCTTTACCACTGCCGCAGGTATGTCTGTTCCTGTAGGTTCGATGGAATTCCTGAATTCTCCGCCGTCGTTGACCTCATTGACCAGCCATTCCCCCTCTTTTCTGAAGAGATCCACAGCCAGAAATTCCCCGCCGATCGTACAGTGTACCGATCTCAGTACGGAGCTTATCTCATCATCGAGAGGAAGATTCGAGGCTGCTCCGCCTCTTGCCGTGTTCGTGATCCAGTGGGCGCTCTTCCTGGTTATTGCGCAGATCGGATCTCCGTTTACAACGAATGCCCTGACGTCATGATCGCCCTTTTCTATGTACTCCTGAATATAAAAGGTGTTGTGGATCGCCCCGAGCATCGACTTGTGCTCGAATACCGCTTCTGCTGCCTCGCGGTCGTTGATCTTTGCCAGCAGCCTTCCCCAGCTTCCGCTTACAGGCTTGCATACCGCCGGGTATCCCAGGTCTTCAAGAGCTTCGACCGCTGCCTCAGGAGAAAATGCTGTCCTGAACTTAGGCTGCCTTATCCCTGCTTTTGCAAGGGCTATACTTGTGGTCAGCTTATTTCCGCAGACAGCCATCACAGATGATGGGTTTACCACCCTGATGCCCTGTGATTCCAGTATCTGTGCCACGGCTTCATTCTGGTTGTGGGAGACGCACCTGGCAAGGATGACATCATCAGCGCCGCAGAAAGGCCTCTCCCCATACCATACATCAGAGACGTTCTGGAGTTCGCAGGGAATGTTTTGCCTTTCAGCCGCTTCACGCAGAAGTTTCTCTTCGACCCGAAGCCTTGTGAATAGTATGCGCAGTGTCGGCAAGGCTACTCTCCCCAATCCTCCTGGACCTGCGGGGCTTCCTCTACCGTGATCGGATCAAGCGCGATAACCTCAAGTTCAGTCCCGCAGTCTCCGCAGATAAGAAGCTCCCCCTCGCAGCAGTTGTTTGGCAGATCGACCTGTGCTTCGCAAACAGTACATGTAGCAGTCATAATATTACCTCCTATGGTTTATTTTTTATAAATAAATCAACTTGTGTTGACTTATATCAATATATATTCAGAAAATATAGCTTGTTAAATATTTATCTTTGCCTAAATTTCTAAAAAGTTCAGTTTTGGGTCAATAAATGAACGAGATAAGTTGAATAATATAAATATGATTAATTATATGCTGTGGAATCATACTACTTATTTTAGAAGTGTCAATAGCCTGAGGAAAAAGTTTGTCTTGTATTACAAAAAGACTCCTTTATTGTGCTGATGAAAGGAGGAAAACTGATCACTGGGGAAAAGATGAGCCCGGGTGCCTCTATCTGCCCCGGGCTATTGAGCATTATGAATCAGGCCAGACTCTGATCATTTTTCAATTTCGAGTTTCCTGCTCTCTGATACGAGTTTTCTTATCTCTTCCCTTGCCTTTGGTTCCCTGTTGATCACTCCGGCGCCGTTTACGCACCCGCCCGAACATGTCATCACTTCAAGCAGATCGAAAGGTCCTCCGTTCTTCGCGTAGGCTCTCATCCTTGTGATCTCGGATTTGCTTGTTCCGTTTATGCAGGCAGTCCTTATCTCTCTTTCGCTTCCAACGACGCTTTTTACTGCCGCTGCTACGCCGCCGCTGAGTGCGAAACCCCTTCCTTCTGCAGACGCTTCAGGAAGGTCCGTGTCATCTTCGCATGAAGCAGGGTCTATTCCTGCTGCCTCAAAGACAGAAGCAAGCTCTTCGAAGGTCATGATGTAATCAACGCATGAATCTTCCATTGCTTCTCTTCTCTTTGCAACGCAGGGTCCAATAAAGACGGTCAAAGTTCGTGGATCCTTTGATTTGACCATTTCACCGGTATAGTGCATCGGCGTCGGTGTGTCCGATATGTGCGGCAGCATCTCAGGCATGTGCCTGCGCACTGTCTGGATATACGCAGGACAGCACGAGGTAGTCATGAATGACTCATTTCTGGATAATCTTTCCTTCAGTTCCTCAGCTTCTTCCCTGGCAGTTTTCTCCGCTCCCCTGGCCACTTCGACAACTTCAGAAAACCCAAGTTTTTTCATGGCTGTAACGAGTTTACTGAGGGGTGCGCTAAACTGTCCTACAAGGGCAGGAGCTGTGACAGCGGCAACTTTTCTCCCGCTTTTAAGAGCCCGCAGGATGTCGACGATCTGGCTTCTCTCAAGGACGGCTCCGAAAGGACAGGCTGTAACGCAGCAGCCGCAGCTTATGCATTTTGTGAAATCAATGGACGCGGATCCATGCTCTCCCTTTGTGATGGCATCTACAGGACAATTTTCCTCACATGGGACAGATATTTTTGAGATAGCGTGATAAGGGCAGGCTTCCTTGCATTTGCCGCAGTTTTTGCATTTTTTTATCTCTATTGAGGAATGCCCGTCCTTTACGGTCACGGCCCCGAAGGGACATACCGTCTCGCAGGGCCTGGCAAGGCAGCCCTGGCAGAGTTCTGTAACATAAAATCTTGAGTTGACGCATCCCTTGCATGCGATATCGATAATAGTCAGAGGAGGGCCTTCTATGTGTTTTCGTTTCAGTGCCGCATCGGCATATTCAAGGAGGGACGTCATCTCATCGTCGGCTTCAACACTGAAACCGAGGCCCGCAAGGACCCTTGACCTTACTACAGCGCGTTCCTTATAGACACAGCAGCGGTATTTGGCCTCCGAGCCGGGCGGTATCCTTTCAAAGGGGAGACGCTTGATGCCCTGCCTGAAATTGTCCCCCCAGAAGGATTCTGCTATTTTCCTGATTATCCATCTTTTTGTGTTGACGAGATGATTCTTCAATTCACAATCCCTCCATTTGGTTTTCAAACATCCGCAGAATCCTATACCCAATCATGACAAAACGCAATATGATCCAGCCTGTTTTGAAAAAAGACGGAAAAGTGTAAATTGTCAGTAGCGTTATCTTTCACATGTTTATGGGTCTGCTGATACAATTAGTGCGGTCATTAAGATCACTTTTGACAGGGGGAGTCAGCTTGCCTGTTTGGGATATCATCGGTCCTGTAATGATAGGGCCTTCTTCGAGCCATACAGCGGGTGCCGTGCGCATCGGAAGGATCGTGAGGCTCTGCTGGGGAGGCGATGTAAGGAACGCAAACATATACATGAGGGGCAGCTTTGCCACCACAGGAGAGGGGCACGGCACAGACAGGGCGCTCCTGGCGGGGCTTCTTGGATATGCGCCTGACGACCCTGAGGTCAGGAACGGAAGGGAACTTGCGCTGAAGTCGGGAATGAATTTTAATTTTTATGAAGAAGACCTTGAGTGCGCTCATCCAAACTCGGTAAGGATAGAGATACGGGATGACGGAGGGAGAAGGATGGACGCCACAGCCGCCTCCCTCGGAGGAGGGGCTGTCTCTCTGCAGGAGCTTGACGGCTTCGAGGTGGGTGTCTCATGCCTGCTGCCCGTCATAATAATCATGAACAGGGATGTCCACGGAGTCGTGGGAGCAGTAACGACTTACCTTTCCTCACACGGCATAAACATAGCGACGATGAAACTGCACAGGAACTCAAGGGGAGGTCTGGCCACGATGGTTCTTGAGCTCGACATCAACGAATCTGCAGTGAGGCCTGAAGAAGTCAAAAAGGTGCATGATGCGATAGTGAGGGTCATTTCAATACCGGGGGTGGCGTTATGAGATCATTGCTGGATCTGACAAAATTGGCAGATGAACTGGATATGTATCTTCATGAGGCTGTCCTTGCAACAGATTCTGAGGCGACAGGAGTCTCTTCAGATGAGATATTCGACCTGATATCCTCAAGGCTCAAAGATATGCGCCGCTCTGCCGAAGAGGCGAGCTCCAGCAACAACCCATGCAGGCTGGTGCCGAAGACCGGACCGCTTATGAGAGCGTATTCCGAAAAAGGAGGCATGTGCGGCGGTTTCATTCTCAGGGCGTCTGCCATTGCCCTTGAAGTTGCAACGTATAATGCTTCTATGGGACGGATAGTCGCCGCGCCGACTGCAGGAAGCTGCGGTATACTGCCTGGGATGCTCTTTGCATGGGAGGAATTTTACGGCAAAGATGTGGCTGACAAAGAGAGAAAGCTGACTGAGGCTCTTATCGTCGCAGGGGCAGTCGGTGAGATAATTGCCAACAGGGCCACTCTTGCCGGCGCTGAGGGCGGATGCCAGGCAGAGTGCGGAGCTGCTGCCGCTATGGGGTCTGCCGCACTCGCATATCTTCAGGGAGGATCATGCGAAGCAGTATCGAACGCAGTCGCCCTGACCCTGAAGTCTGTGCTTGGGCTTGTCTGCGATCCTGTCGGAGGACTCGTGGAATCTCCCTGCATCAAGAGGAACGGCCTCCTTGTCTCTGTCGGCGCGCTGGCGGCTGACATGGCAATGGCCGGAATAACCTCCCTGATACCTGCAGACGAAGTCATTGACGCGATGGGACAGATAGGAAGATCTATTCCCCCGTCGCTCCGGGAGACATCAAGGGGAGGTCTGGCAGTCACTCCGACCGCGAAGAAGCTTGTCAAAGGTCTCGGAACAAAGAAAAGATAAAAAGTGTGCCGGTCTCGAAAGGGAGACCGGCACTGTACTGCTTCAGGATATGCAGATTCTACTTGCTTGGCGTGATGAGTTTGGGATCTGTTATTACACCGTAGTAACGGAACAGACCATTCTTGACGATCTGGACCTGGACCGGCTTGACTACTTCGCCCTCGGGAGTGAAGCCCTTGATAAGTCCTGTAAGTCCGTCGTAATTTGCTGTTTTTGCCAGAGCTTTTGCGACAGCAGGTCCGTCAGTTGTCTTTGCCTGTTTGATGGCGTTGACGAGAAGCATGAATCCGTCATAGGCAGAGGCTCCGACCATGTCGGGTTCGATTTTGTGACGTTCGCGGTATGCCTTAAGGAATTCCTGGACGAATGGGCGTTTGTCATCCCTGTTGAGGTTGGTGACCATGATGAACCCTTCGGCTGCATCACCCGCGATCTCGATCGTCTTGGGAGAGTCAGCGCCCTCTTCCCCGATAAACTGGACTTTTATGCCCATCTCTTTGGCCTGCTTCATTGCAGGGCCTACCTGGAAATAATATCCGCTGAAGAACAGGACGTCAGGGTTTGCGGCCTTCATTTTCGAGAGGTAGGGTTTGAAATCCTTTTCGCTCATCGGATATTTCTGATGAGATACGATCTTCGCTTCGGGATGATCCTTGATGAACTCTTCAAAACCCTGTGTCAGCGTTGTTCCGAAGTCGTTGTCGCTGACTATCAGAGCTATCTTCTTCGCCTTAAGCATAGTTACTGCAGTGTAAGCTGCGCCTTTTCCCTCAACTGTGCCGAGGAAGCCGTTCCTGAAAGTAAAGTCTCCCTTGGTGATGTCAGGATGGAGAGCATACGCTGATACCAGCGGTATCTCGGAGTCGTTGAAGATAGCGGATACAGCACGGGTGGGAAGGCTGTATGAGCCGGCTACGAATGCAACGATCCTGTCCTGCCCGATAAGTTTGTGCGCGAGAGGCACTGACTGCTTGGGGTCTGCAGCGTCATCGTAGCATACCAGTTCGACTTTTTTCCCAAGTACTCCGCCCTCGGCATTGACTTTTTCAACTGCCAGCTTGACTGATTCATATGCGCTGAACCCGTCAGCTGCTGCGAATCCAGTCAGTGGAGCGAGCATGCCGATCTTGACTGTGTCTGCTGCAAATGCTGTCCCAGAAAAGCAAAGAATCGCAAGACATGAAACAAGTGCGATAGATTTGAAAAATTTACTCATTTTAACTCCCCCTTTTAATTGATCAGACAGGCCAAAACGGTCTGCCGAAATGCACTATTTTAAGAACCCAGATATGCTTCTCTTACCCTGTCGTCATTTATGAGGTCTGACGAGAGCCCCTCTATCTCGATTTTTCCTGTTTCCAGGACGTATCCCCTGTCAGAGATCTTCAATGAGGAGAGGGCGTTCTGTTCAACGAGCAGTATGGTAAGTCCCTTATCCTTATTGAGTGACCTGAGGACCTCAAATACCTGTATTGCCAGTTTCGGCATGAGTCCCATCGATACTTCATCGACCAGGAGCAGTCTTGGAGACGAAACCAGGGCACGCGCTATGGCCAGCTGCTGCTGTTCTCCTCCTGAAAGTGTATTTGCATATTGATCGCTTCTCTCCTTAAGTATCGGGAAAAGTTCATATGTGCTTCCGAGCTCATTCTTCAGCGATGAGGATCTTCCGTATACACCCATCCTCAGGTTTTCGTATACGGTCAGCTGCGGAAAACACCTTGCTCTCTCCGGGACTATCCTGATCCCTAGGTTAGCTCTTCTGTGCGCGGGCATATCTGTAATATCAGTTCCATCAAACAGTATTTTACCTGACTTAACGTTCTGCAGCCCCATAAGAGCCCTGAGGGTAGTTGTTTTTCCCGCTCCGTTAGCTCCGATTATTGACACAAACTCTCCATTTTCAACATGAAAACTAATACCGTGAACGGCTTCAATGTCTCCGTATGAAACTGAGAGATCGTTTACTTCAAGCAACATCAGCAGTCTCCCCCTTTCCCAGATATGCCTCTATCACTGCAGGATCAGCAGAAACTTCAGAAGGTGTGCCTTCCGCGAGTTTCCTCCCGTGATCGAGAACAACGACACGGTCAGAGATCCCCATAGCAACACGCATATTGTGCTCGATGAGAAGGATAGAGACTCCCTGTTCTCTGATCCGCCTGATCAGATCTTCAATGATCCGGATCTCTTCGTGTCTGAGTCCGGAAAAGCACTCATCGAGAAGCAGGAGGGTGGGGGCAAGGGCGAGGGCTCTTGCTATCTCAAGTTTGCGAAGATTGCCCAATGGGAGCAACCCTGCTTTAACAGTGGCCTCTCCATCCAGACCTACGGTCTTTAATATATTTTCGGCAGCTTTTTTATTGGCCTGAGTGTTCCAGAATTTCCACGATTTTATGAATTTATTGTATTGTGGCATCCCAAGCGATACGATTACATTTTCTTCAACAGTGAGCCCACTGAAAGGCTTTACGACCTGGAATGTCCTTCCTACTCCCAATTCGGCCATCTGGTGTGGAGACATACCGTCTGTCCTTTTTCCGTTAAGGTATATCTCTCCTGATGTAGGTTTGTAAACTCCTGAGATCATATTGAAACAGGTAGTCTTGCCTGCTCCGTTAGGGCCGAGAAGCCCAAGTATTTCCTGGCGGCCGATATCAAAGGTGACATTGTCGACTGCTTTCAGTCCGCCGAAATTTATTGATAGGTCCTTTACTGAGAGGATCTTATCGGTCAATTTTGCCGCCTCCTTTAAGAGGTAATGCTTTTCTTTTTCTGAGACTCTTGACGGAGAGAAGGTCTGATCCGCCCAGAAGGCCGCCGGGCAGGAATCTTATCATCATGAGCAGGAGAGCAGCGTAAAGGAACATCCTGTAATCGACCAGAGGCCTGAATACCTCAGGAAGGATACCCAGTACCACAGCCCCTACAACAGGTCCAAAAAGTGTTCCCAGACCGCCGACTACTGCTATGGAAAGCAATGTTACAGAGAAGGGGAAGGTGAATGAATCAGCGCTGATAAATTTCATGTAGTGAGCGTATAAGATCCCAGAAAGGCCTGCCATCAGGGTGCCCAGCACAAAGGCAGAAAGCTTTGCCCTTACGGGGGATACTCCCATGCTGGAAGCGGCCGTCTCTTCCTCCCTTATTGCGAAACAGGAAAGGCCCAGCCATGATTTTGTGAAAAACCAGCTTATAGCCAGTACTGCCAACAGAAACAACAGGCATAACCAGAAGAATGCCCTGGCTTTGAGTTCAATGCCAAAGAACGACACATTTGGGATCCCTCCAATGCCAAGAGCTCCTCCCAATGCCGGCGTGTACTGGAAAATGGCAACTACAATGAAATTTATGCCAATGGTCGTAATTGCAAGAAAGTCTTCTTTGACACGGAGACTGGGAAGGCCACAGAGAAGTCCTATCAGTCCAACGATCAGAAGTGATATGGGAAGGGCCTGCCAGAATGTCAGCCCGCCCGCAGTCGTGAGCATAGCATTCGAATAGGCTCCTATACCCACAAATGCTGCATGCCCCAGGGATATCTGACCGGCATGGCCTACGATTATGTTCAGACCGCAGGCTGCAATGGCCTGGATGATTATCTGTGTTGCGACATTTATCATGTAGATGCTCATGATATCGCCTTCCCTATCTCTTTCCCATAAGTCCGGTGGGACGCCACATAAGAATAATTATCATGGCGATAAAAGCAAGAGCATCCCTTGGCATCGGGATGTTTGCGTAACCGATAAGGAATGTCTCGGCAAGACCCAGCAACATTGAGGCAAGCACGGCTCCGGGAGCGGACCCCATTCCGCCGACAACTATAAAGGCAAGGGTCTTATATGCGGGGACCTCCCCCATCATCGGATAGACCTGGTTATAGTAGATGCCGATAAGGATCCCTGCCACTGCCGCGATAGCCGATCCGATAACAAATGTGAGGGCTATAGTCAACTGCGTGTTCACACCAAACGAAGAGGCTGTTTCCATGTCCTGCGATACTGCTCTCATCGCAAGTCCCAGTTCAGTTTTTGTCATAAGCAGCCACAGCAGCACCAGCACTGTAAAAGAAATACAATATACGGCTACCAGAGTGGAGGAGATGGTCACACCCCATATTGATAAAGACGGAAATGGCAGTTCCGCAGAGAACGTTCGTACCTCAGGGCCTGCCACGAGCCTGCATAGTTCTTCAATAGCTATGAGCAGCGCAATGCTGCTGATAAGGGGGACGTACGGCGGATATTTTAAAAGAGGGTAGTAGATCAGCCTTTCGATCAATACCCCGATGATGGCGCAGAATATCATGGATCCTAGAAAAGCCAGAAGAATGCTGCCTGTTGAGGTGTATATGAAGAGCCCCATATATGCTCCGGCTGTATATACAGAAGCATGGGCAACGTGAAGTATCTTCATAACACCGTATATCAGAGCCAGCCCCAGAGTGATAAGAGCGTACATAGATCCGGCAGCGAGTCCATTCAGAAGCTGTTCTATGAAAAGCTGCATAATATCAAGCCCTCTCGGAAAGTTTGCTTTAACCTGATAATTTTAGTTCGCTTTTGTAACGTTGTAAAATGATTCCTTTGTAGATATTTTTTAGACAAAAGAATGCAATTTAACATGAAAAGTTGTTCTGTCTTTGAAAAAAGATAGAAAGGTAACAGGTCACTCAACCTGTCACCTGGTCTTCTGATCTGACTGTGTCGTCTATCATGGCCCCCAGATGTGCCTGTAAGGCTGTCTTGGCATAGATCCCAAGTATGCCTTTTGATTTTTTGAGAGGCAGTTTCCATTTTGAAAGCCTTTTCTTTATCGTCTCTTCCGGCAGGAGAAGGTCTATTCTCCGCCCCGGAATGTCCACCCTTATCATGTCGCCCTCTTCCACTACGGCAATAACACCTCCGACTGCCGCTTCAGGCGATATGTGTCCGACCGCTGCGCCCTCGGTAAATCCGGAGAATCGTCCGTCTGTTAAAACGAAAACGTCCTGTCCCATGCCTATGCCGACAAGGGCGTCTGTCGTCATCATCATTTCCCTCATGCCCGGGGCGCCCCTTGGCCCCTCATAACGTATGACTAAGACGTCTCCTTTTTTGATCCTGCCCGAGACCACGGCAGAGTGCGCCTCTTCATCTGAGTGAAATACCCTTGCAGGTCCTTCGAATATCCTGATGGCCGCTGATATGGTGGTGGTCCTGCATATCGCTCCGTTGGGCGATAAGTTGCCTTTGATGACGGCTATGCCACCATTGGCAAAGACAGGTTCTTTTGCCGTAGTAAGCGTAGCGTGGTCCGACGACCTCATCAGTTCGCACAGTTCTCCGACAGTGTGCCCTGATACCGTGAGAGCATCCCTGTTCAGAAAATCCTTCATCTCGCCCATTACCGCGGGGACTCCGCCTGCGTTGTAGAGGTCGATCACCGTTGCTTTGCCTGTGGGGATGACGCGGCTGATCACGGGGACAGTCTCCGAAAGCCTGTCGAAATCGTCGAGTGTGAGCTCGGCTCCGACTTCCCTCGCTATGCTGAGGAGATGGAGCACTGCGTTTGTAGAGCCTGCGAGAGCCATGGTCAGGATGACTCCGTTAAGGAGGGTTTCCCTGGTGAGGATATCTTTTGGCTTGATGTTCTCTTTTACGAGTTCAACTATCCGCCTTCCCGTCTGGGTAGCGTATCTCTCTTTTTCAGCGGATACCGCAGGTACAGCAGAGGATCCTGGAAGTGCCATGCCAAGGCCTTCGGCAAGGATCTGCATCGTGTTCGCTGTGCCCATGAGAGAACATGCGCCCGGTCCAGGGCATACGTGGTCCTCCAGGTATTTGATCTTTTCGCGGGCTTCGTCGCTTGCATAGTCCGCTCCGAAAACGAGCTGGTCCAGCTCGCTCATAACTACGCTGCGTCCCTCGATTTTACAGACTTCCTGCGGGCCGCCTGTGAGCATTATGCAGGGCACGTCAGCCCTTATCCCTCCGATGAGTACGCCGGGTATTATACTGTCGCAGGACGCAAGCAGTACGAGGCCATCAAGGAGTTGGACCCCTGTCATTATTTCGACCGATGACGCGATCACGTCCCTTATTACGAGTTCATATCTGAAATGGGGCATGCCGATAGGGACCGCTCCGCAAGTGGCGATAGTGCCGAATTCGAAGGGAGTGCCTCCTGCCTGCAGTATGCCCGACCTTACCCGGTCTGCCAGCCTGTCGAGATGGACATGTCCGAGCCCTGCGTCATTTGCAGTATTTACTATCCCGATCAGCGGCTTGCCGAGGTCTCCGTCATCGTAGCCGCAGCCCTTGTAGATGGCCCTTCTCGAAGATGAGCCCTTGCCTGAAAAGAGTCCCAGTTCCTTTGAACGGTATGTCATGTCAGATCCGTCCTTGTTTGTTATTAATTTTTTTAGCGCATTCGCTCGAGCCGAACTGCATCTGGGGCCTGCAGTTTCTTCCAATGCAGTAATACTCAAAGCCCTTGTCGATCATTTCCGCCGGGTCGTAGATGTTTCTTCCGTCGAAGACGATCCTGCGCTTCATATGCGGAGCAAGACTGTCCCAGTCAAGGGACCTGAACTCCGGCCACTCGGTGACCAGCACTGCCGCGTCAGCACCTTCGAGCAGCTTTTCAATGCCGTCGGCAAACCGGACGTCCTTCGGAAGCATGATGGCTGCCTGTCCCATGGCTATTGGGTCGTATGCTCTCACTGAAGCTCCACAGTCTATGAGCCCCCTGATCAGAGAGATAGAGGGAGCCTCTCTTATGTCATCGGTATGGGGTTTGAAGGCAAGTCCCATCACGGCGATGGTCAGGCCTTCCATGTCGCTGCCGAACCTTTCCCTTACCATCAGCTGGAGCAGTTCCTTCTGTTTCCTGTTTACCTTGTCTATCGCGGTCGCCATGGTCATGTCGAGCCCCTGTCCCTCTCCGATGTGGCAGAGGGCCTGGACGTCTTTAGGGAAGCATGAGCCCCCGTAACCGCATCCGGCGTTCAGGAAAAAGCTCCCTATACGCCTGTCTGAGGCGATACCTTCCTTGACGGAGAGGACATCCGCACCAATTTTGTCGCACAGCTGCGCGATCTCGTTCATGAAACTGATCCTTGAGGCCAGCATCGCGTTTGCCGCGTATTTAGTTATCTCCGCCGAAGAGGGATCCATCAGGAGAAGCCGATCCTCAGGAACAAAGGGGGCGTAGAGTTCGCGCATAACCGAACGTGCCTCGTCCGAAACGGCTCCGACTACTACCCTGTCAGGGTTGAGGCAGTCTTCGATCGCCATCCCCTCTTTGAGGAATTCCGGGTTTGAAAGGACTTCGAGGTTTATCTTCTCAAGCCCTCTCTCGTGCATGTGTGCCCTTATGCGCTTCCAGAGCAGTGTCCCTGTACCAACAGGCACTGTGGATTTGACTACAATGAAGCATGAATGATCTATGCATGAGCCTATGCTGTCAAGCGCATTGAGTACCTGTGCAAGATCCGCGCTGCCATTGCTCGAGGGCGGGGTCCCAACAGCAATGAAGCAGAGCTGGGCGTGTTCAAGCCCTTCTTTGATCTCAGCAGAAAAAGAGAGCCTTCCGGCCTCCCTGTTTTTTTTGACCAGTTCTTCAAGTCCCGGTTCGTATATCGGTATGATGCCACTGTTGAGGTCTTCGATCCTTTTTTTGTCGATGTCGACGCAGCAGACATCGTTGCCTTTTTCTGCAAAACAGGTCCCCGTTACGAGTCCAACATAGCCGGTGCCTACAAAACAGATCCTCATATCTAATGGTCCTCCTCAGCTTTTCATTGTCAGCATTGTGATCCCAAGAAGGATCGCTCCTATGCCCATTATTCTCATCATCGTGATTTTTTCCTTAAAAATAAAGAAACCTACGAAGAGAAGGATAAGATAGACAAGGCCGGACATCATGGGGTATGCCAGGGTCAGATCCGTTCTTGAAAGGGCTGCTGCCATAAAAAAGAACGAGATCCCGAACATACCGAGTCCGAGGATGATCCAGGGGTTGAGAAGAATCTTGAGTATCCCTGCTATCAGTCCGGAAGAGATTATTGACGAGTCGCCTCCGTAAGCATGTTTCATAACAGTGCTTCCAAGAGCGTTTGTCATTGCTGAAGCTATCAGCAGCAAAAGGCTTATCCTGTCCATTATTATTCATCCTCCTGTGATGCGAGAGTGCCTGCCCGTCCGGTAATGGTGCCAATTTCGATATTGCATTCACCGGGAGCTGAGTCTCTTGCGTAGTCAGCAAGGGTATAAAATACTGTCCCGTTTTCCTTTGCCTTGATAATAAATTTCTCAAAGACGCCTATCTTTGAAAGCCCTTCCATTTCAGCATGTACAGTAAGGACGTTCCACTCATTATTCATGCCATTTAGCCATACATCACCTATGGAATCATCATCTATCCCGGGAAGTCCGAGTATCTCGTCCATCGTCGGAAGTGTGGTTGGGATCTGAACGGGGGTATAGGACCTGCCTTCGAAGACCGGCAGGAATGGGGAACGGCCCCTTGTATCGCTGCAGTATTCAAGTCCGGCTTCTTCCTGCACCTCAAGGCTAACTGAGGATATCTGCCATCCCGGGGCCGCGCAGCTCAGCGGTTTTCTGCCGGAGAGCTTCTCAAACATATTTGCTGACTTTTCAAAAAAGGACCTGAACTCCTCTTTTGAGATGCCTGCAAGTTTATCCTGGACATATACGTGGTCCCATGCATGTACACCGCAGTCATGCCCCTCATCAACAGCCCGGACGAATATGCCTGGGTCGGTGGGGACAATGATCGGCGCTGGAATGAGGGTCCCGTACATCAGCGTTTTGATGCCGTATGTGGAAGGGGCTTTTGTCCTCATCATTTTCGAGATAAAGCCCTTTCGGAATATCCTTCTTATCGCCTTTCCCGAATTGTCCGGTCCGAACGAAAAAAATATCGATGCCATGATCTCATGTCTTTTAAAGAGGTCAAGCATCTGCGGGACGCCTTCCCTGTATCCCCGCAATGTATCAATGTCGACCTTGATCGCAAGTTTTTTCAATCCAGCTTCTCCTTAGATGCGTACCAGTTTATAGTCCTGTTCAGCAGCTCGCGCATTCCGGTGTGCGGCTTCCAGCCAAGGATGGTCTCCATTTTTTTCACTGAAGGCAGACGGTTCTGCATGTCATCGTATGTCTTTCCGTAGTAGGCATCGGCCGATATTATCTCAAGCTCTGCTTTTTCGGCTTTTTCACGGTAGACTGGAAATTTTTGCATCTCTTCGATAAGCATCTCGGCAAGTTCCCTTATGGAGTAGTTGTTGCCTGGGTTGCCGATGTTGAATATCTGGCCTTCCGCCTTATTATCCTTATTTTCTATTATCGCGGTAAGTCCTTCGATCCCGTCACCTATCCAGGTGAAGCTCCTTCTCTGCTCACCGCCGTTTACAAGGGAGATCTTTCCGCTGTTAAGTACGTTATAGATCATCTGTGTGACTGATCTGGCTTTGTTCTCTCTTGCGTCCCTGAACGTGTCCAGCCTTGGCCCCACCCAGTTGAAGGGGCGGAAGAGGGTGAAACTGAGTCCTTCCTCCTGGCCGTATGCGAAAATGAGCCTGTCCATCATCTGTTTGCTGCAGCTGTATATCCATCTCATTTTGTTTATGGGGCCTGTGATCAGCGGACTTTCATCTTCTTTGAGGCTGCTGTCTCCGCTCATGCCGTAGACCTCGGATGTCGAGGGGAAGATTATCCTCTTCTTATATTTTGAACAGAGCCTCACCATTTTGAGGTTCTGCTCAAAATCGAGTTCGAATGTCCAGATCGGTTTCTGGAGGTAGTAGGCGGGTTTTGCAATGCCGGCAAGCGGCAGTACGATGTCTGACGATTCGACCTGCTCTTCGAGCCATTTTCCGTCTTTGAATATGTCTCCGGCGGTGAATTTGAAATTGGAGCTCCCCATGAATGGCCCCAGGTTGTCGGACATGAGGTCAAAACCCTGTATATCCCACTTCTTGTCTTCGCAAAGGGCCTCCAACAGATGAGTTCCTATAAAGCCGTTTACCCCGGTGATCAGTATTTTCTTCATATTTTTATGCATCCCTTTCAGGTCCGCCTTCAGGCTGTATCCTAAGTACCCTCAGCAGTCCGCTGCCTGTTCCTACAAGCATCGGCGATTCTGATTTTATTTTACCCGGCTCAAATGTACCTTCGACCGGGAGAGCTTTCCAGATGAAAAATTTATTGCCTTGCCAGTGCGTAAATGCTCCAGGGAAGGGATGGGTCAGCGCTCTCACGAAGTTGTAAATTTCATCGGCGGATCTGTTCCAGTCAATCTCCCCGTCTTCAGGTCTGCGCCGTCCGAATTTTGTCGCTTTTGACTCTTCCTGGGGATACCTCTTTGCTGTTCCCCTTTCAAGCGACGGAAGGTAGGAAAGCAATATCTCCCTGGAGGCCTCTGTCACCTTAAGAAAAACATCGTGTGCGGTGTCCTCAAAGTTTATTGGGACAGACTTTTGCGCTATGATGTCTCCCCTGTCAGCGAATTCTGTCATCACGTGGAGGGTAGCTCCTGTTTCCTTTTCTCCGTTTATCACTGCCCAGTTTACGCAGGACCGCCCCCGGTATTTCGGGAGGAGTGCGCCGTGGATATTGTAAGCCCCAAGTACGGGTATATCCAGCACCTCTTTGGGGATCATCGCCCTGTAATAGAAGGAGAAGATCAGGTCAGTTCCGATCTGCCTCAAATGATCTGTCTCCTTGCTGTCGATCTTTGAAGGAGTGCGGACTTCTATCGAATTATTAAGGGCTGTTTCCTTTACCGA
Source organism: Synergistaceae bacterium UBA6101 (assembly GCA_002428495.1). Classification (GTDB taxonomy): domain Bacteria; phylum Synergistota; class Synergistia; order Synergistales; family Synergistaceae; genus Caenicola. Next base: position 37,121 of record DIWR01000023.1, read on the forward strand.
GCGGAACCATATCTCTTCGCCGGGGTCGTCCTCATGCGTGTAAACAACAACAACATTAGCACCGTCTCTTATAAGGTCATCAAGACAGGCGCTTCCGACCTCGCTGTATGCAAATACCGCTATCCGGGGCCTGCTCTTATTCTGCGCTTTCATGCTCAAATATCTTTCTGACAGAGTATCTTGGCCTGCGGCTTACTTCCCTGTATATCCTGCCGACATATTCGCCGGTGATCCCTAGGCTGAAGAGCGTGATCCCGGTAAGCATGAACTGTATCGCCATCAGTGTGAAGAGCCCTTCCGCCTCAGGTCCGATGAAGAGGCGCCTGAGAAGCATGTAGAGGACCAGAAGGGAAGAGAGCAGGGAGATGAGCATCCCTGCCATCGTAACGAACTGGAGCGGTACTATCGAGAAGCTTGTCATCAAGTCAAAATTCAGTCTTATTAGCTGAAAAATGCCGTATTTTGATGTTCCCATTTCCCTCTCTCTGTGAGCCACCGGGATCTCTATGGGGTTGGCAGCGAATTTCTGCCCGAGTGCCGGGATAAAGGTGGTAGATTCTCTGCTGATATTGATTATTTCAACAATTCTTTTGCTGTATCCTCTGAGCATACAGCCATAGTCACGGATATTCAGCCTTGCGATCCTGTTGGTGATCTTGTTGACCATTTTTGATGCAACTTTTCTGAAGAGGGGGTCCTGTCTTCCCTTCCTGTACGTTCCGACCAGGTCATGCCCTTCGTCCATTTTAGCCACTATATTGGGGATCTCTTCAGGGGGATTCTGCAGATCTGCGTCGAGTGTGATGATAATATCTCCCTTCACATGTTCAAATCCCGCCATGATGGCCATGTGCTGTCCAAAATTCCCGTTGAGGTCTATCACTCTGACTTCAGGATGTGAGAGATAGAGGTCATATAGTATTCCAAGCGTCGAATCCTTGCTCCCGTCGTTTATGAAAATAATTTCAAAGGGCCTGCCCATGTTCGTCATTACCTGGTACAAGCTCTCAAACAGGGGATGGAGCGACTCTTCTTCGTTATAGGCAGGTATGACTATTGATATTTCAGGTTTCATATATCAGCTCTTCTTTCCGCAGACTTCAAAAATGGCCTCTACAACATCCCGAGAGTCTTCGTCTGTCATGGCAGGAAAGAGAGGGAGCGAAACTATCCTGTCGGAGACGTACTCAGCCTCAGGCAGGCTCCCCCTGTCGAGTCCCGTGGCTTCCTTATAGCAGGTGAAGAGGTGTATGGCCTGATAATGGAGGGCCGTACCTATGTTCCTCTTCTTCATCTCAGCCATGAAATCGTCCCTGGACATCCCCAGCCTCTCGATGTCTACGAAGGGTGTGAAGATGTGCCAGCTGTGTTCATGCTCCCATGGCGCCGGCTTTGGAAGGATGAGTCCGTTGGCTTTTGAAAGTTCTTCCATGTAGAAAGAAACGATCTTTTTTCTTCTTGAATTGAATGACCCGAGCTGTTTCAGCTGTGAATCGCCTATCGCTGCCTGGATGTCCATCATGGTATATTTCAGACCGGGAAAAAATATGTCGTAGTTTGCACTTCCCTTTGCGGCATATCTGTTCCAGGCTCCCTTGGACATTCCGTTCTGCCTCAGGACGGCCGCTTTTTCAGCAATGCCCTCGTCTCCGGTGCATATCATGCCGCCTTCGCCTGTGGTTATGTTTTTTGTGGGGTGGAAGCTGAATACCGATGCCCTGCGTTTTCCCCTGTCTGCACCGATCATTCTCCCTTTGTAAGACGCCCCCAGGGCATGTGCGGCATCTTCTATCACGGCGAGATCATATTTTTCAGCAATTGCTTCTATTCTGTCCATGTCGCATGGCATGCCCGCGAAATGGACAGGTATTATCGCCTTTGTATTTTTAGTAACAGCCTTTTCAATATTGTCCGGGTCAATGTTCAGAGTGTTCCTGTCGATGTCTGCCAGGACCGGCTTGGCTCCGACAAACATTATCGTGTTTACGGTAGCCGCGAACGTCATAGGGGTGGTTATCACCTCGTCACCCGGTCCGATCCCAAGGGCAAGCAGTACAGTATGGAGCCCGGCTGTGGCTGAGTTCAGAGATAGAGACCAGGAAGCCCCGGTATACTTTGAAAAATTTTCTTCAAAACTTATTGTCTTTGGACCCATTGCCAGCCAGCCTGAACGTATCGACTCCACTACCTCGTTTATTGCATCTTCTGCAATAGATGGTTTTGCAAAAGGGAGGAAATCATTTCTCATTATTAGGGCCTCCTGTTGAAAAGAATAAGATAGTCATCATGTTCGATCTTTTTTGTTTCATAGGTCCTTCCATCTTCAAAAAGACCATTTAATCTCTCTTTTTTTATTACAAGGACAAATTTGCGGTCTTTCGACTTCCACTCAGGCAGGAATTCTTCTGCGGTCGGGAACCAGCCCTTCCCTTCAGGTTTTGCTGCCCCGAACTCAAGTTCTCCCATGCTTTCTATGAGCATTACACGCTGTTTGGTATAAAATGGTATCCCCTGGAGGATCTCGCCGTAAACAGCGATAGTTTCATCAGGAAGCTTTTCCTTCATTATCACCTCAGAGATGCCCTTGGTGGAACGGGTCTTTCCCATTATGTCATATACACCGTAGTGAGCTGCTATATAGACCACGGCAGAAAGACATAGAGCTGTTACCGCCTTTTCGTAGGCGTTCCGACTGCCCTTCCTTGTTATAAACAGCGCCATAACAGGTCCTGCGAGCAGACCTGCAGAAATTGCAAGTGCGGACGGAAGAGTGTCTGCAGGATCAACTCTGCCGCCTATTAACGTATATATGATCAAAGCTACAGAAAAGAGACCACCGGAGACTATAGAGAAAATCAGCGCTTTCCCGTGCCATTTCCCGCGTTCGATCATCCTGTCAATATCAGATGCTATGAGTATAGCAAGAGGAGGGAAGCAGGGAACTATATATGGAATAAGTTTTGAACTTGAAAGTGAGAAGAATACAAAGATGACCGTGAACCATGAGAGCAGATAAATATTAGCATCCTTCTTATCCTTGTCTGCTGGAGACCTCAGAACGCTTTCCCGGCTGAAAAGGGAGAAGAAAAAACCGGTCCAGGGCATCAGGCCTACAGGGATCATCGGGATGAAAAACCAGAATGGCTCATAGCGGCTGTGAATTTTTGTTGCATAGCGCAGGAAATGTTCTCTGACAAAGAAGAAATAGAGGAAATCAGGGTTCTCACGGCTGACCATGTAAAACCAGGGGAACGCTATTACGAAAAAGAGCGCTATTCCAGGCAGGTAAAGTGCATCAAGTATCAGGCGCCATTTTTTTGTAAAAATGATGTACCAGAAAACTATCCCTCCAGGAAGGACTATCGCTATCAGGCCTTTTGCAAGCAATCCCAGGGCTGCGGAAGCATAAAAGGCGAGGAACCACCTTTTGTCGTTTTTGATATGCCCGTAATAAAAGGCAGAAAGCGCCGCAGTTAAAAAAAACGAGAGCGGCATGTCGGTAAGCGTAATAGTCCCAATGGCAAAATACAAAAGGGATAGTGCCGTTACCGCTCCTGCAATAGCACCGGCCCTTTTGCCAAATACCGAAGCACAGAGAAGAGCTGTTATGAGCGCCCCCAGGACCCCGCTGAGAGCCGTGGGAAAGCGTGCCGCGAATTCATTCTCTCCAAAAGCCATAAAACTTGCTGCATTCATCCAATAGAGGAGTACGGGTTTTTCAAAATATTTTACGTAATTAAGTCGGGGTGTTACAAAATCACCCGTTTCAACCATTTCCCTCGGGATCTCGGAATATCTTCCCTCATCAGGTTCAAGAAGTCCGTGCCCTCCCAGCGGAACAAAATAGACCATAAGAATAAGAGCGGCGATCGCCAGAACGATCAGTTTTTTCTTTTTATAAGAGGCATCCATTATAAGCCGCAGCACCTTCCGGAATAAATTTGACTATAATTTGTAAGGTCTGGTAAAAATCAATGCTAAAATCAAAGCTGCTGGGAAAACAACAGACCCGATCACCAATTATAGTTTAAACACCTGACAAATAAAACATCGGATGATAAAAATCGGGATCCCCCGTTTAAGAGATCCCGCAATGATTACATATGTATTATCTGCTTTTCTGAGTTACTTTTTTATTCCGCGCTCTTCGTCAGTACCGGGGATAACATTGTCACAGACCGCAGCAAGGATTCCCGCTACAGCCATTGGGGTCTTCATTATCGCCCATATCATCCCACCGAAAGTATTTCCAAGCGCGCCAGTGAAGATAGCCTGGTTGGGCTCGACCCAGCCCGGAAGTCCCAGTGCCATGAGGAAGGAGAAGCCGACTATAAGAACATTTCTCTGGCTTCCCATGTCCGCTCTCATGAGGTTCTGGATACCAAGAGCTCCGATTGTTCCGAAGAGGGTAATATATGCTCCGCCGATAACAGGTGAGGGCATGGTGGCGATCAACGCACCCAGCTTGCCGACGAGCGAAAGAAGTATGAGTATCACTGCGCCTGCCCTTACCACGTGTCTGCTTGCAACGCCGGTCAGTCCTATAAGACCGATGTTTTCAGTGTAGGAGGTCGTGCCTACCGATCCAAGCACTCCTGATAGGGCACACCCTATACCTTCTGCTCCGATGCCTTTGTTTATCTGCTCGGGAGTCGGGTCATCTATCCCTGCGGCATATGAACAGTTGTGGTAGTCTCCGATCGACTCGATCATTACGCAGAAAAACCCTGCGGAGATAGCTCCGATGGCCAGCCCTGAGAACTTGGGAACTCCCCACGGCATGAAGAGTTTATAGCGGAGCCAGGGTGCTGATGCAATGTTGCTCAGGTTGACATAAGCAGCGTGTCCTTCCTGGAACATTCCTGCCAAAGAAAGTGAAAGGCATATAAGGTAAGCAATTGTTATTGAGCCTAGGACTGCGAAAATATTGCAGTATTTGTTCCTGCTGCAGAGGCTGAAAAAGAAAACGAGAGCAACAACAAGAAGTGATATCGGCCAGTAATTTGCCGCGTTGAACTGTATTGCAACAGGCGCCAGCGTGAATCCTATCGCCATGATCGTAGGACCGATAACTACGGGTGTGATGAACTTTCTGACATGTCCGATAAGTTTGCTGTATCCGAGGAGGGAAAGCACGAGGCCTCCTATCAGGAGAGACCCTCCGATGTACTGCATTACCACATCCGGTCCCATAGCCTTGTATGCTCCGATGATAGTCATTATTGGGGGGATGAAGCTGAAACTTGAGCCTTGTACTATAGGAAGCCCGGATCCAAATTTTGGGTGGGTCTGGATCAAAGTCGCAATACCCATTGAAAAATAAACACATCCGATAAAAGCGCCTATCTGCTGGGTGGTCATGCCCATAGCCGGTCCGAAGATCAGCGGCACAAGTGTCGTTGCTCCGAACAGTGTCAGGACATGCTGAGCGCCGGCAAGAATAAGTATTGGTGTCGGCGGGCGATCGTCGATACCGTAAACTAACTGTTTTTTTGCCATAATACACCTCCAGGGAATTTAGCAGAGAGACATCTCTGCAATCGGTTGCAAAAACCTTCGGGAATATTATAAGCTGATCGTTGTTAAAAATCCAGAGATAAATCAGTTTTTCTTTACTAAATTTTGATAATCGTCAGGGGTGTCTATGTCGCGGAAATGGCAGTCAGGGGCTTCTGATGTGATTATCTCGTCTTTGTAGCCCATCAGGATGTTTCTTCCCCCAGCGTCTCCCTGTGCGGTTTGAAATCTCTTTTTCCATATTGAACGGTAAAACATAGGGTGCCCGAATACCCCGTTTCTGCATGGTGTGAAAACAGTTTTGTCTGTAGGGATAGAAGAAAAACATTCACGCAGCCTTTTGATCTCTTCCCGGCCTACGAAGGGCAGGTCGCCAAGCATAATGCAGAAATCCTCATTATCCGGCAGCATATCCAGGGCAATAGCCAAGGAACTTGACTGGCCTCTCTCGGGGGCATTATTTATGCCTATACGGAGCCATTCAGGCCTTTCCTGTACCGCGTCAGCCACCCCCCGGGAGAATACTGCGATTATGGGAGACAGGCCGCCCCCATGCATATTATTTATCACAGTCTCAATTACCGTGATCTCACCGAACGGCAGCAACAGCTTCTGGACCCCCATCCTTTTTGATAGGCCGGCAGCCAAAAGTATCGCGTTCATCTTTTAAGGTCCCTGATTTCGTATATTTGGTCCAATTTTATCGATCCCATGATCATGTGATCATACCCTTTCAGCATCGAGGGGAGTTTTTCTGAAATCTCTGCCAGCATGGTATCGGTCAACAGATCGCATTTGTTGATAAAAAGGATCCTACAGGCACTTTCAGGAGAGTTTTTCAGGTACTCGTCCCTGTTTGAGAGCATGGCTGCACAATTGGCGAATGAAATGTATTCACCTGTCTGCATAGAAAATTTATCCCTGAGGATGTCAAAACGAAAGACGTTCAACGGAGAAAGCGGAGCTGTGAATATATCGGCACCCATCATTATAAAATGACAATCCGAAACAGCAGGTACAGGCGGCTCCCACTCTTCATAGGCCTTCAGCGAAAGGCCCCTGGAGCCGTCTGCTTCAACGATCGTTCTTCCTATGTGACTTTTTGAAACTATCTCTGCGATATCTTCAGGTGTATAACCGGAAAGTTTTTCTCCGCTTCTTTCTTTCGCGGCAGTTACCATTGAAGGCAGGTGAGCAGGATTTTCCAGCTCTTTGATGAGGTCCTCCTGCCGTGCGATTATCTTAAAAGGACATTCATCTTTTTGAGGAGGGAAGATCTTTGTGGTAGTGGTCAGCAGTGTAAAGGCATTTTCTGCAGAATATCGTCCCAACGCGAACATCAGAGAGGTTTTTCCGCCGCCGCCTGTAATTGCAATAACTTTATATTTTATTATCTTCAGGTTTTCATCGACAGCCCTGATCAATTTCTCTCCGGTCAACAGTTCACTCAAATGTATCACTTCCTCTTATTCACGCATAAATGATAACAGAGAAAAGCGGGATCTGAATGATTATTTATCAGGAAATCAATTTGTTGGTTTTTATTTTAATAACGCAAATTTTACTGTTCTATGGCCTTATGGAGTTGAAATGTATGGATCTGCGACAGGAAGCTGATCGTATCAGGACAACTATACAGAGGGATTTAAAGATTTATGCAATAAATTTATACAGAGCAGTATGGCAGCGTGGCAGTAACTTGACAAAAAAATTTAAAAACTTAAAATGAAGACATATAATTCATTAATATAAAAATGAAGAAATAACAATCATTAAAGGAGGAAGATTTATGAAAACTGTTGCAGTATTAGGTGCAGGCAATTCAGGCAGGGCATTAGCAGCTGATTCGGCTCTTGCCGGACACTCGGTCAGGCTTTTTGAGTTTGAGGAGTATGCGCAGTCTTTGAAAGCATTAATGCAGACCAATAAAATTGAAATAGAAGGTACTCAGACTAACGCGAAGAAATTTTATCGAGCCGGTATCGGAACTTTAGATCTTGTCACTACAGAAATGGAAAAAGCAATGAAGGGTGCCGACATAATTGCGATATCTGTACAGGCTGTAGGTTTTGAACGGCTTTTCAGAGAGATGATCCCCTTTTTGGAGGACGGTCAGGTTGTTGCGATTTTCCCTGACAATTACGGCTCCCTGATTCTCCGCAGATTAATGAGAGAGATGAAGTGTGAAAAGAAAATTATTGTGGGTGGCTGGTCTAGCCTTCCGTACGGCGCGCGTGTACTGGATTACGGTCCTATCAACAGGGTAGGATTGTCATACAGAGCAGTAAGCCTGCGCGGAGATTCACTGCCAAGTTGCGATAGAGAGAAATTTATGGATACTATGAAGGAATTTGCTCCTATGGATTCCGTCACTATGATCCAAGGGGACACAGTGCTTGATATAGGTTTTTGTAATGTCAACCCGATCCTTCATGTTCCGGCTGTTATACTGAATACAGGCGCAATAGATAACTGGGGAAAAATTGATCATGTCGGTCAGAAGGATGTTTACTACTGCATATACCATTACGGTTTTTCAGAGAATGTCTCCAAGGTACAGTACGCACTTTACAAAGAAGAAGTCGCAATCGCTAAAGCTCTTGGAGTCGGGATCGAAGATTATCCGGAAAAATTATTTTTCTCACGTCTCAGTTTGCTGGGACAGGAATTTATGGGTGAGGGATATACGACCCCGCTTGATGAAAACATGCCTGAAATAATTAAGATGGTCTACAACAAAAACGAAAGGTTTACTTTGAAGAGCCGTTACATTACTGAAGATATTCCTGTTGGGTGCAAGATATACAGAGAACTGGCGCATTTGTGCGGAGTTACGACACCAATTATTGACAGTATGATCATTCTTGCAAGTACAATGAACGAGGAAAATTATTTTGAAAAGGGATTCGACTTGGCATATTTAGGTATAGCAGGATTAAACAAAGATCAAATGCTTACATATCTCAGAGAAGGAAAGATATAAATTCGGAGCGCCGATATCCGGGGAGGGTGATATTGAAAACAAAAGTAAAGAGTGTTGTTGTGTATTTCCCATTCTGACGAAGAAGAACAAAGGAGGTATTTCACGTGGATATCAAAAAGAATAAGGTTATTGCAATAGTGATGCAGGTTTTCATTGTTATTGTGATTTTTGCTTCAGTGGCATATGCAAAACCGGTAGTTCTAAGGGTTTCAGGAACATCTCCAATTGGTTACCGTGGTACCCAGAGTTTATTTGACATCAAGGCCGAGGTTGAAAAAGCGACGGAAGGCAGAGTAACATTTAAGGTGTTCCCAGCCAACCAGCTGGGAGATGCTTCCCAGGTATTTACAGAAGTTAAACGCGGAACCATTGAAATGGCATTGATGTTTATTCCAAGCCAGTATGACAAAATATTTGAAATAGGTTCACTTCCATATCTTGCGGACAGTTATTCACAGATGGAAAAACTTCTTGGACCAGGCGGATATGTCTATAAACTTATGGATAAGGCCCTTGATAAACAGGGTATGAAGTATCTTGGGACATATGCCGACGGCTTCTGCGGCATAGGCTCGACAAAACTGCCTGACAATCCGAGCGATCCAACTGTATCCAAGGGTAATTTACTCTGCCGCATACCGGCAATGTCAGCTTACAAATATGCAGCAGAAGGACTTGGATATAAGACCACAACTATTCCATGGTCCGATACTTTCAGTGCTGCCCAGACAGGTGTCTGCAATGCATGGCTAGGGGCATCACCGCAGATAAATTATCAGGTAATGGGCGATGTAATAAAGTACTACATGCCATACAATGTTGTTTTTGACCAGTCCGGATACATTATCAACAAAAAAGTATGGGATTCCATCTCAGAGGCAGACCGCAAAATAATTGAAAAGGCTGTCAATAATGAAGTCAGAAAAAGCTTTGCATCTTGTGAAGCAGAAGATGTCAAATACATGAAAATGCTTGAAGAAAAAGGGGTCAAGGTCATTAGATTCAACGACAAGGAATTCAAGGTAATGGTAGCGCATGTACGAGGATATGCATGGCCGAAACTTGAAAGCACATTTGGCAAAGAAGTATTTGACGGACTAAAAAAAGAAATTGAATAAAGATCTTGTTATTGGAAACCGCTGCGGATATGGTCTGCCGCGGTTTCCCTTTTATCAAAGGGAGGTGTTGTTCTCTTGAGTGGAAAGAGAATTCAAAACAGCCTGTTTTGGAAATTTTTGCTGATCGTTCAGAGGACGGTGATGATAGTTGCCAGTTTTGCCATCGTCATAATAATGTCCCTCTGGGCCATCCTGAGATATATATTTCATACCGACATGTATGGGATGGAGGAAGTTGTAGTAATGGTTGCCTTTTGGCTCTATTTCATGGCCAACTCTTATGCGGTATACGAAAAGAGCCACGTTAAAGCGGACATATTTCCCTCAATGCTTGGACGAAGAGCTCAGAATTATATTAAACCGGCCCTGTACGCCTTAATGTTTTTTGCAAGCGTATTGTATTCGATATGGTCATTTGACACAGTACGGTTCAGCTATATAGAAAAACCCATAACAATGGCACTTCAGATACCCTTCTGGGTAGGGCATCTTTCAATATTCGTTGGATTTGTTCTCAGTGCATTTTATTCAGGAGTTTATTTTATTCAGTCTCTTCTGGAAGCAATAAAGACACTAAAGGACAAAGATTATTCTTCAGGCGTTAACGAAGATACCTTCGTTCTATAGAAAAGGTGATATTATGTCTGTTTTTTTATATATTTCAGTATTTTTAATAATATTTTTGTTGCTGTCAGGACTGCCCGTACCATTCTGCTTCATGCTGACTACAGCATTTCTGATTTTTGTTCTTGGTTACGACCCGTCATTTCTGATCCCTTACAGCTACAATCAAATGTCCTCTATGGTCCTACTGTGCATTCCCATGTTCATACTGGTAGGAGGTCTGATGGAAAAGAGCGGCATTGGGGAGTCCCTTATTGATTTCGTAGATATTTTTGTCGGAAAAATCAAGGGCAGCACCGGTGCTGTTGCAGTAATCGCCTGTGCTGTATTTGGTTCTATTTCCGGAAGCTGTGCGGCAACGCTCTCATGTATCGGTTCAATTATGTACCCAAGGCTTAAAGCCCACAAATATCCTGATGGTTACGCGAGCGCACTTGTAGCCTGTGCAGCGCCGCTTGGACTGCTTATCCCGCCAAGTTCGCAAATGATACTCTTTGCATGGGTCGGACAGCAATCCGTACTGGCATGTTTCCTTGCTACGCTTGCACCAGGTCTGCTCCTTACCTTTTTGTTATGTGTAATAAATTTTGTTATTACTAGAAGAGATCCCAATATATTGTCCGGTTCTGAAACGCTTATAGGAAAACCGTTAAAATTATCGATAAGGGCCTTCAACGCAATGCCCTCACTGTTTATGCCCGTAATAGTTCTTGGCGGGATCTACGGCGGTTTTATGACACCGACAGAGGCGTCCGCAATTGCTGTACTGTACTCTATACCGGTTGGTTTCTTTATCTATAAGGGGCTGAACAAGTCCAACATTCTTGGAGTAGTTATTGAAACTGCGGCGACTACCGGAGTAGTAATGATAATGATGTTCTGTATCATGCTCCTAAGCAGGATTTACATAATGGAAGGCGTTCCCTCTATGATCCTGGAGCAGCTTTACCGCGTCTCAACAAATAAATATGCAATTCTCTTCCTACTAAACATATTCATGATAATTATCGGGATGATAATGGATGACGTAAGCGCGATGCTGCTTTGCACTCCGATCCTGCTGCCGGTAATGACACAGATAGGCATCCACCCAATACATTTTGCCGGAATAATAGGTGTAAACCTCGGCATGGGCAACCTCACTCCTCCGACAGCACCCACCCTTTACTTTGGGGCGCGCATGGCGAATGTACCCGTTTCCAAAAGTCTCAAGCCTGCGATGATCTTCCTAATATTTGCGTGGCTGCCAGTGCTTCTTGCGGTGACATATATTCCATCCATGGCGCTCTATCTGCCCAGACTTATTCTAGGGGGAGCTTTCCAATAACTGATTGAATCTAGACTAACTCCTGATCATGAAGGCAATAATTCCAAACGGGATTTACATGTTTGATTCTCCTGAAAGTGCTAATTTTCTTTGATCGTGCGAAAATAACTTTGTCAAAATCCATATTATTCTACGGGGGAATTATGATGCCGGACAAATCTGTTCTTGATAAGCTTCAGGATAGTGCGTCGTCTCTGACAAACAAGCAAAAACAATTGGGGAGTTATATTATTGCCAACTACAGAATAGCTGCGTTCATGAATCTGCGCGATTTGGCAAGAAGCGCGGGGGTCAGCGAATCAACTGTAATACGAATGGTCTCTAATATGGGTTATCCAAGATTTTTTGATTTCCAGAAGGCATTGCAGGAAGTTATAAGGAAACATATATCCAACCTTGAAACATTGGAAAAACATGAAGTGCCTGAAGGCAAAAAAAGGGGGCTACTTCATGATGTTGTAGCCCTGGAGCAGGCAATAATGTCTGAAATGCTTGAAAAAATTGATACTGAAGTTTTTGACAGAGCTGTAGAATTACTCTTTTCAAAAAAATACATAGTCCTGCTTGGCTCCGGGGGAGACGAAGTTGTTGTTAATTACGCGAGTAAATTTCTGAGGCTATTCAGAGATGGGATCATTGATTTGTCAATTTATGATGATTTTAAACTTGTTCACTGCATGAACACCTGTACACATGACAATGCTGTCGTGCTTGCATACAGCTCGCCCAGATATTACAAAAGAGCGCTAAATATCGCCTCCGATCTGCGCGATAAAAATATCGAAATAATTGGAGTTACAGACAGCAGTCTGTCTCCTCTTGCAGCACTATCCGATCTGCTTTTTGTAACTCCAATGAGGTACATAACGATGATCGATCCCTTATGTTCCATGATGGCACTTACACATGCTTTAATTACAGGTCTTATGGCTAAAAATCCGGACAAGGCACGTGAATGGATATCAATATATTATAGGTATACAAAACGCCATGACCTGTGCGTGAGGAACGATACTGCAATAAACATTTATTTATATGAATGAGGGGTTAAATGATGTCCAAATACAGTATTCCTAACAGCAGAATGAAAAATATAACTATGTGCGGTGGAATAAGGGAAATACTATCAAGGGCAAATGAGCTGGAATCTCAGGGGCGAAGCATAATCCATATGGAAATTGGGCGTCCTGATTTTGACTCTCCTGTTTGCGCTAAAGAAGCAGCTCGTATTGCCCTGGACTCCGGAGACGTACATTACACCGAGATCGCAGGGACCTATGAACTCCGCAAAGCTATCGCACAAAAATATTCTAAGGACAACGGTCTCTTTGTGGACGAAAATACAAATGTCATTGTTACAGCAGGATCTATTGAAGCGATAATGATTTCGCTAATTTCATTGCTGGAGCCGGGTGATGAAGTTATAGTTCCTTCACCTTTTTTCCCTGCTTATGCAGATCAGATATTACTTGCCGGACTTGGCCTAAAAACGGTACCGTGTTCAATGGATAACTCTTTCTGTCTCAAAATAGAAGATCTGGAATCAGCAATAACAGCTAGGACAAAACTTTTAATAATAAATACTCCCAATAACCCATCAGGAGCAGTATTACCACGCGACGACCTGATTAAAATTGCATCTTTGTCCGTCAAAAATGATTTTTGGGTCCTATCCGATGAGTGTTATGAAAAATTTTTGTATGAGGGAGAACATATCAGCATAGCAAGCCTCCCGGGAATGAAAGAGAGAACTATAACAGTTTCTTCTTCCTCCAAGACATGGTCGATGACGGGCTGGCGTGTCGGGTGGGGGATATTCCCGGATAAATTATTCCCGTATGCAAACAAAGTGCACCAGAATTTTAGTACATGTGCAAATTCGTTTGCCCAAGCAGGAGTAGCAGATGCACTTACAAATGGAGATAGTGACGTTGTCAAAATGATTGCAGAATATAAACTCCGCAGAGACCTGGCTATGGAGTGGGTGAAAAAGATCACATCCCTGGAATGTAGTATGCCTAGAGGAGCATTCTATCTCTTTCCGAGCATAGAAAAAATCGGAATGAATGGATTTGATTTTTGCAGCCTGCTTCTCGAAGAAGCAGGAGTGGCTGCCGTCCCCGGTGAGGTCTTTTACGCACCTGGTTTTTTCCGCATTGCTTATTGCCGTGGACTTGATGAAATCAATGAAGGCATGTCACGTATCGCGGATTTGCTCAACAGACTCTAAACTCAATTCTAATTGATACTCAAATTTTAATAACAAAAACATACATACTCATATACTGCCCCCCAAAATGATCGACCTTGTCCTGTCTGAAGAATGTAGGTAAGGAGGCCGCGCGATGTATTCAAAGGAAATCTACTCAACGTTGATTGATTTATGCAAGATCCCTAGTGTTTCATTGGATCAGGATTATGAAAATAAAGCGGCTCAGTTAGTCTATCGTAAATTTGCAGAGAGAAAATATTTTATGAAAAATCCTGACCATTTGAAGCTTGTTCAGATTGAAGGAGATTTGATCCACCGGAATTTTGTTTTCGCTGTTATTAAAACAGAAGAAAACATTAGAGACACCGTCATATTTACAGGACACTTTGATGTAGTGGAAGCTGACGGGCCATTGAAAGATTTTATGTTCGATCCGGAACGTTACACAGAGGAAATAGTTAAAACAGAACTTACAGGGGGAGCAAGGATCGATGCAGACAGCGGTAACTGGCTGTTTGGACGCGGTGTCGCCGACATGAAATCAGGTATCGCAGCAGCCATTGGGTATGGCTATAGGTTGGCAGATGGGACACTTAAAGTACCTGTCAATGTTGCATTTATTTTTGTTCCTGACGAAGAAAATGACTCACGTGGAATGCTTGGTGCTATGGCCTGGCTGGAGAGATTTGAAAGCGAAATGTCATTGAATTTTATCGCATGTGTCAATACTGAACCTTCAGTTGCACCTGTTCTTGGGGGAGAGACTGCCCCTTCTATTTATCTTGGCAGTATAGGAAAGATCAATCCATTTATGTATGTAATGGGAAAGAGGATGCACCTAGGTGAATATTACAAAGGTGTGAGCGCTGCTTTAATTTCTTCTTATCTTAATTTGAACATAGAAGGCAACCTGGAACTTGCGGATGTAAACGGGGGCACAACATATCTCCCAGTCGGCTGTCATATAATAAAAAACATTGGTCAAAAATATGGAGCATCAATTGCAGACAGGGTTTTTATTCTGTATGGCTATTTGCCGGCAAAGAAATACCCCGATCAGATAATCGAAGAGCTTGCCGAAATAGCAGAGAAATCATTAAAACAATGTTTTGTGCATATTGGCCGTATACAGCATAAATATATTAAAAATGAAGAAGATATTGCTGTTTATGACCCTAAGGTGATTTTGTTTTCCGAATTAAAGTCAATGTACATTTCAAAATTTGGTGATACCTCAGAGCAAAAAATCAATTCTTTGCTGGCTGCCCAGGATGAAGATCATGACGGACGTTCCCGAGCTCTGGAAATAGTAACTGAAATGGTGGACAGCCTGTCCATCCAAGGTCCGTGTATCATCGTCGGATATATGTTCCCATGTTATCCGTTTATAGAAAATCGCGAAGACAACAAAAATGACATTTCCATAAGGCAGATAGCTTGTGATCTGGTCGAATACGGGCGTAGAAAATACGGCAGAAATATTAAAATACATGAGTTTTTTGAAGGGGCTTCAGATCTTAGTTATTGTGGTCTGAGGGGGCGAGCAAAGAAGTATTCTGCTTATTTTGACAATGTGCCGGGTTGGGGCAAACTATACGGATGGCCTGTTTCAGATATGGAAAAATATGATTTTCCTGTTATTAATATAGGGCCGCTTGGCAGGGATATTCATAAGTTTACAGAAAGAGTTGATCTGGAATATGCAATTTCAATATTGCCGGATTTTCTGGATTTCGTCGTCAATGGGATCTGCCACAGAATTTTGGGCAGTGAAAAAGAATAATTGAGTGTTTTTCTTCAATTCATTTTCAAACTTTTCAGCAGATGCGGTCGAGGTGTTCAGTTATGACCGGAAATTATTTTTAACATATAACGGTCGATATGTTTATTAGGAGGGGAATATACTCCCGAACGCGTTGTTCAATGACAATACCGCTGATTAAAAACGTCTAAACACATTTATACAGAGCTGTATTGACAATTAAATGTTTTAATGGTAATTTTCACTCTAATATTATAAATATCCAAACCGATGAAGTGGAGATCAAACCGTTTCATGCGCCTACAGAGAGCGGGGGATGATGAGAACCCTGCGGAAAAGCAGATCGGCAAATGGACCACCGAGGGCGAGGCTAAAGGCGAAAGCCGAGTATCCAAGACGTATGCCGGCGTAAACGGCAGGGTGTGTGACTGCACATCTGTTAGAGAGGGTCCGGTTCGGATCAACTAAGGTGGTACCGCAGATGAAATATATCTGTCCTTTGAAAATTCAAAGGGCAGATTTTTTATACATAAATGCCGTAGAGCGTGAAAAATCAGAGAGAGCAAAGAAGAGAAGAGAAGAGAGAACAGTCAAGACGAGAAAGGAATGGTAATTATGGAGCAGAGAGCAGCAGTAAGAGAGCAGAGAGTCGTAGCAGTTGAGAAGAGAGAGGGCCTTTCGATATCAGATGTGCTTCTTGTGGGAGTGCTGCTTGCAGCGGGTGCAGTCCTCAAGTTTTTTGTCGGGTCCATGTTTTCGATGGGAATGAAACCGAATTTTATCATTGCGATGTACTGCCTTTCGATACTTATCATAAGGCCGAGATTCAAAGAGGCCGCAGTGATAGGCCTTCTGGCAGGGGCGATCTGTCAGTTCTTCCCGGGAACACCGTACATCAATTTCGTAAGTGAGTTTGTCGGAGCCCTGGTCATGGCGGCCTTTATGTATGTCCCGTTCAAACAAGGCAGATTCTCTCCCATCCCCGTCATCAGCACCTTTATAAGCACACTGGCAAGCGGTTTTACCTTCATAGCGGTAATGTACCTGATCTTTTACGCGGGCGCTGATGTGAAGCCTGTGCCGCTGGCTATCTTCCTGGGCATCATATTTGGAACTGCTGCTATAAATTCAGTGATAGTACAGATCCTCTATGTGCCATTGAAGCTTGCGCTGAAAAGAAACTGATCAAAGAAAATGATCAGGATAAGCGGACTGTCTTTTAAATATGACGGCGGCAGGGAAGAAGCTCTGAAAAACATCGACATAACCGTATGCAAGGGGGATTTCTTCGGTGTCATAGGGAGCAGCGGAGCAGGCAAGACGACCCTGTTGCATGCGATCAACGGCATCATCCCCCATCATTTCCATGGGGATTATTACGGTTCAGTTGAAGTGAACGGTTTGGACACTATCGATAATAAGCCGGAACAGCTTGCCGGAACAGTCGGAAGCGTCCGCCAGGATTTCGAGAGCCAGATGGTATCTTCTGTGGTAGAGGATGAGATACTCTTTGGACTTGAAAATTTCTCAGTTCCGCGCGATGAAATTGAAAAACGGATGACAGATGCCCTTGATAAAACAGGCATCAGAAATCTCAGGGAGAGGAACATAGCTACACTTAGCGGCGGGCAGAAGCAGAAAGTGGCGATATCAGCGATCATAGCGCTCATGCCGGATGTACTTGTCCTCGATGAACCGACGGGAGAGCTGGATCCGCAGAGCAGCCGCCAGATATTCCAGCTTTTGGGAGAACTGAACGAAAAACATGGGATCACCATCGTTGTGGTAGAGCAGAAAATCATGCTTCTTTGCGAATTCGCCAGGAGCCTGGCAGTGATGGACAGGGGAAGAGTCGTCCTGAACGGACCTGTCTCCGAGGTGCTTAAAAGCAGCAGGGAGATGGAGAGCGCCGGTGTAAACTGTCCAAGGGTCGTAACGCTTGCTGACAGGCTAAGGAACGAAAACCTCTATATGGGGCCGGTCCCCGTCAATATCCCCGAAGCAGAAAATATGGTAAGGAGCACAACTTTATGATCCGCTTTGATAACGTGTCCTACTCGACTAACGGGATAAAGATCATCAGCGATGTCTCTTTTGAGCTGAAAAAAGGAGATTTCACCGCCCTTATCGGAGCCAACGGAGCAGGAAAGTCGACCGTTGCAAGGCTTTGCAACGGACTGTTGAAACCCTCCCGCGGCGCTGTTAATGTAGGCGGTTTTGATACAGCTTTGGTCAGGACAAGCCGGATAGCAAAATTTACAGGTTTCCTCTTCCAGGATCCCGACAGGCAGATATGCAAAAACAGGGTGCGCGATGAGATACGGTTCAGCCTGGAATGCGTGATGGAAGACAGAGCAGAGATAGAGATGAGATGCGAGAGGACTCTTAAAGCATTTTCTCTTGACGGGGAGAGAGATCCATTCAGCATGAGCAGAGGGGAGCGGCAAAGGCTTGTCCTGGCCTCGATATTAGCGACGGAACCGGAACTCCTGCTTCTTGATGAGCCGACTACAGGTCTTGATTACAGGGAATGCATGCATATCATGGAATGCATCAGCGTAATCAACCGGAAGGGAGCCACAGTGTTAATGGTATCCCACGACATGGAGATAGTGCAGGATTTCACACGGGAGGTAATGGTTTTGAATGATGGATCGTTGCTTGCACACGGCAGGACAAAGGATATCATCAGGGACGAATCCCTTCTTGCACGCGCTTCACTTCTTCCTCCCCAGATAACGGAACTTGCCCTGAGGCTGGGCGCGGGATATGAAAATGTCATTACCGTGGATGACATGGTATCGGCTGTTAAGAAAAAGAGAGGAGGAGCAGAGTGATGGGCGGTTTCCTTGACTATTCCCCCGGGGATTCTTTCCTTCACAGGCTAAACCCTCTTGCGAAGATCTTTTTATCGCTGATGCTCTCCGTCTCATGCTTTGTGACCGACAGTTCCATCTTTTGCCTTATGATCATTTTACTGAATATCGCCATGGCCGCAGTTGCCGGCATATCTTCAAGAGCGTTGGCAATGCTCAGGACCCTCATAAAATTTTGCGCATTCCTCTTTTTCATACAGGTTTTTTTCATCAGGGAGGGCAATATACTTCTTTCTCTTCCCTTTAATGTATATGTTACAGACAAGGGGGCCATGTTTTCACTGATGATGGTCCTCCGTCTTATTGGTGCAACGCTTCCTCTTGCCCTTATGCTGTCTATTACAAAGATGAACGACCTTTCCAACGTTCTTGTGGAAAGAGTGGGGATACCCTACAAATACGCTTTTTCATTGACTACAGCCATAAGGTTCATTCCTGTTTTCACTGCGGAGATGGCAGGGATAATGGAGGCGCAGACTGCCAGAGGAGTTGCTTTTGACACAAAAAACATATTCAAAAAGATCGGACTGATCTTCCCGCTCTGTGTTCCGCTTTTGATAACGTCTGTAAGGAAAATAGAGGGCGCGGCGATCTCAGCAGAGCTTCGCGGTTTCAACTGCAGAAAACGGGAGAGCGGCTACAAGAGCTACCCATTCAAAACCGCTGATATCGGTGTCTCAATATTTGCTTTGACATTGGCAGTAGCGGGGGTATTTATCCCGTTTTAGGAGCAGAGGAGATCATCAATAAGATCCTTTGTTAGATCTTTTGCTTTTATCCCCCGGATTCCTGTGCCTATGCACGAAGGACATCCGTCACTGCACCTGCATGAATCGAGCTGTTCCCTGCAGGCCCTTAAGATCACTCTGATAGAATCGTAGGCTCCCTCTGCAAGGCCGACCCCTCCGGGGATGGCATCGGAAAGAAAGATTGCAGGCTGCTTCAAACTGGGCTCACTCAAAGCAGTGCTTACATAAATATCGCCGCTGTCACACATGAGGAAAAGCGGGGCCAGATTTTTCAGGAGGTTTGCAAGCCCCTCCATAGCAGGCAGAAGTCCGGGTCTTAATTGTGCTCTCTCAGGTATCTTTATCCAAAGCGATGTCGTATCTATCCTGTCTTCGGGGAGATTTACCACTCCATGTCCGACAACCTTACGGTTATTGATATCGATGATCTTGTACATTCCGGTCGCAGCAGTTACTTTTGTTTCTCCCCATGCAAAATGCCCCGAACATTCTTCCTGACTTACTATGTTTGTCCTGAAGGAGACCTTTGCTTCCGTATAAGTATTCGAAAAAGATTTTTCTACAAAACATTTTCTGCTTTCAAGGTCGATCTCCTTAACAGAGTAGCTTTCTCCGTTGTGGAAATATACAGCTCCCGGGAAAATAAGGGTAGACACAGAATGTTTGTCCATAGTGCCTATCAGCCTGGGTCTTTGCTGAGCAGTAACGTCGTATATATCGTATTTCTCTCCTGAAGCGCTCCTGATCGAAAAGGACGCTGCCGGATAATCTCCTGAGTTCCACGAATATGTGCGGTCCCCTGAATTTCCGAACGCATCAAGCATCCCATGTTGAAAGAGAAATTCGAGGATGTCCGTAATATTTTCTCCCCCAAAAGTCTCATTTGCCCTGAACGGGAGCTCAAATATTGAACATTTGATATGCTCAAGCCTAATATAGGGGTTGAGAGGGTCTATCCTTGCAGTTTCCGGAGATGCTCCGAGCAGCCAGCCGGGTCTTTCTGCAAGAAATTGGTCAATAGGCAGATCAGATGGAATGATCACAGCTGCAGAAAGACTGCTCCTTCTTCCTGCTCTTCCGACCTGCTGCCACACAGAGGCCATGCTCCCGGGAAAGCCATGGATCAAAGCCAGGTCAAGAGAACCGATGTCAATGCCCAGCTCAAGGGCATTTGTGCTTACCACTGCTTTCAGCTTTCCGTTTTTCAGGTTTTTTTCAGTCTCCCGCCTTTCGGCAGGCAGGTATCCTGACCGGTAACCTCTAACTGAATCCGGATCTTTGCCGTCTTTTGAAAGCTGCTGCATGAGGCTTTTGAGAAGTAATTCCACATTTATTCTCGATCTGGTGAACAGTATCGAACTGATACCGCATGAGACAGCTTTGTACGCCAGCCTGCCGGCCTCATAAAGCGAGGATAATCTTATCCCGTTTCGGGTGTTTATCATCCTGGGGTTATAAATTACAAGCTCCTTTTGTGCTGATGGTGCACCGTTTTCGTTAATGAGCACTGCAGGTTTTCCTGTCAGCAGGGCCGCATGTTCAGCCGGGTTTGCAATAGTGGCGGAACAGCAGATAAATACAGGGTCAGAACCATAATGTCTGCATATTCGCAGCAGCCTGACAAAGATATTTGCAAGGTGGGAACCAAGTACTCCCCTGTAAGTGTGCAGTTCGTCAACTACGATGAAGTTAAGGGCTCTGAAATAATCCGCCCAGCCTGAATGGTGGGGAAGTATGGCTGTGTTGAGCATGTCCGGGTTTGTAATAACGATATTTGCCGTTTTCTTTATCTCTTTTCTGTTCGATCGGGGAGTATCTCCGTCATAGGTGAAAGACTTGATCTCGCTCTTAAGAAACCGACTCAATTCATGTATTTCAGTAAGCTGATCCTGTGCCAGGGCCTTTGTCGGGAAAAGATACATAGCTCTTCCGGAGGGATCTTTAACTATGGAGTTTAGGACCGGCAGGTCATAGCACAGAGTTTTACCCGACGCCGTCGGAGTTACCACGACGACATCCTTTCCTGCCGATGCGAGGGAAAAAGCCAGGCTTTGGTGATAGTAGAGCCTTTCTATACCTCTGATTTTCAGAGAATCGATGATTTCCGGATCAAGGTCTCCGAAAGGTCCGTAACGTGCTTCTTTTGGTTTTATGCGGTGAAATAACGCAATGTCTCCGTCCTGTCTGCGAAGCCACTTTAAGTAATCTTCGACCCCGGATCTTTTGCTTCGGAAGAAGTCTCTCCACATATCAACGGAAGACATCGATCATCATTTTGATCGAGCTGACCAAAACTACGGTAGTAAGGATCCATCTGATGACGCGGTCGTTGGCTTTTAAGTTGAACCTCGCGCCAGCATTGCCTCCAATGACCGAGCCGAAAGCAAGAGCAAATGCAGCTGTCCAGTTTACCATTCCGAATGATGCAAAAAGAGCAAGACTTGCCATCGTATAGAAGGCAACAATTGTTATTTTAAGCACATTGGCCTCTCGGAGGGTTTTTTTACAGCCCCCTGAAATAGCCCAGATAAGCAGAAAACCTACTCCGGCCTGAAGGAACCCGCCGTATATCCCAACGAGGAAAAGTGCGGCTATCCTTTTGGACAGAGAGATAGGTTCGCCCTTGGGAGCATCCCACATCTTTGGCTTTGCTACCAGCAGGATACCCATGGAAAAAATTGAAATAGCTACAATGATACGGAAGAACTTCGGCGGCATGTAAACAGCGGAAAGAGTTCCCAGTACGGCTCCTGCGACAGCAGGCAATATGTAGGTGACCGCTTCTTTCCAGTCAATTTTTCCGTTTTGATGGTAGTGCCTGATAGCCGAGAGGTTTTGGAAGAGTATCGACACCCTGTTCGTAGCATTGGCGACACCGAGATCCAGTCCTATGAAATTCAAAATGGGGAGGGTGAGTATGGTCCCGCCGCCCGCTGTAACGTTCAAAAATCCGGCGACAATTCCTGTAAGCATTGTCAGGAGAAGAGTAAATGCGGTATTCATTTCCACAAGCAGGAGGCCTCCGTATCATGTAAAATCATCAGGGGGTGGACGAATTGCTAAAGTTAAGAGTCCTAATAGACAATAATACACTCATCGACAGATATTTTACAGCTGAACCGGGGTTGAGTTTCTGGATCGAAACTGATGGAAGAAGGATACTGTTCGATACAGGCTATTCAGATCTGTTTATAAAAAATGCACAGATAATGGGTATAGACGTAAATAAAGCCGATATGACAGTTCTTTCTCATGGACATAACGATCATACATGGGGACTGAACCACCTGGTCCAGCACTTTGACAGGACGATGAAAAAAGATCAGACCTGATCTTATGCACCCTTGCCATTGTACTGACCTGAAGGCTAAAATCAATCTTGGAACATCTTTTAAGATCGAAGAAGTGGGTGTGGGGCTTGAGCTCAACTATGAATAAAAGAGGTGGAAAGATAATGCAGGAATCAGGAGAAAATTATCTTGAAACGATACTGATCCTCAGGGAGAGGAACGGGACCGTGCGTTCGATCGATATCGCAAATCAACTTGGATACGCTAAGCCAAGTGTCAGCAGAGCTGTGAAGCTTCTGGAAAAAAATGGCCTTATAGTAATGGAGCACAACGGAGAACTCGTGCTTACAGAGAAGGGTCTTGATATGGCAAATGCTATCTATGAAAGACACAAGATAATCTCAGAATTTTTCGTAGATATTCTTGGGGTGGACAAAATATCCGCTGATATGGATGCTTGCCGCATTGAACATGTGATAAGTGAAACCAGCTTCAATAAGATCAAGGAATTTATAAAGGGAAGAACAAACCGTCCTGCTGACAGCCGGTGATCATATTCCTGAGAATACCGATGTCCTCCTGATCCTGAGAGCTATCGCCGATGACAGGAAGGCTTTAATGATATCACCGCCGATAGTGCTGAAAAATCCTATGGAGAGGACCTTCATGAGGGGCATCCCGTTGCCTGGCATCCAGAAATTGACTATAATGTAAAGGTGCAGAAGCCCAAAGATGTAGACACCGCCTACTCCTGCAAGGGAAGCTGCAAGATAATCCCTCGTCCTTGGAGCTCTTCCTGTGTCGGATATTTTTTTTGTGATCGTCCCCGTGATCCAGGCACATGCAATAAATCCGATGACATATCCAAAGGAGGGCATGAAAACAGAGGAAAGCCCGCCTCCTCCGGTGAATACCGGAACCCCCAGAAGTCCCATAAACATGTAAAAAGCCTGAGAAGCTGCTCCGTACCTTGCACCCAAAAGAAGCCCGGCGAGCATGCAGAACATGGTCTGCAGCGTGAACGGCACCAACGGCAGGGGAACAGCGATCCTGGCGCCTATTGCAGTAAGTATGGCAAAAATTGATATGTATATTAGTCTGCGGGTTTTCATGGAAGAGATACTATAGTTAACGGGGGCAGTTTGTCAACCGCCTAAAATAGAATAGTTGACAAACTGTTTCCGGTCAGCAGTCAACTCAAAACATGTAAATATGATCAGATAAAAAGCTGTACAAGAACAACTGCTATCATCAGGCCTGGAAGCATGTTCATAACTCGGATCCTCATAAATCCCAGAAGATTTATGCCGATCCCCACAAGCATTAGGCCTCCGGTCGCGCTCATTTCAAGGATCGCAGGATCTGACATGAATGGCTGTATCCAGCCGGCAGCAAGGGTAAGCGTTCCCTGATAGAAGAAGACGGGGACCGATGCAAAAATGACACCGAAACCAAGCGAAGCGGCAATTGCTATAGAAGTAAGCCCGTCAATAAGTCCCTTTGCAAGAAGCAGCGACGGGTATCCGCCAAGCCCCTCTTCAAAAGAACCTAGCACAGCCATTGATCCTGTACAGTATATGAGGCTTGCCGCAATAAAACCTGCTGAAAAACCTTTTGCGTTGTCTCCGATCTTGTTCTCCAGAGAGGCACACCCCTTTTCAAGCCTTCCTTCAAGGTCAAGCAGCTCCCCTATGACTGAGCCTGCAGCTATACTTGCAATAACTATCAGCGGCTGTTCTGTCCTGATAGACATTGAGAGGCCGAGTGATATAACAAATATTGCCATTCCCTGTACCGGGAGCTCCAGGACTTTCCCCGGCAATTTTTTTCTTACTGCGAGTCCGACCAAAGCGCCGCAAATTATAAATGCCGCGTTGGCCATACTTCCAAACAGAGGTATTGCAGTCAGGAATTCCAAAAAAATTCTCCTTTTCTACAAAATGATCCATGATTTTACAACCAAAGGTTTTATGTGTTCATAGAAAGGAGGCCGGCTGCTTCAGCCGGCCTCCCAGAGATCTGAGTGCTTTAGCCTAATATGACACGTTCGTTGTTGATGTAATCTTTAAGCTCTTTACGGAGATATTCGTGGACGATCTCGTCTGCTTTTTTCTGGAGTTTGTCCTTCTTTTCTTCAAAGAATTTTGCACAGGCAGCTTCGTCAAACTCTTCTTCCGCATCTTCCGACATTTCCTGAACAAGGCACTCGAGGCAGTCTGCACCAAATTCAGGCAGCACAGCCCAGCGGGCTGACTCTTCTTCTATAGCTTCACGGCTGTTGAGGACTGATTCTGTGACCTGATAACTGCCGTCATTTACTGCGGACATCTCCTGTGCATAGTTCGCTGCATCGGCCGCATTGTTGAAAACGTTGGCATCAGTCACTTCAAGCCCCTGTATGTGAGTTACGACCCAAACTTTTTCCTGCATGAAAAACGCCCCCCACTTATAATGTTCATCGAATGGCCAATACTATAATCTTAATTTCTTTGCTTGTATAGTATAAAAAGACCATTGTGATAATATTGCTCTTTGTTGACATTATTATATGCGAAGATTAGAATTTCCGCTAATACTGCTCAGTCCTGAGGGGAAGTAAAAGCCTGTTCATGGCCATTTATTGGACATTTTGGGATATCATGATGATATGTCATGCAGAATGCTCCTAACTGATGGATCAGGCGCGATAGTTTCTGTCGTTTCCACCGGGCCGGATCTGTCGAAGATCCTGTCTTTTACCTTATTTAAGGAGGAATACATATGTCAGACAACGGAAAAAACTTTGGCATGATGACGAGAGCTCTTCACAGCGGCTGGAAAAACGACCCTGCCACGGGTGCATCGGGGCTGCCGGTCTATATCACCTCCGCATACCAGTTTAAAAGCACAGAGCATGCAGCCAGGCTGTTCAGCCTTTCGGAGGAGGGATACATCTATTCGAGGCTTTCAAACCCAACAGTATCTGCCTTTGAAGAGGGCCTAAATTCACTTGAAGGCGGAAGCGGCTGCGTATCCCTTTCTTCAGGCCAGTCTGCGTTTACCCACCTTATAGCAGCTTTATGTTCCAGCGGCGACAACATGGTCGTATCCAAAAAAATATACGGAGGGACGCTCACTCTCCTCCAAAATGTTTTTTCCAGGTTCGGCATAAATACCATACTTGTTGACAGTGACCATCCCTGTCAGGTGGAGCAGGCGATAAATGATGAGACGCGCGGCATTATAACCGAGACGATCGGAAATCCGATCATGAACGTCGCGCCCCTGGAAGCGCTTGCCAGGATAGCGAAACGGCAGGGAGTGCCTCTGATAATCGATAACACCTTTGCCTCCCCTGTCCTTTGCCGGCCAATAGAGTGGGGTGCAAACGCGGTCATACACTCTACAACGAAATATATCTCAGGCAACGGGAACGTGATCGGCGGGGCGATCATTGACGGGGGCAATTTCGACTGGTCCGCCTATCCGGATAAATTCCCCGGGATAGCCAAACCGGACCCTGCTTACCATAATATCGTCTTTGCTGAAAAGTTCGGAAACTCAGCCCTTTACGCGAAGTTGCATATGGCAATGGTGCGCGACCTTGGAGGATGCCAGTCTCCTTTTGATGCTTATCTTCTCCATCTCTCACTTGGAACACTGCCACTCAGGATGGAGAGGCACAGCAGGAACGCTCTGGAGACAGCTCAGTTCCTGGAAAGACACCCCTCAGTAGAATGGGTAAGATATCCCGGACTTTCAAGCCATCCGCAGAATGACATGGCAAAGGTATATCTTAAAGGTGGATGCGGCGGGATGATCGCATTCTCTGTTAAAGGCGGGATCGAGGCAGGAAAGAAATTCATCGAAGCCCTTGATCTCATTGGACATATGGCTAACCTGGGAGACTCAAGGACGATAGTCATCCATCCTGCGAGCACGACACACAGCCAGCTTACGCCTCAACAGAGGGAAGCTGCAGGGATTGGGGAAGGACTGATCAGGCTGAGCGTTGGGCTGGAAGACATCGACGATATCATCGAAGATCTTTCGGCAGCGCTTTCGTCTGCCTCTGTTTAATTATCTTTAAGACAGACAAAAGGCTGAAGATATGCCGGTGGGTAACATTGGCATATCTTCAGTCTTTATAGAAATGGGAAAAATCAGTGATATTTTATTCTTCAGTGTTAGCTGAGCGGGATGTATGAGCAGACATACTGTACCGGGACATAGCAACGGAATCCAAACTTGCTGTTGCCCGGCAGGTTGAAAGTCTCTCCGGCCTTGATCTCAATGTATTCTGTAGTCCCGGGGAGGCGTACCTGACATGCCCCATCGATGATATCCATTATCTCTGCGTCACCTGTCCCAAATTCGTAATCACCGGGCAGGAAAAGTCCGAGAGTCTTGCGGTCGCCGTCTGCGGTGTAGATAGTGTGGCTGACGACTTTCCCGTCAAAGTATACGTTCGCCTTGGCAATAGCTGTTACATTTTCGAGCTTTTCTATCATCTGGTTACGACCTCCTGATTAAATTGAATGTCTGATTATGATAGTGTTATTTTGCACATACGTCTAGTACAATGAGATAGTTTGATCAAAACGACATAAATAATATGGGGGAAACATCTTGAGCAAATATTATATTTTCTGCAACGGCAGGATCCTGCTCAAAAACGAGGGCTTCGAACTGCCGGATACTGGATCAGACAAAGAACTTGAGTCGTTTTTTAAAGCAAGCGGGAACGTGGACAGAGAAGATCCCAAAGGCGACATATGGGCTGAGATCGATCCCGGATCAGAGCTGCCGGATAAGTACGTGCTTCTGGAGAGAAGGTCGATATGGCCAACCTTTGAAGAGAAGGAGTTTTTCAGGGCCGGCAGGGCTTTTCACCTCATGGACTGGCAGAGGGCCAACAGATATTGCGGGGCCTGCGGAAGCCAGACTTCGTATGACCATGCTGAGGGGGCAATGAGATGCCCCTGCTGCGGGGAAATATATTATCCCGTTATCTCTCCGGCCATAATCGTTGCAGTTGAAAAGGACGGTAAGCTTCTGATGGGTCACGGTGTCAATTTTCCCCCCGGGAGATTCAGTGTCCTGGCAGGGTTTGTAGAGCCAGGGGAGAGCCTGGAAGAGTGCGTCAGCAGAGAAGTATATGAAGAAACAAAAATAAGGGTGAAAAACATAAAATATTTCGGAAGCCAGCCCTGGCCCTTCCCTCGTTCCCTTATGCTTGGCTTTAATGCGGAATGGGAGAGCGGTGAGATAGAGGTGGACGGTCTGGAAGTGACTGAAGCATCCTGGTTCGCGCCGCACGAGATCCCTGACGTTTTTCGGGGGCTGAGTATTTCATGGAAGCTGATAGAAAATTTTATCAAAAACCGTTCACAAACTACCGATGCGGTTATAGCCTGAATGTATGACAATATTGCAAATACACGTAAACAAATGTATTAATGCAATGTGGAGGCGAAACTGATGGCATTAGTCAGGAAAAATTTAATTTTTGTTTCTTTAGCGGTGTTGGCCTTCTTACTATTCATGCCCGGCCTTTCTGAAGCAAATCTGAGTGCTGATGATGCGAAGACGGTATGGTCAAGGGTAGCTAAAGCGACAGAGCTGACGGATCTCCCCTTTAATGTCAAGCAGGAAACAGTGCCCAACGCATGGGTGACTAACGACAGTTCCGTTACTGTGACCACTGGATTGCTTGAGCTCCTTGACACACAGTCAGAATTGTATGGGGTTTTATCTCATGAAGCCGGACACGCTAAACTTAACCATTATGAAAACACGGTGAAAAGGGGAGTAGGCTTGTCTGTGGCCGCAGCGTTATTTGGAAAATTGTTCGGTGGAGGTATAGCCGAGACAGCGGCAGGAGTCGGGGCAAACCTTGCTTATGCCGGATGGAGCAGGGAGCAGGAAGTTGAGGCAGATGACTATTCTGTACATCTTGCACATAAGATGGGAGAAGATCCAGTGGGCCTATACAGCGCCCTTCTCAAACTTTCTAAAAGCGGGAAAAGGGGTGAGCCCAGCGGCTTCAACTCACATCCGCCCGATGAGCGGAGACTTTTGCATCTCAGGAACGAGATACTCAGCCTGAACCCTAAGGCAAAGTTTCCTGACGGCTCAGAAAAAGAAGCTGTTCAGCAGCCGCAGTCTTATTCTGTTGGTGAGCCGGAGAATACAGCTGCCCAAAAAGGCGGATATGACATAGACGCAGCAATTGAGCGAATGAAAAAGGAAGAGGCGGCAAAGGCAAAAGCCGGAGAGCAAAACAGCTGATGTTTGGAGAAAAGGGCCAGGTCCACATATACACAGGAAACGGCAAAGGAAAGACCACCTCATCTTTGGGGCTTGCTATGAGGGCTTTGGGACATGGAGCCCATGTTACTGTCATACAGTTCATGAAAGGCTGGAAGGATTATGGTGAACTGATCACCGCCTCAAAGCTTGAGGGATTTGAAATGATACAGACAGGAAGACCTGACTATGTATATAAAGGAAAAGAGCAGCCTGAGGATTATGAAGAGGCAGAAAGAGGCATTGAAACAGCACTTCGCGTCATGAGTTCGGGGAAGTGCGACATGCTTATACTGGATGAGATAAATGTGGCGCTTGAATATGGACTGGTCACTCTTGACTCAGTTATGGAACTGGTAAAGAACAAGCCGTTTGGTATGGAACTTGTTCTCACCGGAAGAGGCGCTCACAGGGATCTTATTGAACTTGCCGACCTTGTTACAGAGATGCAAGAGGTAAAGCACCCGTTTAAAGAGGGAATAACAGCAAGAAAAGGGGTAGAATTTTAGTTGACAGGGAATGTGATACAAGTTAAACTAAAATAGTTTTAAATTAAACCATTTAAACAAAAAATATCATATAAACAGTCAGGGAGGAAAAACAATGAAGACAAATGAAAACCTTGCAACAGCATTTGCAGGAGAATCACAGGCCAACAGAAAATATCTCTGCTTTGCAGCCCAGGCAGAAAAAGAGGGATTTGACAGTATAGCACGCCTTTTCCGCGCAACAGCGGAAGCAGAAACCATCCACGCATTTGCGGAATTCAAGGCAAAGGGCGGAATAGGTACCACTGCTGAGAACCTTACCGCAGCAAAAGACGGAGAGACATACGAGTTCACTGAGATGTACCCGCCGATGATAGAAGATGCAAAGGCCGAAGGAAACAACGAGGCGGCACGCATATTCCATTATGCCAACGAAGCAGAGAAAGTACATGCTCGTCTTTATGACGAGGCACTTTCAAACCTCGGAAATGAGCCTGAGGGACAGGATTACTACCTTTGCCCGATCTGCGGCTATATCCACAAGGGCAAAGAATCAACGAGCCCATGCCCGATCTGCGGAGCCAAACCCTCGATATTCAAGAAGTTCTAGTTATATCTATACACTAAGAAACAACCAGATTTGAACCCTATAAGGCCGCGGACAGATCAATTTCCGCGGCTTTAATATTTTCCTTTTCAAATAACGAGAAAGGCGGGGCAAACGTTGAAACCATTCGACAGGGCAGGTTTTGGACCGAAGTTGTCCATGTTATAATAAGCTATTATCTTTGTCTCGGGAATGAGGGAATAGTCGATGTGGTTTATGATCGTTAAATTTTTTCTTAATCTTTTTTTCAGTATAGAAATAAAAGGATGGGAAAACTGGGAAAAAGCAAAAGAGGGAGTATTGATAGCTCCAAATTATGTATCCTTCATAGATCCTTTGATTTTGGCAGTATTTCTTCCTGAAAAGGTTCCCTTTGCAATAGAAAGAAGGCTTACCAAGAAAAGATTCATAGGTCTGTTTCTGCCCCTCGCAGAAACCCATATCCTAGACGCGGATGCTCCTCTTACACTGAAGTATTTCTTAAATCTGCTTAAAAATGGCGGAAGGTGCGTTATATTTCCCGAACTTCAGCCTACGACCATCGGCAATCCGATGAAAGTTTCCCAGGGAGTGGCGATGATAGCTGACCACACCAAAGCCAGGATCCTTCCAGTAAACATAAAAGGTACAGAACTTACACCATTTTCACGCATACAGCACAAACCTGGCCTGCGGTTTTTTTCCAAAGTCACCATAACGATCCTTCCGGCGACCGGTATAGATATACCAGATGACCTCACAGGACCCAAAAGAGGAGCAGTTGCGGGCAGGGCACTGGAAAAGATCATGGACGAGGCGTCACTCGCGGCAAGAGTCAAGGATAAGCCCTTCTTTGACGTATTACTGGATGCAAGAAAACAGTACGGGGGTAAATTCAGGCTTTTCTGCGACCATGGGCAGAAGCCGATAACCTACAATGGTTTTATAACCAGGGTGCTTCTCATCGAAGATGTGCTTAAAAACGCAGACATGGAGGGAGACAACATTGGTGTGCTTCTGCCAACCTCTTTGGGAGGGGTAGTTTCCATGTACTCGCTCCAGAAAATGGGGAAGATACCGGCAATGCTCAATTTTTCGCTGGGCGGCCGCTCCCTGGTGAACTGTTGCAGGACTGCATGCGTAAAGACGGTCGTCACGTCACGAAAGTTTATTGAGCTTGGAAAACTGGAAGCTCTGATAAACGCAGTCGAGGAAGAGGGACTGAGGGTCGTATGGCTTGAAGACCTCGCTCCGGCAATAACTAAGTTCAAAAAACTTTCCGCAGCGATAAGGACCATTTTTATAAAATCTAACCCGGTAATAGAGGGAGAGACAGACAAACCTGCAGTGATCCTTTTCACATCAGGATCAGAGGGAGCGCCAAAGGGTGTCGTTCTCAGTTACAAAAACCTTCATACCAACCATGCCCAGATGTATACGAGGGTGGATTTCTACAGGTCAGACAGGATTTTGAACACGATGCCAATTTTCCACTCATTCGGGCTTTGCGGGGTGTTTATGCCAGTTACGCTGGGAATTTTCGTCTATTTCTACCCATCTCCCCTTCATTACAAGACTATATCTACAATTTGCTATGATGAACGTATAACATTTCTTTTTGCAACGGATACCTTCCTTGGAGGTTATGCAAGAGCTGCTTCTGACAACTATGACTTCGCTACGATACGGATGCTTGTGCAGGGAGGGGAGAAGCTGAAACATTCGACCCAGGAGCTCTGGTTCGAACGATTCAGCATAAGGATCACAGATGGATACGGAGTTACTGAAGCATCTCCGGTCGTTTCGAATAATTACTATGCTCATCATAAAAGCGGGACCGTCGGGCAGTTCGTTGCTGGAATGCAGTACAGGATAGAGCCTGTTGAAGGAGTCCATGAGGGCGGGAGGCTCTGGATTAAAGGCCCGAACATAATGCTGGGCTACCTTAGGGCTACCAATCCCGGAGTTATTGAACCTCCAAAGGATGGATGGCACGATACCGGAGATATAGTGAGCGTAGACGAGGAAGGCTTTGTAAGGATACTGGGCAGGGCAAAAAGGTTTGCAAAGATCGGCGGGGAGATGATATCCATGGCTGCCGTAGAGGAAGTTCTTTCAGAAGCATGGCCCGATGAGAAGCATGCGGTAGTCATGATCAAGGGAGGTCCGAGAGGGGAAACTCTGTCGCTTGTAACTTCAAGGGCCGACCTTAAGCGTGACGAATTGCGCCAAACGCTGTCTGACTTTGGCGTAGCAGAGGTAGCAATACCCAAAAAAGTTTTGTTTATGGAAGATATCCCGCTTCTCTCAACAGGCAAGATAGATTATGTTTCACTTGAAGAGATCCTTAAGGACACAGATGCGGATTCCTGATCAAACGCTTATGAGCCATAGACCGAAATGAAATAAGTATCTTTAACTCAACTAAAGTCAAGAATAGGTATAGAATACTTTTTTCCTGAACTATCAGAAATTTTCGGAGGTGCATCTTGTTGGATCTCTTCTCAAATATGATCGCAGCTGTTACCTGGCAGAACATGGTAATGATGCTTGTTGGGGCTTTTCTGCTCTACCTTTCAATAGAAAAAAACTTTGAACCCACTCTGCTTTTGCCAATGGGTTTCGGTACGCTGCTCGTGAACCTCCCCCTTTCCTCCGCTATAGATCAGTTGTCCGGGACTGAAGTCGTTGAAGGTGCATTGTCCATGCTCTTCAGGATGGGCATAGCAACTGAAATACTTCCTCTTCTCATTCTTATTGCAGTCGGTGCAATGTGTGACTTCGGGCCTCTGCTGGCAAACCCCAAGGTTTTCCTTTTCGGGCTCGCAGCGCAGATGGGGATATTTCTGACGATGGGGATAGCCCTACTTCTGGGGTTCAACGTATATGAGGCTGCCTCCATAGGTATCATAGGAGCGGCTGACGGTCCCACATCGATATATGTGGCGACAAGATTTGCACCTCACCTTTTAGGACCGATATCAGTCGCCGCGTACACATATATGGCTTTGGTGCCTCTGATCCAGCCCCCTGTCATAATGGCTATCACAACTGAAAAAGAACGCCGAATGAGAATGCCGGTTCCTACGAGGACGGTGACCAAAAGAGCGAGGATATTTTTCCCAATAGCCATTACTATTCTTGGTGGGATCATTGCTCCTGCTTCTGTATCGCTTCTGGGGTTTGTGATGTTTGGAAACCTCCTCAGAGAGAGTGGAGTCACCGAACGCCTCTCACAGGCGGCACAGAATGAGATGGCAAACATTGTTACTATCCTTCTTGGTTTTTCGATTTCGGCGACAATGACCGGAGAGAAATTTGTAAACATGAGCACCCTGATAATTATCGCTATGGGGCTTGTGGCCTTTGTTCTCGACACTGCTGGCGGAGTTTTTACTGCAAAAGCCTTGAACCTTTTTCTTCCGGCAGGCAAGAAAATCAATCCTATGGTAGGTGCCGCCGGCATCTCAGCCTTTCCGATGTCAGCAAGGACTATCCAGAAAATGGGGCAGAAAGCTGATCCTTCAAATTATCTCCTAATGCATGCCGTAGGCGCCAACGTCGCCGGCCAGATCGGGTCTGTGCTTGCAGGAGGAGTTCTTCTTGCCTACCTGGGCGGCTAAGGATCCCCGACAGTTTCCCCCAATTTTTTAGTGTTCAATGATCCGTCCGACTTTTTTGTCAGGCTTAAATATTGTTGCACTTTAGCAGTAAAATATGATTTATTTTTACAGCAAACATGAATTTAATTTATTTATTGTGTCTGATTATTCTGTTATAATTGCAATAAGTTTAGGAGGTGGAGCGATTCCCACGAACACCTAAAGATATTTTATCGTTTATTATTCCTTCCTCGATTGGTATCTGTGCTTTTTTGCTTCCCTTTGAATGGCACGGTGCTGTCAATACTCTTATTGGGCACTGCAAGGAATATTTACTTGCTTTATTGAAAGATCAACTTGGTAATATGGTTTTGACCGTCTCTTTTCTGACCATGATCCTAAGTGTAGCCGCAACAGCCATTCGACCTGACTGGGTGATGAGAAATCAGGTCTTCAGAGAGAATCTGATCTGCAATCCCTTCTGGTTCACAGCCAGACTGTCAAGTATTCCGATCGTGATTGCAGCACTCTGGGGGAGTCCTGATATGTTCGGGCTCTTGCTCAAGGATGCACAGCTTATAGTTCTCAATCTTGCCCCTAAACTGATAATACTTACTTTTATAATGGCCTTAACTGCCCCGATGCTTCTCGACTTCGGACTGGTGCAGTTTGTTGCGGTCTACGCAAGTCCTGTCATGAGGCCCCTTTTTAAAGTTCCAGGCCGTTCTGCTGTCGATTGTATTGCTTCATGGCTGGGCAGCAGCTCAATGGCGGTAGTCATCACTGCAAAAATGCACCACTGCGGTTACTATAACGACAGGGAAGCGGCTGTAATGGTAACAAGCTTTTCGCTTACAGGGATATACAATATTTATGCTATAGCCACACTTCTTGATTTCAGATATGCATTCCCCCAGGTGGTCTTTTCAGTATACCTTACGATGTTTCTGCTTGCCCTTGTCTTTCCAAGGATATGGCCTCTGACATCTATTCCGGAAACGTACCATGGTGGCATTGACAATTATAATGCTCCCCCGCAGGATGCGAGACATGGACACTCCCTCTTTGACTGGGCCATTTTAAGGGGCATAAATAAAGCTCGGCACATGAACACAGGATTATACTTCCATGAAGCATTTTCAATAGCGATACCCCTCCTGTTCGGTACTATTCCTCTGATGATAACGTTTGGGACCATACTTCTTGTAATAGCGGATATGACTCCCATCCTGGGCATTCTTGCCTATCCTGTATCCTGGCTGTTGGAGCTCTCAGGTGTGCCGGAAGCGCAGATACTGGGAGGAGCCGCAATATTTGCCTTTGTTGACCAATACCTGGCTGTTGCGTATGCACAGATGCTCTTTTCAGAATCGGCCAGGTTTCTTTGTATATGTCTGGCAACGGTAGGCCTGATAAACCTTACTGAAATAGGAATACATGTATGGCACTCTTCGATTCCTGTAACATTCTGGCAGATGACAGTGATCTATTTGATGCGCATAGTTATGTCTCTGTTCATACTTGTCCCCCTATCCTTATACTTCTTTTCTTGAAAAGCAGACACATATGAAGAGATCAGCCCCTTTAAGCAGCTTCTGATGCCAGATGTGCCTGAGCTTATGTGCTCGGCAGCAAAATATTTTTATTGTCTTGAACAGAAATAGTGTATACAATATATCAGCTTGGCAAGGGGTGATGACATGCCTTTATGGGGTTTTCTTCTCAGTTTTGTTGTTGCTGTAATGTGGGCCGCTTCGCCGATCATGGTGGCGCGGGGCATGACGCTGTCCAAATGTACCTCAAATGAGATAAATCCAATACGCTCCATTTCTTTTTTTCTTTTTACGTTAGCTGTCGCACTGGTATATACAAAGGGCAGCATTCCATTGGTATCCTCTCCGAAAGCTCTCTTATACATTGCGGGGAATGTCCTTCTGGGCTACCTGATAGGAGATATTCTTTACTTCATCGCTATCAGGAAGATAGGTATAAGTCTCGCTGTACCTGTCTCCAACGCATACCCTATCCTTGTCGTCGTGACTTCCTGGCTGATGCTGGGCGAACCTATAACCCTGCAGATAGTGTCAGGCATAGTGATCGTGATCTCCGGACTGCTCTTGCTGAGATTCGGAGGAGGCCGGCAGGATAGGGATGAAAATGGACTGATC
Organism: Synergistaceae bacterium UBA6101; assembly: GCA_002428495.1. Taxonomy (GTDB): domain Bacteria; phylum Synergistota; class Synergistia; order Synergistales; family Synergistaceae; genus Caenicola. The sequence continues at coordinate 72,711 of DIWR01000023.1, forward strand.
CCTAAAGAGATAGGTCTTTCTAATCTTATGAAAGGTTTTCTCTTTGCCATAGGTGCGGGCCTTTGCTGGGCCGTAGGAGCCCCGTTGACTAAAATGGCGATGGAGACTTCCGGTCTTGCTCCGGTCGAGATATCTTTCTACAGGGCATCTGCTCTGCTGATAATGGCATGGTCTTATAGGCTTTTTCTAGTGAAATACCGTCCCGGAACGATCATGCCCCTGAGGAGCATTTCACTTAAAGCCTGGCTTTATATCCTCGCAGCAGCAGTACTGGGGCTTGCTTTGGGGTCAATACTTTACACTACATGCATCAATGTGATGCCCGTGGCTGTCGTTACGGCGATCACCTCTACCAGTCCTTTTATAGCAGCTCTTTTCGGCCACTTTGTGCTAAAGGAGAAACTTAGCAGGCTGCAGTGGGCAGGCGTGGTAATGATAATTTCAGGTTCTGTAACAGTGAGCTTATAGAGACGATTATGAGGATAGTTGTCCCTGATTCACTTCGTGCCCTGAGGAGCAGGAATTACAGACTTTTCTTCATGGCCCAGGCCGTTTCGCTGACCGGCCTCTGGATGCATCGTGTCGCGATGGGCTGGCTGGTCTTCAGGCTCACCGGACTTAACAGTGCCCTTGGGATAATTGATTTTGCGGCATCCATATCGGTCTTTTTATTTGCTCCGTTTGCCGGGGCCTTGATAGAGAGATGGGATCTGAGGAAGACACTGTTCTGCTGTCAGGCCGGGTGTATGATGGTGGCGTTCATGCTTGCTTTTCTTACTCTTACGGGCCTTGTAACTTTCCACATTGTCGTCTTTATGAGCCTCTTGCTTGGGCTTCTGGATTCCTTTGAACTGCCGTGCAGATATTCTCTTGTCTCATACATGGTAGACAGGAAAGAGGATGTCTCAAACGGGGTCGCCCTCAACTCAATGAATTTTAATATCGCCAGAATGATCGGACCGTCGATAGCCGGGTTTGTGATACATGCTGTCGGTGAGGGAGTCTGTTTTCTGATAAACGGATTTGCATATTCTTCGACTCTTTTTGCTGTGAAAAAGATGAAAATGGAACATCCTCCCATAGGCAAAAGCGACGGCAGCAGATCGCAGCCCCTAAAGGATACTGCGGAAGGTTTCAGGATGGCCAGGAATTTTGCCCCCAGCCGATATCTTTTGATGCTTATAGCAAGTACCGGATTCTTCTGCTTCCCGAGCATAGTCCTCATGCCCGCAATGGCAAAAAGCGTCCTTGGCGGCACCTCGGAAACTCTTGGCTTCCTGCTTATGGGGGTGGCGATAGGAGCTCTCATGGGATCGTTTATAATGGCATCACTGAAATCTTCCGAGAGGTTATACTGGTGGTGTACAAGGGCATGCCTTGCTTTTGGGGTCTCAGTGCTCTTTTTTTCGCTTTCAGGAAATATATACGCCGGGATAGCGCTTGCCGCTCCTGTTGGATTCTGTATGGTAACAAGCACGATCTCGTGCAATACGCTTCTTCAGTCTATGGTCCCTGCCGGCAACAGGAGCAGGATAATGGCGCTTTACACTATGGCGACCCTTGGGATCCCGCCATTTGGCAGTTTGCTTTCAGGGAGGCTGGCTGATCATCTTGGAACTGACTGGGCACTTTTTATATGCGGGTCGATAAGCGCAGTGATCGCATACTATTTCCTTAGGAAGATCGACAGGATCAAAGACCAGATATCAAAAGCTCTTGAGGATCCGGAGGCAGTGCAATGGGAGAACTAAAAACAAAATTCAGCGCAAAGCAGATATTGATGGCAGATATGCTTCTGGTGCTCGTCGCCTTCATATGGGGAGCGGGCATCCCTATGAGCGCTCTGCTTGCAAGGAGCATAACCCCTCTGTGGGCCGTCGCGTTAAGGATGCTGATGGCTTCCTTTTTCCTCGTATTGATGTTTCCAAAGAAAATAATTACCTCGACCACGCGGGAGTGGGCGATATCCGCTGTTCTCACAGCTGTTCTTACAGGGGTATTTATTTCTATGACCTTTGGTCTGGTATACAGCACTGCAAGCAAACAGGCCTTCATCGGAGGGTTGAACGTAATACTGGTGCCCCTGTTTGTCTGGATAATATATAAGACTAAGCCAAGTTTATGGATCTTTGCAGGCGCGGGCATAACTACCGCAGGACTGCTCGTAATGGGCTTTACTCCGGGTATGGAATTCAATATTGGAGATTTTCTTTCTTTCATAATGGCGATCTTTTATGCGTTCCAGGTACTTGCCGCAGGGTTTGGAGCCAGGAGGGTCGAGCCATATCGTCTTGTTGCCCTTCACATAATTATGCTTGCAGCAGTCATGACCATATTAGCCTGCATATTCGAACCACTGCCCGATATAGGGTCATTCGGTATGAATATCTGGGCGACCCTGCTCTGTGTTTCACTGGGAAACACAATATTGTGTTTCATCATCCAGTTCAAAGCTCAGAGGATCACGCCTGAATCACATGTTGCGGTCATCTTTTCACTGGAGGGTCTTTTCGGTTATATGGTCGCTGTGCTGAGCGGGCAGGATCCATTCCACCTACAGGGAGCGGTTGGCGGTATGCTGATCATAGCAGGCATGATGCTGACTGAAACAGAGACTTTCCTAAAGCACAGAAAATCTTCAGGTCAGCTTTAGGAAAAGCATTTTCCGGACCGGTCTAACTCTTATTAACTCAACTTTCCCACCGTCTTTCCCGCATGCCTTTGATCAGGAAGGACGCTGTTCCTCGAAAGAGGGACATAACAAATCACCATAGTGACTGAACTATTTCGAGTGCGTTTCGAGATCGGGAATCCAGATACCGTTTTGGTTAAAGTCTGTAAAGCTTGTGATAACCTAAGTTCAAAGACACTGGATCCCCGATTTAAGCACTCGGGGACGACGGTTCTATGAGACTTTTATTTAGACTTAGAACTTGCAATGAGGAATCTTATCACCGTCGCTCCCGGACGATGCTTAACGGGAGTCGAGCGACTTCAATATTTTAGTGCCACTGGCTCTCCGCTAATAAACATGTGGAGAAGACGAAAAACAGAGGTTTTGAATCCACTGGTAGCAAGAGATGGGAAAGTTGAGTTATTAACTGACTTTTTTTGATGGATAGAGAACCTGATAAAGCAAATGTAAAGGGCCGGCTGAAGGAGTTTGCCGGCCCTTAGTTTTTTCATATATACGCAAAGAGTAGAAGCGATTCTTTTATTACATGCAGTAGTTTGGCCCGCAGTACTTTGTCGGGTTCAATGCCGACTCAACGTGTCTTATCATTGTTATGAAATCAAATACCGGCAGCCCGGTGTGTGCGTGTACTGCCGAGGCAAAAGGAGGAAGGTCGCTGCACTCAAGCTGTATGGCCGCCACTTCGGGGTGGTCTTTAAGCATTTGATCACATACTTCAAGGATCTCTTTTTCTATAACGTCTGTGTCCATTGTCCCTTTTTCTTCCAGAACAGAGGAACGGAACTCATATTTATCTTCCATCCCGTAAAGGACAACTGGCATATCAGCAGTAATGCCCACATTTCTAAGATGCTGTTCAGTCATAACAGAAGCGTTTGCCGATATTATCCCGACTTTCTGGCCCCTTTTGAGCGTTCTGGTTATAAAGGGAACCTGAAGCATACTAGACATAAAGACAGGGATATCTACCGCATCAGCTATTTCCTGCTGGAAAAGAGCCATAAAACCGCAGGCGCCTGTTATTCCACGTACTCCTTCAGCTTCGAGCTTACGTGCTCCCTCAAGGAATGGTTCCAGGAGTGTCAGATCTCTCTGGTTCAGAAGCCTTTCTATTGAGGCCCCTTTGACTTCATGGTAGCGGACAGGAAATGGATAGGTGGTCGCATTTCCGACGTTCCCTGGTACACACGGGTATGCGGCATCCAGTATCAGTATCCCGATCGGTTCGCCATCCCACGAGCGTGTCTTGCTTCTGATCTTATAGAACGACATTATTATTCCCCCAATTGAATAAATTACCTTAGAGAAAATAGCAGTCAAATGACCATGTTGTCAAGGATCCATCTAAATAGTTCAATTTTTGGAGCTGTTTTAGAAATACGTCGCATCACTTATGACAACATCGAAATTTGAATATAGAATATCAGAGTATTAAATCTGAAAATGGGAGAGATGCCCCATGAAAAAGACTTTATTCAGCTTTCTTGCGGCTGCGATGATAATATTCAGCATTGCACAGATCGCATCTGCAATAGAGGTCGGTTCCCCTGTAAGCGATTTCGAGCTTGCCGATTTGAATGGAAAGAACGTAAAACTAAGCGATTTTAAAGGAAAGACGGTAGTCATCAATTTCTGGGCTACATGGTGTCCGCCCTGCAAAAAAGAGATGCCTGATTTCGACCTTCTGGACAAAGAGCTGAAGAAAACGAATTCTGCAGTACTTCTTGCTGTGAATATGACAGATGGCAAAAGAGACACGAAAAGCAAAGTCGAGTCTTTCATTGCCGAGAATAACTACGGAATGAGAGTACTGCTGGATACAGAGGGTAAAGCTGCAAAACTCTATGACATAAAGTGGCTGCCAACTACTGTCGTAGTGGATCGTAAGGGTAAACTTCACTGGCAGATATTTGGTGAGACGACAAAAGAGACAGTGCTAAAGGTAATAAAGGAAATAAAGTAAATGTGGACTGACCTTCCACTTTTATTTCTCGAAGGCCTTTTGGCCTTCATATCGCCGTGCATGCTTCCTATGCTTCCTGTATATCTCATGTACCTTGCTGCTGAAACAGAACATGGAAAAAAAGCAAGCATCGTAAATACGATAGGTTTTGTTTGCGGGTTTACTTTGGTCTTTATGGCGTTAGGAGCCACAGCAACTGCTATTGGCGCTGTTATGAATGAACACAGGATGTTTTTGCAGCGTGCGAGCGGAGCGATAATTTTCATGTTCGGTCTCCATTTCCTTGGCATTTTCAAGATAGGTTTCCTGGATGTTGAAAAAAAGATCGACCTTGGTCTGCAGAAGCGCGGCGGTTTTATTGGCGCTCTGCTCTTTGGAGCAGCATTTTCTTTAGGCTGGTCCCCATGCCTTGGTCCGTTTCTTGGTTCTGCTCTCATGCTTGCGGGAAGCGGGAAAACAGTTTTACAGGGAATTTTCTATCTCTTTGTCTTTTCAATGGGTCTGGGAGTTCCCTATATACTTGCGGCAGTCTTTTTCACAAATATTAAAGGCGTCTTCCAGTGGCTCAAGAAGCATGGCCGGCAGATCAAGATCATGTCCGGGCTGGTCCTTGTTTTTGCCGGACTTATGATGATTTTTGACTTGTTCGGTTATTGGGCCGGATTGTTTATGTAGATCAGAAGGACTAAAAGAGAAAAGCCAGGGCAGTATGTCAATATGCCCATGGCTTTTTAAAATATCAGAGATAGGTCAGGATCGGTCTAACAGTCACCTGAGGCTTTCGAACAGCCCCTTCCAAGCAGGATAAGGCTTATTCCGCTGAAAACAAGGTTTATCCCAAGGATTATCCCGATGACTGCAGCTCCTGTGAAGAGGTTCTTCCACATCATTACTGAAAGAATGACCCCTAAAAAACCTGAAACAAGGATCCATATAGAGCCTTCTATTTCTCTTATCCTGAAGTATTCGACAATTTTTGTAACTCCGTCTGCCATAAAATATGCTGCGAGTATTATGCTCAGCGTCATCACGCCGGCCACCGGATGGATCAGGAAAATGAAACCTGCTGTCATCGCTGCCACTGCCATAATGGTCTCATGCCAAGGTTTCCCTCCGTCACTGAATCCTCTGAAAGCGCTCCATCCCTGACTAAAAGCTACTGCTATCAGGAGAAGTCCTACTATAGTTTCCACTGCGAACGAGGCGAGCAGAGGCATCGTGAGAGAGATGAGGCCAAGAAGAAGCATAACTCCCCCAATAAGATAGAATCTTTTCTTGTTCTTTTTGAGGTCTTCTTTGGAAAACTTTCCGGTAAAAAGCATTTGTATCCCCCCGCTTTTATTTGTCCTTAGAACCTTTGATTGTAAATTCCTTTACTTTGGCTACTATCCATGAAAACGACACAACGACCGCCACGATCGGCAGAAGCAATATTCATGGAGGACATCCGCCGCGGCGTTTTTTTAGTATCAATGCAAACACCTCCAGCGAGTTATATTTGATCAATTCTCCCACATATGGGCTGAAAGTGAGTGGGGAGAATTACCGTATTATCTGTAATGATTTAATTTTACAGATCATTTGGATAACGTTTTGTCAGATATATTCTCCGCCGGGGTAAAGCCGTAGTCTTTCTTCTTTAAGGAGTATCCTTTCTGCTCCTTTGTAAAGCGCTTCCAGTTCGTTCTCTCCGGGTTCCGTGACTATCGGAGCAAGGAATTTTATTTTTTTCAGGAGCATTTCCATCAGTCGGTCGGAGTACGCCATGCCCCCTGTCAGGATGATCGAATCGATCTCACCGTCAAGCACCGTGCACAGTTCTCCAATCCCTTTTGCGATCTGATACACAAAAGCTTCCAGGACTATCGCGGCTTCCGGATCCTTTTCTGCGATTTTGAAGACTTCCCTTATGTCGCGAGTTCCCAGATAGGCGACAAGGCCCCATCCTGACAGCAGTTTTTTCTTAAGTTCGGCCTCGGTGTACTTTCCGCTGAAAATTAGATCGACCAGTTCTCCGACGGGAAGCCCTCCGGCGCGTTCAGGGGAGAATGGGCCGTCAGCCTTTGCACCTACTACATCGACGATCCTGCCGCTGCAATGGGCTCCGATGGTAATGCCCGTACCGAGATGAGCTACCACGAATCTGCAGTCCTCATATTTTTTTCCAAGGTCAGCCGCAACTTTTCTTGCCACAGCTTTCTGGTTCAGCGCATGGACGAGGCTTGATCTTTTGATTTCAGGTGCGCCGGATATCCTTGCTACGTCAGTAAGTTCATCAACTGAGACAGGATCGACGATATATGCTTCGCAGCCTGACATATCTGCGAATTTTTTAGCTATGAACGCTCCGAGATTTGATGCGTGTTCCCCACGCGGAGCCTCTTTAAGGTAACCTGTCATTTCTTCTGTTACAAGATATGTCCCGCTGGGCATTGGAGCCAGTAACCCCCCCCTTCCGACTACTGCATCAAAGCTGTCCGGTTTGACACCTTTATCGATGAGGGTCCTTTTGATAAGGTCGAATCTATGTTCAAGCTGATCCAGAACATATTTATACGCTGAGATGATATCCTGGTCGACAGGGATGTTTTCTTTCAGGATCTCATCTCCGTTTTCATATACTGCTATCTTTGTTGAAGTCGATCCTGGGTTGACAACGAGTATCCTGTACATAGCTACTTCATCCCTCCGGAAATAATACATGCAAGCGCCATGCTGAGGAATTTTGATTCAGGCGGATCAGATCTTGAGACAAGGATTATGGGCACCATTGCTCCGAGCACCAGTCCGGCCATCTGTGCGTGGCAGTAATGGACGAGCGTTTTGCAGTGCACGTTGCCGCACTCTATGTTAGGCACCAGAGTTAGGTCGACCTTACCCGCTATTTTGCTCTTGATACCTTTATGTTCGGCGAACTTTTGCGATGCTACAACATCGATAGCCATCGGTCCTTCTACAGTGCAGGAACAGGGAAGGTCGTCAAATTCGCCGTTTTCCCATGCTTTTACAAGTCCTGCCGCATCGACTGTTGACTGGACATTTGGATCGACCTTTTCATTTGCGGCGATGCATGCTGCGTTTACGTGTTCGTAGCCAAGGGCGCTTATCGCTTCCATCGCGTTTCTTAGTATCTGTTTTTTCTGGTCAAGGCTTGGTGCAACGTTGAATCCGCTGTCCGTGCAGAAAGAGAGGTGATTCTCTCCGGGTATCTCCATTATCGCAAGATGGCTGAGAAGACGTCCTGTCCTGAGGCCGTTTTCCCTGTCCAGTACGGCTTTAAGGAAATCGGTAGTGTTGATAAGGCCTTTCATCAGGGCGTCGCCCTTTCCTTCCCTTACGCACTGTACTGCGATCGCCGCGGCAGATGAGAGAGATTCTGCATGTATTATTTCCACTTTATCAGAGATCCCGGCCTCTTTTACCATCGGAAAGATCTGCTCACTGTCTCCTGTAAGTATAGCTCTTCCCAGGCCCCTCTTCATCGCAAGCCTTATGGCCTCGACACTTTCTGCATCTGCAGCAGCCAGGACAACTTTGCTTCCTTCAAGGCACCTGCTGCTGTTCATAATTTCAATGAACCTTTTAAACATAAACACACCCCCTTTACTCAACATTATAATCTCTTGAGCCGGTTTTGCATTATAATAGACCGAATATTTTCACAAGGGGAATCCGAATGAAATTTTTGAAGACAATAAGGAGGATGACCTGGCTCAGAGACAAGGCGGATCTGGGCAGGGGCCCTGTCCTCAGCACACTTATAAAACTCTCGGTGCCATCCATAGCGATGGTGCTTTTCCATACACTCTTCCATCTTGTAGATACGGTTTTTATCTCATGGCTCGGAGAGAGTCACATGGTCGCGATCTCTTACACCTTTCCCGTACAGATTGGAGTATTTGCTCTGCATCATCAGGTCTGCCTTTATGATCAGCACAGTAATAACGGGAGGGCTGGGGCTTATCGTCGCCCTTTTTCCGTTTCCCGTTATCCAGCTCTTCAGGCCTACTGAAGATATTGCCAGGATAGCGGCTCAGGCGATCCGAATTACGATATCAGGTTATCCGAGGGTCATCTACAGTGTGATATACAACGCCCTTTTTGTTGCTACGGGATTTTCAGCCTTTGGACTTGTCACGCAGATATTCCGCTCCCTGATAGTTCGTGTTCCGGCGGCTCACTTTCTGTCGAGGATACTCTCACTTGACAATATCTGGTGGTTCCAGCCGATATCGTTTTTTGGAGCTGCCTTGATGACAGGGCTCTTTTCATGGATACTCCTCCGGAAGTTAAAGCGTGGCATGGGAAACCCAAAGGTTCCGCTAATATAAACCTCTTTTGGCTTGACTTTATTTTTAAAAATGCTATAAACATTCTGGCAGGAAGAGGAGAACCTTTTCCCACAGAGAGAAGAGTCAGTCAGAAGAAACACAGAATAGAATAGAATAGACCAGGCATAGAACACTCTTAAAATTAACAGGAGCCTGTCATTTCTATGACAGGCTTCTGTTGCACATTGAGGAGGACTTTAAATGACCAAAAGAGTCTGTATGGGCAACGAAGCTATAGCCCTTGGCGCTGCCAAAGCAGGAGTCAGTGTAGTCTCAGGCTATCCGGGCACTCCTTCTACAGAAATAATAGAGACGTTTCTGAATGAAAAGATCCCGGGAATAGAAGTCCAGTGGTCAACGAACGAAAAAACAGCAATGGAAGTTGCAGCCGGAGCTGCCTATGCAGGAGCGAGATCAATGGTCACGATGAAGCAGGTAGGACTGAACGTTGCTGCTGATCCGCTCATGAGCCTTTCTTACGTGGGTGTTGAGGGCGGCATGGTCGTAGTAGTTGCAGACGATCCGGGTCCGTGGTCTTCACAGACTGAGCAGGATACGAGACACTTCGCAAAATATGCGAATCTGCCGGTATTTGACCCGTCTTCTCCCGAAGAAGCCTATCAGATGGTCTCATCTGCATTCGACCTCTCTGAAGAGTTTAAGCTCCCTGTATTTCTCAGGCCCACGACAAGGGTCTGTCATGCAAGTGCAACGGTGGATCTGGAGAATGATCCGGGCCCCAGGCCTGCAGCAGGTTTTGAAAAAAAACCGGACTGGATAATCTTTCCTGCCCTTTCCTACAGGAAGCACGGCGAGCTTGAACAAAAACAAAAACTTATTTCTGATAAAGTCAGCGCACTTCCCTTCAACAGGATCATCAAAGGGGGCAGGAAGGGGATAGCGGTATCGGGCATATCCTATCTCTATGCAATGGAAGTGATAAAAGAATTTGATCTCGACCTGACGGTATTTAAGGTAGGTACCCCATACCCCCTCCCGCTCAAACTTGCAGAGGAATTTTTGTCTTCGGTCGATCAGGTTATGGTAGTCGAAGAACTCGATCCTGTGCTGGAGGAGCAGCTGCTTCTTGTATCAGCGGGGAAAAATGAGATATTTGGCAAAATGACAGGCGACATGCCATGCAACGGGGAATACAGTTTTGAATCAATAAAAAACAGGCTGCTGAAGTATGCGGGAGCAGAAAGCGCAGATCCTGATATGGTCGAAATTCCCAATCTTCCCGTGAGGCCGCCGGTGCTTTGTGCCGGATGCCCCCACAGGGCCTCTTTCTACGCTGCCAAAACAGCAGCTAAAAATTATGAAAAGACAGTATACTGCGGAGATATCGGCTGTTACACACTTGGGAACGCCGCACCCCTGAACACGGTGGATACCTGTCTCTGCATGGGTGCTGGAATAACCATAGCCCAGGGGATAAAACTGGCTGAAAAAGAAACGAAGTGTATTGCATTCATCGGGGACTCGACATTTTTCCACACGGGAATTCCCGGTATCATCAATGCTGTCTATCAGAACACTGACATTACGATAGCAGTGCTGGACAACCATACCACTGCAATGACGGGCGGGCAGCCTCATCCGGGGACCGGACGTACCGCCATGGGCATGCCGGCGAAACCCCTTGATATCGAAAAGATACTCAGGGCATGCGGTGTGGAGCACATCTCGACAGTGGATCCGTTCAAGTACGAAGAGACAGTCGCTGCCTTCAATAATGCCCTTGAGTACAACGGGCCTTCTGCTGTAATAGCAAAAGCCCCCTGCATCGCCCTCATTAAACTTCCCGGGGCTGTGCGCAGGGTCAACGAGGCGTGCATAGGATGTCTGAAATGCATAAAGCATCTGGGATGTCCCGCAATGTCTGTCGGAAACGACGGAAAGGTAGTAATAAATGAGTCAATATGCACAGACTGTTCTCTCTGTGTGAACGTTTGTCCTGTTGGCGCGATAAAGAAGGTCGATCGAAATGTTTAGCAGTATAGTGATAGCCGGAGTGGGAGGCCAGGGCACACTGCTTGCCTCAAAAATACTTTCTGAAGCAGCGCAGAGAAGAGGACTCTTTGTCAGGACTTCAGAGACTATCGGAATGGCTCAGAGGGGCGGTTCCGTATCGAGCCACATCAGAATCGGATCTCAGAACGTATCGCCGGTGATCCCTCTCCGTCATGCGGATGTCCTCATAGGGTTTGAGCTTGCCGAGGCCGCAAGACAGCTCAACAGACTGAAACCAGATGCATCTGCAGTGGTGAACGTTGACTGCATAGTCCCAACAAACGTTGCCCTGCGTCAGGGAGAGTATCATTGTGATGGATACCTCAGCGCCATCAAAAAAAACATCAGAAACGGGTTTTACTTAAACGCCGCTCCTATGGCAACAGAGGCTGGGGATGCGAGGACCCTCAACATCGTGCTGCTTGGCTTTTCAGTCGGAGCAGGAATACTGCCTTTTGAAGAAGATGAGATAAGGGAAGCAATGGAGTGCTGCATTAAGCCCAAGCTTTTGGAGATCAACAGAAAAGCATTCCTCTTGGGAACAGGGGCAGCGAGAAAACAGCTTTAAACCCTATCGTTATTAATTTTTCAGATGATATAAACTTTATAAATTTAGTAGTCAGAAGAGCGGAGCTGAGAGATATGAATGAACTGTCAATAATTAGCCAGTGTTTTGCCCAGGCGAGAAGAGTTGCTAATTTCAGTCCCATGTACATTGAAAAGTATAAAGGTATCCCTGTTAACACACTTATGACCAAAGACCAGTTCGAATCGCTACCATTCACGACAAAACAGGATCTCAGGGACGCATATCCAATGGGGATGCAGTGTGTGCCCAACGACCGGATAGTCAGAGTGCATTCTTCTTCAGGTACAACAGGTGTTCCTGTGATTCTGCCTTACAGCAGCCAGGATCTTGAAGACTGGGCGGTCATGATGGAAAGATGCTACCAGTTCGCCGGAGTAACAAGGGAAGACAGGGTGCAGGTAACGCCGGGATTCGGCCTCTGGACTGCCGGTCTTGGTTTCCAGGCCGGTGCCGAACGCCTTGGAGCGATGGTCATCCCAACCGGAAGCGGAAACACAGACAGACAGCTCCGGCTTATGCGGGACCTTGAAGCCTCTGTCCTCATAGGAACATCTTCATACGGACTGCTAATTGCAGAAGAGGTAGACCGCAGGGAGATGCGGAATGAGATCAAACTGAAAAAAGGTATTTTTGGATCTGAAAGATGGGGAGACAAGGTAAGGGAACGCATCTATCAGAGCCTGGGCATTGAATTCTTTGATATTTATGGACTGACTGAAATATACGGTCCCGGAATAGCGATAGACTGTCCTGAACATTCGGGGATGCACTATTTCAATGATTTCATCTATTGCGAAATAATTGACCCGGCAACGGGCAAGGTGCTTCCTGACGGAGAGCAGGGGGAGATAGTCATAACGACCTTCAGGAAAGAAGCTGCTCCGCTCATCCGTTACCGGACTCACGATATTTCTAGGATCATCCCGGGGACATGCCCATGTGGTTCGCCATTTCCGAGGCTGGACAGGATCGTTGGAAGAAGCGACGACATGATTAAGGTCAAGGGAACAAATATATATCCGGCCCAGGTTGAGGAGATACTAAGGAACATAGAAGGATTTTCCAGCGAGTACAGTATAATACTGGACAACGAAGACCTTAGGGACAGAATGATCGTCCAGGCAGAGGCCTTCGAAGGGGCTGACCGGGAAGAGCTTGAGAAGGAGCTGGAGAGAGCCTGTAAATCGGGGCTTGGAATAAAAGTAATACCGGAAGTTATGAAGATAGGCGAACTTCCCAGAAGCGAGAAGAAGACCAAAAGGGTAATTGACAACAGGGGATAGTCCTCAATAAAGAAGAAAATAAAATATGAGCGGGCCGAGTGGTCATTTTTAGAGATGACCCGGAAGCCAGCTCAACGTTTGTCAAAAGATCACCCGGAGCCGTCGATACCTTCGTTGGAGAGTATGTCGGCTCTTTTGTTGTGCTCCCGTGGTATCCAGTGATAGGAGATGTCCATCCCGTCGGACAGTTTCCAGGCCTGCTGCGCCAAGAGGCGCAGGTGGGGGAGGTTGATCTTCCACTGTCGTGAGACCTGGTTTATCACCAATTTACTGTCCCCGAAGACCCTCAGCGATCTGACCCCATGTTCCTTTGCCGCTTTGAGCAGGAGTATCAAGGCCATGTATTCTGCTTCGTTATTCGTTTTTTCCCCAAGAAACCGGGATGTTTCCCATACCACTTTTCCTTCGTCATTTATCATAAGAGCGCCGGCTCCTGCTTTTCCTGGATTGCCTCTCGATGCGCCGTCAAAAAAACCTTCCATGAATATCCCTCTCCCACACTCAGATAGTTGCGCTATACTTTATTATATACTGCATTGGGGGTGTTGATATGGCTTCTGTAAAAAAGACTAACGCAGTCAGGATACTGGAAAACGCAAAGATCAGGTTTGAGCTGATCGGGTACGAGGTCGATGAAAGTTCGCTCTCTGCTGAGGATGCAGCATTAAAGACCGGTGTACCGGAAGAACAGACCTTCAAAACACTCTGCGCCAGAGGAGATAAGACAGGTGTAATGCTGGTCTGCCTTCCTGCGGGCAGGGAACTCGACTTCAAGGCCCTATCTTCGGCAAGCGGAAATAAGAGCACCGAACTAGTCCCGCTAAAAGAGGTCCAGCCTCTCACAGGGTATGTAAGGGGCGGCTGTTCTCCTCTGGGGACAAAAAAGAGATATCCGGTTTTTATAGATGAAAGCGCCCGCATGTTTGAATTTATAACTGTGAATGCAGGGCAGAGAGGGCTTCTATTTAAACTGAAGCCTGACGACCTTATAGCTGCAACCGGAGCTAAAACAGCCGGGATAATAAGATTATAAAAAAGAGCCGGGCAGGCACCCAAAGAGAGGGACGCCCGGCTCTTTCTTTTTTTAGCCTGTTTTATTTACCTTATTGGAAACCCACAGGCATTATTGCAATTATCCTTGAGAGCGGACCGATGTTCAACAGGTTTATCAATGTCTCCCTGTTGAATGACTGAACGTAACGGGTCTTCATGCCCAACGCTCCTGCGGCAAGGTAGACGTTCTGTGTCATAGCTCCTACCGCTGTTTCTGCCCATCCCTCTACTCGCGGACCGTTTCCCTTTGTCGCAAATACAAAAATAGACGGAGCTGTTCCGATGAATCCCTGACTGGCAGCTCGGGAGAGGGAATTTTTGTCTGAAAGTAGCTTAAGCATATTTTTTTCCGGATCATACAGATATGCGCCGCGTTTGAGAAGAACATACAGGCTGATGTAGGGATCGGATCCCATTGCGAAAGGGACCGTCCAGCCCTTGCCGTCCCTGTTTTTGCCGGTTGCCGCCCATACGAGGGTAGACAGTTCTTTCAGCGAAGGCTCTTTCGCGGAGAATGCTGCCTGAGCGGCAGATGACCTCTCCGAGATAGCCTGAAGAACGCTTTTTCCTCCCTCTGTTTCAGGAGAGGCGAGCATAATGTCGGAAGTAACAGCCTCTGAGATGTTCGCCATTGTTCCGAGCAAAATAAAAAACATGATAAGAAATATAGTCTTCATAGTGGCCTCCTTTTTCTTACGGATCAGTTCCGGTTTCCTTGGCCTGATGCTGGAAGGTGCAGGATTTTCACATGCTACCAGGCGTTTTCATATATTTTTTTAACGGCTTCAAAGTCAAGCGGACGGGGGTTGTTTGACATCAGTCTTACTTCTTTGAGTGCGGCTTCGGCCATTTCAGCTGCTGCCTCTTTGGGTATACCGAACTCCCTCAGCCTGGTCTTTACCCCTATCTTCCCGCCAAGTTCAACAATGGCTTTAAGCGCGGCATTGGCGGCGTCACAGGCAGACATCCGGTCGGTGTAGACTCCCATTGCTTTTGCTATAGGAATGAATTTCTCCTCGCACCCTTCAAGGCTGTATTCCATTACCCATCTCAGAAGTGCTGTGTTGGCCTCCCCGTGCGGCACATGATACTGACCCCCGAGCGGGTAGGCCATGGCGTGGACGCCCGCCGTCCCTGACATCGAAAAAGCCATCCCGGCTATCATGCTTCCGTAAGACTGTGCTTCCCTTGCCTTAAGGTTTTTGCCGTTGAGGACACATTCGGCAAGGTTGGAATAAATATTGCTGATGGCTATGAGAGCAAGGTCCTGAGTGAATTGGTTGGTCCCAAGCGACAGGAACGATTCCACTCCGTGAACGAGAGCGTCCATGCCTGCGGCTGCAGTGATATGGGGAGGCAGGTCAAGCGTAAGCTCAGGATCAACAAGTGCGATGTCGGCAACAAGGAACCTGCTTGATACTCCCTTTTTCATCCTTTCCTCAGCGAATGAAAAGACTGCTACTGCGGATACTTCCGATCCGCTTCCCGAGGTGGTCGGTATCATTATTGTCGGAAGGCCTTTTCTCGGGATCTTTTCACTTCCTACCATATCTGATACTTTGATCTCAGGATTTTCAGCCATTACAGCCGCCATCTTTGTAAAATCCATCGAGCTTCCGCCTCCAAACGCGACCAGGCAGTCATAAGAGCCTTTCCGTATGTACCCGACAGCTTCCTCGAGCAGCTCCGCCGGAGGTTCCGGTTCGACATTGTCCCAGTGTCCCGGAGACATTCCCAGTTCTGATGATCTTTCAATAAGGTACACGAGATGTTCGCTTTGTGCCATGTGACTGCCGGTTATGAAGAGGGGTCTTTTGGATCCGAGCAGCGGTACTTTTTCCGGAGCTGTACGCGAACAGCCAGACCCGAAGGTCACTTCCCGCGGCATTCTGAATTTGAAAGGATTCATAAGATCCATATTATATTCTGAAACGATCATTTGTCAGACACTCCTGTCATATATTTGACCAGGGCCAGCCAAGGCTGAGGCCCAGATAATCGAAAATATATCTCCCTGTAAATATCGCAAGGATGCATCCTGCCGCAAGGTAAGGGCCGAGGGGCACAGCATCCTTTCTGTTGATTTTTTTAGCGATCAGAAGCGGTATTACTATAACACCGCTCGTCATAAAACCAAGGTAAAGGCTGAGAATAGTAAGCTTCCAGCCCATTAGTGCTCCGACTCCGACCATCATCATTGCATCTCCCACACCCATTCCGCCTCTGCTGACAAGAACTATTGCATAGATAAAGACAAACCCAAGAGCGGCTCCCATTGCTCCATCGATCAAAGCAGGAAGTCCTCCCTGCAGTCTTGCCAGGAACGAGATCGCTGCCATTGCGATCGCCCAGGAATCATAAATGTAGCCGCTTTCAATGTCCGTAAGAGAATGGAAGAGCATGAAAAAAAGAGCTATAAAAGAGAAGATCATAGGAGTGCCTATTCCCCAGTACCAGACAGAAAGTGCTCCGGTGATCCCGCCGGTCAGCTCAGATATGAAGTGACGGGGCGGAATGACGTTCCTACAGGTCCGGCAGCGCCCCTGGAGCACTATGTAGGATATTATTGGTATAAGGTCAAAAAAATTTAGCTGTCTGCCACATTCATCGCATACAGAACGCTCGAATCCCCACCATTTTTTCTCTGCAACAGTGCGCATCGCTGCAGCGTTTATGAAAGAGCCTACCACTGCTCCTGCCGCGAAACCCAGAAATATGCTGATACTTTCCATGCCTTCCATGTGGACACCCCTCATGCAGAAGGTTAAAATTAGTTTCACTGGCAAGATTCCACCTGCATCAATTAAGGAGATGAAATACAATGCCCATCGTAATAGTAAATATCAAAGAAGGCCGCACCCTCGAACAGAAGCGCGATATGGTCTCAAAGGTCACTGAAGCCCTTTGTGAGACCATGGAGGTCCCTAAAACGTCAGTGCGCATCATTATCAACGAAATGGCAAACGACAATTTCGCAGTTGCAGGGACCCTGGTCTGCGACAATCCGGATGCTCAGGTCAAAAAGAAGAGCTAGCCGGAAAAGAGCTCCTTGAATCGCTTGTGCTGCCATAGGTACTGTTCAGGCGCCCTGCGTATTATTTTTTCCAGCTCCAGATTTACTTTTGCTGTCAGTGACTTGAATGTTGCCTCCCGGTCCTTGCCCTTCTCCCATTCGATCGGGGGGCCAATTACCAGTTTGAAACTGAACGGCTCTATCCTGATGCATTGGTATGGCAGTATGGGGGCCCCTGATATCCATGCAAAAACAGCGGCTCCCTGAAAAGTGCTGGTTTCATGACCAAAGAAGGGAACCACTATTCCATCTCCTCCGCCATGCTGGTCTGCTGCAAGACCTATGAGTTCATTTCGCCTTAGTATGCCCACAGCCCTTGTCATTGGCTCGTCTTTTCCCAGCGTCCGCAATCCGCCGTTACGTCTCAGAGTATCTATGAGTTCTCTCTGAAACGGGTCATCGGAGTGTCTGACCACACCAACGCCCTTGCAGTTCCTTCCCAGCCAGGCAGCCGCATGTTCCCAGTTCCCGCAGTGGGCTGATACCACAATAACTCCTTTGCCACGGGCAAAGGCTTCGTCCATGTATTCTCTGCCCTCTATCTCAACGATCCATTTGTCAACGAGAGAGGGATCTCTCTGCCAGGAAAGCATTTCTATGCCGGTCCAGATCATGCTCCTGTAAGATCCGTCAAGCATTTTCATTTTTTCGCCATCAGTTTTGTCCGGGAAAACAAGTTCAATGTTTTTTTGGGCAACCCTTTTCCTTGGCGCGATAAGCCTGACAGGGATGAAAAGGAAATAAAAAAGAGCGGTTGCTCTCCATCCAGGTCTTATCATTTTTGCAAAACGGATAAAAAATCTAAGTTTTCGATCCATATTAAGACTCCTAAGTAATTTATCATCTGACTTTGGATGCCAGTAGAAAAAATAACGGCGGCAGCAGTTTCAGTTTTACCAGGTTCAAATTACGGCACACGGAGAAAAATGGCATGCTGCCTGTGCGGTAAAGAAGGTCCCTTAAAAATGAAAAGCGCGGGAAAGGTCCTATTTTTTCAGACAGAGATGATCCCAGCGTTTTGCATGCGTCTAAAATGTCTTTCAGGGCAGTGTATTAACCCCTGAATTTGACCAGTCTGAAATCTTTCTTGCCTACACGTAACTGTACATATCCGCCGTTCAGGAGATCTTCTGATGAGATCAGCCTGGATTCTTCTGTGACTTTGACTCCGTTGAGGTAAACTCCGCCCTCTTTAATTTTGCGTTTTGCCTCACCCTTTGAGGCGCATCCGCCTGATAGCACCAGAAGATCTGTGATCGGGCCGCCAATTATCGAGTCTGTCTCTGCAAAAGGTATCTCTGCAGAGAGTGTGTCAAGGAGTTCAGCATCTGCTTCCTTTATGTCCATTTCACCGAATAGAATGGCGCTTGCTTCTTTTGCCCTTTTTGCGGCATCTTCACCATGCACCCTGCAAGTAAGGTTCCATGCGAGTTTTTTCTGAGCTGTCCTTAGGTGAGGATTTTTGTTGTGTTCCTCAATGATGGCACTTATTTCATCAAGCTCTATAAATGTGAAAAGCTTATACAGTTTTTCAAGATCGCTGTCGTCAACATTTATCCAGAACTGGTAAAACTTGTATATGCTTGTGCGGTGCGGAGAGAGGTAGACGGCTCCGCTCTCTGATTTTCCGAATTTCTGTCCCTGTGCGTTGAGCAGAAGGGGGAATGTGATACCGTAGCATTGTCCGCCGGATTTTTTTCTTGCAAGGTCCATGCCTGCGATTATGTTGACCTGCTGGTCGTTGCCGCCCATCTGAAGCGTACAGTTCAGCTCGTTGTACATGTGATTGAAGTCATAAGCCTGAAGCAGGATGTATGAAAGCTCCGTGTATGTTATTGACTTGTCCGGGTCAAGGACGCGGCTCCTTACGTAATCCCTGTTGACAAGGAAGTTTACGGAGAAGTATTTCCCTATGTCCCTGAGGAATTCGATGTAATTGAGTTTTTTGAGCCACTCGTTGTTGTTTACCAGAACGGCGCTGTTCTGCCCACAGTTGAAATCTAGAAAATGTTCCAGCTGTTTTGCTATCCGCCCTACGTTGTAGCTTATCTCTTCTTCGGAGAGGAGGTTTCTCTCCGCGCTTTTGCCTGAAGGGTCGCCAATTCGTCCTGTCCCGCCGCCGGCAAGCGCTATGGGGCGATGTCCGAGGCGCTGCATCCAGGCAAGCCCCATTATAGCTACCAGGTTTCCTACGTGGAGACTGTCGGCACTCGGGTCAAAACCAATATAGCCGGTGACCATATTATTTAAAAAATGTTCATCGAGCTCCTCATTGTGGCTGCTCCACTCAACGAAACCCCGTTCCTTCAAAACTTTCAGCGCATTGCAGTGCATTTTGTTATCCCTCCGGTTTATCATTGGTAATAGAAAATAATGGATCTTTCAGAGATCGCATACGCTATTTTGAATTTCTGTACCAGTTGACCCTGCCTGATTCGGCTGTTTCCCAGACGATGAGTGTCTTGCCCATCCCCTTAAGGACATCCCCGAAAGAGTCCGAGATCCCCTGGTCAAAAGGCGAGAAAGCGTGGTCCGGCTGGAAAATGTCTTCTGCATCTCCTTCATAATACTCATCACCATCAACGTCTGAGTCATTCATGAAAGCATTCATTTTAGTCATATCGCTAAGCGCTGCCCCAATTTTAGGAAGATCGGCAACTATCCAGCCTATAGCTTTTTCATTGTCTTTCATTAAAATTTCAAGCTTAACGGTCTCCTTGATCGATTCAGGAGAGAGCAGTCCGAGTATGGCGATATTTCCCCTGCCGGCACCTATTACAGAAAAAGGAACGTTGGTGGTCCCGCCAAAATCAAAGCCATCAATAGGCCTGGGTTCAGCGCCAAAGAACAATCTGTTCCAGAACGCATCAACAAGTTCTCTCATCAGGTCTTTGTCGCCTGTAAATTCCGCCATTATGCCTGGAAGGGAGAACCAAAGAAGCTTGTTGTATCCCCCAACTGAAAATATCGTTTCTCCGGAGAGAATCTTTTGTATCTTTTTTTCGCTCAATCCCATGCTCTTACCAAGTTCACCAATGGTTTTGAGAGGGAAAGGCCAGTCAGAAGATGAGCCTTTTTGTTCAGGAAGGTTAATGCCCGCTGACAGGAGAAATGGTTCAGGGATAATGCAGTTTGTGGTATCCCATGTCTTTGATTCGAGTGCCTTAAGAAAAATTGGAGACAACCTTTTGTCGAGCCCTTGGATCTTCCATATGGCTTCTCCTATCCTGCCTGTTTTATTGTCAGGTTCATGTGAACGCCAGGCGGCTTTCAGAATCAGGGGAGGTTGTATCTCGTTATCTGTAAATAGGAGTCCTCCCTCACTGATCTCAATATGGGCAGGCCATGACTTTTTTTCTTTGCCCCAGTAATTTTTCGGGATCCCTTTCACAGAGCCTGATCTAACGTCCAGCATCTTAAAGAAGGAGTCCCTGTTATGGGCAATAATGGCAATCTCTCTCTCTGTCGAATAGTAGAAGGATGTATCAGCATCTGTTGTCTTTATCTCCCAGGAACCATTTTCGCCGCTCTTCCTGACCTCGGTGTTTCCCATGATCATTTTCCAGGACCGGGGAAGGTCTCCCTTCGACAGGGAGGAAATATCCTCAGGAAGCAGGCGCATTACAGCATAAATGTCGAAGATCCCTTCGTCACCGTCTTCAATAAGGACCGCACATTCTTTTGCTGTTTTAGCAATGGAAAGGATCCGGTTCCCCGCAGATCCTTCCCTGAACAGAGCAAACTGCCCCTCTGTCAGAAGGGCGGAGATCGAAACTGGGTAATAGTTTTGTTCGGTCTCGAATATGACATAAGGGGCTGACCCGGAGGGGAGCGGCAGTCTTGATGCCAGGACTGCCGGGCCTTTTGTGCTGAAATAGGCAAAAAGGCCAAAGAGTGCGGCTGCTGCCGTACATGTAATTAATATTAACAATTTGACTCTTTTTGACATCAGGTCTCTCTCCTCTTCATGGTATCCGGATCTGATACTAATTTTGATCTTACTGCGACCAGGGTATTATATCCCATTGAATCCAAAAGCAATAAAGATCACGCAGATCTTTTAGCTTCTTCTCCCAATGATGCCGCTGTTTCAAGCAAGGTCTTGGCGGAAACAAGCAGAGGCATGATCTTTGTGTAGTCTTTGGCTTCTATGGTCTGACGCTGCATCTCATCAGCTTTGTGTGTAATTGCAGCCAGCAGTTGGATGACATCCTGAGGGCTCAGTTCCAGCCTGTCTATTATCCTCTGTGATATTACAGGCATCCTTACGGCCTTTTCTTCAACAGGTGTGAGCAGGTCTATGGTGTCATTAAGGGCGGGCACCTGAGCTGCATAACCTTTGTCATTCAGCCCCATAGCCAGGGCCTGTGCTGATTTTGGTTCACCGTGAACTACTACGAATCTGGTCTTCTTGGGGAAATTGCCTGCCCATTCGAGAAGGTCGTTTCTGTCAGCATGGGCCGAAAAACCGTTAAGTGTATGGAACTGGGCTTTTACAGACACATCTTCTCCGGCTATCCTTATCTCTTTTGCACCGTCAACGAGCCTGCGTCCGAGTGTTCCGTGAGCCTGATATCCAACAAACATTACATGGGTATCGTTCTTGTAGAGGTTATGCTTCAGATGATGCATTATCCTTCCGCCCGAGCACATCCCGCTTCCAGCAAGAATTATCCCGCTCGTCTCTTCGTTGATGGCCCTTGATTCATCAGCTGACCGTGTGAACTGGAAGTTTTCGGGCTCGAACGGATCGTCCCCTTTCTGGAACATTTCTTTAAGGTCGTTTGAAAGAAGGGGGATGTATTTGCCATAGATCTCAGTTACCTTTATCCCCATAGGCGAATCAAGGTATATCTTCGGCATCTTGAGGTCAGGGAATTTTTTCTGGAAACGGTCAAATTCGTAAAGCACTCTCTGCGCCCTGTCTACGACAAAGGTCGGGACAAGTACTTTTGCGCTGGTTTTAAGAGCTTCCTTGAGAGCATCTTCAAATTCTGTTCTTGTTTCCTCAAGTGATTTATGAAGCCTGTCTCCGTAAGTTGATTCTATAAGTACAAAATCTGCATCTTCGATCATA
The DNA here is from genome assembly GCA_002428495.1 of Synergistaceae bacterium UBA6101. Taxonomy (GTDB): domain Bacteria; phylum Synergistota; class Synergistia; order Synergistales; family Synergistaceae; genus Caenicola. The sequence continues at coordinate 94,788 of DIWR01000023.1, forward strand.
GTCGGAGGTTTTTCAATAACGCCTTCAAAGGGGCCCAGATCACCTGAGAAGACTACCTTCACAGGTTTGTCTCCGTTGTTTTCTGATATCCATGCTTCTATTATCGAACTTCCAAGAATGTGTCCTGCTTCGCGGAAGCGGACTTTAAGTCCGTCAATGATCTCGATCACTTCGTCATAAGGGATCGGTGAACGTAATCCAATGGAATCCTCCACCTCTTTTTCAGTGTAGAGAGGCTCCACAGCCGGCAGGCCTTTTCTTGTATTCTTCCTTGTTCTCCATTCAGCCTCTTCTCCCATAAGCCTGGCTGAATCCCTCCAAAGTATTTCAACGAGCTCCGATGTTGCGAAGGTGCAGAAGATCTTTCCCTTAAAGCCTTCCTTTACGAGCAGCGGTATCCTTCCGCTGTGGTCGATGTGTGCGTGAGTGAGAAGCAGTGCGTCAACTGAAGCAGGGTCAAATAAAAAGGATTCCCCCTCATGCTTCTCCTCGTCCTGCCCCTGATGAAAACCGCAGTCTACAAGGACTTTGTATGAACCGGTCTCGATCAAGTAGTTCGATCCTGTTACTTCTCCAGCTGCTCCATGAATCCTTAATTTCAAGTTATTCGCCCTTATGGGCTCCCACCTTTCGATAGTTTAGGTAAATGGTCCTGATTTATTGTACAGTCACTAAGGGCAGTTCACAACGAATCACAGTACCTTTTCCCGGAGTTGAGAAAATACTGAAATGACCTCCTACGATAGACATCCTTTCGCGCATGTTGGAAAGGCCTCTGTGTCCCTGAACACGAAGTTCAGTGAAGTTGTCCGGGATCTCAAAGCCTTTACCGTCGTCCTCTATCTGTAGTAAGATCATTTTCCCCGTATTTTTTAATGAAATTGATACATTTTCCGCTTCAGCGTGTTTTGCAGAGTTGTTGACAGCCTCCTGGGCGACCCTGAAGAAGGCAAGCGTCACATCATCAGGAAGGTCGGGGATATCCTGAATATCAAGGTGTATCTTAATGTCCAGCTGAGCACTCTGTCTCTCTGAAAGCTCAGTTAGTGCCTGTGCTATTCCCAAGTCAAGCCAGGGAGGGGTAAGGTTATTGCATAGTTCCCTCATCTCTTTGACTCCGGCGATAGCTGCGTTTTCTGCCTCTTTAAGCTGCTTTTCCCTTTCTACAGGAGAGTCCATGTCAACGGAGAGCAGTCTGAGCCTCTGTATCAGGGCAGTCAGGTCCTGAAGGGGGCCGTCATGTATCTCACGCGATATTCTTGCCCTCTCTTCTTCCTGCACCTTTACGAGGTCATTAACATACCTTCGTGAGAGCTGTACTTTGTCTATTGCAGAGTTTGCAAGAACTACGAGGGCCTCTCTGAGTTTTTGAAGCTCTGTAACTGCTTCAGGTGCGTTTTTCAGTGGGACTTCTTCACCCCAGCTGAGCATCGAGACCTCTTCTTCGAGGTCTTTAAGAGGCATTATCACTTTCTGCCACATTATGTAGACTGAGAAGATCCCGATCAACCCAAGGATCCCCATAATAAACGGCCAGAAAGTAGTAAGCGACACCATTGGCCCAAGCAGTTTGTCCCATGATACAGCCGCCAGAACGAATAGATTTCTCTGAAGCATAGGGTATACTGCTATGGTGTAAAACTTTCCGTCAGGTCCCCTGATTTTCTGGGGAGACATGGTGGCTATCGGTTTGTCCCATATGATAGAGAGGATCGTGACGTCAGAAGTACCATATATAAGATTGCCGTCACTGTCGAAGACAGCAAACATGCCCGGGACAGCCATCTCATCTGACATCATTTCTCCAAGCCCGAGAATGCGTGACCTGTACTGGTTTGGCTGCCAGGTACCGTCGGTCCTCAGGTCCCATTGGGAAGATTCAAGCCTTGCCGCAGCTCCCCTAGCAAGATTCTGCACGTAAGAACCGGCTACCCCTTCCATGGTATTTTCAAACTGGCAGAAACCTATCCATGCCAGGAGGAATGCCCCCAGGCTGGGCAGAAAGACTGCAACAGTCAGCTGAAGGAGAAGGTTTCTCCTCAATCGAGCAGTTCCTCCAGGGTCACTATGCCGTATTTAAGAGAGAGGAGCATTGCTTCTGTCTTATTTTTTGCTCCAAGTTTGTCGTATATTGAGGCCAGGTGCGTCTGCACAGTTCTCTCGCTTATGAAAAGCTGTGTTGCTATCTCTTTTCCTGAAAGTCCGCGTGCCGCGAGGAGAAGGACCTCCCTTTCTCTTACTGAGACAGGCTCCGGAACGAAATCTCCTTCCTGCTCAACAGCACTTGCCACCTCGCTGTCAAGATAGAAGCCTCCCCGCGCAACGATCCTTATCGCTTTTGAAAGGGTTTCCATGCTTGCAGTCTTAAGAACGTAACCCCTGGCACCTGCTCTGAGTGATGCCATAACGTACTGCTGCGCATCGTAAGAAGTAAGCATCAGTGATGCAACGGGAAGAGATGCTTCCTTTATCTTTCGCGCGAGAGCTACACCGTCTATGCCCGGCATCCTGATGTCAAGAAGGGCCACTTGGGGTCTGAGCTGCTGTATCCCTGCCCATGCTGATTCTCCGTCAGCGAAACTTCCCAGGATATTAAAATCTGCCTCTTTTGCCAGATAAGCTTTCATGCCTTCTCTGGTTAGCGGGTGGTCATCTGCAAGTACCAATGAAATTGACATTTTGTATCCTCCCTCCGTCTATTTTTACTTCTCGTGGTCTTTCAGGAACCGAGCCCGATCTCTTTTTCTACGGGCCTTAACGCCGTAATAGTCTGTTCTATAAGCGTTTCCATCGGGATGTTCAGTAATTCTGATCCTTTTTCGATAACTTCCCTGTTTACCCCCCTGGCGAAAGCCTTGTCCTTCCATTTTTTCTTAACTGATTTCAGTTCAAGGTCATGGAGCGATTTGCTTGGACGGACAAGTGCTACCGCTGTTATGAATCCGGTAAGTTCATCTATTGTGTAAAGATATTTTTCGCATAGTGTTTCAGGTTTTATCCCGGAGTATTCCCACCCATGAGCGAGCACAGCATGAACGAAATCATCTGGGTAGCCTTTTTCTCGGAGCATCTCCCCGCCTTTCATGGGATGGGTCTCTGTGCTGGGAAATTCCTCCCAGTCGATATCGTGCATAAGGCCGATCAGGCCCCAGTAATTTTCGTCTTCTCCGTTTTCCCGGGCAAACCATTTCATCGCCGCCTCAACAGCGAATGCATGTTTGATGTGCATCTCTTCCTTGTTGTGTTCCTTAAGGAACTTGATCGATTCTTCGCGTGTAAACATCTATTTATTTCCTCCTATTGAAAAATTATTCTTCACCGGCTCGTCATCTGGTATGCATACCGTTTCGATCCCCGACTGCAAAATGATCTCCCTCGATATCCTGTCCGGGTATGGATGAATATAAACAATACGCCTGCATCCGCAGTTGATAAGGGCTTTAGTGCAGTAGACACACGGCTCATGTGTACAGTAAAGCCAGCATCCCGCAGTGGCTACTCCCGCATATGCCGCCTGTGCTATAGCGTTTATCTCAGCGTGGGATCCGCGGCAGATCTCATGTCTTTCACCTGAAGGGATACCAAGCTTTTCCCTCAGACATCCTGCTTCCTCACAGTGTATTATTCCCTTCGGAGCTCCGTTATATCCGGTACTGAGTATTTGCTGGTCCTTTACAAGAACAGCTCCGACATTTCTCCTCATGCAGGTGCTCCTGCTGGCGACTACCTTTGCTATCATTAAAAAATAAGTGTCCCAGTCCGGACGGTTCAGCATGCGATCCTCTCCTGCGTGTATTCAAATGTTATATAAAGTATAGTTTATTTTGCACTATTTATGTTGATAAAAACGTCAATGATCTTTCATTTTTTTATGTTGATCGAACTGATCCGGCGGTTACCGTATCCTCAAAAGCAATATAACTAAATATGAGAATAAATCATAAGTGGATTTATACTCTTTATTAAATTTACATGTTGGACAACTTTTTTTCGACAGGAAATTGCGGAGATATCAAATATTTTTTATAAGTTTTTCTATTGCGGTCCTAAGTTCTTCATAAGAATGTCTGCGATCCCTCGCGCACTCCTTTGCCGGTCTGCTGCAGAGCAGGCATGTACGTGGGGGGAGTCCAAGGTCTGATCTTGAGATAGTTTTTATCTGCACGATAATATCTATGTCGAAGATGCGCCCTTCAGGGATCCCTTCCTCTATACCGACAGCAATTTCCTTTGCTTTTTTTGCAGTAGTGAGATCTCCTGCAAAAAAACCCACCCAGCAAACTCCTGCCGCATTTGTGATCTTTTTTTCGCATATAGGACAGGATGTCCATTTTTCAATGAAGGCCTTGCCGAAGCTTTCCACGGCCCTTTCATCATTGGGGATGCGTTTGGGATATCCGGGAATGTTAAGGGTTATCTGACAGGCAAATACATTTTTAGAGAGGTGTGCGTCCCTGGTCCTTACCCTATCTTCTTTTCCTGAAAGTATTTCAGAAAGGATATTCTCAATGTCAGTTTTTTTTATGTTCATGGATCAGTTTTTCAACGACGGCCCTTCCTCTTTCCGAAGATAGGTAATTCTGCGTAACAGCGGGGAGCATCCTTTTTAAGGCATCCAGGTCGTTTTCGACTATGGCTTTTCGTACCCTTGAAGCTGACACAGCTGTTCCGGACGGGTCGTTCAGCCTTTTTATCTCTACAACTTCTACACCACGCGGAGGGAGGACTTTTTTCATCATCTCGTTATACTTTGCTGTGATAGGACAAAATGGCTCTGTTCCAACGAAACGTTTTTTTATTGAGAGTTCCGGTACGAAAAGGTTCGCAAAAAGGGTCGCGTCAAGTTCAGCCTGTGTTCCTGCAACAGAAGCCGTACATTTGTCCTTCAGGAAGTAAGTGGGGAACGTGGCTCTTGATACAGCGTAGTCACCGCTGGGGATCAGCCTGACATTTTTAAGGTCTTTCGTTCCCTCTTCAACCAGCATCATCCTGTCTTTGAAAGGAAAGAGAGAGAGGTCTTCCTGCACGATTATGACATATAGCCCGTCACATTCTTTGCATGCGGTCTCTATGAGATATCTGTGTCCATAAGTAAATGGGTTGCAGTTCATTACAGCAGCCCCAATGTTGTCTTTACCCGAAAATATTTTGTTTTTCTGAAGGATCTTACGGTAATCGTCAGAAGATGGCTGTCCGGACTCCATCAGAACAACAGTCTCAGTCCTCGCCAGTTCGCTGAAGCCCAGGTATGCAAATTTATCTGCCATATCACATTTAGTAAAGACGAAAAGGTGGAATATGTTGTTTTCACCGGCATACCGCAGCAAGTCAGATATCACCATGCCCGAGAGGCCGGCTTCCTGCCATTCTGGATCTGCTGCCACCATTTTTATCACTTTGCCCTGTATGCTTGCAGTCGCGATTATCTTTTCATCGTGGTTTTCTACGACAGCAGTACAGTCAGGGTTGCCTTCAAAGGTCAGGCCGTTTCTCTCAAGCAGAAGTCCCACCTGTTCTTTTTCATTTTTGTTGAGATTTTTTATCGTTCTGGTTTGAAGGCCAAACATTTAGTCTTAGTCCTTTTCAAGCTTTCTTTTTAAAATTTCGCCGATGCTCGATCTTGGCATCTCGGTGAGGAAATCGATTATTCTGGGAACTTTATAGTATGAAAGTTTTTTCTTGCAGTGTTCGATAAGGTCCTTTGAAGTGACCTTCTCATCCTTTTTCAGCACAACGAATGCTTTTACTATCTCTCCGCTTATTGAGCGGGGCACTCCTATGACTGCAGCCTCAGCTACTGCGGGATGTTCAAGCAGGACTTTTTCTACTTCCTGCGCATATACCTTGAAGCCCCCGACGAAGATCACCTCTGTCCTGCGTCCTACAAGGTAGAGATACCCATCCTTGTCGAACCTGGCTATGTCACAGGTATCAAACCATCCGTCCACGAATCTCTTTGCAGTAAGCTCAGGGTTTCGGTAGTAGCATTTTGCCACATTGTCGCCCCTGATCCAAAGATGGCCTTCTGAGCCTGCGGGAAGGGCCGACCCTTCATCATTTCTTATCTCAGCCTCGACACAGGATAAAAGTGTGCCGACACTGCCCGCTTTTCTGTTCTCTATTCCGGGGGCGATCGATACGACCGAAGCTGCTTCAGTGAGGCCGTATCCTTCTATAACAGGAACGCCAAGATACTCCTGGGATCTTTTGTCAAAATCAAGAGGGAGTCTGTCGCCTCCGGAGAGTATGTATCTGAGGCTTTTGGGAGGTGTAATTCCCCTTGCTACCGTTCCAAGCAGGAGAGAAATAATCGTTGGAACGGCAGGCACGATAGTTACAGAGGCATTTCTCATAGCGTCCATTGCAGCTTCTGGGGGCATGAAGGTCGGAAGGACGACCTGACATGTGCCCTTGACAAGAGGGATCAGGGAACCGCATACAAATCCGAACGCGTTGAAATTGGGCAGAGCATTAAGAAAAACGTCGTCATCCGTCAGTTTGCCTATATGATCCACACACGCGTTGATGCTGGCGTAAAGGTTGGCATGAGTCAAAGGGACGGCCTTCGGTTCGCCTGTAGTGCCGGAAGTGTAAAAAATTACGGCAGTATCTGTCGATTCTTCATCGGACGTTCTTCCCGCAATGCTTTCTACAGGGGCATCTAAAGAAGTGACGGCACAGGGTATGCCCTCCTCAGAGATAAGCGGGACTATGCTTGATGAACCTCTGTAAGTTATTGAAGCAAAAACATCAGCGTGCTTGAGCTGTTTAATCAGAGAGACATAACCGCTTCTGGGATCTATGGGCACTACAGTACCTCCAAGCTTCCATATGGCTATCATTGATGCGAGCAATATCGGGCTGTTGGGAAGAAGGAAAGCCATTCTTTGTCCGGCCTTGAAGCCGCTTGAACGGAAGCCTTTCTCGCATTCCTCTGTCAGTTCAAGAAACGCGCCGCCTGACCACCATGTTTTCTGCCACCATATAAATGGTTCTGTCCGAAGTGATTCAAGGTTTGATATTATGATATCTTCAAGTCTGGGAGCCAATGCTTCCCCTCCACTCTATTAAAGCGTCAATGCCATGTACGATTCCCATGCAGCTGAAAAGGGAAGCATGTTCTCAGGAATGTCATACCTGGGATGGTGAAGGCCATATTCCAGTCCGGTTCCCATGAGCATAAAAACAGACGGGACACATGAACTGAAGAAGGAAAAATCCTCTCCGGAGAGCAACGGCCGTTCCAACATCTTAATGCCATCCTCTCCAAAGAAAGGAATGCCGACATTTACTACCTTGTCTACCATTTCAGAGTCATTCTCCACCTGACCGTAATTCCTGGTGTATTCTACTGAAGCCAGGCCCCTGAATGCCTTGGCAATTGCAGGTGCAACGGTTTCGATCCTGCTCTGGACAAAATCCCTTGTTTTTGGGCTGAAAGCGCGAAGCGTCCCCCATAAGTTGACCTGTTCCGGTATTACATTATAAGCGTAACCCGCCTCTATCTGCCCGAAAGATACTACTACAGGATCTCTTGGATCTATCTCTCTTGTAAGCATGGTCTGTATCGCTATCACGATATGAGAAGAGATAGTTATGGGATCAATGGTCATATGAGGCTCGGCTGCGTGGCCGGCAGTACCTCTGATGTCAATATGTATCCTGTCCGACAGGGCTGTAAGAACTCCTTTGCGCAGGAAAAGTTCACCATAGGGAATTTCTGACCACCAATGCAGAGAAGCTGCGTTTCCTATGTTAAAAGTTTCAAGAAACCTGTTTTCAACAAGGATCCTGGCTCCGCCCTTCCCTTCCCCCGCAGGCTGAAAGAGTAATACAACTTTTCTTTTTAATTCATCTCTGTGAAAGGAGAGTACTCTGGCTGCTCCAAGCAGAGAAGCCATATGGGCGTCATGTCCGCAGGCATGCATAAGGCCGGGCATGCAGGAAGAGAAGGAAAGTCCGGTCTCTTCTTCGACAGCAAGTGCATCCATACAAGAGCGCAAAAGGATGGCAGGCCCAGGCAGGTCTTTCCCTAAAATCCCTATTACGGATGTTGGAATTGCAAAACCTGAGATGACCTCCATCCCCTCGATAGAATCGAGTACCCTTGTTATTTTGGAGGCGGTGATGTTTTCTTCGAACGCAAGCTCGGGGAACTGATGGAAATCTCTTCTCCAATCCCGCATTTCCTCTGAGATGTTCTCTGCTTCAGCCAGAAGCTGGGCTCCCAGAGCAGATAGTCCTGAATTATCAGACATATCGGATACTTCCTTCCACCTTTAGAAAGCACTAGATGAATAATGGATTAGTTTATCACAAATCGGGGATATAGTGTACAATTGTGCAGTCGGAAGGCCTTTCTTCCTAAATGATGACGGGGGATGCTGAATCAGGTGGACCAGAATATGAAGGGGATAGCTGCTCTTTTTTTTGCTTATTTTATCTGGGGAGCGATGCCGGTCTACTGGAAAGCACTGGAAGCCCTTTCATCTTTTGAAATATTGGGGCACCGGGTAATATGGTCTGTGTTCTTTACTTTTCTTCTGATGTTCGGGCACAGAAACCGGATGATCTTCATGGATATGCTTAAAGAGAGAAAAAAAGACATCTTCTGGCTTGCAGGAGGGGGATTCCTCATATCTTTCAACTGGGGCCTCTACATATGGGCCGTCAACCATGGAAGGATACTTGAGACAAGCCTTGGCTACTTTATCAACCCTCTTGTAAGCATGTTCTTCGGGATGATGTTTTTTATGGAAAAACTAAATAAAATTCAGACAATAGCACTTTGCCTTGCGGTTCTGGGAGTAAGTGTCGAGCTTATCTCAGTCGGATCAATTCCACTTGTTTCGATAGGCCTGGCTCTCTCCTTCGGGTCATACGGAGTTCTCAAAAAGGCAGTGAAGGCTAAACCTGATATTGCGCTTTTCATTGAGACCCTCACAGTATCTCCAATTGCGATGACATTTCTCATGTTTCTCCAGAAAGAGGGGACTGCCTCTTTTCCTTATGACGGTCTGACGAATATTCTGCTTGCAGGTACAGGGATCCTTACTTCCATTCCTCTCATACTTTTCGCTTATGGCGCAGCACGTGTCCCCCTCACGACTATAGGCTTCGTTCAATATGTTTCTCCAACACTCAGTTTCATACTGGGTGTCTTTGTCTACAATGAACCTATCCGGATGTCCAGGATAACCACATTTATTTTTATCTGGGCAGCTCTTGCTGTCTATTCGGCAGATGCTGTCTTCAAAAGCAGGCGAAAGATCGACAGCAGTAAGGCCTGACTTATTTTCGTTATTGTACCCGCAGTCAAATAACGGAGAATATTCCAGGTTTGTGTTGACATACATACTTCAGCGTATGTATAATTCGCTATGCAAATTTTTATATGGATGTGATGGATTGCCAAGAAAAACTAAAGAAGACTCTATAAAAACCAGAAGCCAACTTCTTGAATCAGCTCTGGATGTTTTTTCTGAAAAGAGCTTTTCAGATGTCACGTTGAGCGAGATAGCAGAGCGGGTCGGGATGACCAAAGGAGCACTCTACTGGCATTTCAAAAGCAAGAGTGACATTCTTTCCAAACTTATCGGAGAAATATGGCTTGATTCTGAGAGGGAATTTGCAGAAAAATTTGGTGAGCCTGAGACATTGGCGAATTTGCGTGACTACTACAAGAAAAAACTTGTGCCGCCCGACAGAAACGACAGATTTATGAAGATCAATGCCATAATGCTGAGACGTTTTGAATGGCCGGATGACGTCAGGTCCAATGTTTTTTCCCTTCTGAAGCAACAGATAGCAAGAGAAAAGACGATGATAAACGATATTCTGCTGAGATCCAGGCAGGAGGGGACCATAAGGCAGGATATGGAGGCTGAGGATGTTTCTGCGGCGATAACCTCAGTCTTTTATGGTCTTTTTATATTAATGCTCAGCGAAATTGTTACAGAAGACCTCACAAGGTGTACAGATTTTATATGCAACGCATTCAGAAAAGAATTGCTTTGCAAAGAAAATTGAACATTATTCAAGAAAGAGCGGGTGCGTTTAAATGACATCTCAAGGGGAAGACCGAAAGATACAGATCAAAAACTCTTCGGGTAAGTACGGATGGATGAAGGCTGCTGCAATAATTGCAATAATTGTCGTGCTTGGATTTTCAGTAAAGGGCTATTTGAAATCCGATGCGGCAATTAAAAATCCTCAGATGCAGCCACTTGCCCCTGCTGTAGTTCTTTACACTGTGACAGAAAAGGACCTGTCTTCGAGCCGAAGTTTTATTGGGAAGGTGGAAGCTATCCAGACTGTCTCCCTGAAACCCCAGGTTTCAGGAGAGATCGTTAAAGTTAACTTCAAAGAAGGATCCCTTGTAAAGACAGGACAGACCCTATTTACTATAGATTCGAGCCATTATCAGGCAACTGCAGACCTCAGAAAAGCTGAGCTGGAACAGGCTCAGGCCGGGCTGATAAAGGCTGAGAAGTACCTTGCACGCGTGAAGGCAGCAGATACGCGCAGCATTTCTGCGAGCGACATAGACGCGGCCGAAAGCGCTTTTTTGCAGGCCAAAGCCGGTGTCTCACAGGCTAAGGCTGTGTTTAGGCTTGCACAGATAGACCTTTCACATACACGGATAACTTCCCCTATAAGCGGGCAGATAGGAGCAGCTGCTTTTACAAAAGGAAATTATGTAACTCCTGTCTCCGGCCCTCTTGCAACGATAGTCCAGATGGATCCGATACGCGTCTCTTTTGCCCTACCCGACAAAGACTATCTTAACGAGCTGGAGCAGTTCAAAAAAAACGGTCCGGTATACAAGACAACTTTGGTGCTTTCTAACGGCAGGGAACTCAATATGCAAGGGGAGCGCGACTTTGAAAGCAATAAAGTTGACGAAAGGACCGGCACCCTTGAGATGGTGATCCGTTTTTCCAACCCTGATGGTATCCTTATCCCGGGTTCTATGGTCAGGGTAGGGACAAAACCCGTCGAGAAAGATATGAGCATCGTTATACCGCAGGAATCGATATTGGCTGATTCACAGGGAAGCTATGTTTTTACTGTAGATGATAAGAACATCGCCCATCAGACAAGAGTAGAGCTTGGAGCCGAAGTAGGCAGCATGCGCAAGGTCGTCAAGGGCCTCAAGGCAAATGACAGGATCATCCGGATCGGTCTGCAGAATGTGCGCCCGGAATCCCCTGTTATACCTGCTCAGGCGGAAACGGAAAATAAAACTGCAGCAGAGATAGCAGGCCAGACCGAGGAAGAACTTTCCCTATCTTCGCCGGATTCTCAAAATAAAGAAGGAAACTAAAAATGTTTTCTGCATTTTTTATCAGGCGTCCCAGATTCGCGATGGTAATAGCCATTGTTTTGGCTTTTGGCGGACTCATATGCGTGTTCAGGCTGCCTGTTGCCCAATATCCCGACGTGACGCCCCCGCAGATCAGTGTCGGAGCCTCTTACAGGGGAGCTGATGCTTCGACTCTCGCGAACACAGTGGCGGCACCTTTGGAAGAACAGCTCAACGGTGTCGATGGAATGATATACATGAGCTCGACTTCCGATAACAGCGGATATTATGAACTGACCATCACTTTTGACATGGGGACAGATCCTGACATGGCTCTTGTAAAGGTACAAAACCGCATCCAACGGGCAACTCCTATGCTCCCAAACGAGGTCACTGCACAGGGTATAACAGTAGATTCAAGATTTTCAGACACGCTGGGGTTTGTTGGCATCATTTCCCCGAATGGGACCAAAGATGGTCCGTTTCTTATGGACTATGCCGAAAACAACGTCAAAAATGTTTTTAAGCGGGTACCGGGAATGGGGGACTGCAGGGTCTTCGGTTCAAAGTACAGCATACGTATATGGCTCGATCCGGAGCGTATAGCTTCGCTGGGCTTAAGTATCGATGATGTCGCAAATGCGATAAGGAGCCAGAACAAACAGGCATCAATAGGCTCTATAGGTACAGCTCCTGTCAAGACGGACCAACCTCTTGTATATTCGCTGACCACGCGGGGTCGGTTAAACTCAGTAAGCGAATTTGAGAACATCATCCTTCGCACAACTGACCAGGGCGGTCTGGTGAAACTTAAGGATGTCTCCCGTATCGAACTTGGGTCAGAAACTTACGCATTTGATGCCACTTTCAACGGAAAGCCCGCGGCAATGATGCTTTTGACTCAGTCCTCTGGCTCAAATGCTCTTGATGTAATGGCAGGCGCAAAGAAAACAATAGAGGAACTGACCCCCAGCCTTCCGAGCGATACAGAGTTTGTTATGGGATATGACTCAACGGAATACGTAACTGCTACGATAAAAGAGATCATACTCACACTCTTTATAACATTCTCTCTCGTTGTCTTTGTCTGCTATCTCTTCCTTCAGGACCTGAGGGTAACACTCGTGCCTGTGGCAGCTATACCGATATCCCTTATGGCTACGTTCACGGGCCTGGCGTTTATGAACTACAGCATCAACATCCTATCACTCTTCGGGTTGGTGCTTGTAATAGGAACGGTCGTTGACGACGCTATCATTGTTGTCGAACGTGTCCTCTTCATAATGGGCAGAGACCACTGTGACACCGAAACAGCTACGGTGCAGGCCATGAAGGACGTTACAGGACCTATGGTCGCGACCACGCTGGTATTCCTTGCAATATTCGTGCCGGTTGGTTTTATGGGAGGCATCACAGGCCAGATATACCGCCAGTTCGCAGTTACAATTTCATTCTCAGTAGTCTTTTCGCTTATTGTGGCGCTTACTCTCAGCCCGGCAATGTGCGCTCATTTGCTTAAAAAAGTGCATCAAAAAGAAAGCGGCCCGTTGAAATGGTTCAACGATTTGCTGCGTGCTTCAACCGGTAAATATGTTGCCGGTTCGATCTGGCTTGCCAGGAGAAAGGTGGTAACAGTTGCGATACTTGCAGCTATTATCGCAGCAGCCGCATTTTCTGCCAAAAACCTGCCTACTGAATTCCTTCCCAACGAAGACCAGGGGGCTGCATTCGCGGCCATCCAGCTGCCTGAGGGCGCAAGCCTTGGCAGGACACAGGCTGTAATGGACAAACTGATCCCACAGATAAAAGATATTCCCGGAGTTAGATTTGTAATGGGGATAAAAGGCTTTAGCATAATCGGCGGAGCAAGCGAAAACATGGGTTCGATAGTCATCCCCCTTGAGCACTGGGATAAGAGGAAGTCCAGAGAAAAGGACCTTCAGACTATCGTAGAAAAGATAGTTGCCATAGGTTCATCTGTCCCTGAGGCTCAGATAAATATTTTCACGCCTCCGGCTATACAGGGGCTGGGGATAAGTGGCGGAATAGACATGCGCCTGCAGTCGCGCCTTAAGAACGATCCGGAGAAAATGGCGATGGTCCTCAGGGATTTCATAGGCAAGATCAACCATATACCCGGAGTTCTTTATGCATACAGCACTTATACATCCAACACACCGCATCTTTTCCTTGACATCGACAGGGAGAAGGCTGAGATGATGAATGTGCCCGTGGGAAATATATTTTCAACTCTGCAGACATACTTTGGTTCAGCCTACATAAACGACATAAACATCGGCACCCAGGTCAACAAGGTAATGGTCCAGTCTGACTGGAATTTTAGGAACAATATAAGCAAAATTGGAAACATTTACGTAAACAGCATTGCGGGAGAACCCATTCCTCTCCATAGTCTTGTCTCTATAAAAAACACGGTAGCTCCGCGCTCGATCGCCCGTTATAATCTCTACCCCAGTGCAGCCATAACTATTGTGATGAAACAGGGTTATTCAACGGGGCAGGGCATAATAAGCCTGAGGGAGCTGGCCAAAGACCTTCCGGAGGGTTACGGTTATGAATGGTCGGGAATGACTTATCAGGAACAGCAGGCAAAAGGGCAGATAGTAATGGTCATATTGATAGCGATGCTGTTTGCCTACCTTTTCCTTGTCGCGCAGTATGAAAGCTGGACAGTTCCGATACCGGTCCTCCTTTCACTTCCAATAGCTGTCCTGGGCGCCCTTGGCGGTGTTTATATCATGGGACTTTCAGTTTCGATCTATGTACAGCTTGGAATATTACTGCTGATAGGGCTTGCCGGCAAGAACGCTATACTGATAGTTGAATTTGCGAAGGAACTTCGTGAAGAAAAGGGCCTGTCAATAATAGATGCCGCAGCGGAAGCTGCACGTGAACGTTTCCGAGCAGTTCTTATGACGGCATTCACATGCGTTGTCGGAGTCCTTCCCATGCTTCTTGCCAGCGGTGCCGGTGCCGGAAGCAGAAAGGCTGTCGGAACAACGATATGCTACGGAATGACGACATCCACATTGCTTGGCATATTTTTGATACCTGCGCTTTACGTCCTTTTCCAGACACTGAGGGAGGATCTTAAAGGACGTATAAAGGCTTCGTTTGGTAAGGATTAAGGGAGTGGAATGATGAAAAGGATCAGAATAGCGATAATTTCCATATCCATCCTTCTTATGGCAGGTTCTGTTTTTGCTGAAAATGTTCCTCAGCAAAACGCCGATGTCGAACTTAGTGAAGGAAAATGGGTAGAGATGGCCCAAAGATATCCTGTCCCAGCGATGTCAGATGGTGTATTAAGCGAGCCCGATCCCGAAATGCTGGCAAAATGGTGGGAGTCCTTGAACGACGAGATACTTACACAGCTTATTGAATGGTCTCTTGAAAGCAACAGGGACCTGGCTTCTGCCCGTTCAAAGGTGACAGAGGCGAGGGCCGCGCTTGGTATAAACAAGGCAGCGCTTTTGCCATGGCTCGACAACACCGACTACTGGTACAACTCCAGGACTCCTGTTCAGACAGGGGGTGCGGGCAAAGGGGTCGATATCTACAGATTAGGCATAGATGCGTCATGGGAGATAGACATTTTTGGCGGAAAAAGAGAGACGGTCAAGGCGGGAGCTGCTTCCCTGGAGGCACAGTATGCATCACTGCATGCCGCCTGGGTCTCCCTTTCTGCTGAGGTCGCACTGAACTATCTGACGCTACGGACTCTCCAGGAGAGGCTTCTTATCGCAGAGAGCAATCTGGCCCTTCAGGTAGATACGCTGGAAATGCTTCAGTCAAGGGTAGATGCAGGACTGAGCGACCACCTTGCCCTAAATCAGTCCAAATACACACTGGAACAGACAAAAGCTCAGATACCTCCGATCAAAAAGAGCATTGAGGAGGTCAAAAATAATCTTGCGGTGCTTACGGGAAGGGTTCCCGGAAGCCTTGACCAGATGCTGAGTGAAAGGAAACCGCTTCCTATGCTCGATCAAAAAATGATGTCAGGCATTCCGGCAAACAGTATCCGTCAGAGACCGGACATATTTGCTGCTGAGCGTCAGCTCGTCGCGCAGATAGCCCGAAAAAAATCGGCAAAGGCCGATCTCTGGCCCAAGTTCTACCTGCTTGGCTCCATAGGCACAGAATCCCTTGATACAGGAAGCCTTTTTGAGGGGCCCAACAAAGCATATTCATTCGGGCCAAAGATCGTCTGGCCAATTTTCCACGCAGGTGCTATCAGAAATAATATCAAAGTCCAGACAGCAAGGCAGGAACAGTACCTTGCCGTATACGAACAGACAGTGCTCAAAGCCGTGGCTGAGGTCAGGAATGCCCTGACTGCGGGCATAGAGGAAAGAAAAAGGAACGATGCGCTCAGGAGGGGAAGAGACGCAGCAATGGCTGCGCTCGATGTGGCTAATGACAAGTACAGAAACGGACTTACCGATTTCAACAATGTCATAAACGCACAGAGAGCACTCCTTTCCCTGTCAGAAGCGACTGCGATAAGCGACGGGCAGATCACATCTGATTCAGTGATGCTCTTTAAAGCTCTTGGCGGCGGATGGGCTCCTATCAGCGAAGAATATGAAACTTCTGCATTGAACAAGTAGGATAATTTTATTCAGTATAATGATTTTGAGAGCCTTGTCGCATACCAAGACAGGGCTCGCATTGTTATAATAATGAAACAGTTTTATTACAAAAAGCTTTTCCAGGGGGAAATAACCGCATGAAAGCGACCAGATCTGCTTTGATAACAGGGGGAGCCGGATTTATTGGCTCGCACATGGCTGACGAACTCATCTCTGACGGATGGAAGGTCACTGTGCTCGATAACCTGATCACCGGAAAGAGAGAGAATCTGGAACACCTGTCTAATGACCCTTCGCTCAGATTCGTTGAGGGAGATGTCTCAGATAAAGTTCTTCTGAAGAAACTGCTGGAGGGCATAGATGCGGTCTTCCACTTTGCAGCCATGGTCTCCGTACCGCTGTCGATAGAAAAGCCCGAAGAGTGTCATCTCAATAATGTAACAGCTTTCAGTGATTTGATCATAGCTTTGAAAGACATGAAGATCCCTCTCATATATGCGAGTTCCGCGGCAGTTTACGGCAACAGGAGCGAGGGACTGAGGCACGAGGGAGAGATCCCCCTGCCAATGTCGCCCTATGGGGCAAGCAAGGCCATAAACGAAATACAGGCGTGTTCTGCAGCAAGAGTCTGGGGACTGGATTGTGTCGGGTTCAGGTTCTTTAACGTCTATGGCCCGAGGCAGGTTCCATTTGGTTCATATGCGTCTGTAATACCTAGGTTTTGTCATGCGCTTTCTTCCGGAGTAAGCCCTGTGATTTTCGGAGACGGCACCCAGACAAGGGATTTCGTATACGTCAGGGATCTGACGTCGGTGCTCCTGAAGATGTGCAAGAGGGCACACCAAAACAGGGGACGAGTCTTTAATCTTGCTACCGGAAAGAGCATGACGGTAAACGAACTATTGAAACTTATCTCTGAGATAATGGGTTCAGATGTCAAAGAAGTGAGACTTCCTGAGAGACCGGGAGATATAAAGATAAGCAGCGCTGATATCTCTCTCCTTACCGAAGCCCTGGGAAAAACAGAATTTACCGAAATCAGATGCGCACTCTCTGATACTGCGGACTGGTACAGGGATCACTATAAAAAATAAAGGATCATCCAAGTATCCTGAAGGCCAATATACCGATCCATTCCTTGATGCCCAGACAGGAGAGGTGGAAATTGTGAGCATCCGGGAAAAGGTCCGGGATGCCCCTGAATCCTGGTTTTGTTTCCATCCCTGCAGAGAGAGAGAAGAGGCTCTTTCCCCTGAATACTGAATGGGCCCTTAACATAGAACGGGGCATGTGGAAGGCGTTGGTCACTATAACGACATGATGAAAGTCTGGACCGGAAAGCATCCTTTCGGCATAGATCATGTTTTCTTCCGTCGTTCTTGAAGAAGTTTCAAGCATTGTTTTGCCCTTCCACCCCATCCTTTTTGCGCAATCATCCATTATTTCTGCCTCGGTCCTCTGATCGTAGCCATATACGTTTCCGCCTGAAAAGATGAGTACATCTTTGCTTCTGTCAGCCGCCGTGACAGCAGAATAGATCCTTTCAAGGGAGTAGACACCGGGTGTAACTGCATCCCCATCTCTGTCGTAGTTCGAACCGCCCGCAAGGACAAGGAAAGCCACAGGCCTTTCAGTCTCAGGTACAGAATTCAAATGTTTCCTTTCCAGTCCGCCTGTAATAAAAAAGGATCCGGCGGAGGTGCTCATAAACCAGATGAACAGGCTGAGTGCCAGCATAGCAAGAGAAAGTATTTTTTTGTTTTTTGACCTGAAAAGGACAAAAGAGAAGATGAATGTGATAACGCACAGCAGCCCCGGGGGCACTAAGAGCGATCCTATAAGTTTGTATGCATAAAACATATCCTCACCTCTTCGCAAAACAGGTCATATCAATATTCATTATCAGTGCCGGTATGTTGACCTGCTCAGTTTTAACATATTTCTACATTTTAGGCAGCTGTTTAGGTGATGCGGCGCTGGACATGTAGTTGATTTTAGTTAACAATAAACAGATACGATTGTACACTGAGCGAGGAGCTGGTGACCATGGATCTGAAAAAAATATTTGAAAGCTTATATGGGAATACTCGTAAAGAGTGGACTGATGGCTCAGGAGACAACGAAAGCGGATGGGATGACGAAAGACCAAAGATCCCAAATATAAGGATGCCCAAGATATCAAAGATATGGTTCATACTGGGCGGTATTTTTATACTGTTTACAGTCATACTGCCGGGGCTTGCTGTTTTTCTTACAGACCTTTACTGGTTTGAATCCTACGGTTTTGAATCTGTTTTCTGGAGAAGGTTCACAGCAAGGTGGGAGCTCTTTTTCATTGCTATTGTCCCAGCCTTTTTGATCTACTGGTCCAACTGGAATTCGGCATGGAAAAACGGACTAAGGCTAATGAACGACGCATCTGGGCAAGACGTGAAATTCACTGCATCAAAATGGGTAATAATAGTTGTTGCCGGTCTTCTGGCAGTAGTCAACGCACTAAACGCAATGGGTTCATGGGGAACATTCCTCGAATTCATGAATCAGACCCCCTTCGGGGAATCTGACCCATTATTTGGCCTTGATCTGGGTTTTTATGTCTTCACACTTCCGTTCATAAAGTATATCCAGACCTGGCTCCAGGGTTTATTGGTCGTAACCCTTTTGGGTACTTTTGTTTCATACTTCATGACGCGCTCGCTTTCCCTCGAAGGGACAAAAATTATTTCATCTCCGAGGGCGAGGCTTCACTTGTCTCTTCTGGGCTCGCTTTTCCTCCTTGTTTGGGGAGCAGGGTACTGGCTTGCCAGGTATGAACTTCTTTTTTCCCCGACAGGGGTGGTCTTCGGTGCCGGCTATACTGATGTGAACATACTGCTGCCTGCTTTCAATATCCTCACTGTTGCCGCCGTAATTGCTGCAGCACTGCTTCTTTTGAATTTCTACAAGCCGATGTGGAAAATGTCGGCTGTTCTGATCGGGGCCCTTCTTTTGCTCGGCTGGGTATCAAGCTCTTTTGTTCCGGGACTTGTACAGCAGTACAGGGTAAAACCCAACGAGTACGAAATGGAAAAACCCTTTCTGGACTACCATCTGGATTATACGCGCAGGGCCTTTGGGCTTAATAATGTGAGGACCATAGCAATTACACCTGAGAATGAAGTCACACCGGAAGAACTGCTGGCCGATCAGGAGACAGTGAAAAATATTCGCCTATGGGATTATTCTCCGCTCCTGAGGACTTATAAACAGCTTCAGGCAATAAGGACATATTATGATTTTGAAGATGTTTACATAGACAGATACAAACTGAACGGAGGCAACAGGCAGGTAATGCTCTCCGTAAGGGAATTGGATCTCTCCAAGCTTCAGAACCAGACATGGGTGAACATGCATCTTGAGTTTACGCATGGATACGGAGTAGTAATGAATCCTGTAAACGAAGTATCTCCCGGAGGGCTGCCTTTCTTCTTTATGAAGGACCTTCCTCCTCGGTCAACTGTCGATATCAGACTTGACAGGCCTCAGATATATTATGGATCAATGAAGGATTTTTATGTCCTGGTCAACACAGATGTCAAGGAATTTGACTACCCGATGGGGGACTCTAACGTCAGAAGCACTTATGAAGGCGAGGGCGGGGTAGAGATAGGGTCTTTCTGGAAAAGACTGCTCTTTACACTCAGGTTCAGGGATACTGAGATACTCTTTACAGGCGCGCTGAGGCCTGAGAGCAGAGTACTTTACAACAGGAATGTCCGTGAAGCACTGAAAGAGATAGCGCCTTTCCTGATCTTTGACCAGGATACATATCCTGTAATATTTGGCGGCCGAATAATTTGGGTCCAGGATGCCTTTACGTGGACTAACAGGTATCCATACTCAAAGCCGGTCATGACTCCGGATCCGACTCTGAGCCACTTCAATGGAGTCAATTACATAAGGAACAGCGTTAAGGCAACGGTCGATGCCTATGACGGCAAAATGTCCTTCTATGTAGTTGATGAAAAGGATCCTTTAGTCCAGACATGGCGAAAAATATTCCCTGCGATATTTAAACCGGCGGGTGAGATGTCTGATGAGCTTTGGAAGCATATGAGGTACCCGGAGGATTTTTTTGAGGTCCAGACTGACGTCTACAGAACATACCACATGACTGACACCAATACGTACTACAACAGGGAGGACGTATGGGAAGTCACGCCTGTGGGACGTAAGAGAAGGATCTCCCCTAACTATGTAACGATGAAGCTCTGGGGGGAAAAAGACCCTGAATTTGCGATCATTGTTCCCTACATGCCGCTCGGAAGGGACAATCTTATTGGCTGGATGGCAGGTCGGTGTGATCCCGGAAATTACGGGGAACTTCTTGTCTACCAGTTCCCAAAACAAAAACTGATTTATGGTCCTGCTCAGATAGAGGCTCTTATAAATCAGAATCCGGAGATATCCTCGCAGCTCTCGCTCTGGAGTCAAAGGGGATCGGATGTAATAATAGGCGACCTGCTGGTAGTACCTATAGGCAAATCCCTGCTTTATGTGCAGCCTCTGTATTTGAAAGCGGAAAACGGTGAACTCCCGGAATTGAAGAGAGTGATCGTTTCTACAGGAGGCAGGGTAGATTGGGATGAGACATTTGCCGGAGCTCTTGAAAAACTTATAGGCAAAAAAGCTTCAGAAAAAGGATCTGCTGTCAGGCCTGGATCAGTCGCAGAAATGGTCGGAGGAAGCGGAGCAGGTGAATTATCCGGAGATAAGTTGCCCGGAGAAAGAGATGTCCCTGCTCTTGCAAAACAGGCTCAGGAATTATACGATTCAGCTCAGGAAGCCCAGCGTCAGGGAAACTGGGCGCTTTACGGCGATAAAATAAAAGAACTTGGAAATGTCATATCGGAGCTGGAAGAGAGGTCAAAAGAATAATGTTCACAATACTTTTCGGAGCATTGGCAGTTATTGTGCTTGTAATTATGTGCTTTGGAATTTATATCTTTGCAGCTTATGTATTTTCGAGGCTGGGAGAGAAATTCAGGATAGGATCCTTCCTACGGTTTCTTATCCCTTTTTACAACATCGCACTTCTTTGCGACTGTGCGCAGGTTTCCCGCTGGTTCACTGTTGCGATAGTTGCGCCGGGGATCGTAACTGCTGCAATGAACATAGTCAGTTTTTATGTCTTTGCTGAAGTCTTCAGCTCGGGCGCTGCACTGGTAGCTCTTGCCGCAAATGTCTACCTCTGGGGAAAGATAGCAGAAAGACTTGGTAAAAATTTCTGGCTTTGGGGGATCATCACACCTATCCTTCTCGGACTGCCAGTCCTGATAATGGCTTTTGACGGTTCCATGCCCGTAAGGAACGGTGTATCATCAAGAAATGGGGAGACAAAATACATAGATGTCTAACGGCACGAAAACCTGTTACGTTTTTTCGTTCAAAGGCGTTGGGCTGTTTAAAGTTGGGAGGAGACATGTAAAAGCATTTCTTGCATACTTATCTTTAACACTATTATTTTCTCTCTATATCGGAAGTGATCGTCTCTTTGCAGCGGACAATGAAGATGTATTATCCGGCGATAACGCTCCATCTTTTGAGGCATCAAAAAGTTAATTGCCTCGTGGAGGCGAAGAGGGGAATTCTGGAAGTTTGTTGAAGAGGGAAAGGTCCCATCTGAAAAACTTGAGAGGTTATACAAGGCTGAGGATGCCGGTAAGATCCTTATTGGGTATTTCTTGATCAAAACTTATTTTTTGAGGAGTGTTGTAAAGATGAAAGTAAAGTGGACTTTAGCTGTGTTCCTGGTATTGGCGATAACATTATTTTCTGCGCCGGTCTTTGCAGCCTCTGACTGGGACACATTTACCGCGGAGATGGAGAAAAGAAGTAAAATAAAAGATACCGGAGCCGCTATAGTTGCTGATATGCTTGACATTGCACCTCAGGGGACCGAGGCTGAGCTTTGGAACAAGCTTTGGGTCGGAGAGCCTCGCTGGAGGGCGGCAGCGGCTGTAGCTCTTGTCAACAGGATGTTTCCCCAGGGAGACCCGTCAAGGTGGCAGGAAGTATCAGGATTTGTTCCACAGGTCAGCGTACAGCCCAGACAGCTCTTGGCAATGGATGCCCTGTTTGTAGCCGTAGATTCGCTGAGACAGATACCCGACGGAATATGGGGCTCCGCATATCTGCTGTACCTCTTCGGTAAGTCCGGAATGGGCAAAGTTATGTTTATTGAAGAGATCCCAGAAGGAATGGATCAGGTTTTAAATGATGTGATTTCGGTCACAGGTCTTCAAGGCGACTGGAGCATAAAAAAAACCAGGGGAAGACTGCCTGTCCTGCCATTTTACCGTGGGCATATTACCAGAGATACCGCTGATTCCAGAAACATGCAGTATCTTGACGGATACGGCTCAATAGCTTCTAACGGAAGGTACGCATGGGACAGGGACAGGGGCTATGTATATGAAGTAATTGAAGATAGCTACGGAAGAGATGTCTGGATCAACCCGTAAGGTGCTTCTTATCTCCTGACTGTTGCAGACAAAATAAATATTGTTTTTCTATATAAGAGAACGGAGCGCAGTTCCATCTGTCTCCGTTCCCCTTTGATATTGTCCCTAGTCTTTGCTTCCGATAGTTTCAAAGGCCATATCAAATATCCCTGCTATTGTTCCCAGCAGGAGATAAAGAGTTGCCGGACTGAATATTATTACGCCGCTTTCTGTCGTAAAGAAGAGAGGGTACTGAAATCCTCTTACCATTATCAGGTCGTATGCCAGGGCTGTTAATCCGGCGAGCAGAAGCATGGTCCACAATTTTGGCTTCATTCCGCCGCATTTATAAAAGACCCAGAAAACCAGTATGACCGGAGGTATTATTATAAAAGCCCTGCTGCGTGCTGATTCGCTTGCCAAGACCTGGGTAGCCTGTGTCAGAGAGTAAGAGAGCGGGCCCAGTTCAAAACCGACGCCCTTGTTTGCAAATATTTTAGAAAACCTGTCCAGGGCGAACAATGCAAATACCCCGCAGGACCAAGTATCTCGACGAAGCTCTCTTTTCATTGTTTTCCTCCTATTTAAAATTCTTGTAAAAGAAGCTTCAACAGTATATCATCTTAATAGGTAGAGATGATCAAAACAAGAAATATGTTCGAAAAAGTTTGTTTTATGTCGCTTATCGGGGGGTGGAAGGATGGAATATGGAGAATATTATAAAAGTTTTGACCCGGAACCTTACTACAGGGAAAGAGGCTGGCTGATAGGCAGCGGAAAGGTCGGAGGGAAGGCCAAAGGTCTGAGCTTTGCTCATGAGGTCCTGAAGTCGAACGGGATGCTCAAAGAAGTCTTTCTGCCCAGATGTTCTTTCATTATAACGACTTCTGTTTTTGAAGAATTTATGGAAGAGAACAGATTATGGGACAGACTCCTGGATCTGAGGGAGCACAGCGATGCTCCAAAGCTCCACAGGATTTGCCAGGAGGCTGAACTGCCTGCGAGTATCGATGAAGATCTGGAACGCATCCTTGATATGATCGATACTCCGATGTCTGTCCGTTCATCATCAATACTGGAAGATGATGTCAACCTTTCATTCGCAGGTAAGTACACCACAAAATTTGTTGCCAACAGCGGTGACAGGGTCTCGAGAAGAAAGGGCCTGGAAGCCGCGATCAAAGAGGTATACGCTTCCACATACAACCCCGCGGCAAGGGAGTATAAGAGAAAACACAACATACTCTGGGGAGGAGAGCGCATGGGAGTCCTTATCCAACCTATCGCTGGAAGGATGAGAGAAAATAAATACTATCCTGAGCTGGCAGGAGCGGCTTTCTCTCAGGTCTTCAGACGTCCGTCGCCCAGGATCAAAAAGGAAGATGGTGTAGCAAGGATATGCTTCGGTCTTGGTACAAGGACTGTGGACAGGTGCTTTGCACGCACTTTTTATCTTACAAACCCCAATTTAAGGCCTGAAGGCAACAGACCAGCGGAGATAGTGTCGCACGCTCAGGAACAGTTTGACTATGTTGATGTTGAAAACAACGCCTTTATGACGGCCTATGCATGTAATTATATTAAGATGATCACTCAGAAGCATAAAATGGCGCAGACATATTTGCAGTGGTATGATGGAAGTATGTTCCGCTGGCTGTTGGCTGACACAAGGGACATGGTCGCGCCAAGAGCCGTCTTTACTTTTGCCGAGCTTCCCCAAAAATGCCCACAGTTGTTCAAAAGGATCAAGAAACTGCTTAAGCTCTTTGAAAAGGAGTTGCAGTTGCCGTCAGATATGGAGTTTACCTACGAAAGCGCAGAGGACGAATTCACTCTTGTCCAGTTGAGGCCTCTGTCAGTTTATGATGACAGGGGAAAGGTCGAGATACCGGAAATAAGCCCTGAGAAGGTGATCCTGAGGGGGAATCGCATGGTGGCCAATGGCAGGCTGGAGAACATCAGACATATAGTATATGTGGACCCTGAATTATATGGTAAAAAACCGGATTTTTATGATGTTGCAAGGGCGATAGGAGATATTAACGAGAAGCTGGACAGAGAGAGGTATCTTCTTGTAGGTCCGGGGCGCTGGGGAAGTTCCAATCCTGTTCTCGGAGTCCCGGTACAGTACAACGAACTCTCAAATTCGGGCTGTCTGGTCGAACTGGGCATCCCGAGCAAGGGGATGGCGCCGGAACTGTCATACGGGACACATTTTTTTCTTGACCTTGATGGAGACAACATCCTCTATCTCCCTGTATTTGATGGAGAAAAAGGAAATATTTACAATAAGGAATGGTTTGACAGCAGGACTTGGATATCGACCAGCCATCCCGCAGTAAGACACTATCAGGGAACATTTGACGTCCTGCTCGATGGTGACAGCGAGGTTGGGATCGTGATAGACAAAGGCGACACGGAGGTGAAGGGCAAGTGACCGATCTGGAAAGGATCAGGGAAGAGTATTTTGCATGGGACCCGCACGACGATCCGGAATTTGCGCCAATAATATTCGGTAAAGGAACAATAGGAGGAAAAGGCAGATCTCTTCTTTTTGCGCTCAGAAAACTTCGTGATTCAGGGGACCCACAGCTTTGCAACAGCAAGGTGCCTGAGTCTATCTACTTTGGGATCGATATTTTTCATCAGTTCCTTGAATCAGTGCCATCTTTGGATCTCCTGATATCACAAAATGAACCTGAGAGGCTGGAAGAGGTTTTCCTTAAGACACCGCTGCCAAAGATAGCTACCGAAGCAGTACGGAATTTCCTGTTAGATATGCATGACCCGGTGGTAATAAGAAGCAGCAGCAGATTAGAAGATTCTGACAAGCATTCATTTGCAGGCAAGTATCTTACTACCTTCATGAGCAATGATTATCCCTCTCTGGAAGACAGGGTAAGTGTTGTAGAACGGGAAATAAGAAAGATATATGCGAGGATATATTTCCCCCAGGCTGTAAGCTACAGAAAAAAACACTGTCTTGGTGACGACGACATGGGGATCATTGTGATGAGGATGTCAGGAAGGTGGCACGGCAGATATTATTACCCGACAATAGCGGGTGTTGGATATTCCCAGAATTTCCGACGATGGAACAAAAGGGTAAAACAAAAAGACGGTGTTCTCAGGATAGTGTTCGGGCTTGGAACGATGAGCACAAAGAGAGGTTATGCAAGAACGATCTCGCTTACCAATGTATATTTGAGACCTGACGGACAGAATCCGGAAAAAATTGCTATCCATTCGCAGGAAAGATTTCATGTCATTGACAGGGAAAACCCAAACGAGCTGACGACTCTGGACATAAAAAAAGAGTGGCCTCAGCTGATCGAACATCACCCTGATTTTGATGCATATGCTCAGGTCTATTGCTATGATTCAGAGGGAGGATGCCTCTCCTCCCTTATGAAGACGACGAAAAAGATAGATGTCGGTTCAAAAGTCTGTCTGACATTTGATAATTTCCCTAAGAAATATCCGAATTTTTTTGAAAGGATGAAGAAGACATTGCCGCTTTTGGAGTCTTCTATGGGGCTGCCGGCAGACATTGAATTTGCTTATGAACCTCTTGATGACAGCTTCTGCCTGATACAGTCCCGTCCATGCTGGTGCCAGACATGTACAGAAGAGGATATGCCTGACCTTGGGGGGAAGCGCATCCTTCTTAAAGCAGACAGGATGGTCACCCCGGGAGTTATAAACGATATTCCCTTCCTTGTGTATGTAGACCACAGGATCTATTATTCAAACCCTGATTTCTTCAAGGTGGCGCGCGGTATTGGAGAGATCAACAGCAAGATGAACGGGCAGAAGTTCATTTTTGTCTCACCGGGGAGGGTAGGATCGAGCAATCCTGAGCTGGGAGTCCCAGTAAAATACGATGAACTGACTAACTGCTGCTGCATTGTTGAACTTGGTGTACCAAGGCTTGGTTTTATGCCCGAGCTCTCATACGGGACACATTTTTTCTCTGATCTTGCCGTGGACAATGTGCTCTATATGCCGGTTTTTGAAGGAGAATCGAACAACCTGATCGACCAGGATTGGTTCAGAGAGAGAAAATGGGAAGAGGGTCCCCATACTGCGATCAGGATATACAGAGGCAGTTTCTCAGCGTACATGGACGGTGAAACTAATCAAGGAGTAATAATTGACAACAGCTGTACTTCATAGGAACAATAAAACAGGGCGGCCCACTGGGGGCCGCCCCGTTAAAAAGGTCTCTCAGCCTAGAAGCTTTTCCACTATTGCTCCTGTTTCACCAAGCGCTACAGCATCTATTTCCTCCGGATCGCATGCCTGCTGTTCCATTTCACGGATCTTTGCCTTTGCCTCTTCAACTTCTTTTAGCACCCCGGCTCCTTCGTATCCTTCCTTTAAGACCTGGATCTCTTTTTCATCGTTCAGTCTGTCTGTCAGATATCCGAAAAGGAATGTCGGCGCACTTAGGGCAGCCAGCCTTTTGTCTGAAGAACACCATGGCTCTGCTACATAAGTCGCGTAATTTACAGTATCTTCGATATCTTCATCTATATCATCCTCAGGCTCAGGGAACCCCCAGATGTTGAGAACAAAGAAGGGGACTTCGGGATCAAGAGAGATAGCGTAGCTGACTGCGTCACGGATCTCACCGGGCTCTGCTTCGGTTTCGATCAACGCTATCGCACGGGCGTGTTCACCCACTACGGATTCAAGCGGGTCGCTCTCAAGTGTATCAAAAATCTGCCTGTACATCTGAAGATCGAGCATGCAACGGTAAAGGAGGGTGCGACTGGGATAGAAGCCTTCGTCATCAAAGTTTGCAAATTCCTTTGCAACTTCAAGAGCTTCTTCCGTTTCCTGCTCAGCGAGCAGAGAATAGCCGAGATTCATCATTATCGTGCAGTAGGCCTGAGCGTCGCGATCTTCTTCTATGTCTGGAGGTGTATCTTTTTCAGATATTATCATCCTAATCCCGGAAAGGGCCTCTCTAAGCATGTCAAGATTTTCGACGCAGCCCTCATAATCCATTGTCTCCCAAACAGCCAGCTTGCCGTAAGGACTTTCAGGGTCGATTTCAAGTATTTTTCTGCCTATCTCAGAGATTTCTTCATCGGTCTCTGCTGTGTCAAGTCTTTCAAGAAGTTGTTCGATATTCATCCTTTATTCTCCTTTTTTGTTTTTATGATCGATCAGATCTTTGATATCACCATCATTATAGTACCGCCCGGCTGAAGCTTAAGCATGCACCTGTAAAAACGGCACTCCGTCGAAAAAGATTTTATCTATGCATTATATAGCAATTTTGCCGAATCTCTTATAAGTAAATGAGGTTAAGATTATGCCAGAAGTTTAGAAAGGGGTTATTAGAATTGATCAATATTAAGTTTTTGGATCGCGTTATCCTTCTCGCCCTCCTGTTTTTTATTTTTATCTTTAGTTCCATGGCAAGTGCTGACGATGGTGACAGGTATATTGACGTAATATTTACTGAGGGGACCTCAAGGGATTTGCTGGGGACAGCTATCGTTCGGGGAAAGGATATATGGGTGCCCGCTGATATCCTGAGCAACCTTGGGCTGCCCTTAGCGAAAGGTCCGAATGGAAAGGGTTTTCTTATTGATGTCAAAGAACCTGCCAAAGTTTTTGGCATCAAGGAACTTGAGAGGCTGGCAGGAAGATCCATTGCCCTATATTTCCCCTCTATGGACAATGAGGGAACCTCTTATTTCAATGTAACAGGACTGGAACAACTGACAGGGATCGCTGCAGATGAGACAAACACAGGTCTCGAACTCAAAAGGATCACTGTCAATACACTTTTGAACAGACAAAATCCTGATAATGCTTCTCTGAAAAATAATCGGATCACCATTGCGTGGGCACACATTACAAGGGATAACCCAGATCTCGGAGCTGAAGAACGCATTGATGGACTTGATGTGATCTCCCCGACATGGTTCAACCTTACCGACGGCAGCGGAAACATGGCAAACAGGGCTTCTTCAGCCTATGTAGAGGCTGCACGCGAAAAGGGATACCGCATATGGCCCCTTGTTTCAAACGGCTTCAGCAAAGAGAACACGTCAAGGTTTTTCAACGACACAGCTGCTGTGAATATCTTTATTGCAAGACTTCTATGCTATTCGAAGCTCTATGGTTTTGACGGAATAAACATAGATTTTGAAAATGTCGATACTGCAGACAGGGACAAATATGTGCGTTTCGTCTCGCTGCTCAGCGGCTATCTCAAAGGGCAGGGGCTTGTAAGCTCTGTTGACGTCCATGTGCCGGGAAACAGCAATCTGTCCAGAAGCCACGACAGGGCAGCACTTTCAAAACACGTTGATTACGTAATTCTCATGGCCTACGACGAACATTGGAGGACCTCTCCGAGGGCAGGTTCTGTCGCTTCGATGCCATGGGTCGAGCGCGCAGTGCAAAAAACTATAGAGGAAGGCATACCTCCTGCAAAGCTGATATTAGGCGTTCCTTTTTACATGAGAAAGTGGGAGGAGACCCCTGCAGGTCAGGGAAAGGTGAAAGTCAAAGGTTCCACCCTCACTATGGCCGAGTCCGATTCAATTATTTCCCAGAGAGGGCTTTCTCCGGTATGGCTCAGTGACAAGGGGCAGTATTTCTATTCCTATCTTTCAGATGGAAAGACCTATAAGGTATGGGTAGAAAACAGGGATTCCATCAAAACCAAGCTCTCGATCCTTGATAAGTACAGTCTTGCCGGGGTCGCGGGGTGGAGGAAGGGACACGAGACTCCAGATGTCTGGGATACGATAAGGACTGTAGTAAAGAACGAGTAAGAGAGTTATCCCGGGAGGTCAATGAAAAGAGGTGCTTTTCGAAACCTTGAGTTTCAATAAGCACCTCTTAAATTAACCAGAAAGCTGATGGATATTTTGCTGTAAGGAAGATCGGTCTGAAACTTAGAGCATTAAATTACCATCCCTTTGCGCCTCCGCCTCCGCCTCCGCCTCCGGCAAAACCGCCGCCTCCCATGCCTGAGGATGTGCCTGGGGCAGACTGAGGAGCCATGCTTTGTCCCAGGCTGCTGCCAAGGCTTGAGGAGAAATTATTCAGTCCCGAACCATTCAGGAATAGATAGGGTGAAGGCCCTGCATACCATTCAGGCTTATAACCGGCTTTTGTCAAAACACTTTCGAACCTGTTGCCCCAAGTTTTTGCAACATCAAGTGCAAGCGCATAAGGAAGAAGTTTTTCAAAGAGCTCTGGGGTCTCTTCCGGTGGGTTGAACATTTCAAGCCGCTCTTTTTCTGCTGTGTCCATATAGAGCTTAAGACCCTCCGCCTCGCTCAAAATACTGCTGCCCTTTGGGGTCCTTGAGACCATAAGAGGCCGCATCACAGCAATGACGGCTGCTGAAGCGACGAAAAACACAAATGTAAAGGGGGACATCCCCTCTCCTCCGAGTGCTATAGCTCCTACTAGACCCACCGCAAGGGCAGGAAAAGCCCGTCCAAGGAACTGTCTTATATTCTGGCCTCCGGTATTTGCAGCTTTGCTCAGTCTCATTCCAAGTGCAATTATGAGCAGTCCGCAAACCCCGGCCATGAGAGTGTTTAAGGGATATTCCCCGCTGAATGGATAGCTTGCTGCTGTTCCAATTCCGTACAAAGCAAGGCCGGGGACCATCTTGTCCGTGTTTCTGGTAAAGATGGCAGAGTTTGCGTTTCTGAGATTCCTTGCCAGGCTTCTCATCGCTCCTGAAATTATGTCTCCGTTATCCTGTACCAGAGCCACGCTGTCGATGCTTCCCGGAAAAAGCTGCATCATAAGGGCTTCTTCTTCAGGCTGAAGTTTTTCCGGTTCGGTATCTTTTTCATATAACACAAAGTGCCCCTTCCCCTTGCCAAAGAAGGTCTCTCTTCCTTCAACTTCAACGATCTTAATGGCTCCCTTAACAGCGAGTTCGATTATTGCAGCAGTGAAGCCTGTCTGATCGAGCCGCATGTCCCTCACGTACCTCAGGAATGCGGGAGATGCACCATCGGGTGCGTAGAAAAGGGGGATCACTGTCTTTTTATCCGGATCTTTCCCCCATTTTTTCCATGCGAACCAGAACCAACCGGAGATCAACACCAGTGTCGCTGCCGCGATTCCACCCTGAGCCTTTTCGTTGTCCCTTGCAGGTGGAGGCGGCGGAGTCACCAGACCTTTCGGCCAGGTGTAGACTACTGTGAAAACTTCTCCCGGCTGAAGCGGCCCGACTGTGGAAACGCTCCCGGAATCCTGTCGCGCCCTGCTGTTGTCTCCCTTTGTCCCGTACTGGCCCACATACCACTCTATCGTGTTGAATCCTTCTCCGAAACTTTTTCCCGGAAGCGCGACCCTGCATGATGCTTCAAGCACCGGGAAAGAAAAATCTTTTCCCGTTACGTTCCAGTAGAGTTCGTCGTGATCCTCAAAAAATCCTATGTGCCTTTCGACCCGGTATCTTATCAGAAATGTATGGAGTCCCCTGGATATGATCTTATTGGGGTCACCGATCTTAACATCAACGTTTACCCCAGATCTCACGGAGCTCCAGGGGATGTTCTGACCGTCTAGCTTTATATCTGTTATTTCTAATCCGAATTCTGTTGAATTGCCTTTTTCGTCCCTGTATTCGACAGGAAGAGATCGAATTATACCCCTGTTGATCTCAATATTCTCAACGTTGACAAGAATTTCTTCAGTAACTTCGACAGAACTGTTTTCATTTATCAATATGTCAGCGCTGAACCTGTTGAAGGTTTCCCTTGCTTCGGTCAATCTAGCTCCTGACAGTATAACGAAAACTGCTGTGCATAACAGTACAGTTATTTTTAAAAGACAGTTTCTCCCGTTCCTCATATTTTCCCTCCCCTAAGTATCGCAAAATCCTGTTTAAAATGAAACCTTCGGGTTATCTCTCACCTCTTCTTCCGCTTCAAAGAAGGGAGCCTCTTTAAAACCGAACTGTCTCGCGATCAAAACAGCAGGGAATCGCTGGATGGCAGTGTTGAGGTTTCTTACCGTCCCATTGTAGTAACGTCTGGACATCTGTATCTCATTTTCGATAGTTCCCAGCTGTTGCTGAAGATCAAGAAAATTCGTATTAGCCTTTAGTTCGGGGTAGTTTTCTGCAACAGCAAAGAGAGACTTCAGCGTTCCTGTCAGGGCGTTTTCTGCCTGCAGCCTTGCTTCCGGATCGTTTCCTGCCTGCATTACGGCGGCACGGGCGTTTGTTACCCCCTGAAGAGTCTCCTTCTCATGAGAAGCATATCCCTTGACTGTCTCAACGAGATTCGGTATAAGGTCGGAACGTCTTTTCAGCTGTACGTCTATGCCGCTCCACCCTTCCTGCATAAGGTTGCGGAGCTTTACGAGGCCGTTGTACGTGGTCATGAGCCATAATCCTAAAACTGCAGCTGCTGCCAGTAGAAACATCATCATTGTTAATCTCCCTCCTGTTGATTTGATCCATGCAAATTATACCTTTTTTATAGCAGCACTGTGGTATTATTTATAAGTATTCCGTATATTCCTCAAAGGGTGGATGTTATGACACTTCGTACAGCCAGATTGATCAACAGGATGTCAAAGGTATTCCTTGCTTCAGCTGTTGTCCTGCTCATTCTATTTTTTGCCGTCTACATGAAGGGCGGCATTGAATTCAAATATGTCTCACTTCCGGTGATGGCCTGCTTTATAGGCATTACGTGGCTGGGGACGTCAAAGGCTGCGATAATGGCCCTTGAGCAAGAGCAGGGAAGAGAGGGATCAAAAAATGATAATTAGGCTCGAGGACCAGACAGGCCAGCTTCGCACGGCTAAGGTCGGCTTCAGCTGGACAGTCTTCTTCTTTGGTTTTTGTGTTCCGATATTCAGGGGCGATGCAAAGTGGGCAGTCATAATGTTCGTTGCAAGCGTTCTCACTTTATGGCTGGCAAATATGATTTTCTGCTTCACCTATAACGGGACATACATAAGAGATCTTCTAAGCAAAGGCTTCCGTCCTGCCGATGAAGAGTCCCGTCAGATACTCATCGAAAAAGGATTCATATCAGGCTGATCTAAAATATTTTCCTAGATCCCTTAATTCTTTGCAAGCTCTATCAGCGCAGAGAGAGTGCGGTCAATGTCATCTGCCGTGTTGAAATAGCCGGGGGATATCCTAAGTGCTCCTTCAGGGAACGTCCCTAACGTTCTGTGTGCAAGAGGAGCGCAGTGAAGTCCCGGTCGTGTCTCGATCCCGTAGATGTCGGAAAGATCACGGGCAAGTTTTGCGTTGTCCATTCCCTTTATGTTTATGGAATAAACCGGAAGCCTTGGGTCGTCAGATCCGGGACCGATTATTCTGAGTCCGTTTATCTTCATTAGTCCCTCTTCAAGCATTTTACCCAAACGGTCCTCATGTTCCTTAATTTTGCCTATCCCTTCATTTTCTATCCATTCGACAGACGCAAGCAGACCGGCGATACCCGGAAGGTTTGGCGTCCCTGCCTCGAATTTGTCAGGCATCTGGGACGGCTGGAACTCCTCATGGGAAAGGCTTCCTGTTCCTCCTTCGAAAAGGGGAGAACATCTCTTTGCAAACTCCGGATCCCAGACGATACCTCCGGTACCCTGCGGGCCGAAGAGCCCTTTATGTCCTGTGAAGCATATAGCTGCGGCCCCGAGATCCTGCGCGCTGATCCCAATTATCCCCGCTGTCTGTGCACAATCGACCACAAGCGGTACATTCGATGCCCTGCACACTTCGGCAATATCATGAATATTCTGGAGTGATCCGCTGACATTGCTGCAGTGGTTAATTATCGCGATGTCAGTGCGTACGGAAAGATTTTTTTTCAGCAGTGCCGGGTCCAGATATCCCTTCAGGCTGCACTGGATGATATCCAGTGCGACTCCTTCACACTCTGCCCTCCTGAGCGGCCTCAGGACGGAATTGTGTTCCATAGAAGAGGTTAATGCTCTCATTCCTGGTTTAAGGAAGCCCTTGATGATCATGTTTATCGATTCCGTGATATTGGAAGTAAGGGTTATGAACCTCGGGTCGCATTTCTGATAACCGCCGAACAGTTCCGCCAGTTTCTGCCTGCATGTAAAGACATTGTCAAGGCTCTGGATGTCCCTAACGGAAGCCGAACCCCTGGCTACATTTGCTCCCCTGTTTGCTATGAAGTCATATATAGCATCAGGTACACACTGGGGCTTTGGCCAGGTGGTTGCGGCATTATTAAGATATATCGACATTATCAGCCTATCACTACAGGTTTTGATGTACCAAAAACCGCCTCTGTGATCTCAAACATGTTTGAGATCACTCCTACCGAAACAGCCTCAGTGATCCCAAAGTGTTTCGTGCATGTCCCGCAGACCAGAATAAGGGTCCCACGGTCTCTTAGTTCGCAGAGATAGTCGTGGCAGGAGGATCCGCTTACAGCCATCTTCACGGCGTTGTTCATCAAAGCAATGACAGAGGGGGCTTTTTCAACCTGCACCAATGTGCCGAGGCAGGATTTCATAAGGACTTCTCCGAGTCCTTCCGATCCGGCCCCAATATTGTCGGAAGTGAACATAATGCCTATTGACCCCTTTTTGGGGGGAGTTGATCCGCCCTCTTTGGACTCAATTTTAGCTTCAAGTACGATGGATTCTTCGCCGTACTCTTTTTTAACCATGAATCCTTTGTTTTCAAGAAATCTTTCAACATTAGATGCTGCTACTTCGTTGTCGACCCAAACTGCAAAAGACCTGCATCCTTTTTCAACAGCATCTTTTGTTAATATAACAGGTTTGGGACAAGCAAGTCCTCTTGCGTCAACAATATTCATTTCAGATAGTTTTCCCTTCATCATGCAGTAATTGTATAAACTGTTCCGTGAGATAGGGATCTAATTTTGTTCCCGCTAATTCACGGAGCTTTAGCTCTATCTCTTCCTGAGTCGGCAGTTTTCTTCCAAGCCAAGGTCTGGTCATCTCATTCCATATGTCAACGATAGCAAAGACGCGTGCGGTCAAAGGAATTGCACTTCCGCTTAGTCCCTTTGGAAATCCTGTGCCGTCCCATTTTTCGTTCCAGCAGTGAGGGATCTGCGTAGCAGGGCGCAGCAGCTCAACTGATTCAAGGAAATCCTTGGATAATATCGGGTACTTGTGATACTCCCTCAGTTCAACAGGAGAGAGTTCTGTAGTTTTGTTCCGTATTGAGAAGGGTATGCCAAGAAGCCCTATCCTGCTGAAAAGGGCGCCGAGGTACGCATAGAATTTTTCTTCATCTGACAGTTTTAGCTTTTCGCAGAACTTAACTGTCATTGTTGCAGCACGCGGGAGAGCGTTTCTGAATTTTTCATCACCCGGGGAGAAGGCAGTCGCTATGTCCTCAAGGGTCTTATAGCAAAGGCGGTTTCCTTCCTGAGCGAAACGTTCGTAGACCATAATGCTTATACTGTCCATCCTGCTTTTATGTTCCTGCTTGAAATCGTGGTACGCCATCACATCGCTCAATGTTCTCTGCAGGCTGTTGATCTCGTCTTTTTTAGAATCAACTGTAACTACGCCCTTATGGCCTTTTTGGTCCCTGATAGCCTCAACTTCTCTCTGCAGTCTCTTCATCCTGCTTGAAAACTCGTGTTTGAAGAAACAATCATAAAGGAACGAAAGCAGTACAGCGACCACGGCAAAGATCAGGAACAGGAACTGGAGTCTCTTTTCAGTTGCCGCAATGTCCTCTTTTTTTTCTATACCGATGACCCAGAAAGAGGGCGTCCCGCTGTGATCCTTTACAAGCATCCTGCCTGAAATAGTTGTAGCTTTGTTGTTGTACTCGCTTATGGAGACAAGAGGAAGCTCGTCAGACATCTCTTTTTCTTTCTCTGTTGTCGGCTCTATCGCAAAATTAAAAAGAAGGTTCCTTGAGATGTTTTCGATCAGTTTGGGGCTGAGCTTACGGGTAACTACCAGATTTCCTGCAGAGGGGCTTTTCATGTCAGATGTCAGTATAGGTTTTATGCTGAAAAGCAGTGGCTGGTTTTCTTTCAGAACGATCCCGCTTGTTCCTGATGTCCCGACATTATTCAAAAGTCCCTGGTTATTGGGGTTGTCAAATATCGCAAGGAACTCGCTTTCTGGAGTGGAAGGCTCGTCCTCGGAGCTGAAGTTCCTGAACAGCCTTACCATATTTCCGCTGTCGATGAATATCATTGAAGAAATCCCGATCTCAGTCAGGGCGTTCCTGTTAAGGGTATCAGCGGCATAATCGGGGTTGCGTCCGTTCATGTAGTTCCATGTGGCATCGGAATGAGCCCAATTTGCAGCTATGGCAGAAAGGGTCTTTGCTTCAGCGTTGATCGAGACCACAGCCCTTGACAGGTTGAGGGTGATCCTTTCCCTGTCTGTCTGTTCGGCAGATCGTCTTAGGAAATTGGTAAAAGTAAGATCCAGTAAAAGAAGTAGGAGGAGCAATGTGATCCCTAATGCGATCTGAGTCTTTCTGCGCAGTGTCATGAGCAACCCCCCATAGATGACTTGAATTATTGATATTGTAACAGATGACGCCACTATGATAAATCAGGTTTTGAATAATAGATAGACTTTAATGAACATTGAAGTATAAATATCTGTGCGCTCCCATTAATCAATGGGAGAATCTTTTATAACTCCTCCGGCAGCAACATATCCCTCTTCTGTATATATGACGAGCCTCTGGCCTGGTGCAGGGGCAAAAACAGGCTCTGAGAACCGGACACTGAGACAGTCGTTCCCAACATAGAGAATACGGCACGGCACAGGTTCGCCCTGAGATCGTATCTTGCCAAACAAAATAAGGCCTTCTTTCATATATTCAGGCGTGAGCATATTTACTGATCCCGCAGTTACTTCCGATCGGAACGCCTCTGCCCTTGAGGCTACTACCACAGTGTTTGTCTCAGGGACTATTGATATGACGAAGAGGGGATGCTTTGATGCAATTCCCAGTCCTTTTCTTTGCCCTAGGGTATATCCACCTATCCCTTTATGATCTCCCAAAACTTTCCCCGAGGTATCCATTATTGGCCCTGGGTTTTGATCTCCGGATATCATTGCCCTGTATCCTTCCTCATTTGCAAAGCATATTTCCATACTCTCCGGGCGCTCGGATACAGCCAGACCGAAAGCCCTTACCAACTCCCTTGTCTCCTCCTTTGACCTAAAGTCGCCAAGAGGGAAAAGTATCCTTGGTATCTTTTTCGCGGGTATCCCGCTTAAAAAATATGACTGGTCTTTTGCTTTGTTTGCGCCTTTAGCCAGATAGTGTCTTCCCTCTTTTTTGATGATCCTTGCGTAATGGCCGGTAGCTACAGAAAAATCATTTCCCAAAAGCTCTTCTGCCGCCTCCCAAAGCACACCGAATTTTATCTTTTCATTACAATCGGCACAAGGGTTAGGCGTAACTCCACGGCTGTATGAAGTGCAGAAAGGAATTATCACATTTTCATTGAACTCTTCTCTTATGTTGACTGAAAAGTGGGGGATGCTCAATTCTTTGCACACTGAAGAGGCAGAGAGTCCAGCAGAAGATGATCCACTCGGGGCTATCTCCATCGTCATACCTGCGAGGGTATAGTTTTCCTTCATAAGCAAAAGAGCTGCAGCGCTTGAATCTACACCTCCGCTCATAAGTACCAGAGCTTTTTTTGAGGGAGAGTTTATCCATTCGCAACTATTGAGAGGGGATGTTGTTTTTACTATATATTTCATTTTTATATTTTACATCAAAAGGCGAGTGCCCCATAATATGATCATCAACAAAACCGATCCGATTTTTCGGTCATGCTATAAAGATACAACCGATAAGATTTTATAGGGAGGTGTCAAGTTTGCCTGTAGAACTGGTCAAAAAATTGCAGATCAATTCGGAGGACAGAGGAGGGATAAAAGTGATCCCTTTCCAAACTTGCCGAAAGATCGCTTCAGAACTTGGACTAAAGCCACGTGATGTTGAGGTGACAGCGTTAAAAAACGGCATCTGTCCGTCGAGATATCAGAGAAATATTGGCACCATAGGGATCGGGGGGCAGATAAAACTGCTTGGTTCCAGGGCAGCGGTAATAGGCTGCGGTGGACTCGGAGGCTGGATAATAGAAATGTTGGCAAGAGCCGGGGTCGGAGAGATAGTGATGATCGATCCCGATGTTTTCGATGACAATAACCTGAACCGTCAGCTTTTCTCTACAGAGGGAAACATTGGAAAGTCCAAAGCACTGGCAGCGGCTGGCAGGGTGGCAGAGGTAAACAATGCTGTTGATACCTTTGCACAGGTCACATTTCTGGATGAAAACAACGGGCGTGAACTCCTTGAAGGTTCTTCGGTAGTTATAGACGCACTTGACAACAACAGGAGCCGCAGGAATGCCTCCATTATATGCCGTGAACTGGGGATACCCTTTGTACACGGAGCCATAGGAGGAATGTTTGGGCAGGTCGGTGTCTTTTATCCCTCTGACAGGCCGTTGTGGGAGAGTGAAGACGTTCCTGACAAAGGAGTCGAAACAGAGACTGGAAATCCACCCTTCACTCCGGCACTTATCGCTTCCTTTGAGGTCTCAGAGGCGATCAAGATCCTCTCATCTGCAGAAAATGGTTTAAGAGGAGAGCTGGTATGGTTTGACATGGCAGACCTTGGATCACAAAGGATCAGAATAAGCCGGTCGGACGAAAACTGAAGCCGCCTAATTTAATTTGTCCCGATCTGCTTTTTCAGCAGGTGATCTGTTAAAGTGATAATTTAAAATGAGGGGATGTATGACATGGTACTCGATGCGCATTTTGACGTGCTCCTTGATGTCCTGAGCTACAGAAAAAAAGGGGAGCGAAAAGTCCTTGAAAGAAGGCATT
Organism: Synergistaceae bacterium UBA6101; assembly: GCA_002428495.1. GTDB lineage: Bacteria > Synergistota > Synergistia > Synergistales > Synergistaceae > Caenicola. The sequence continues at coordinate 133,049 of DIWR01000023.1, forward strand.
CTCAAAATTTAAAGGAAGCAGGGATCACTGCGATCATATGTTCCCTTTACATTTCCGACAGTTATCTGCCTGAGGGTGCCCTTCGCAACGCATTGGATCAAATATCAGCCCTGAAGGAAGAACTGGAAGAATCACCGGAGCTCTTCTCCCTCTGTAGAAATTCGTCTGAAGCGAAGGCTGCTTCGAAAAAGGGCAAAATTGGAATATTTCTCTCCCTTGAAGGAGCTGAACCTCTGGGCAACGATATCTTTCTCTTTAGAACTTTTTATGATCTGGGCGTGAGGCTGATCGGACTTACCTGGTCAAGGAGAAACTATGCCGGTGACGGCAGCAGCTTCGACCCGGCAGATGCGCCCAGACATCCGGGAGGCCTTACTAAATTTGGAAGGGAACTGGTAATGGAAGCCCAGAGAATGGGCATGGTAGTCGACGTGAGCCATCTCAACGATCCGGGTTTTTATGAAGTGGCGGAATTGATGAAGGCTCCCTTTATTGCATCTCACTCAAACTGCAGGGCGCTGTGCGGATCAGCGAGAAACCTAAAAGATGACCAGATAAAAATGGTAGCTGACTCAGGCGGGGTCATAGGGCTCAATGCTTATTCACCTTTTGTGTCCGATAACGATGCTGAGAGGAATACAGAAAAGTTTTTTGAACATCTTCAGCACATAACTGAAATAGCGGGAATAGATAGTGTAGGATTGGGCCTGGATCTGTGTGACTGTATCGGATCGCTGGTAATAGGGGACGACGACAGCCGGCAGAAGGATCTCTTTACCGATCATCGGGATGCAGCCAGACGATTTATAGTGCCTCTTAAGAAAAAATTGAGTCATGAAGATTACGAAGCTTTTACAGGCGTTAACTTCATGAGAGTTTTAGAAAGGGTGTTGGGATAAATGGAAAAAGAATATATTTATCCGGCGGTCCTGGTCTTCGGTGAGTGCAGAGCATAGAAGAGAGCCGCCTTTTCCGGGCGGCTCTCTTCTATAAGATAGATTTAAAAATTAATATTTAAATTAGTATCTGAGCCCGAATATAGGATGGAAGATCCTCTCGTCATGGAGGAACTCAGCCTGTTCTTCAAGATGTTTTTTCGCATCTGCTTCAAGCGTTATGGCGAGAGCGGAAGCGAGGACATGAGTCAGAAAGAGCGGTCCTATTATGCTGCTTCCGAAAGTCGGGCTGTTTGCAGAGACAAAAAATGAAAGCTCTGCTGTCCTGCATACAGGAGCAGCTGCGCTGTCTGTTATGGTTACTACCTTGGCGCCGTTTTTGTGAGCCATCTCGACTGCTTCTGTAACTTCCACAGCATAGCTGGGCAGCTCACATACCACCACGAGGTCGTCCTTCCCGATGCATCTGGCCTGTTCCCACATTGAGAGGCTGCTTCTGTGTACAAAAACAGCTTTTCTTCCCATTACCGACAGGCGCATTTGGAGGAGTTCAACTACAAGTGATGAAATTCCCCATCCGACACAGTAAATAGTGTTTGCGGACCTGACAAGCTCACAGAATTTTTCAGTGTCCTCAGGTGACAGCTGAGCCATGGTGTCATCCAGATTGGCATGCTCTGCCCTGTAAAGGCTGTCAGGAAAACTGTCTCCGCTGCTTACTGCCCTGGCAAGAAGGGCTGCCGGGTTGATCTGTTCCAGGATGGCTTTCTGGAGACAGCCCTTGAGCTCGGCGTAACCTGAGAAGCCAAGCATCTGTGCTACCCTTACCAGTTGTGCCTTTGAGACTTTAAGTTCTTCCGCGATATCTCCTATTGAACGAAAAGATGCTTCACGCATGTTTGCGAGAAGATATTCTGCTACACGCCTTGCTTTGTTGGGCATCGTATGTGCCCTTTCCATAAGCAGGTTCTGAAGTTGTGTGCTATCCATCTGGGAACACTCCTTGTTGTTGGTCAAGTGCTATGTCCATTTCTGAACTTTGTTACAAGTTTAGTCTTATAAAATAAGTCTGTCAACATTAGTCCACTTTTCGCCAGGTTAGTTCAGTGTAAATACGTAAAAATTAAACTTAGGATTGAAATCAGCAACCTATGGGGCTCGAAATATATCTTTGGTCACAGCTTAGAAATTTCAAAGCTTAGTGTTTCTTTTGGACTGATCAGGGTCTAAAGGGGATCCCAGTTGCCTTCATTTCTGTCCCGCAGTACGGGACACTCAATAAGCCCGTATTTTGCGGTCTTGAAGCAGGCGTTGCATGAAATGCACGCAGTCGGTCTGGTATCTTCTTCAAGCCACCTGTTAATAAGATCCGGTTCCGCGATGAACGGACGGCTCAGGGCAAGAAGGTCGCAAGTCCCGTTATATATCAGCTCAGCCATTACAGGCAGGCTTCTGAGTCCCCCTGTAAGGATTGTTATCTGTCTGTCGGATGCGTGCTTTTTTATCTCGGCTGCATATCCCGCGAAAGGAGCCTCAGATTCTCCTGCCGATACTCCCAGAATGCTGGGTGAGTTCATCGCCCCTGAATAGCTAGTGCCGGAAGAAACATTTATCCCGTCCGCACCACTTTTCAAGAGGCCTATGGAAAGGGCTGTCCCCTCTTCTGGGCCGTAACCATTCTCAGTACCCTCCGCCATGCTTATCTTGAACCAGATGTTGAAACCATCTCCTACTGCTTGTCTTACAGAGCCCAGTATCTCATAAAATATCCTGGACCTGTTTTCGAGTGATCCGCCGTATTCGTCATCCCTTTTGTTTATCGAGGGGGATAGAAACTGCGTCAGAAGGAATCCGTGGCCTGCATGTATCTCTACCCCGTCAGCCCCGCCCTTCTTTGCCCGGAGTGCAGCTGCGGCGAAATCTTCTGTTATTTTTCTGATGCCGTCCTTTGAAATGGGGTCGGTATTAATATCACACCCGGGATGTATGCCGCCGGAAGGTGAAAAAGATATTGACCCGCTTGCCACAGAAGTCTCGCGCTGTCCGCCGCCGTGGCAGATCTGCACAATAAGGTTGGAACCAAATTTATGGACTTCATCGGAGAGCCTGGCAACGTCATTTATCCTCTCATCGGCATGAAGCCCCCATTCTCTTTTAAATGACTTACTTTCAGGGCTTATGAACGCCAGGCCGGTGATCAGTGTGCCTGCACCTCCTGCAGCGATCTCTGTAAGTCTTTTTATCTCGTCAATGGAGATTTCTCCGGTCGCATCATCAGCTCCGCCAAGATGTGTTGCAGAACGGACGAATCTGTTGTTTGCCTTAAAAAAAGGGCGTTCGAATCCATAGAACAGGGAATGAATTTTTTCTGCTTTATCCACATGCAACTGTCCTTTCATAAAAAACTGGTAAATAACTCAACTTTCCCACCTCTTGCTACTAGTGGATTCAAAACCTCTATTTTTCGTCTTCTCTAAATGTTTTTTAGCGGAGAACCAGTCCCTCAAAATATTTAAGTCGCTGGATTCCCGATCTCGAAACGCACTCGAAATAGTTCAGTCACTATGGTGATTTGTTATGTCCCTCTTTCGAGGAACAGCGTCCTTCCTGATCAAAAGCATGCGGGAAAGACGGTGGAAAAGTTGAGTAAATAATCTATAACAAAAAAAACGCAGAAGACAGCGCAATTTCTGCAATCTAAAATCTTTATTGTTTTAAATCCCCGGTCTTTAATTAAGAGAAGAAATGGACCGGAATCAGAGTATTTTCCCGGCAGGAGGAAAAAAGGAAAGTTTTTCTGAAACAGCAGTTGTTGTTGTACCGGTAAGCTCAGCCAAGCGCATGAGCCCGAAGCAGCCATGTCCGGTGAATTTTGAGATGTGTTCTTCCGGAACTATCCACGGTCCTGTCCAATTGGTCCGGGTCAGTTTCCTGACCAGGGATTCAGATGCGATCATCTCTCCGAGTGCCGGGTGATGCGGCCCTCCTCTGACCTTTGATGCAAGCAGTTCAGATTCCTGAAGGCCGATCCTGATCGGATTGAACCCAAAAGACAGTGCGCAGTCAATAAATAGACCTCCCCATTCTATTGCCTGGTCCAGGGTAAGAGGTTTATAGGTGCCTTTTGTCATCATATTCTCAAGTTCGGTCCCTTCCAGGACCAAACAGGGGTATAGCCTCAAGTCCCACGAGATGGGGCCCTTGATCTCAGCAAGTATCTTCAGATCTTTGATGCTGCTCTCTTTTGTCTGTCCCGGAAGGCCGATCATCATCTGGACCCCAAGCGGAAGCGATTCGTCCATTATTGTTTTTATGTCTTCAATGACAGCCTCAGGATCAGCTTCTCTTTTGCACAAAGACAGAACGTTTGGGTCAAGGGAAGGTATACCAAGCTCAATGCATGCTATGGGGTATGCTTTTATAAGATTTCTAACAGAAGCATCGCTGAGATCCCCGGGGTATGTTGAAAATCGTATTCTGCTTCCTTCAGGGGCACAATCCACTACAGAATCAAGATAATCTTTGACCTTTGAAATGCCGAACCTGCAGAAAGACCCTCCAAAAAAACATATCTCTCTTGGTCCGTCCAGCTCTCTCAAAACAGAGGAAACATATTCAGGAGAGGGAATATTGGCAGTGCCTGTAATTGTGCTCTGGCTGCAGTACACGCATCTTCCTCTGCATCCGCCAAAAGGAAGAAAGAAAGGAAGCTTTTTCATTGAATTTATCAGGCCCAATCGGAATAGTCCCCCTCGCTCCATTCGGGCCAGAGAGCAGCCCAGGCAAAAATGTCAGCCCTGTTCTCGAAACTTTCCATTGATTCGAAGGTATGAGTCCAGAAACGGTGTCCTTTTCTGTGATTTAAAAGGTGATAGGTCTCATGAAAAACTGCAAACCTCCTCCATAACAAAGGAAGGGCTGAATTTACATAAATGCGCCCTCTTTTGCCGCGGACTATGTGGACCCCCCAGACACCGGCAGGAAGGGGTTCAAACATAAGTTCAAGGGAGAGACCTGTGACCTCTTCTGCCTTTGCCAGTATCTCGAATTCGCTCAGTCTCTGCCATTCACTTCCTTCACGGATCGCCCAGTTGGGGATAACTTCCGGAGGAGAGGGGACAGATTCACAAAGATCTTCAGTACCGGGGTTATTTTGCTGAAGCATCCTCAGTTTCCCAGTCGTCAAGAGCTGCCTCAATAAGACGGTAGACCCTTTTAAGTTCCTGCTCGGTCAGTTTTTTGCTGCGATACCATATCTCAAGCTCTCCATTGTCCAGCATTGACTCAAGTTGGACCCTTCCCGGGTTGTCAGGAGAGGTAAAGTCCATCAGCAGGTCTGTCACATCTACATTGAGAGCCGGTGCTAGTCTCTGAAGAAGCTTCATCGACGGCAGTCTCCTGTTGCTTTCAAGAGCCTGTACGTATATCCTGCTGACCTCGACCTTATCGGCAAGTTTTTGCTGAGTCAGGTTCTGCGCTTTACGCAATGTCTTAATCCTGTTGCCAAGACTCATAAAATTTCCACCTTTCCTATACATTATGTGCGATAAAAGAATACAACATTTTTTTATTGTTGACAAGTAGGTTTAGTTATCAGGTCTAAATAAATCGAACAGCATAGCAGATCCGCTGCTCCACCCGGACTGATCCGGGATCTTAAAAATTTTTGTTCAAGGTCTTCCACCGGGCTGTAGTTTTCTGACAGAGGGTCGAATTTTTCAATAGTCTCTTTTACCATATCCTTATAGTCATTTTTCCAGAAGTCATAACCTCCGCGGTGGATCACGTTGGTGTCTTCGCAGTTGTACATTATTGATAAAAGAGCGGCAATATGCGAGCTGTTTGCAGATGCTCCCATAGAGGATATCCGCCTTAGTTCAGGAAGGCCATGCAGAAGTATTGAAGGAAAGCCTTTTTCAGCTTCTCCCCTTGCCCCGGTTATTCTGTGCAAGAGAAAGAGCCTCTCACCGTTTGTCAGTTTTCCTGATGCTTGTTTTTGATAAAGGGATCCCAGTTCCCTGGATGTCAGTCCCTTAACGGGTGCTGAAGCGAAAGATGCAATGTTTTCAGGAGTCAGTTCATTTCTGGAATAAATGCAGTAGCCTGCTCCGTATAAAAGCAGGGATAAAAGGAATATCAGGCCTTTATGAGTGTTTATGCCTGAAGTCGCAGCAAACATTTTTTTCTCCATCTCAACGCCAATAAACCTTAGCCGTCCCAGGGATTCTGAAGGCAAAGTACCTGATAATCCGATCAAAGCCTGATACTCCCAGAAAGGTTCTATTGCCTGCGCGCTTTTGATAAATGTCCGCCATGTCATATCTAAGTGGCAGCCGGGATGAAGAGGGTCTACCAGGCCGGGTTTGGGTGCTGTTGCTATTTCCTCAGCGACTGCTTCAGCTGCAGCCTGCCACAACATCGCCGGAGGGAGGTGCTTGACTTGTCTGTTCAGGTGGCGGATACTTTTAGTATATATAAAATAATCAGAGGGTGGCTCGGATCTATGCAAGATGTTACCTCCGTGTTCAAAATGTGCATCTCTACATTAACCCAATTCGTTGTCTCCCGCAAGAGTGTGATATTGTCGTTATCAGTCCTGTTTGTATTTGCCGCATTTCTTTCTTTTCCTTCGGTCGTATCTGTCTGTAGGAAGGATGTATCGGAGAAATGGAACGAAGGCTGGCATGCATGGCGTAACGATGATCCGGGGGCTGCACTCAGGTATTGGTCGGAGATCGGCATTTCCGCTGATCTTACCGTAAGGCCGTCACGGATCTTTTACTGGAAGATCAGGGCAATGGAAAGATTGGGGATGTATGCGGAAGCTGAGGCCCTGAAGATAGATCTTGCAAAAAAGTATCCGTTCGACTTTTATACATTTTTGTTTTTTAATGACGGAGGAGCGGAGATCTCAAACCAAGTCTGCAGGATCAAGACAGAAAGTCTTTTCTATCCCCGTCTCTGGAGAAAAGAAGTATCTGATGCAGCTAAGCGGACGGGTATCTCTGAAGTGATGATATGGTCGGTTATGAAACAGGAGAGCAAGTTCAGGAAAAACGCTGTAAGCAGGTCCGGTGCGCTGGGACTTATGCAGCTGATGCCTTCTACCGCAAAAGATGAAATGACGGCTCTTGACATCCTGTATTCTGAGATAACTGACCCGGAAAAGAACATTCTCCTTGGGGCAAGTTGTTTTGCCCGCCTCGCACGTAAATTCAAAGAAGACCTGCCCAGAGTCATAGCGGCGTATAATGCGGGGATGGTGCCTGTAATAAGATGGAATACACTTTCAGCAGGGGACTGGGTTGAATGGATAGAGGAGATACCTTATTCTGAGACGAGGGAATTTGTGAGGGCTGTGCTTCAGAACAGAGAGGTGTACAACATGATCTCCGGCGAAAATCATGATCTTCCGATATCCTTTTTAATTTCAGAGAGACCCATGCCTGTCGAGAAACTGGCTTCGGCCAACAGGTGAAAATGATCGATATCCAGAAAAATTAATACAGTAAGCCAGAAACGAGGTTGGGTTAAATTGTGCATTCTTAGGTCGGCAGAAGATTTTGATCCTGTGGAGGCTGTAAGCAGATATCTTTCAAATTCAGGGTTTGACGGCAGGATATTTCATACAGAAGAAACGATATTCACTGTCTCTGATGCCTCTTCGGCTGTCGGGGCGCCTGAAGAGGAAATACTCAAAAGCATCCTTCTGAGGGTAAACAGGGGTGAATACTTTGCTCTTGCTCTGATGTCAGGAATAAACCGGGTCGACACAAAAAAAATAAAAAAAATCATGGGGGTCTCCCATGTATCTTTTGCCGGCCCTGACGAGTGTTGTAACTGGTCCGGGTTCAGGCCGGGCGGAGTTCCTCCTGTCGGGTATCCCAAACAGCCTAAGACGCTGTTGGACGAAGATCTTTTTAAATATTCAGAAGTGTGGGCCGCTGCCGGGACCGATCACGAATTTTTCCCGATCTCCCCTGAAGAGCTGATGAGGATAACAGGGGGAGAAAAAGCAGATATCAAAAAGTGATGTATATGTCCGATCCAAAGCAAGTATTGTTTATGATCATAAAATGATCATCTTGCCGCAGTGCTCCTTTGATCATCTTTTCCAGCTCAGGGCAGCTATCTTTTCGATCTGAAAGTTCAGGAGGGTCTCTGCCTTGGGAGGTTTGCCGTCTGCAAGGCTGTTGAATTCGTTCAGCATCCTGACGTAGGCGAGTCTCTTAGTGGGAGTAAATTCTCCCTGTATCCCTGCCCTCAGCAGAATGCCCAGCTGTCTGTAAACGTCAGGCACAGGTACAAAAGCAGGCCCTTCAGGTGTCATCCTTATGGTGTAGATGAAAGAATAACTGTCACGGCCTCGGAATGAATCTGCCTTGTCATATGTAGGGATGGCAGGAGAGACATATACAGCGGTTCCCTTAGGAACAACGAGCTTTGCAGGAACGGCGTCCCATCTTGTGTATTCGTAAGGTGTGATGAATATGTGCGCTTTGGGCGACCATGTCGTGACCCCTATCCAAAGGTGGACCCCGGTACCTTCAAAATTTGTGAAGGATGTCCGCCAAAGGAGATCCTCTTTGTCATCCTGGTCTACTTTAGAGAGGAATATGCTGTCCGATACATAAGAGAGCCCGTCAAGCTGTTCTATCTGCTTTACCCCTGCCGGAGTTCTCAGCCATGCCGATACGACCTCTCCCTGACTTTGCTCCAGAATAAGTACTATCGGAAAATTTCCGACTCTAAGGGTCCTGAGATCAGCACCGCCCTCGGGGATCTCGTTCCCCGGCACCAGATAGATGATCAGGGCAAGGAAGAGTGCCAACGCTGGCATTAGCCAGATCAGATAATTATCTGAGAAATAAGAAGTATACTTTTTTCTTAAATTGTTGGTTGCCTCTTTTATATTTTTCATTTCTATATGATCCACTCCATTTTTTCAGCAGGGAGGGCGCATATCATTTCATCCAGAGTTTTCCCTGTTACCGGATGCCTGAACCAAGGAGCGATCTCTTTAAGAGGTATCAAAACAAAGGCCCTTTCATGCATATGCCTATGAGGAACAGAGAGGTCTGGTGTCTCAATGACCAGTTCGTCTATTGCTATGATGTCGATATCTATCTCACGCGGTCCCCACTTTATGCTCTTGCTTCGTCCAAGTTTTTTTTCAATGTTTTTGATAGTTCTGATCATTTCTTCCGGGGGGAATTCTGTTTCAGCGCATATGCACATATTAAGGAACCTTGGCTGATCAGTCAGACCCCAGGGAGAAGTCTCCCATATTTTACTTTTATCAGTAATGCAAAAACCGCCCCGCTCAAGTTCGGAAAGCGCTTTAGTCAGCATGGTCAGCCTGTTGCCCGTATTTGAGCCCAGAGACATCAAAACTTTGATTTTTTCAGGCATAATCTGCATCTCTTATGGCTTCAGCCATCATTACCGCTTTTTTGTTTTCCTTTGTGTCATGGACTCTGATAATGTCTACTCCGGACCAGGCACAGAGAGAAGAGACTGCCAATGTGCCTGCAAGGCGCTCAGAAGGATCCTTGCTGTCAGTTGCCCTGCCGATAGATCCCTTTCTGGAGGCACCGACAAGGATCGGTTTTGAATGTATCCTTAAAGATTCGATGTGTCTGAGAAGGAAGAGGTTCTGGTTGTGATCCTTTGCAAAACCTATCCCTGGGTCAAGGATCATCTTTGAGCTCTCTACCCCCAGAGAAGAGGCAATTTTGATCTTTTCATCAAAAAATTCATTGATCTCTTTAAGCAGATTGCTGTAACCGCACATTGACATCATGGTCTGTGGAGTTCCCCTCATATGCATTATTGCCAGCATGGCTCCAAATCTGGCGGCTGCCTCTGCTATCTCCGGTTCAAACGACAGTCCCGAAATATCATTGATTATGTCTGCTCCGGCTTTCAAAGCAGCCTCTGCCACTTTTTTTCTGGTCGTATCAACAGAGATAGGCATTAAAGGAAGATTTTTCCTGATCTCTTTTATCGCTGGTATCATGCGCCTGATTTCTTCTGCTTCGGATATCCTCGAAGCGCCGGGCCTTGTAGATTCTGCCCCGAGATCCAGTATGTCAGCCCCGTTTTCAGCATGTTCCAAGGCACGGGCTACAGCTGTCCCTATGTTTCCGTACGTTCTGCTCTCCTTATGGAAGGAATCATCGCTGAGGTTGATTATACTCATCAAAAGGGTCCTGTCTCCAAGCATCAGATCGTTGCCGGAAGGAAGCGATACCTTAGATGTTTTTCTTGAAAAGGAGTCAAGTGCGCGCCTCAGGGATTTTACTATCCCGGGAAATCCCCACCACGACATGATCTCAAGTTTGTCGGCAAGAAAGGAGATCTGTTTGACTGTCCCGAATATTATGACATCGCTTTTCTGCACACTGCAGTCTACCGCATGGGCATGTACTGCGGCGTCTCCTCCTCTTGAAAGCATTTCCTGTTTGATGACATTCGCTGCCCTTACATCGATGCAGGAAAGGTATAAAGCTCTTATCTCCCTTCTGTTGTCAAAGAAAGGCAGACTTCTCACATCTGCTCCTATGGCATTAAGAGAGGCAGCCAGTTCTTTTGAGTCTCGGAATTTTATCTCATAGACAGCCATGTACTGCTCTTCCTACTCAAACTCCTGGATCAGAGGGAAATCTTTCAGGTGATCTGAATAATTAAGTCCCATGAGACAAAACCCATGGATGTCGTCATGCGTCAGTAGGCTGTAAGATCCGGTATCCATATGCAGCCTCCAGAATCTGGGCTTCTCAATTCCGATCGCACCTGAAAGGAGCGGTTTAAGTACGCCTCTGTGCGAAACTACAGCAAAAGTTTCACCGCGGTGCTTCTCGATAAGGCGCTGAAGTCCTGAGAGTGACCGTTCCATCACCTGATCCAGAGTTTCTGCGCCTTCAAGGATAAGGCTCTCCGGGTCGTTGATCCAAGTGTTCCACAACAGAGGCTCGCTTGCAGCTATATCACTTTTAAGTCTGCCCTCCCATGGATCAAGTATTATGTTGTTGAAAGAATCATCGGAAGAAAGCCCGCACCCGCAGCTGTTGCTTATCATCTCCGCTGTTGAGAAGGCTCTTTTTAGTGGACTTGAATAGACATGAGTCAAATTTCTGTCTTTCATTGCTAAGGCAAGAGCTCCGGCCTGTGCGATACCATTGCTGTTAAGGGGGAAGTCTACGCGCCCCCTTACTCGGTTTTCCCTGTTGCCGGCGCATTCGCCATGCCTAATCAGATATATAGAGGTTTTGGCCATTTGTACCTCTTTAGTTTTTTGTCAAATAGACAGATTTTCAAAACAACGATCAGTAGTTCGAGGTTTATTATACATTATTGACAGCCGCTTCTTTAAAAAACTCAGTCAATATTATTAAGTAAAAACAACTATATAAATAATCTGACCTGTCTTGACATTTGTGCGAAGCGCTGTTATTCTTGTCCCGTTGCAAATGAATTAGCACTCGTGATACGAGAGTGCTAACACGGCAGGAAGTGAACCCTTTGCTTACAGAAAGACAGTTGGAAGTAATGCTTTCCGTAGTATATGAATACATTAGAAGCGGTGAAAGTGTCGGCTCCCGTACTGTTTCGAGGCGCTATCTTACAGGACACAGCTCTGCCACTATCAGAAACGAGATGTCTGACCTGGAAGAGATGGGTTTCCTGAAACAGCCCCACACTTCTTCAGGCAGGGTACCTACTACCCTTGGCTACAGGTTGTATGTAGACTCTGTACTTCAAAGGGTCGATTCTTCAAAATACAGCAAGGACTGGATCAAGGGCCTTGGCGAGCACCACAAAGGAATTGAGGACGCGCTTGAGTCAGCATCGGAGATCCTCAGCCGTGTGTCAAACTATGTGGGAGTGGCTGCCGTAACACCATTGGACAAAGTCAAATTCCAAAGAGTCGATTTTGTCCGGCTGGGAGAGAGAAAAGTCTTACTGCTTGTAGTCCTTCAGGGAGGACTTGTGCATCAGAAGGTGACCAGCCTTCCCTGGGATATGACGCAGGAGAATCTGGACGATCTTTCGAGAAAGATAAATGCATTTGCGGGCTGTGAATGGACTGAGATAAAAAAGTCCCTGAAAGCCTACATAATGGAGGAACTTCAGGATTACAAGTCTGCTTGTGCAGCTGCGCTCCGTGAGCTTGAAGGGATAATGGTCTCCCCTTCAATAAAGGCATTCACGGGGTCCATGAGCCACATGCTTAATCTTCCGGATTTTCAGGATCTCAGCCGAATACAGGCATTATATGAATTCCTTGAGCAGGAAGAAGGAATGGCTGAACTTGTTAAAAGCTGTTCTAAGGAAGGTATAAATGTTGTCATAGGTGAGGAAAACGAATCTCCTGCGATGAAGAGGTCGGCTCTTGTGGCTGCTTCAACAGTCTGCAACGGACAAATGACAATGATAGGTGTAGTGGGACCTGAGAGAATGGACTACGAAAAGGTAATTACAATGATCGACAGAGTACTTCGGACCATGGATCCGGGACCTGAAGAGGAGGCTGAATAGAAGATGCGCAAAAGTGAGAAAGCTAAAGGCATACAAAATGCGGCAGAAAGCGATTGCATTGAAAAAAAGGAGCAGAAATTACCTGTTGCAGAAGATGTGATCTCTCCTGAGAATGATCAGGAAAATTTACTTGATATCATTGAAAAAATGAAAAAAGAGATAAAAAGTCTTACCGAAGAGGCTGCTAGGGCAAGGGCTGATTATTACAACCTCAGGACAAGAGTCGAAAGGGATCGGGAGAAAAACTGCAAACTTGCAGCAGAAAGATCGATCGAAGAGCTTTTGCCTGTCTTTGAGAATCTGGAAAGAGTCTGCTGTGCGATAGAAGATCAAGAGAGTAACTTGTACAAAGGAATGGCCATGATCACAAAGCAGTTTTACAAAGCCTTGGAAAACCTTGGGCTTGAAAAAATTGAGACTGAGGGTGAATTTGATCCCTCCGTGCATGAAGCTGTTTCGATGGAGCCCATAGAAGACAGATCAAAAGACAATTGTATAATAGGCACACTGAGAAATGGCTACAGACTTGCAGGCCGTATAATCAGGCCCCCGCAGGTGAGAGTCGGCAAACATACTGACTGATCTTTTCCTGGATAAGGAAACAAGTGAAGTATAAAAATAAATTATTTCAAAGGTGGAATGAGTTATGGAAAAAATTATAGGGATCGACCTTGGCACGACAAACAGCTGTGTAGCAGTAAAAGAAGGAGACAATGTAACAGTTATACCAAACCCGGAAGGCGGACGTACCACTCCTTCGGTGGTTGCCTTTACTAAAGACGGCAATGAAAGACTGGTCGGACAGCTTGCAAAAAGACAGGCAATAGTAAACCCAGACCGCACCATAATATCGATAAAGAGAGAAATGGGAAGCGATCATAAGGTAACTATTGACGGCCAGAAGTATACTCCTCAGCAGATTTCCTCCATGATACTGCAGAAGCTTAAAAGGGATGCCGAAGAATATCTGGGTACTACGGTTACAAAAGCAGTTATCACATGCCCCGCATATTTTACAGATGCACAGAGACAGGCTACAAAAGATGCGGGAACTATTGCAGGACTTGATGTCCTGAGGGTAATAAATGAGCCTACCGCAGCATGTCTTGCTTATGGCGTCGACAAGGAAGGCGACCATAAAATAATGGTTTTCGACCTGGGAGGCGGAACCTTTGACGTCTCTATCCTTGACGTTGGGGAAGGAGTTTTTGAAGTCCTTTCAACTTCAGGAGACAACAGGCTTGGCGGAGACGACTGGGATTCAAAGGTCGTAAACTGGGTCGCGGATGAATTCAAAAAGACAGACGGAGTGGACCTGAGGAAAGATAAAATGGCAGCACAGCGTCTTCGTGAAGCCGCTGAAAAAGCGAAGGTTGAGCTCTCATCAATGGCAGAGACCTCTATTTCACTGCCTTTTATCACAGCAGACCAGAACGGACCCAAGCACCTTGAAATGACACTTACCAGGGCAAAATTCGAAGAACTTACGAGGGATCTCCTTGACAGAACAGTACAGCCTGTTCGCACTGCTCTAAAAGATGCAGGCCTTCAGCCGGCTGACATTGACAAGATACTTCTTGTCGGAGGCTCGACACGTATGCCCATGGTCCAGCGCAAGGTGAAAGAGTTGCTTAACAAAGAACCAACAAAAGGGATAAATCCGGATGAATGCGTTGCAGTGGGAGCAGCTATCCAGGGAGCAATACTTTCCGGAGAGCACAAGGGAATAGTCCTTGTAGACGTAACGCCGCTTTCGCTCGGACTTGAGACCCTTGGTGGAGTATTCACCAAGATAATAGAGAAAAACAGCGCTATTCCTGTCTCCAAAAGCCAGGTGTTTACAACGGCTGCTGACAACCAGCCTCAGGTCGAGATACATGTCCTCCAGGGAGAAAGAGCCATGGCAGGTGATAACGTGTCGCTTGGAAGATTTTTCCTTGACGGTATAGCGCCTGCTCCAAGGGGCATCCCTCAGATAGAGGTGACTTTTGACATCGATGCAAACGGTATTGTCAACGTTACTGCCAAGGACAAGGCCACTGGCAAAGTGCAGAATATCACGATACAGTCTTCAAGGCTTACCGATGAGGAAATAGAAAAAATGCGTCGCGATGCTGAAATGAATGAGGGGGAAGACAAGAAAAAGAAAGAGCTTGTTGAGGCCCGAAACGAGGGAGACAGTGCCGCATACAATGCTGAAAAGGCGCTGAAGGAACTTGGCGAAGACGCTACACCTGAAGAAAAGGCGGCCGTTGAAGAAAAGATCAAAGCTCTGAGAGACCTTCTGACTAGCGAAGATACATCGGCGATCAAGTCTGCCGTCGAGGCTCTTATGAATGCGATGCATCCGATCTCACAGAAGGCATATGCAAAAGCACAGGCAGCACAGAATAATCCGGCGGATGCACAGGCAAATACCGACAATGGAGACTCAAGCGACGAAACTACTGTAGATGCCGAGTTCCATGAAGAAGATAATAAATAACGCGAGGTGAGGTGCTGATGGCTGCTCCCGGAAAAAAAGACTATTATGAAATATTGGGTGTTGGACGGGGGGCCTCGGCCGACGAAATAAAGAAAGCATACCGTAAGCTCACCCGGAAATATCATCCTGACGCAAACCCGGGAGATACTGAGGCAGAGAAAAAGTACAAAGAGATAAATGAGGCTAACGAAATCCTCAGCGATCCCCAGAAAAGAGCTCAGTACGATCAGTTCGGGTATGTTGGCGACATGCCGCCCGGAGGTGATTTTGGAGGCTTTGGCGGTGCAGGTTTCGGCGGAGCGGATTTTGGAGACCTGTTCGGAGATCTTTTTGGAAGTGCTTTTGCGGGATCCGGCAGGCGCTCTGTTGATCCAAACGCTCCGCGCAGGGGCAATGACCTTGAATATACCATGCAGATCTCGCTTGAAGATGCATTCAGAGGAGTGACCAAAAAGATCGAGGTCCCGCGCCTTGAGAAATGTCCGCACTGCGGAGGCAGCGGAGCGGAACCCGGCACTAAGATAGAAACATGCCCAACATGCGGTGGACGCGGACAGGTACAGCAGACCGTCAACACCCCCTTTGGGCAGATGGCACAGGTCACGGCCTGTCCGACCTGTCACGGCAAAGGTAAAGTAATAAAGACACCATGCCGCGAATGCAGAGGACAGGGGCGTGTGCGAAAGCAGCACTCTGTAGATGTGAAGATCCCGGCCGGAATAGACACCGGAATAAGGCTCAGGGTATCCAGCCAGGGAGAAGCCGGAATCAACGGAGGACCTTCCGGGGATCTTTTCCTCCTCATAGAGGTAAAACCCGACAGAAGGTTCCAGCGTAAGGGCGACGATCTGAATACGTCTGTCGACATACAGTATCCTCAGGCGGCATTGGGATGTGAAGTCAAAATTGAAACTTTTGACGGTTTTGAAACATTGGATATTCCTGCTGGTACCCAACCCGGATCAAAGCTCCGCATAAAGGGAAGGGGAATGCCTCGTCTGCGCGGAAAGGGAAGCGGCGACATGAATATCCTTGTAAGGGTGAGCATAAGCAAAAATCCATCCGCAAAGGAAAGGGAACTACTGGAACAGATCGCAAAAGACATGAAGGTCCCTGTAAAGAACAAAGAGGGATTTTTCGATAAGATGAAGCGATAGAGTATCCAAAATTCAAAGCATAATACAACAAGACCGGGCTTTCGTGAGAAAAGAAAAGCCCCGTCTTATTTTTTCAATAAGGTAAAAACGGAAAATGAACTTCTTTGCGATATAAATTCAAAATTTAGAATTCGCTGACGATTTATTCTTTACATATCCAATTATGGATTATAGAATAATCAAAGCAGATCATTCCTGACTTTAGAACTTTAGAGGTCA
>DIWR01000020.1 GCA_002428495.1 Synergistaceae bacterium UBA6101
AGCTGAGACGGTATCTGGATTCCCGCTCAAAAGCATGCGGGAAAGACGGTGGGAAAGTTGAGTCAGACTGTTTAATACCGCCCATGCTGTAGTGTGTTTCCGTATATTTATCGATCTTTTCTTTTTGATGCTACCTTCTCTTCATTAGTTTTCCTTTGGGTCCACCCAGCACCTCGCTGTCTTTAACGGCCTTCTGCCCTCCGATGATCACCCATTTTATCCCTTCCGGAGGAAGCAGTTCGTCAGTAAAGGTCGCTTTGTCGCAAAGCCTTTCCCCGTCAAAGATTACAAGGTCCGCATCCAAACCCTCTTTAATAACACCCTTATCAAGCCAGTTCATCTCGGCGGGAAGCGATGTACATTTTCGCACAGCCTCCGGCCAGGACAGACCCATTTTTCTCAGCATCCTGAGGGCTCTCGGAAAAGTCCCGGCAGCCCTTGGATGGCCACGTCCGCCTTTTAAGAGGCCGTCTGAAGCTATTGCACAGTCAGGATGAGCGAGACAGAGCTCCACCTCTTCCTGTTTTATAACATGGGCTATGATCAGGCACTCGGGCTCTTCTTCCCTCAATTGTTCAAAAAGGCCCTCCTCGTCAAGCCACCTGCCTCGGTTTAGACCGCTTGCAACTTCAAGGGATTCTTTTCCTTTGCCCCATCTTTTTTCAAACCCGGGGTCAAAAACAGCTGAACCGAGATCTGTACAGAAAGCATCATAGGGATAACAGTCGAAAGTGACATCCGCTCCTGACGCTCTCGCTTTATCGATAAGCGTAAGGACCTCTTTAAGCTGTCCGAACCCTGTCATGCTGCCTGTGTGTGAGATCTGGAAACGAAGCGGCCATTTCGCAGCAAGGTCCAGTATTTCCTGCGTCGCCTTTACCGAAGCAGGACCATCTTCTCTTATATGCACAGGTACCCAGATCTTTTTGAAATCGACTGCAACCTCAAAGAGGGACTCAAGTTCACTGATGGGAGTATTTGGCAGATACTCAAGACCTATTGACAGGCCAAAAGAGCCATTTTCAAGTTCCTTCCTCAGAAGGTCTTTCATTATTTCGACCTGACGCTGTTCCGCAGGCAAGTATCTGTCTGTCGCCCCTGCAGCTTCACGCAGTTTTTTATGGCCTGTCAGATATCCCAAGTTGGTCCACGGGTTTTTACGAAAGGGTAATATATCTGCGCCTAACGGGCCTGATCCGCAGTTTCCGGCTATTGCAGTCGTAACGCCCTGTCTCAGGAGCGCTTTTTCTATGCTTCCACCGTCTTCTTTTTCTTCATCATGCATATGAGAATCGATAAATCCGGGAGATACGTATGACCCGGAAGCATCGATCTCTTCTTTTGCCTCCATCTCATCAGAGGAAAGACGAGCTATTATCCCATTTGAGATGCCAATATTAAGTTTTTCCTCTTTATGGAGTTCGGGGAGTAGAACGACTCCTCCCCGAACCACCAGATCATATACAGGCATATCTGCCCTCTTAACTGTAGTTGATCATTACAGCAACAAATATGAACACCATCTGCACTGAGAAAAGGATAAGGAAGAAGGGAACGAAGTACTTCCACCAGCGTTCGATCGGGACTTTGGCAATACCACAGATAACGGGCAGAAGGGTCGTCGGCCAAAGGATATTTGAAAAGCCGTCGCCAAACTGGTAAGCAAGTACTGCTATCTGACGGGGGATACCCAGAATATCAGAGAGAGGAGCCATGATCGGGATCGTGGTGGCAGCCTGTCCTGATCCGGATGGGATCAGGAAGTTGATCAAAGTCTGGACAAAAAGCATCCCTTCCGCTGCAACCCATTTCGGCATAGATGAAAGGGGCTGGGCCATACCATGAATGACGGAGTCGATGATCTGTCCCTGCCTCATTACGATCAGAACACCACGCGAAATACCGACAACGCATGCTCCGAAGACAATGTCCTTCCAAGCATCAATGAATATCACAGCGATCCTGCTGGGGCCATAACCATTTACAACTCCGGCAGCTATACCGGTTATTAGCAGTATTCCGCAAAGTTCGTCAAAGTACCATCCCTTTTTGAGAACTCCCCAGATAAGGATGCTCATGCCAATAAACAGAACAAGAAGCACGGCTCTGTTGCGGCCGGTAAACTTTGTATTAACAAGTTCGTCATGGTCAAGCGCCATCGCGCCCATGTCTATCCCCGCCATGAGGCTTTTGCTTGGATCACGCCTGATCTTTGCAGCATAGCGCATCATCCACATTACACCCATCGTAACAAATACGAACCATGCAACGACGCGGAATCCGAGGCCCGAAAAGAGCGGTAACTCTGAAAGCTTTTGAGCCAGCCCCACAGTAAAGGGGTTCATAAAGGCCGCGGCAAAGCCCAGCCCGCATCCTAAAGCTACCACCGACATCCCGACTATAGCATCATAACCCATTGCTATAGCGAGACCGACGAAGATCGGGATAAAACCAAAAGCCTCCTCGTACATGCCGAAAAATGTCGAGGCTGTTGCAAAAAGATAAGTGAAGAGAGGAAGAACAAAGATGTCTTTGCCTTTTGTGTTTCTAAGCAGAGATCCAATAGCTGCGTGCAGCGCTCCGCTTTCAAGTATCAGGTAGAAGGTGCCGTAAGCGATCATTATAAAGAAGATTATGTCCCCGGCATCGATCAGTCCCTTGTAAAGGTTTATGAACATCTGGAAGAATCCCACCGGAGTCGCTTCAACGAGATGGTATGAGAGGGGATCGACTACCGAACGGTTTGTTATGGGATCTGTAACACGGTCATATACACCCGCCGGGATAATATACGTTCCGATAGTTGCTACTACGATAAGAAAAAAGAGGATAACAAATGTGTGCGGGACTTTAAGTGTTTTCTTTGCTGCCTGTTCTGCCATTTTCTAAAACCTCCATTTCATATTGTTTTGATATGCCGAAGATAATATCTTTAATAAATCACAGTTCAGGTCTGCATTTATACGCCTCCTTAAAATATAATGCTTAGATATTTCTTTAGCATGGTGTATAAATTACCTGCAATTTTAATCCCTTTTATTTAAAAACGCTATTACAAAATGAGGCAGAAAGAGAAAATGGCCGGGTTTCATCCTTTATTGGTCAAGATTAGTCTATGCGTAAATACACTTATTATTAATAAATTATTGACTCAACTTTCCCACCGTCTTTCCGCATGCTTTTGAGCGGGAATCCAGCGACTTCAATATTTTAGAGCCACTGGTTCTCCGCTGAATAACATACAGAGAAGACGAAAAACAGAGGTTTTGAATCCACTAGTAGCATGAGGTGGGAAAGTTGAGTTATTGACTTTTATAAAGTATCTTTGTTGAGCAGATACAGATCTATGTCCAGATATTTGAAACACTAAACGTCTTAAGAAGACCCCGGTCATTTGTAACACATCCAGGAAGAAAATATGATATAAAATTAGTCAGACACTCAAAACGATAAGGAGGCAAAAGTCCATGGTATTAAAAAATTCTTCTGAAGCCGTAAGAAGGGAAAAACTGGGCGGATGCGGCATCGGTGCGGCAGATACTTTTCCTGTGACGATACCCGATGAAAACGGAGCTTTTATTATGTCAACAAGACTGGAACTGGATCCCGGAGCTTCTGTCGGCTACCACAGGCACGCAGGTACAGAAGAGGTATATTTCATTATGGCAGGAAAAGGCCTTTACACTGAAGAGGGGGAAGAATACCCTGCCCTGCCGGGAGATGTCTTCCTCTGCAGGGAAGGTCGGTCTCACGGCATTCTGAATACCGGAGAAGATAAACTTGTACTTGGTGCTGCAATTGCAAAGAGCGCAGTTTAGAAAACAAAAGGGGCCGGGCTTTTTAAAACGGTATGCTCCAGTAAGCCCCGGCTGGTTATTTAGTCTTATATCCTATAAGTTGCCAGCATTTCAGAAGAGAAGAATCAAGCCTTACAAGCGAGGGCAGCATCAGGTCGGATTCGTCCATCTCCCAGACCCTGCTGTTTTTCACAGCCGGAGTATTTTTGAATCTTGGATCTTTTATTATTGATTCCCTTGAAACAGGGGGGACGCCCCTCCCGATGTTTTTGAGCGAGATAATTACATCGACGTTCTTTGCGTTGTCAGCTAATTTCTGAGGACCATAAAAAATGTACCAGGAAAAATCCTGAACCCTTGTTCCCTTAGCATCAGTAAGGATCTGTGCTCCTGTCGCTTCAATAAGCCGAGCTCCCCATGAGTCGGGCGCACAGGTGGAATAATCTGCTCCTGCAATGACAAAGACCTTCAGTTTTTCCATCTTTGCAGACCTGAACTCGCTCTTGGAGAGTGATTTTTCAGAAAGAAGAAGTGTTTGCGCTGCTTCTTTGGATCTGCCGGAGATAGCCCCTAATTTTTCAAGATACTGTCCAAGTACAGCCCATTTAGGCCTGTTCAGGGCTGCGTACTTGATTTTTGCCCTGTCAAGGTCTTTCAGGAGATCCTTGTTCATTTTAGCCCAAGCAGCATCCATTATCACGATGTCAGGGTCCAACTCTGCTATCTGTTCTGCTGATGGTATCCTTGAAAGCCTTGGGATGTTTTTGAGTACCCATTTAGTGTCAGCTGAAAAATTGACCCCGACAAGCTGTCTTACCGCTCTTATAGCCACAAGGTTTTCGGTGTGTGAGTCGCTCAGTGATACTATCCTGACCGCAGGGCGCGGCAATTCTACATTTCTCTGCAGATCGTCTCTTATCAAAATAGGTTTGGATGCCAGAGCAGTCCCCTGGATCATTAATATAAATATAAAGAAAAAGGTCAAGAGAGAAAAAATTATGCCTGTTTTATGCTTGGTGGTCAGGAAAAATTGATTTTGTGCCATATTTTCACCTCCTTATTTACAACTTTATCCACTTTTTGTGGATATTTTTGTGACCAACTCTGTTTTCTTCGGCAGAGATTCCTCTGTTTTTGTCTTTTGCTCGATTAAACAAGTGGACAACAGAGGTAAGAGTGCTGACATTTATATTAAATTAATCTAAATGTTCGTATTATATAGTATGTGCTATCTTTACCGGATATCCTGACTTTGCAAGTTTTACAAGGGCAGAGCTGCTTGGCTCGGTCATTGCAGGGCCGGGTGCTTCGGGATCCATTGCTGCAGCATGCGCCGTGTAATCGATTTTTGCCAGCATTGCATAAAGCGATCCAAAATATCTTGCAAAAAATAGCGAAAGAATGTCATTTTTTTCTTCTGTTTCGTTTTTCTATGACTGTTTTTAATTTTGCCAGGCTTTCCGCAAGCTCTTCGTCGCTGACATCGCGGCATATATCTTTCATGTTTTTTTGAAGGCTGCTCTCTGAAATCAGCACCGGTGGACGTCTAAGATGATCCGGAAGCGGATCTTTGACAGAAGATGGTTTTTTCACCTTTCCTACCTTTATCTCCAGTTTGACATTTTTTACCCCCAGATAACTGCTGATGGAACGTGCGATCATTGGTTTTCTTGATCTCAGTGCCGGAAGGATCCCAGGAGAGTCTGCATGGACAGATATTAGCAGCCCTTCCTCAGAAAACTCACAGGAAACAGGAGAGCTCCTTTCTGCTGCCGCAGTCCCTACTACCTCGTGCCATTGCTTTTCCAGTTCTGCAAGCTTAAGGCAGAGTTTCAGGCTGTAAGGAACGCTGCCCTTGAGAGCATCAGCTGTTTTTATTATCTCAGTCATCTGTCGTTTCATCCTTTGAACGCCTTTTGTTTTCTACAGCGACCCATAAAAGCTGTATGTCAGTCGGAGGTATACCTGATATCCTTGAGGCCTGTCCAAGTGTCCGGGGCATAAATTTTGAAAGTTTCTGTTCTCCTTCAGCTGAAAGCCCGCTGACCGCAGAAAAATCAAAGCCCTCGGGGAATTTGAGTATCTCCATCCTGTGGAATTTATTGACCTGGCGCATCTGCCTGTCGATGTATCCTTCATACTTTGCTGAAACAGAGATCCTTTCTCCAAGCTCCTTTTCTATTGTGCTTGAAGTTATTTCCGAGAAGACTCCCCAGCTTATCTCAGGTCTTTTAAGAAGCTCTGCTGCGGGGAGACCTTCAGAAAGCGGAGAAGATGCAGCGCCTCGCAGTATTTCATTTATTTTTTCGGTTGGAGAGATCTTAATGTTCTTTATCATTTGAGTTTCTTCTTCAATATGCCGCCACCTCTTTTGAAGGATCTTCCATTCATTTTCCTGTAAAAGTCCTATCTCTTTTCCAACCGGTGAGAGTCTGGTGTCTGCGTTGTCGTGGCGCAGGAGCAGCCTGTACTCACACCTGCTGGTCAGCATCCTGTAGGGCTCGCTTGTCCCCTTTGTTACAAGGTCGTCGATAAGGACACCGATATACGCCTGGTCGCGTCTCAGTACCAGCGGCTCAAGGTCTTTGACTCTCAGCGCCGCGTTTATCCCTGCCATGAGTCCCTGAGAACCGGCTTCCTCATATCCTGAAGTTCCGTTTATCTGCCCCGCAAGGAAGAGGTTGGCTATCGTTTTTGTCTCGAGCCAGGGATAAAGCTGTGTCGGGTCAACAAAATCATATTCAATTGCATAACCCGGCCTCAGTATATGGGCAGATTCGCATCCCCTGAGCGTCCTGACGGACTCAAGCTGCGCTTCAAGGCACATCGAAGTTGAAAAATTCTGAAGATAGACCTCCCTGCCCTCAGGATTAATGGGTTCAAGAAATATGGGATGGGTATCCTTTTCCGGGAACTTGATGATCTTGTCGTCTATGGAGGGGCAATATCTGGGACCTTCTGAGTCAAGGGTGCCCTGTATGAGAGGTGAGCGGTCAAAATATTTTTTTATGACCTCATGTGTCTCTTTATTCGTCCTGGTGAGGCCGCAAATGATTCCTTCATGCACTCTTTTTTCTCCAAAATGAGAAAAAGACTCCGGCTCATTTATGCTCTCCTGGCGATCAAGTATTTCCCAGTTTATAGAATCCGCAAGCACTCTGGGGGTCGTGTCGGTCCTTAGCCTGCCAACTGTCAGACCTGTTTTCCGGATGCTCCTCGCGAGCCCGGACGAAGATACCATACCAAGAGGACCTGATTTGTGGGAGGTGAGGCCGATGTGGATCTTCGCGGCAAGATAGGTCCCGGTAGTTATTATCACTGTCTTAGAAAGGAAAGTCTGGCCTGTGCGTATCTTTACACCCACAACTCTGCCTTTCTCTGTCAGCAGATCCGTTACCATTGCCTGATGGACTTCCAAGCCTAGGCATGTCAGTATGGCAGTTCTGTAATGATTTCCGTATTTTACAGGGTCACACTGTGCCCGGAGAGTCCTTACCGCCGGTCCTTTTGATGTATTGAGCCACCTGAGATGATGGGTTGCTTTATCCGCAGCCTTCGCCATCTCTCCTCCCAGGGCATCTATCTCTCGGACCAGGTGTCCTTTTGCAGGACCTCCGATCGAAGGGTTGCAGGGCATCATTGCCGTGTTGTCCAGATATAGGTTGAGCATAAGCACCCTCGATCCCATGCGTGCGGCCGAAAGCGCCGCCTCGCAGCCTGCGTGCCCTCCTCCTACCACTATGACATCATATTTTTCTTCAATTTTCATCGATTATTTCAACTCTCCCTGAATTAACACCATATATCCTGCCGGGAAAACTTTCGGTAAAGGGCTCTGCTGTAGAGGCAAAAACCTGTGTTTTTCTCTCCATTAAAGCGCAGAAGAGGATATTTCTTCCCTCTGAGTCCAGTTCCGCCGTTATCTCGTCAAGAAGAAGGACTGGGTTTTTACCAAGTTTCCTCTTTACACCTTCGGCGGCGGCAAGTATCAATGCAACAGCAACACGGCGCCTGAACCCCCTGCTGAGCGAACGGGCTGCGGGGGTCCCGTTTGTAGTAATAAGCATGTCGTCTCTGTGCGGTCCTACCACAGGAACTCTCAGGACCTCTTCTCTGGTTCTATTTATTTTAAGCGAATATCTGAAATCTTCTTCCGGAAGCTGCAGAGAACCTGATCCTCCCCTTAAAAGGCTTATCTCGGTCGGATGGGGAAGTAGACCGCACATTTCTTTCATCGATTCTGATATCATCACAAGGGCCTCTTCTCTCATCTTCCAGATCCACGATGCAAGCGGAAGAAGGGCTCTGTCTATAAGATCTGTCCTGCCTCCGTTCCGGAGGATAGCAGTTTTCTGCTTTATGCCCCTCCTGTAATCATGGAGCCTAGTGGCATATACCGGCACGATCAGTGTAAGGACCATGTCCATCAGCCTCCTTCTAAAGACGGAAGATCCCTCTATTATCGACATGTCGTTGGGAAGAAATGAGAGGACAGGTATTTTCCACCTTAAGTCTGTTGCTGTTATTGTTTCTTCCTCTATTTTGATAGTATATCTTGATGAAATTTTAACTTTTATTATCTCCCCGTTTTCATCGTCAAGCTGACCTGTAAGCTGGATCTCTGAAGATCCGCTGTTCCATGTTGGGAGCGACGAAGATCTGGTTCCTCGCTCGAGGGGTCCCCATCCGGAGACTATATTTATTCCCTCAAGGATGTTTGTCTTGCCCGAACCGTTTGGACCGGTAAGTAAATTCAACCCCGGGGACCATTTAATCTCCCGGGGTTCAATATTTCTGAAATTGTTGAACCGTACCCTGTTATATCCCATCTCCGGAATCCGGCTCGGTTTCACCTAAGTTGAGTTCTTCTTCTGTAAGGTTGATTGGTGCGATAAGACAGATAAATTTTTCTCCGTCTGACCTTCTGACAACCATGTGTCCTGACGATCCGTTGAAAGAAAGCCTTACATGCGATTCTCTCAATACTTTGAGTGATTCCATGAAAAACTTTGAATTTACTGCTATCTTGAGGTCATCACCAGATATTTCTGCAAATATCTCTTCTTTTGCGTTTCCAAAATCAGGAGCCCTTCCCCTCATTACAAACCTGTTTTCCTTGGCTATATCAAGGATGACCATTCTGTTGTAATCCTTTACGATTACGTCCACCCTTTCGAGAGCGGAGATCAGAGCTCCTCTGTCAAGCACTACAGTTGTCGAATGTATTTTGGGAAGGATCTTTTCATAGGCTGGAAAATGAGATTCAACTCTCCTTACTGTAAATTCAACATTATCTGCCTTAAAATAAAATTGTGCATCGTCATAAAGTATCTCTACAAGATACTCAGGATTCAGAGAAGCCAGTATTCTCTGTATCTCTTTGATCCCCTTCATTGGCAGAAGGGCGCTTTCTGAATCAACACTTTCAATTACTGCTGCTCCTGAGAGAGCAAGCCTCCTTGTGTCTGTTGAAACTATATTCAATACATTGTTTGATATCTGAAAATTCGCTGAAGAGAGATAAAGCGGAAATTCCTCACCTGAGGATGCAGCAAGTGTTCCCTCTTCAATTACCTCTGCAAGTTCTCCTACCGTGAGTTTGCAGAAGAGTTTTGCATCTGCCGATGTAGGAAGTGAAGGAAATTCTCTTACAGGATAAGTGCTGAAATTATATTTGCTCTTTCCCGCTTTCAAAACTACCTTACCATCAGAAACAATAAGATTGAATTCCTCGCCGGGAGCCTTTTTAAAAAGTTCACTGACAATTTTTACTGGAAAAACGGCCTCTCCCGGTTCCAGGACGTTTATGCCGGATGCTGTACAGATTATTGATGTTCTTATATCTGTTGCCTGCAAAGTTACCTGGTCCTGTGACGCTTTAACAAGGACAGAGGAAAGGATGCTCATTGAGCTGGAACTTGAAGTGCTTCTTTCAGCAAGCCCCCAGCTCTGTAGGAATAATTTCTTGTTTATCGAAAGTTTCATAAGGATGACCTCCTGCTCTTATCTGTATATAATCAAAAATAAGTAATAGGCGTAGTAGGGGCTGTGGATTTGTTGAAAACACATAAAAACTCTTACAGCAATTGATTTTACTGTGTGAATAAAAATAGAAACAGAAAAATTATTAATCCACATAAATCACAAAATGCAAGAAAAAAACTGAAAAATATTTCTACACACAAAAATATACACGAAAAAAACCAGAGAATCTACAGCTTACTTACAACATTATCCACAAAAGAACGGACCCGCAGATCATTTTTTAGAAGTTCTTCAACTTTTTTACAGGCATGAATAACTGTAGTATGGTCTTTTTTGTTAAACGCATATCCTATCTGCTGTAGGCTTTCACCTGTCCTGTTTCTTGCAAGGTACATAGCGACTTGTCTTGCAAGAGCAAGTTCTGCAGTTCTTTTTGGAGATATCAGATCCTCTGTTGAGATGCCGAATGTCTCCGCAACCAGCTGCTGGATAAGCCCAATATTTACAGGACCTGAACGTGTATCGTGAAGCAGGTCTTTGAGCCATATAGAAACATTTTCCATTGTCATTGGATCTGAGTTGAATTCAGAACATGCTACGATCCTGTTAAGTGCCCCTTCAAGCTCTCTAATGTTGCTGGGAATATTTTGGGCTATAAAAAGAATGATGTCGTCAGGAATTTCATAACTCTTTATCTCGGCCTTTTTTTGCAGGATCGCAACGCGTGTCTCAAGATCAGGCGGCTGAATATCAGTCACGAGTCCCCACTCAAAACGGGAAACAAGCCTGTCTTCAACCCCCTGAATGTCTCTGGGAGGCCTGTCTGAACTGATAATTACCTGTTTCTTTGAATTGTGGAGCGCGTTAAAGGTGTGGAATACCTCTTCCTGTGTCTGTTCTTTCCCTGCAATGAACTGAATATCGTCTATCATGAGAACGTCCAGCTCTCTGTAACGGGACCGGAATTCATTATTTGTGTTATTTCTTATAGAGGTTATCAGATCGTTCGTAAATTTTTCTGCGCTTACATAAAGGACCTTAGTATTTAGCTGAGTCTTTTCAATATGGTGTCCTATAGCGTGCATCAAATGTGTCTTTCCGAGCCCTACTTTTCCCCAAATAAAAAGAGGATTATATGCAACACCCGGAGATTCTGCTACGGCCAGACATGCTGCATGAGGAAGCCTGTTTGACTTTCCAACTACGAAAGAAGAAAAAACATAATTTGGATTGAGTCCATTCCTGCTTAGAGAAAGTTTTGCCGGGGAAGCAGCAGCGACAGCCCTTCCTGCAGCCCCTATATCCTCTTTTATCTCCTGGCTGACCTCTATTTCGATGCTTGTGCCAAACCCTGTCTCGACCAGAAGGTCATTCATTTTATTAAGAAAGCGGGATTTTATCTGCTCCTTGGCAAAAGGAGTAGGCACATCTAGGACAAAAACGCCATCTTTCATAGAAACAGGAAGACAGGTGTCCAAATAAGTCCTAATAGCGCTGTCAGAGTTGGAAATTACTTCAACACAGTGAGTTTTGAATTCACTCCATAATATGTCTAAATCTTTGCCCATCAATTTTCACCCCAGGGGACAGATAGTAACGAAGAAAGTCTGTCCGAACAATTGTATCATGAAGAACTCTTTGTGAGAAAAAACAAAAAATACAAATTAAATCCACAACATGTATCCACATGTCCACAAACATGTTCAGTGTTAATGTGGATGATGGTAAAGTACGGAACAAAAGCTCAAGCGCAAAATATAACAAAGTCCAATAAATTAGACCATTGATGACCATGCTGTTTCTACAGCAGTGGATAACCTTTGCTCAATGTACGTTTTTTGTGGATATGATGATACTAATGAGTAAACAAACGCCCTTTTTGGGGACAGGATCTTTGTGATGCCTAGCTTGTGATTTTTATGAATAACCGCAGAGAGAGTGAAAAAGCGAAGTAATTTCTATGCTTATCCACAGTATGTGGATGGAAAATGTGTGTATGTAGTCAAAAATTCAGAAAACAATAACTTGTATTAAGAAAAAGAGAATTCATTATTATAAAAGGGGAACAAGTTCTGTTTTCAGTCTTTTAGCATGATCTATCAATGAACAGTTGCGGATCTGGTGTCTAATGGGTGCCAAGAATGGGTCCGATGTATTGTTTATAAAAGCTAGGATGTCGATTCTACCTGATAAAAGACTGTTTATTGTGTGTCTGGCATTAGACTTTTTCTGACTATCAAAATAAAAAATACATGCCCTGCCTCATTACTGGCAAGGCATTGTTATGGATAATCATATATCGAGAGGAATTTGATTAAATTACGGAAGGTTTTTCCACTTCCAGGTATCTCCGCCTTTAAATTCTTTCGGTTCTCCTGTCATTATTGCTGCTTTTTCTGTCATAGTGATCTTTTCAAATGTAACAGGGAATGGTATGGCTTTAAATTCAAGCAAAGGATTTAATTTTGACACTATCATATTGGTAAGTACCTCAGGTTGGCTCATCCCCTCAACTTTTATGTCCGTATTTTCCAGATAGACCCCGTCATTACGCAGGCCCAGGATCCCTTTTGCTGATATCGGAAGTTCAATGTCTATGATGATCCGGGTTCTGAATTTTCCTGATGCAGTAAAGCCCTCCTTTTTAAAGTCGAACTGCAGTTCAGAAAAGCCTTCAGGATTTTCGTTTTTGTTGAAATAATCATTGACATCCTTTTCAGCAAGCACTACCTCGCCTTTTGAGCTTTTGATCATTTGAGCAAGGTACGATGCGCTGTCCGTTGATCCATCCGGGGTGGAGACTTCTTGCAGAACTGCAAGCAGTTTCATTTTATCTATCCTTATCCCGTCTATTGTTCCTCCGTTGATCTCTATCCACGCGGTCTGACCTTTAACTGTTACTGCTGCTGATTCAGGCCTGAATACAGATGTGATGTTTTTTCCCATGGCCTCCGGAAGGGCATTCTGCAGCGCTGCTTCAGCAGACAGGTTCGAGGAACAGGATGCAAGTAACAAAGAAAGGATCAAAAACACATATTTTTTCATCAAAGATCCTCCAAGGTATCATTTTTTTTAATTTTAGCTCTCTTTTCAAAATTTTCTACGCAATATCAATGATGTTTTCATTTTCATTTCTTTCAACTATCATAAAGGAAGCGATAATTTATGCAAAATGAACCGACAAGGCAATTGTCGATTGAGAGGACTTCAATGACGATAGTTCAGCTCTTCTTTTTCTTCTTTAGGATAAGCGCTGTCACATTCGGCGGTGGAATAGTGATCCTGGGAATGGTAAAGCTTGGCATAGCAGACAGACAGGATATTTCTGAAGGAGAATTTTCTGATATGGTAAGCCTTGCAGCATCAGTGCCTGGTCCGCTTGCCGTCTCTATCGCATGGCTGCTTGGCAGGCATTACAGAGGGCTTAAAGGGAGCATGGCTGCAGTTGCGGGAGCTGTCCTTCCTCCTTTTGTAATAATCCTTATCCTTTCCCCGATAATTCTTAAATATTCAGGAACTCAGGAGGTACAGGGTTTTTTTAAAGGTGTCCTGGCCGGTACGGGAGCTATCATTACAATGGTCGTATTTGACAATGTCAGATCGACACTCTCTTGCGGATGGTGGAATATTGTTCCGTTTGTCGTGGTCATCGCCTTGATAGGTGTATTTGGGATCAACCCCCTGCTTTCAATGCTCGCGGCATTTTTAGTCCAGCTTATGAGGGAAAAGCTGGTATTGCGATGAAAGTTCTTCTGGAACTTGTGTTTTCTTTTTCACAGATAGCTGCGGGGGCTTTCGGAGGGGGGCTCTCGACACTTCCTCTTATTGAATATCAGCTTGTTAAGGCGACCGGCTGGCTTACACCTTCCCAGTTCAGCCAGGTACTTGCTCTTTCGCAGGTAACTCCGGGACCTATTGCGATCAATGCGGCAACCTTCGTCGGGTTTCAGCGGGCTGGGATCCCCGGATCCATTGTCTCTACTTTATCGATCGTTATCGTACCGGTTTTGATTTTATGCGGCGCATTGTGCCTTTTGAAAAAATTAGAGGCAGAAAAAAGCAGAAAATTCAAAGATATGCTGCGTCCGATAGTGGGAGGCCTGCTTACACTCTCCCTTATCTCTCCGCTTACAGTAACGGCCCAAAACGGCGTTAAGGCTATGGCGATGCTGATTTTAGGCGTTCTACTTATCCGAAAATGCAAATTTTTTAAAAATTACCCGCCCCTACTCCTTGTTATTTACGGTATAATTGGTGCGGTCATCTTTTCCTGAAATATTATTACGGTACGAGATGAGTCTCAAAAGTGAGAACATGATTAATAATTTTTAAAAACAATAATAAATTATTTGAGAGGGGCTTTTTTCATTAAAAACGTGCGAGTATAATATGACCGCAGAAATATCAGTTATGTTAATAGCATGGACACAAGATTGACTAAAAGGGCTCTTTGATGTAATTTGTTCACGTAATTCTCTCGTTTTTCAGTTAATTGCTCAAATGTTACAGAAGGGTGAATTTGAAATATTAGGTTAGGTTTTGCAATTTTGGAAATTATTCAAAAAAATACAGTTTCACTCTGTCAGGCAGGAAAGGAGGGCTGTAATGAAGAGCGATTTGCACCGTTTTTTATTTAGTTCATGCATCTGCAGATAGTATTTAAAGTCATTATCCAAGAACAAGAAATAGAGACTTGAAGGGAGAGTTTTTTGATGAAGAAATTTGCAATTATCCTTGCAGTAATGTTTCTGTTCGTAGCAGCAGTAAGCCCGGCAACAGCAGCCCCTATCGTTTTCCGCTTCGCAGGTCAGTCACCGCCCGACCACATGGCGACCAAGACAATGAACGACATAGCCAAGGAAATAGCACAGAAGACCAGCGGTCGCGTTGAGATCAAAGTCTATCCCGCAAACCAGCTCGGAAATTACTCTCTTGTTATGGAAGAGATGATCCGCGGAACAGTCGACATGTCCCTTATGTCGATCGCAAGCGAATTTGACCCCCGCCTCGAGCTCGTTTACGTCAACGGATTTATAAGCGGCTATGATGATGCGAAAAAGGTCTTTGTCCCCGGTGCATGGCTGCCCAACAAGCTGAATGAACTCAGCTCCGCCCTCGGCGTAAGGCTGATCGGATCCTACATCGAAGGAATGATCGGTATCGGATCAACGAAGCCCCTCAAAGAACCCCTTAACCCGAAGGTCGACAAGGGCGTTCTTACCAGAGTACCGAACATGGATGTCTACACTCTCGGAGCAAAAGCAATGGGTTTCCGCCCGATTACCATCCCTTACTCAGATGTTTACCAGTCAATGCAGACCGGCGTATGTGATGCAGTTGACGGTTACCCTGTAGCAGCGGCATACACGATCCTTGGAGACGTGCTTAAGTACTGGTACCACACCAACTACTCGATGGAATACCTTGCATTCATGGTCAGCGACAAATCCTGGAAGAAGCTCACCCCTGCAGACCAGAAGGTCTTCGAAGAAGTAGCAAAGAAATACACCCTTCTCTCTATAGACAACGCGAAGGCTGAAGACAACAAGTACATGGGTCTCATGGAGAAAAAGGGGATCAAGGTCTTCAGGTATACCGAAGCTGAACTCAAGCCGATCAAAGAAGCATGCATAACAACATGGACAGAGCTTGGCAAGCGCGGCATGACTGAAGAACTTATGAAGGAATTTGTAAAGAACCTCGGGAATCTGTAAAGAAACTCGGTAAATAAAGTTACCGATAACTAAAGCAGCCTCCGGGAAGTCCACGGGGAGGATCTTCCTCCCCGGATCTTCCTTTTTCTGAAAGGAGCCCCATTTATGACACAGGCGCAGTGTAAGTATATCGAAGAAACTGAATACGAAGCACCAATTTCAACTGTAAGAGTTGCAACAAACCCCTTTGACAAGATCATAACCAGAACTTTCGCAATAATTTGTTTTGTCATGGCCATAGTGCTTGCCGTAATTATCAGCGCGGCAACAGTTATGCGTTATATACTTGAAATGGACCTCTACGGCTACGAGGAATGGATAAAGATATTCGCTTTCTGGCTATATTTTATGGGAGCGGGTTACGGGGCTTTTGCAGGATCACATGTCTCCGCCGACCTTGTTCAGTCTTACGTTAAAGAAGGATTTATCAAGCGGTTGCTGATCTTCACAAAAACAGTAGTGACTTTGGGTGTCACTCTTCTTTTCACATGGTATGGATGGGACTTCTTCTATTTTGGTTTCGCGGGTCCTCTCGGCACCGGAGTCGCTATCCCAAAGACCGTTGCATGGAGGATACCTCTGTGGACAGGCTACCTCCCAATTTTGATAGGTCTGTTTTTCATGTCCTACTATTTCTTATGGGATATGATAAGGGCCGCAAAAGCGCTTTTTGCGGGAGGTAAGACAGAATGATCTATGTTGCATTAGTAATACTGATGGCATGTCTGGTGATCGGTGTACCGGTCCCTGTCAGCTTCATGGCTTCATGCGCCTGGCTGATCTTCTTCGGAGGAGTCGATCAGGTAGGTTACCAGGCCACACAGCTTCTGCCCTATGGTTTCACACAGATGAACTCCGTCTCCCTCATCGCCATAGCAATGTTCATTCTTTCAGGCGGTATTATGGAGAGAGGCCGAATAGCTGAAAAGATGATAGATATGGTCGATGTATTCGTCGGGCATATCAAAGGTGGTCTTGGTGTAGTCGGGATCATTTCCTGTGCGATATTCGGATCCATTTGCGGAGCTGCCTGCGCTACCCTTTCCTGTATAGGCGCGATCATGTTTCCACGTTTCAAAGCCGGTGGTTACCCGATGGGACATGCCTGCGCCCTTATGGCGAACGCATCCCTTCTGGGGCTTCTGATACCCCCGAACGCGACTTTGATAATCTTCGCATGGATAAGCGGTATCTCTGTTCTGGCCTGTTTCCTTGCGACCATAGGCCCCGGAATAGTGACCATCATACTTCTCAGTGTGGTAAACCTCTGGATGCTTCGCAACAACAAAGATGTTCTTGTTAAACAGAAGCGTTCTCCTAAAGAACGCTATGAAATGTTCATGAAACGCGGACGCCTTGCGATCCCTGCTCTTTTCATGCCTTTCATGGTATTGGGAGGCATTTACGGAGGAGTAATGACGACTACAGAAGCATCCGCCCTCGCTGTCGTATACTGTATCCCCATAGGACTCTACGTTTATAAGGGGCTGAACTGGAAGACTCTTTTCAACATAGTGGTCGAAGGCTCGATAACGACCGGAGTTATCATGGTAATGCTCTATTCCGTTTCCATGCTCTCAAGGCTCTATATCCTTGAGGACCTTCCCGGCAAGGTGCTCGATCTCTTCTATTCGATCTCCACCAACCCCTACATAATCATGTTCATGATAAACCTGTTCCTGGTCCTCATGGGGATGCTCATGGATGACATAAGCGTAGTTGTTCTGACAACGCCGATCCTGCTCCCTATAATTGTTAAGCTTGGCGTAGACCCGGTACACTATGCAGCAATAGTAGGAGTAAATACTGCTCTTGGATGCATCACACCTCCGTGTGCACCGGTGCTTTACCTGAGCGGAAGAGTAGGAGGCGCCTCGATCAACGAGATCATGAAACCGGCACTTACTTTTATGGCTCTCTGCTGGATCCCGGTGCTTGCGGTCACTGCTTACGTTCCGAAGGTCTCTCTTTTCCTTCCCCATGTAATACTTGGCCTTCCCTGGTAACAGACTTTAAAAAGTCAGAGCAAGGAAGGATCAGCAAACATTTAATTGAAGCTCCCCAGCGTTGGTCGGGAGCTTCAATTTTTATACTGAAGTATCCACTGCTTATTAGGCATATGTGCGCAAATTGATCTTTTTTGGGAAAGGTCACAGAGAATCTGATATAATACTTAGTTGGGCATCTGAAGTATTTTAGATTGGAAGCGATAATGTGTTTTTTTACAAGGACCTCTTTGCATCTCTGTGTTTCATATTTTTTGGCTTGGCACTTGCCTTCAATGACGCCTACTTCTATTTTGGGGCTATGATGTGTGCCTGCATTTCTACAACAGCACACAGAAAAAAATGGCCCGATCCACTATGGGCGACTTTGATGATGGAAGATCTAAACACCAGATTTGAGTCATTAAAAAAACGTTACTTTCCTAAAAAGGAATTTTCTAAAGAGGATGAAATAGGTCCTCTCCCTCCGCTCGGAGACTAAAATTAGATCAACAAGAGCAAATATCGAGATTGATATATCACGCCCTTCGTGTTGAGGGCGTGATATTTTTTGCAATAATTGTTTGTTTTCCTCTCTACGTAATCTGTAATCATAAGCAGCAAACCCCCCTCAGACGTCAATATGGACCGCATGAAACGAAAAACAAAAGTAAATATTATTTATACCTTGTTATTATTTCAAGAATATCTTCTGCTGCCCTTGGCCGGGAAAACAGTTCAATTCCTTCAGTCATACGATCCAGAACAAGGTCGTTTCCCAGTATTTCCAGTACTTCTTCTGATGTTCTGCTAATGTCTTTTAAGCGCCTCGCGGCATTACTGCCGCATAGGAGATCCATATTGAGCTGTTCCTGACCCGGAATGGGTTCCAGAAGAAGAAGAGGAAGTTTTGCAGAAAGAGCTTCTGAGAGAGATAGCCCTCCGGGTTTCATCACAGCAAGATCGGAAGCGCAGTAATATTCAGGCATGTTGTCCACGAATGACATGATCCTGATATTTTCATTACTGCTGTATTTTAAGGAGAGTTTTTTGTATAGCTGCGAGTTGTTTCCGCAGACGACCAGAGTCTGAATATCCTTTTCTTCGGCAAGTGAGTATGTTACATCGATAACAGGGCCGGCGCCGATCCCTCCGCCTGTCACGAGTACAGTCTTCTTGTCCATATCTAGTCCAAGGCGCTCCCTCGCTGTTTTTTTTGAAATTGGAGAGCTGTATTTTTTAGAAACCGGGATCCCCGTATTGAAAACGTTGCCGATGCCATCTATCCTGTATTGCTCAAGGGCCGCCTCGCTTGCCGTAAATGATGCAGAAAAAACGGGGCTTCTCTGAAAACGGTGAGTGACAAAATCAGTGTTTACGTAGAATACAGGGATCTTCAGGCGGTTTCTTGAAGCAAAGAGCGAAGCTCCGAAGTAATGGGTGAAGACAACGGCCTCTGCTCCGGAAGAGGAGACCAGGTCTTCTATCATCGGAAGATAAATGCTGCACAAAAGGGAATGGATATGGTCAAAGACGGATGCCTGAACAGAGGGTTTATCTGACCCCCAGTAAAATCTGCCCCATATCCAGGGAGCGTGGCGGGCAATAAGCAGATAGCCCTTTGAAACAGTCCCGCGCAGCCATGAAGGCAAGACTTCGAGCACATCAAGGCACATCGCAGTATTTTCGGAGCCGTTCTCTAAAAACCATTCTTTCAGATTCTCGGCAGCGGCTTTATGTCCCGTTCCCTCGGAGGAGTAAAGAAAGGCTATTGATCTCAAATTTTATTAAGCCCTTTGAACAGGTCCCCAAGTGTTACATTGGGGGCTTCGGTTCTTTCTTTCTCCTGCTTTATGGCAGCCAGTACGGTCTCACGTATCTGATCCTCATTATAGCTGTAGGGAAAATAGAGCGCGGCAGCGTTGCCATGGCCGCCCCCTCTTATTTTTTTGCCGTCTTTTAGCAGAGTAATTATTTTTCCGGCGAGTCCGTCACGGCTGCGAAGCGAAAGAGCCCAGTCGCCCCCCATCCTCTTTGCCGAAACTGCCGCCAGCTTGGGCGGATTCGGATCCCTGTCAAGTATCAGTCCGCAGAAGTCCGAAACGTCCCCGAATTCTAGCACTCCGTCACCTACAAAGGAGAGATCATCTCCGGTCCTCAATATCCCGGTCTTTGCATGCTCGAACCTCTCTTCCTGCAGGTCCACAAAATTCTGTGCTGAATCCCTTTCTCCCTTGGTCAGCTCGGCAGAAGGAGCTGAGACCAGTCTCATCAGAACTCCCCAAGGTCCGCATATCGTCACGAGACCTTGCCAGAGACGGCTTTCAGGAATTTCTCCAAGCCATAGATCCCTGTCGTTCGTTGTTTTTATGAGAGGTTCAATTTCGTCAACGATCTTTCTCGTACTGTCATCCAGCTTTTGTTCCATAAGCCATTTCCAATATACCATGGCAGCGCAGTACCCGGTATCGACTACAGCCCATTTCCTATTGCTGTATCTGTCATAGGTGCTTTTGTGATGGTCAAATACAAAAGGAGGACTGCCTTCAGTGAAAGTCCGGTCAATTTCGTCAACGGTCTGGTCTCGCTGGCAGAAAAGATCAAGAACGATCAGTCTTTGTCCTGAATTAAGCGATTCCAGTATGGCATTGTCGATTTCACCGTAACCCATAAGCGAGACTTTTATCGGCAGCCCGGACGACCTGTTTGCATGCCATGCAAGAGCTGCGGAGACTACTCCGTCCAGGTCGGTGTGGCTTATTATATGAAGCACGTTTTCAGTCTGCAATTATGATGCCTCCACGCAAAAGCGGATTTACAGGTAATTTTACAGCATTGTCAGTTAAAAAGACATTAAAACAGCTTTATTGCGGCACATTTATCCTCAGGTTATAATCAAATTAAAGCGTTGTCAGGATAAAATTATAAAGGAGCAAAGAAAATGGCAAAGGCAATAATTGACATCGGCACGAACTCTGTGAAGTACCTGCTTGCGGAGGCAGATCGTAGAAAAGAAGCTGCAGTCTTGAAAGATGCCGCAAAGATAACAAGACTGGGGGAAGGCCTGAGTAAATCAGGGCTGATCAGCAGGCCTGCACTTCAAAGGACGACAGACGCAGTCAATCAATTTGTTGCTGATGCTAAAAAGAACGGCGCAGACGTTATCCGAATAGTTGGCACGATGGCTCTTCGGACCGCGTCCAACGCCGAAGAACTTTCAGATAAACTAAGGGAACTTACCGGAATTGAGACAGAGGTCCTTTCCGGAGAAGATGAGGCGATCCTTTCTTTTTCAGGTGCGGTCTCGGGTTTTGACCTGAGTAATGTGAACAGATACTGCACTATCGACACGGGCGGAGGAAGCACGGAACTGGTCTTTGCCGAAAATGGAGAGATAGTCTGCAACGCCAGCTTAAAAACCGGTGCACTGCTTCTAACGGAAAAATTCTTTTCAAATGAGACGATTTTGCAGGAAGATATGGATAAAGCGGATGACGAATTAAATCAGATTTTTAGCAGCGTAAAACCTCCTTTTAAGATCGATATGGCTATTGGCATCGGAGGAAATGTCACAAGCATGGCCTCCGTTTACAAAAGGATGGATAAATATGATCCGGCAGAAGTACACGGAACGGTCCTATCGGAAGAAGAAGTTGAGAGACAGATAAGGGAATATTCAGTTAAAAGCCCTCAGCAAAGACGCAAAATACCGGGCCTTGATCCGGAAAGGGCAGATATCATCCTTGCAGGTGCATGTATCATCAGATACGCAATGCGATTTACTGGGTGCAGAGAAATAGTTGTCAGCGACAGAGGCCTGAGGCACGGCATTTTGTACAGCATGACCGGTGGATAGGATCGAAAAAATCTGTAAAGTTTTTTAAAAGGGGGGTGCGGGAGACGGAAGCGATAAACAGTTTTGTCAGCATAACAGGCGGTCTCGCGCTGTTCCTTTACGGCGCGCAGGAAAGTGCCCGTTTTTTTCGGCAGGAACTTAGCGGAGGCCTTAAAGAGGAACTTGGAAGACTGACAGGCAGCAGAAGCCGCTCTTTCTTCTTCGGGGCCCTCCTTGCCGCTGTGGCTCAAAGCAGCTCTATCGCGATATCTTTCGGTATAGGTTTCGTTGATGCCGGGATACTGTCTCTCACAGATTCGATCCTGATGGTTATGGGTGCCAGCCTCGGAGGCACTCTTGTTTCGATCCTGCTCAGCTTCAATATTTTTGATTATGCTCCCCTCCTCTTTGCAGGGGCCTTTTTCCTAAGCAAGATGAAAAATAGAAAAATAAGGCTCATTGGCGGCGTTTTGAAGTGCATAACCATAATTTTTCTAGGGATGATGTTTCTGAGATCAGGGTCTGCCTCGCTGTTTGAGGATGGGAAGATAAAAGAGTTAGTCCTCGCCTGGTCATCCTTTCCTCTTCTGATGGGGGCGGCATCCTTCCTCTTTGCTGTTGTTTTTCAAAGCAGGTCTGCAATAATCGGCATTGGAATAGTCCTTTCCCTCTCGGGCGCACTTCCTGCCGTCTCAGCTCTGCCGATAGCCCTTGGAGCTCACCTTGGATCATCACTTATAGCAGTTATGTCCAGCTTTGGAGGAAGGCTGAGTGCCAGGAGGCTGGGATTTTGTTCATCATTATATTACGTCTCAGGTTCGCTGATCTTCGCCTTTTTGATCCCTCCTGTACACAGGATAATGTCAGGTGCAGGCCTTGATGCAGTACAGGAACTTGTCTTCGGCCAGATCCTGCTCGCATTGTTCAACATAGTCATGTTTCTGCCTCTTACATCCCTTGTAAGCGATCTTTCCGTACGATCCGTAAAGAACTCAGGAGAAATGGATCAGCCTATGTATTTGGAAGAAGAGATGCTTTCTGTGCCATCGGTGGCAGTGCTGCTGCTCTCAAGAGAGATGACAAGGCTATCAAATTATCTGGAGGCTTATCTGCAGATGCTTATGATACCAACCGAGAGGAAAGAAGGTCTTTTTGAAGAACTCCCGGCGGCAATTGAGGGACTGAGCAATATCTGTCAGGATTATTCCTATAAGATACATTTGACCGGCGAGGAACCGAAACTTAGGGCTAAGTTCGCATCTGTCAGCAGAACGATGTCGATACTGCGATCCATGTCAAAGGCCCTATGCGGTGAAATAAGCGAGATCCTCAGCGATGACACGTCGCACAATGCGTTGAGAGATAGGTCCGGCACAAGGCTCTGGAACGAATGGAAGAAGTTTTCGGCGAAGATAATGCGGACCAGCCT
Organism: Synergistaceae bacterium UBA6101; assembly: GCA_002428495.1. Lineage (GTDB taxonomy): Bacteria > Synergistota > Synergistia > Synergistales > Synergistaceae > Caenicola. The sequence continues at coordinate 22,746 of DIWR01000020.1, forward strand.
CAGAGCTTTTGTTATCGGAGAAAAGGGACTGATCAGACAGGCCGGAGAACTGGAAAGAGAATACGGAAAAATATGCAGGGAGATCAGGGATGAGATATCAGGCAGTTATTCATACGGAAGGGATGTCTCCAAGGCAATAAGAGTGATATCTCTTATGCAGGGGTTCCTTGGTATGTCAAAAATTCTTGCTGAAGATGAAGAATTATATAATACGTCTGAAGATACAGATCCATGCACTGAAGATCTTTTTGAAGGAGGTGAACGGGATGTCTGATAAATCTGTCGGAGAGAAAGATCAAAGCAGCGTTCAAAGCTATCTTTATGCCTCTGACAAAGAGAGGCTTCGGACGCTTGTAGATGAGATGTCTAAGAATGCAGCTGCGGCTATCGAAAAATCCGTCCTTGCCCTTAAGGGAAGAGATTTTGAGCTGGCAAAAAAAGTGATAGAGGAAGACGATATGATAGACGAAAAAGAGGAGCAGATAGATCAGGAATGCCTCTATTCGATAGCAATGAGACAGCCTGTAAGGGAGGATCTTAGATTCGTCTATTCAGTTATGAAGATCATTGTCGACCTTGAGAGGATAGGAGACCAGGCAGTCAATATTGCGATGAACGTCCTTGACCTCCCGGAAGGTACCCGGTTTCCGGAAGAGATCGCAGCCTTCGTTGAAAGCATGGCGGCTGAGAACATCAGAATGCTTTCGGAAGTTATGGAGGCCTTTGCCGGGGAGGATGAAACGGTCATCTGTTCCGCAAGGGAGCGCAGAAGGATCATAAAAAGGACGAGAAAGGAAGCGGTCTCGAAGCTCAAAGAACTTGTAGGCTGTGAAAAGGCATGTGAGGGCAGTCAGCTTGATCTTTACTGTACCGCAATCCTGACTCTCAGGCATCTCTCACGTATCTCAGACCACGTGCTTAACCTGGCCGAGAGGGTCTCGTTCATCGCTACAGGGATATCGCCGCTTACTCTGAAAAGGGCGCAGGAAAAAATAAACTCAGTTGCTAAAGAGAGCTGAATCGCCCTTAAGCCAATTGAAAAGCCTCTTTAAAAATAAAGCAGCGATAAGACAGCCGGAAATATCGCCTACAGGGAAAGACATCCAGATACCCCACAGACCATAAAATCGCGGCAGGATGATAAGGGGCAGAAAAAGGAAAACTGCGTGACGGAATACGGACAGCGTTATTGCCGCCCTTGCCCTTCCAAGCCCCAGTAGGGCGGAGTTCGTTATTATTGTCACTCCCATGAAGATTATCCCAATGTAGGCTATCCTCATTCCCGGAACGCCTATTGCCAGGAGTTTCGGACTATCGTTGAAAAGCAGTATCATCTTTTCAGTGAATATCTCCGCCACAACGAAGCTCAAAACGTAGAAACATGTGACCATCTTGATCGCATACTTTATCGCCCTTATTACCCTGTCGGGTTTTCCGGCGCCGTAATTGTAACCTATGACTGGCTGTACAGCCTCGCCTATTGCCAGGGCGGGGAGGAAGAGGATCGAGTCAAGGCTAAGGAAGACTCCCATTGCAGAAAGTCCGATATCCCCTCCATATTTTCTAACCATGTTGTTCATCAATGTCATATAGAAGACGAAGGAGAGCTCTGTTATAAAAGGAGAGCTCCCTACAGCGAATATTTTTTTGATCACTTTGATCCTAAGTCTGACAAGAAAATGGAGCCTTATCCTCAAGGGGCTTGATCCCGAATAAAAGAACATCAAACCGCAAATCGCTGCAGCACCCTGAGCCAGAACTGTACCCAGAGCAGCTCCTTCTACACCCATACCCATTTTTACTATGAAGAGGGCATCAAGCAGGATGTTGGAGAAAGCCCCGAGTATCTGTGTCCCCATCGCGTAACGAGGACTTCCGCAGGCCCTGACGAGCGAATTGATCCCATGTCCCATGAGAGCCAGAGGACCCCCGATCAGGATTATCCTGAGGTAATTTCTTGCAAGGGGCAAAATCTCTTCGCTCGCACCGGACAGCCTGAGCAGGAGATCAACGCCGTAAACGCTTAGTCCCATCCCTGCAAAGCCAACAGCGGCAAGAAGCATCAGCGTGTGTCCCAGGGCCTGTTCTGCGGGGCGCTGTTTTTTTGCACCCCGTAATATCGCGACCCTTGATGAGCCGCCAACTCCGATCAAAAGAGAGAAAGAGAACAATAGAAGCATTACCGGGAAAGAGAGTGTGATCGCCGCCAGTCCGTCTGTTCCAACGAATCTTCCGACAAAAATACGGTCAACAATGTTGTATATTGCGCCCGCGACCATCCCTACCATAGCCGGTATCGCAAAATAGATCAGGAGTTTAGGTATCTTCTCCTCATCCATAAGCATTTGCTTATTTTCGATCTTTGCGAGCTGGGTTATTTCAGATCCATCCTCTCACGGATCAAAGCCGGGTAATTATACATCAATGGATTCGTAGGGTAAATCAGTCTTTGGCCTATCTGTCTTTGGCCTATCTGATCCGCAGATAAAATGCTTCTGAGGTCCCGTCGATCTTAACGCCCTTTTTATCGTAAGCATTAACGTATACGGTCATTATCCTACCGTTGAGGATCTCGGGCAGATCGAAAAAATGACGGAATTCATATATTGAACCAAGAGACCATTCTCCATCAGAGTTCCTGTATTTCCTTTCAAGGAATACCTCTTTCGATTCCTCGTGGAGAACGCCATCGATCATGTCTACGAACCTGTACCGTATATGGCTTATCCGGTTTCCCACCTCAAAAGTCCCGTCATCGTTCGGGATGACCTCCGAGAGCATCGGCTGGATGGGAGTTACCACCCCGCAGATCGCAAGCGGTATATCCGGGTCTACGGATACGGAATCATGAAAGTTCCAGTCAACTGTTCCGATCATGTCTTCGGGGTAATATCGATCCCTTATATCACCTGCCTCGGCACGTAAAAGCTCAAGCCTGTCGCCGTTTTCGAACGCGACAATTTTCCCTTTCTTTATATCTGATCCGTACAATGTTTCGAACCGCAGGGAGGGTTCTCCTATATCGTAGTGATAGTAGAGGACATCCTCGGAATCAAGCCACCCCTCGAAAGCCATGCGCCCGATCTCGACCTCCTGAGTCGCGCACCTTTTCTCCTTTATATTGTAAATAACCGCATGCACTCTCCCCCCGACGTACTCGAGGGCATCGTTTGCCCTCCATCTGCGCGGGATCTCGTATACTGAACCGTCTGCGCATCGCCAGTATCCGGGAAAAAGGTCTCTGTATATGCGAAACCCGTTTTCTTCGGCGAAAGAGACAACTTCCTTCATGTGCTCATCAGGCGAAAACCTTGCGAGGACCTTCTCCTGGACCGTTCCGAACATAACATCTTCCTCTGCTTGGGCAAGGATTTTATCTCCTGAGACTGCTGTCACTATTATTCTGTATAATTTCCATGCAAGATCTTCGGGATAGTTGTAAGAAGTGTCAAAATCTTTCGTTACGCCGCCCTGGATCAAGACTGCAAAGCGACCTTCCGTAACCACGGCCTTCAGTGTTGGGTCATAGAAACTCTCCGGGTCACCGTGCCTGTATACGAGGTCCGGGGGAGGAGATCGGTAGAGTTCCTCCCGGTTTATATCCACCCATGGGGCCTTTCCTTCATATCTGAAGTAAATATCTCTTCCCGGTGTCAGCCCTGTAAAAGGGTCAACGCGACTGCTTACGATCCGGAGGGGGATCATCTTTCCGTCCCTGACGAGGCCGGTCTCTGCAACATCTACCCTGATATCAAAAGGCATATCCTCAGGGCTTTTGCCTTCACGCTCTATTCTGCCGATAACGTAAAAGTCCCTTCCTGATTCAAGCACCTGCTCCTCTGCAGAAGGAGCGAGGATCGAGATGACCACACCCTCTGCGCTTAAAGCAGGGAAATATATCAAAAGACATCCGGAGACAAGAATGGTCTTTAAATATTTTTTCATCCCGCCACCCCCGTCCTTTGTGATCATAATTCCTGTCAGCTCTCTCTAAAGCAAAGATAGTATGCTCCTGCCAATCATACATCAAGGAGAAACCCCTGTTCAATATAAAAAATATGCCGAGTGGGGTGGCAGGTAAAAAAAACAGGCGGTCTTCCACCAAGGAGAAGACCGCCTGTAAAAAACCAGGGACTCAAAAACTACTGATATATCCTCAGTTATTTTTTATCTTTAATTTCAGGTGCAACCTTCAAAAGAGCCAGGACCGTGCTTGCTAGCTTTCCTTTAGTAAGGGGTTTGTCGCCTGCCAGGCCATCTATTACCCCCTGGTATCTTTTTATGTCTTTTTTGAAAAGCACTTCCAGCCAGGAAGAAAATTCGCTGACGGTCACAAGAGCCTGAAGCTCTCTATCTGGGAATTTCTGTATTCCAAGAGCTCTCCTGAATACGTCCCTTACTTCCACCCAGTGCATTTTGTCATACACACCGAAAAATTTCTCTGTCAGCGGGTCCATGTACCCGTAAAGCATAGCTGCTTCGACTCCTGCCCATGATGCGGAGTAATTAGGTGCATCCTCAAAATCAAAGAGGGAAAGCCTGCTCTTTGATCTCCAAAGTTCTGTCTGGACATCCAGCGGACGCAGCTGCCGAGGCTGGACTTTCTGGATGACGGACATAGCTGCGATCGCTCCGGCAGCCTGTCCTGTCAGCATTGTAACGGGCTGGAGTCTAGTTGAGCCGTTTACCACCCTTGAAACAGATATGTTTTTCTCCGCTGCCAGAAGCCCATCGAGCTTCTCCGGGACAAAAACCTCGAAGGGTATTTGGAAGAGCCCGCCGTCTCCGTTCCAGTCGTTCGGGATTTTTTCTTTCGTTTCCCCCAAGTCTGCTTCAAGGTATATGCTGTCGTTTTTGCCGTGTATGTCTATGGGATATTCACCTAGGGCCAGGCTGTGTGGTTTTGAAGTGAGCGTCCTGCCCAGCTTTTCATCCCTTAGGATGTCATCGACCGTCATGGTCCGGATGCCAACCAGCCTCCTGCTTTCCCTGACATAAGGAAAAGGGGGGAAGAGAGAGAGGATCGGACGGTATTTTTCGGGAAATTCCACCCAGTCTGCCCAGTCAGTGCTGAACCAGCCTCCATAACCCTGCCTGTTGTCAACAGACCAGTCTGACATGCCGAGCTCGGTCTGCATATAGTAAAGGAATGCGAGAGTCTTCAGCATTGCCTCCCTGGTTGCGAGGGCCCTGAAGTTCGGGCTTTCAAGAAAATCAACAGACAGATTGGGAGAGCTGCCATTTTGGCCGGGATAATCATTTGCCCAGTTTATAACAGTCTTTGTAATACTTGTCCATGTTTCAGGTTTGCCCCCGTCGATAATGGCGTTATTCGAGGGATCCGGGATAGCGCGGTAGGCATTATGCACGACAGGGCTGAACGGGTAATCCCCCGGCCATGTGCTTCCATTTTTTCTTATCGTCATCCTGAATTTGAAAAGATGATCGGTGTATCCCGGAGGTGCTCCCTGGACTTTTAGTTCTGGCGGCAGTCCATCTTTGTACTGTTTTATTACGGCAGGATATGTTATATCCTGTATTATCGCATTATTGTCTATTTTAGGAGATATTGAGTTGCCGACTCTGTATCGGGCTCCTGAAAGAGCAATAAAATCTCCGTACTCAGTTGCATCGATGAAGACTTTTGCTGAAAATAGAACTTCCTTTCCATCCACCTTTACAACAGCCGAACGGACCCTGTTTTCAGTTACTTTTACCGATGTCGGTCTGGCTTTAAGGATTATGTCAACGAGACCTGCCTTACGGAGCATTTCCTTAAGGATCATCTGTCCGACCCATGGTTCGAATGCGACGGTATCGCTTCCCCAGTAGCAAATGTTAACGCTTGTATTCCTGGCCGAATAGTATTCCCTGACCTTGGTTATGAACTCAAGATATATACCTGTGCGGGTCTTTGTCTTGTCATCCATCGTCGAGACGGCAGCCCCTGTCATCTGCCCGCCTATCCAGTCGGATTCCTCAATAAGGGCAACGGACATTCCCATCCTTGCCGCCTGTATGGCTGCTGAGCATCCGCCGGAACCGGCTCCTATCACCGCTACATCATATAGCCTCTCCTCGAGTGCGTATGCGCTGCCGGAGGATATTGAAATAAGGATAAAGAAGAAAGAAGCGATCAAATAAGTTTTTTTTCGCAAAACCATGACCCCCGCAAAAAACCGGAAATTTATTGTATTATTGTATGTTATTTTTATAAGTTTTTATATTAAAAACGTATCAGAAGTAGGTTTTCTTCGATGAATTGAAGTTTCCCCAAAAGATTTATGCAGGTCACTTTCATAAAAAAACAAAGGACTGGCATGCCTTGGTAAAGACAAGCCAGTCCTTTAATTTATCCGGTCTGTTTATTTGGGTATCGTTCCTTCTACTCCCTCTACGAACCAGCTCATGCTGAGCATTTCTCCGTCGTTGAGGTTCTTACCCTGCTGGACAACTACTTTACCGTCCTGTCCCTTGATCGGTCCGTAGAAGACATCCCATTTGCCGTCAAGGATCTTCTTCTTTTCGGCAGCTACAAGTTTCTTTGTATCTTCAGAAACAGCCTTTCCGTAAGCAGAGAGGTCGACCATTCCGTCCTTCATGCTCCACCAGATCTGCTCGGATTTCCAAGTACCCTTCTCAATGTTCTTGACTGCGTAGTCATAGTACTTGCCCCAGTTCCATATAGGAGTTACGAGGTGGCGTGTAGGAGCATACTTGTCCATCGGGTTGTTGTATCCGATGACCCACATGCCGAGCTCTTCTGCAGCCTGGGGAGCACCGCCTGTATCAGCGTGCATCGCTATTGTATCGCATTTCGCATCGTAAAGTGCTTTTGTTGCCTCTTTTTCCTTTGCCGGGTCATGCCATGAGAACAACCAGACGACCTTTACCTTTGCTTTTGGATTGGCCTTGCGCACTCCGAGAGTGAAAGCGTTGATTCCGCGGATGACTTCGGGGATCGGATAGGCTGCTACATAACCGATAAGGTTGGATTTCGTTGCTTTGCCCGCGACAAGTCCCGAAAGGTAACGGGGCTGGTACATGCGGCCGAAGTAGGTGCTTACGTTCGGGGCAACTTTGTAGCCTGAACAGTGCATGAAATATACGTCGGGATATTTCTTGGCGACGTTGATGACGTGATCCATGTAACCAAATGAGTTGGCAAAAATGACTTTAGATCCGTTGCGTACAGCCGTCTCCATGACTCGCTCTGCATCGGGACCTTCCGGGACAGATTCAACTATCGAGCTCTTGATGCCCGGGTTGAGCTTCTCCATCATCTTGCGGCCCTGGTCGTGCATGAAGTTGTAGCCGCCGTCACCGACCGGGCCGACATAGACGAATGTCGGTTTCTGATCGCTCATCTTGATCGGGCCCAAAGCTGCAAAAGCTGCTGCAGCGAAGCAAAGAACAAGTAAAAATGCAATAATTCCGCGTTTTTTCATTTTAAAAGATCCTCCCTTGAGTTGATCTCCGGCTGCGGAGACCTTATTGATGATCGTCTGTTTGCTGACCCCTTAACCGCAGTGTAAGAATATCATAACAATAATTTTTTTGCCATGGAATTCCTTTACATAAATCATGTGTTTTGCAGTCTTATGGAATATAATTTTTATTGGATAACCAACAAAAATTATTACAGGAAAGATTTAAGGGAAGTACAAAATTAAATAGAGTAAAAACATTTGTCTGCAGAGAGGAAAGTGATGTTCTTATGATTTCAGAAAAAATGCTTGAGCTGGGGAGAAAACGTTCGGAGATCCGTGAGATATTCGAATATGGCAAAAAAAGAGGAAGCGAGATAGGAGCGGATAAAGTTTTCGACTTCAGTATCGGGAACCCGAATGTACCTGCACCGGAATTCATAAAAGAGACCATTATCGATCTTCTCATGAATGAGGATCCTACTAAGATCCATGGCTACACTTCAGCGCAGGGTGATCTTAGTGTAAGGAAAGCGCTGGCCGATCACATAAACAGTAAATATGGGACTGATATTACGGCCGATCATTTTTATCTCACCGCCGGAGCGGCAGCTTCCCTTTCTATGTGCTGCAGGGCATTGGCTATTCCGGGTGATGAATTTTTGACTTTCGCGCCATATTTCCCCGAGTACAAAGTCTATGTCGAGTCGGCAGGGGCTGTATTGTCAGTCATACCGGCCAATACAGAAAATTTCCAGGTGGATCTTGAAAAATTCGAAAAGGCTGTAAACAAAAATACCAAGGCAGTGATAATCAATTCGCCAAACAACCCTTCAGGCGTCGTTTATTCGCTCGACACGATCAAAAAGATATGCTCGATAATGGAGAAAAAATCAGAGGAATTCGGTCATGTGATCTACCTTGTATCAGACGAGCCTTACAGGGAACTGGTATACGGAGATGTCGAGGTGCCCTTCCTCCTCAACCATTACGACAACACCTTTGTCTGCTATTCCTACAGCAAATCACTCTCGCTCCCGGGGGAGAGGATAGGTTATGTGCTCGTCTCCAACAGGATGCACGATGCGGAAGATGTTTATGCCGCAGTCTGTGGGGCAGGAAGAGCTCTCGGATATGTCTGTGCGCCAAGCTTGTTCCAGTATCTGATAGCAAGGTGTATTGGGCGAACATCTGATATCTCGATCTATAAAAAGAACAGGGATATTCTTTACAGTGCACTGAAGGAAATGGGTTACGAATGTGCCAAGCCAGACGGAGCTTTCTATCTATTTGTCAAAGCTCTTGAGCCTGATGCAGCAGCTTTCTGCGAAAAGGCAAAGAAGCATGAAATCCTGCTGGTGCCGGGAGATGACTTTGGGTGTCCGGGTTATGTCCGTATTTCATACTGTGTTAGGACAGATCAGATCGAGGCATCTTTGCCTGCATTTGAAAAGCTTGCAGCTGAGTATAAAAAATAGCAGCGCCTTGCAAAAAGAGAGGATGGGTCCCGGCATTGACCGAGACCCATCCTCTCTTTTTTAGCTAGACTGAGATAGTTTCCTTAACAGCCGAAACGGCCTTTTCCTCATTGGTCCTTCTGTCGGTAATACTTTTTGTTGGGCACTTGGTCACGCATATGCCGCAGTTGATGCATTTTGCAGGATCTATGACCGCGAGGGCGCCCTTCATCTCTATTGCCTGTACGGGGCAGCTTTTGGCACAGAGGGTGCATCCAATGCATCCGACTGAGCAGACCCTTTTAACATCAGGTCCTTTAAGGGGGGAATTGCAGGATACATTTACCTTTGATTTCCTCGGCACCAGCACCAATACGTCTCTCGGACAGTTTTCGACGCAGGCTCCGCATCCAACGCATTTTTCAGCATCTACCACAGCAAGGCCGTTCTTAATCGTCATGGCGTGAAAGGCGCAGACACTGACACATGTACCGAGGCCCATGCATCCGAATGCGCATGATGTGGGGCCCTTTCCGGGTACCACAGCTGCGGCCCGGCAGTCATATTCGCCGTAGTAGACGCAGTTCTTCACTGTTTTGTCGTTTGACCCCTTGCATTTAAGAAAAGCTATCTTCGGTTCATCCTTTTCAGCCTGGACTCCAAGTATTGCAGCAATACTGTCTGCAAGGGCAGATCCTCCGGCCGCGCAGCCGGTTATCTTTCCTGTCCCGTTGGCAAGAGCTTCAGCAAAGCCGTCGCACCCGGGATAGCCGCAGCCTCCGCAGTTTGCACCGGGAAGGATCGCGCGGATATTAGCCTGCCGGGGATCCGTTTCAACATGGAATTTTTTTGAGGCAAACGCCAGAAGGGCGCCGAAGATCAGTCCAAGGCCTCCCATTATTATTGCCGGATATATCATTCCAGTCATATCATTCTCCCCCTATTTGATAAGCCCGCTGAAGCCCATGAAAGCAATCGACATGAGTCCTGCAGTGACAAGCGCTATAGGAAGCCCTCTGAGGCATTTCGGCATGTTCTGGCTTATCTCTATTCTTTCCCTTATTCCCGCCATAAGGACTATAGCGAGAAGGAATCCCGCAGATGCCCCTGCCGCATGAACGATCGATTCAATGAAGGTATATTTTTCGTTCATGTTGATGACCGCTACACCGAGAACTGCACAGTTTGTGGTGATCAACGGGAGGAATATGCCGAGGGACTTATATAGGGCAGGCTGTACTTTTTTGAGCACTATCTCAACAAACTGAACGAGAGCAGCTATTATCAGGATGAACGAAAGTGTGTAAAGGTACTGCAGTCCCAGGGGCACAAGGATAAATGTATAGGCGAGCCATGTCATGGTAGCAGCCATAACGGTGACGAAAATAACAGCTATGCCCATGCCTTTCGCTGTCTCCAGCCTGCTTGAGACTCCCAGGAAGGGACAGCAGCCGAGGAATCTGGCCAGAAGGATGTTGTTTACAAAAATGGCTCCGAAGAAGAGTGCAAGCAGAGACATTATGCGTCACCCTCCTTTTCTTCTTTCGCACAGGGCAGGCTAAGTCCGCCGCCCCCGCAGTATTTTTTAAGTCCGCAGCCCTCGCACGCATCCAGTTTTTCCCAGCCGTCGAAATCAGGCTTGAAGCCTGTGGATTCTTCCTCTTTCCTGATCTGCATGTTCCTGAAAAGCGCTATCAGTATCCCCAGCGTTATAAATCCGCCGGGAGCGAGGATTACTAGCAGGGCAGGCTGGTAAAAGGACGGGATCATCGAAAAATTGAAGATCGAGCCGTTCCCCAGAAGTTCCCTTATCCCCCCAATGAATGTCATGGCTAATGTGAAGCCAAGTCCCATTCCTATACCATCAAAGAGTGAGTCTATCACACCGTTTTTGAATGCGAAGGCCTCCGCCCTGGCAAGTATTATGCAGTTTACAACGATCAGGGGAATGAATATGCCCAGCGATTTATCCAGAGCTGGAGCGTATGCTGATATCAGCAGCTGGATTATGGTCACGAAACCGGCAATTACTACTATGAAAGCCGGGATACGTATCTCGTCGGGTATGAATTTCCTTATCATCGAGATCATGACATTGGAGCCCATAAGCACTGCCATGGCCGCAAGTCCCATCCCGAAGCCGTTTGAAGCACTCGTTGTGACCGCCAGGGTCGGACAGAGACCCAGCACAAGGACAAAGGTCGGGTTCTCTGTAAGTATTCCATTTTTAAGCAATCTGAGAGGACTCATCATCACTTATTCCCCTCCCCTTTCAGGTTTTTTGCCCAGTATTCAAGCGCTGTATTGACACCATCGGCCACTGCTCTCGAAGTTATCGTTGCTCCGGATATGGCCTGGACCTCGTTCTCCGCCGCGGGCTTGGTCTTCGTTATTACTACGCTGTCTACGTTCTTTTGTTCAAACTGATCGGAGAAGGCAGGTTCGGCAGCCTTTGCGCCGAGTCCCGGGGTTTCAGTATGACTTAGGATCTTGATGCCTATCAGTTTACCCTTGTTATCGATACCCACCACGATCTCTATGAGACCGCCGTACCCTTTTGGAGTAACTGTTATATTGTATCCTACAGTATCTCCGTTGGCTGAGCCTTTGTTTACTTCCTTGATGATGCTGTTATTCGGCTGGCTGTCCACTACCTGGAAATCAGAGGCTTTCGGAAGAGTCTCCGCCAACGCCGCCATTTTTTCCTTTTGTTTTGCAGCGCTGATAGGCTCGAGTGTCATTGTGTAAACTCCGCCGAGTATAAGTCCTGTTACAGTTGTGATAATAAAGAGCACGGCGCCGAGCTTTAATATCTTAGCCATGCTTCTTCACCTCCCCGAATATGCGGGGTCGTGCAAATTTGTCTATCAGCGGAACAGTCAGGTTCATTATCAGTATTGAGTAAGAAACACCTTCTGGATATCCTCCGAAGACCCTGATGAGAGATGTAAGAAGTCCGCACCCCAGGGCGAAGATCACCTGTCCCTTTTTCGTCATAGGTGAAGTTGTGTAGTCCGTAGCCATGAAGATGGCTCCGAGGAAAAGCCCCCCTGCTATAACTTCATACAGCGGTCCTGCCGGTCTTCCGAGAGCTGCTGTCAAAGCAGCCACAGTGCCGATATAGACCACCGGTATATGCCAGCTGATGATGCCTTTATAAAGCAGAATGGCGAAACCTATTAAAAGAGCAGCTGCTGAAGTTTCTCCTATGCAGCCTCCGATGTTGCCGATAAATAGATCATATATCCTCGGCAGGTTCTCGATCGATCCCCCTTTTATCATGGCAAGAGGTGTGGCACTGGAAAGACCATCAAGGGTCCATGATGTCATCGGAACAGGCCAGCTTGACATCATAAAGGCCCTTCCTGCTAAGGCAGGGTTAACGATGTTGCAGCCTATGCCCCCGAAAAACTGTTTTACGACGACTATTGCAAAGACACTTCCAACTGCCGCCATCCAGAAAGGAATTGAAGGGGGAAGGTTATACGCCAGGAGAAGGCCGGTAACAGCAGCGGAGAGGTCTCCCACCGTGATGGTCTGTTTTGCCAGTTTCTGCCAGACATACTCGGATATTTTGCAGCTTGCGACACATACTGCCATTACGGCGGCTGCCCTGTACCCGAAGAAATATACGCCTGCCAGACCTGCAGGAGCAAGGGCGGCAAGGACCCACGCCATTATCACCCTGGTGTTCTGCGGCGCATGAATATGAGGTGAACTTGATACTGCAAGCAGTCTTTCCATTACTTGACCGCCGCCTTTCTGCGCATTGCCATGATAGTTGATTTGCCGTCCCTGAACGACTGGGTGAGATGCCTGTTTGCCGGGCAGCTATAGGAACATGCCCCGCATTCGATACAGTTCATTCCGCCGGTCTCCTCAAATGCCTTGTAGTCTCTCATGAGGACAAGCGGGTTCAGGACGCTGGGCATAAGGCCCATGGGGCATCCCTCAAAGCAGCGTCCGCATCTTATGCAGGCTGATTCGGGGGCAAGATGAGAATTTGAAGCTGTCAGGGCAAGGATCCCCGAAGTGCTTTTCACTACCGGGATATCTATTGAACGGAGGGAGACCCCCATCATGGGGCCGCCTGAGATGACCTTGACGGGCTGTTCCCTGAAGCCTCCGCAGAAGTCTATCAGTTCCCTCATAGAAGTCCCAAGCAGGACATGGATGTTTTTGGGTTCCGCCACAGCTTCGCCTGTCACTGTGATGATCCTTGAGATGGCGGGTTCTCCTGCGGCTATAGCCTCTCTGATCTGATGCACCGTGCGTACGTTCAGGATGATGCATCCTACATCTGCAGGAAGGGCCGTCATAACATATTCCTGTTTCGTGACCGCCTCAATAAGCATCTTTTCAGCTCCCTGAGGGTATTTGACCGCCAGAGGCACAACAGATATCTTATTGTCGCCCTGCTTTGAGACCTCAGACTCCATCGTCTTTATAGCCTCGGGCTTGTTGTTCTCTATTCCAATCACGCCTTCAGCTTCCGGGAAGAGTCTCAGCATGAGCCTCAGCCCCTCGAGGATCTTTTCAGGTTCTTCAAGCATTAGACGGTTGTCGCAGTTTATGTAGGGTTCGCATTCCACGCCGTTGACGATCAGCCACTTTATCACTTTGTCAGGCGGAGGGGAGAGCTTTACCACGGTTGGGAAAGTCGCTCCTCCGAACCCTACTATGCCTGCTTCCCGTATCCTTTTAAGGTACTCTTTGGGATCGGCTTCAGGATAATTGTCAAGTGGAGCCCATGAGGGGTCTTTTTCATAAAGCCCGTCGTTTTCAACTATAACGCAGTTTTCATAGATGCCTGCTGATGTAAGTCTCAGCGCGATATCCTTCACCGTTCCGGAAACGCTTGAGAGGACGGGTGCTGAAACAAACGCTTCGCTGTCACCCAGTTTCTGTCCCACAAGTACCCTGTCTCCCTTTTTCACCACCGGCTGACATGGCGCTCCGAGGCTCTGTGCCATTGGAAAGACAAGATCTCCTTTGGGCAGGTACTTCTCGATCTTTTTGTTGACAGTTGCATCTTTCTTCTGAGGCGGGTGTATTCCTCCCCAGAATGACGGAAGTTTCATATAGCTTTCCTCCTCTATGTACATAAGACAAAAACTTGTATCCAAAGCATTAAAAGTGCCTTTAATCAGCACAGGTTAGATTCTATCATTTAAATGAAAAAATAAAAGGTGCAGCTGAAAAAATGTCCGGTCCATAAAAATATAGGTATTACAGCTGAATATTCAGTCTATTGCAGCATGAGAGAAAAAAGAACTTTTAGATTTTCTTTCATTTAAAGGCCTGCGCCTGTCATTTCTCTATCCCTGCGGCTTTACCCCTGCCATCATAAGCCCGAGGGTCTCCGCGTCAGTGCTGCGGGGATCGTCGATGACCCCTACTATTGAGCCGCTGTAGATCACAGCCAGCCTGTCTGAGATAGACATAAGTTCCTGCAGATCTTTGGAAATGAGCAGTATAGCCACTCCGTTATCTCTGGCCTCCATTAGCCGCTGATGTACGAATTCAGCTGCCCCGACATCAAGTCCCCATGTCGGCTGCATTGCGATTATGACCTTTGTGTTGTCGGAAATTTCCCTGGACAGCATCAGTTTCTGCAGGTTGCCTCCTGACAGGATCCTAACAGGCGCACGCATCGAAGGAGCAAGCACGTCATATTTTTTTACTCTCTCTGTGGCGAATTTTGCAATGTATTTCCAGTCCATAAAGTATTTCTTAGTCTCCACCGGAGGCTCCCAATAATTTTTAAGAGGCATGTTTTCTTCAAGGTTCATGTTGGGGATCAGTCCTACGCCCTTCCTGTCTGCAGGGATGTAGCTCACGCCGGAATTTATGAAATCCCTTGTGCAGGACCCGGTAATATCTTTGCCGCCTATCACGATAACTCCGTTCTCCGGGGCACGAAGTCCCGCAAGCACCTCACAGAGTTCTTCCTGACCGTTGCCGTCAACTCCGGCTATCCCCAGTATCTCTCCGGAACGCAGAGAAAGGGTCAGATCTGTCAGGGCCTGGATATTTCGATCATTTTTTACACAGATGCCCCTGCATTCAAGAAAGGTCTCGCCCGGTTCGGGCCTGTCCTCTGAAATGAATATCCCTTCAAGCTGACGCCCTACCATCATTTCAGCGATCTCCTCCTTGGAGATCCCTTTTGCAGGCACGGTTCCGACCCTTGCCCCTTTCCTGAGTATCGTGAGCCTGTCGGATATCTCCATGATCTCTTCGATCTTATGTGAGATAAGGACTATTCCATGTCCTTTGCTGATCATGTTTTTAAGTGTTCGGAAAAGCTCTCTTGTCTCCTGAGGGGTGAGGACGGAGGTAGGTTCGTCGAGGATAAGGACTTTGGTTCCCCTGTATAGCATCTTAAGGATTTCCACCCTCTGCTGCTCGCCGATAGAAAGCTGCCATATCTTTGCTTCCGGATCGACCTTGAGGCCGTATTTTTCTGAGAGGCCGCGGATCTTTTCGATTATCTTGTTTTTATTCAGGTTGAGAGGCTCATCTCTGAGGCCAAGGACCATGTTTTCCCAGACAGTAAATACGGGAACGAGCATAAAGTGCTGGTGGACCATGCCTATCCCATTTTCTATCGCCAGGCGGGGGTTGGAAAGTATGACCGGCTTTCCGTCAATTTCTATGGTCCCTGCGTCAGGCAGATATATTCCTGCGAGGCAGTTCATGAGAGTAGTTTTGCCTGCTCCGTTTTCGCCCAGGATACTGTGGACTTCACCCCTGAACAGCTCAAAATCTACATCCCTGTTTGCGTATGAGCCATAGAAGATCTTATCGATGTTCTTCATTCTCACCAGCGGGTAATTTTTATCGTCCATCTCTCTGCCCCCGATTTATATGTATCACATGCCCTGTTGATTCTAACAATTTGACCCTAAAAATGCAAAATATCAAGACGCGGGATAAAAAACGGTATACAATATCACCTGTCAGTCTGGTTGCCCTGAAAAACATTGCCCGGACTGGAAATTAATGGGAAAAGAGACTGTCGGCTTATGCGCAAGAATATTATGATCAGTTACTTTCTGGCCTTGCTTGTTATCTTTATATGGAGCGTAACGTTTGTCTCAACTAAAATACTTCTTGATCATCTGTCACCTACGGAGATCCTTTTCTACCGATATATGATAGCCTATATCCTTTTCTTTGCGGCAAGCCCTAAGATCATCTGGCCGCTGAGCTTACGTGACGAGGCAAAATTTGCCCTCGCAGGTTTTCTGGGCGTTACCCTCTATTTTCTCTGTGAAAATTTTGCTCTCTCGTTCAGCACAGCATCAAACGTTTCTCTGCTTGTTGCGACTGCTCCGATGCTGACCGGCCTGGTCTCACATTTTATGACTAAAAATGAAAGGATTACGGTCAACTTTATATACGGGTGTGTCTTCGGACTGGCAGGAGTCTTCCTTATAGTATTCAACGGTCATTTTGTCCTTAAACTTAACCCTGTGGGCGATATGCTGGCGATAATGGCTGCACTTTCTTTTGCCTTTTATTCGATAATTATCAGGGACTTGAACAGAGCTGTTTATTCAGCAGTCGTGATAACAAGGAAAACCTTTTTTTATTCGCTTCTGTCTCTTATCCCGCTTCTTTTTACCCCGCTCTTTGAATGGGATCCCGGGGTGTTTATGATAAAGGAAGTTTTTGGAAACCTTATCTTTCTTGGAGTCTTTGCCTCTGCACTATGCTTTCTTCTCTGGAACAAAGTCATATGGGAACTTGGTGCCGTAAAGGCCAATAATCTAATATACCTTACTCCTCCGATAGCCATGCTCTCGGCCTCTGTCGTACTTCACGAGAGGATCACTCTCTTTGCCGCAGCGGGCGGACTGCTCATACTGCTCGGGGTCTATCTTTCCCAAAAAAGAGTCC
Source organism: Synergistaceae bacterium UBA6101 (assembly GCA_002428495.1). GTDB lineage: Bacteria > Synergistota > Synergistia > Synergistales > Synergistaceae > Caenicola. The sequence goes on from DIWR01000020.1 coordinate 39,535, forward strand.
CGGGACCTGAAAAAGGATCCGGGACCGCCGAAGAAACTGAATAACAGAGCAGTTCTAGCTTACCGGTAAGGTTATTCTTTTCGCATATGAAGGACCTCGACCTCGACATGAGAAGGGGTCACCGGACCCTCTTTCTCCCCCTTCAGTATCTTTATTTCTTTCTTAAGCATGACCATCTCTTCTTCCATCCTTAAGAGCTTTGCCCAGAGTTCTTCCGGGTTCATGCAGGCCGAGCATTCGCTTACTCTTTTGCCGTCGATCTTTATTATTCTTGCCCTCATTCCGGTAACTGTGGCGTTTTTGGGGACATCTTTAAGCACGGCACTGTTGGCTCCTATCCTGGAATTCGCCCCGACTGTTATCGGTCCCAGTATTTTCGCTCCGCTGCCAACGAAAACGTTTGATTCGAGGGTCGGATGCCTCTTCGCACCTTTCTCGTTGCCTGTCCCGCCCAGTGTAACTCCCTGATAGAGGGTAACGTTGTCGCCGACCTCTGCCGTCTCTCCGATAACCACTCCTGCTCCGTGGTCAATAAAGAAACCCTTGCCGATCTTTGCTCCCGGGTGGATCTCGATCCCTGTCCACCACCTTACTATCAGCGAGAGGAAACGGGGCAGTACCGGGATGTGCATAGTTGAATGCATGAAGTGGAAGGCACGGTGGAATGTGATCGCAAGGAACCCAGGGGTACAGAGGACGACCTCAAGTACTCCCCTTATACCTTTGGGTATCGCAGGATCATTACGCATCGCAGCCCCAAAATCGCTTTTGATATATTCCCAAGCTGACATTCATATCACCCTTTTCAAATCGATTTATTATTTCTAAAAAAAAAGACCTGCCGGAGCAGGTCTTCAATTACTTGATCAAATTATGTGTGCCTGCTGTTAAGTCTATGACCGCAACAGACAAAGAGGCTGCGCGGATTATCCTCCGAAGCCCTCCATACAGCAGCAGTATGTAAACAGATCGTGTGAAGCCGTAATTTTTGTCATGTGAAATATTCTAACAGGCATATCCGATTTATGCAATATTTCTGACATATTTTGTTGTTGATCAGCGATATTGTC
>DIWR01000008.1 GCA_002428495.1 Synergistaceae bacterium UBA6101
GACATTTTCCCTGATCATTGACAGCCATTATATTAATTATAACTCAATTAATGCCGTTATATAGATGATCGTCAGGAAATTTTACACTAAGTTTGACTATCACTGCTAAGAGGAATAAAATTATCAGCATGATAGTGTCCAAGACCTCATTCAGAGTGGATTTGTATGGGTTTTTACTGTTAAAGCAGGACAAAGGAGTGAACGATATGACATTTAACATGAAGGAACATGTTGAAAACCTGGGAGCTAAAGCTGCCCTTTCATATCTGGAAGGGGATCCGGAAAAAAATATCCCCAAAGCTGTAAAATGGGTAAAAATGTTTGACAGAAAAGGAATATATTCTGCCGCTTACCCTGCTCTTGAAAAAATTGCCTCTGAACCCCAAAACATATGGTTCCAATTTATAAAGAGCCTCTATTCAGACATAGACCCTGAAGTGAGAAAAAAGATCTTCACAAATTTTTTACTGCACTCAGCTATCCAAGGATTCAACAAACGCACAAAAAACGAAGAAAAATACAACTGCAATATTCCCTGGGCTATACTTATGGACCCGACAAGCGCCTGCAACCTGCGTTGCAAAGGTTGCTGGGCCGCTGATTACGGCTCCTCTATGAACCTTGAGATTGATATACTTGACAATATCGTCCGGCAGGGTAAAGAACTTGGAACGTACACATACCTTTTCAGCGGGGGAGAACCTCTTATAAGGAAGGATGACATCATTAACATCTGCAGAAAACATGATGACTGCCTTTTCCTCGCTTTCACAAATGCGACGCTGATAGACTCTTCTTTTGCCGATAAAATGCTTGAGGTCAAAAATTTTGTTCCGGCATTGAGTATTGAGGGATTTGAAGATGAAACCGATTTCAGGAGGGGTAAGGGCACCTACGATGCTGTTTTAAGTGCCATGAAGCTTCTGAAGGAGAAAAAACTTCCTTTCGGGGTCTCATGCTGCTATACAAGCAAAAATATCGGCTCTGTAGGAAGCGAAGAGTTTTTCGACTACATGGTGGAGATGGGGGCAAAGTTTGCCTGGTTCTTCACGTATATCCCAATAGGAGAAAAAGCACTCACTGAACTGATGGCCTCAGCAGAACAGCGAGAGTACATGTACAGACAGATCCGAAAGTTCAGAAATACAAAACCAATATTCACAATAGATTTCTGGAACGACAGTGAATATGTTAAAGGCTGCATTGCAGGCGGCAGAAGATATCTGCACATAAACGCAAACGGAGACATCGAACCCTGCGCATTTATACACTACGCTGATTCAAACATAAAGGACAAAAGCCTCCTGGAGGCTTACAGATCCCCGCTTTTCATGCAGTACAGACAAAATCAGCCCTTTAACGAAAACCATCTGCGCCCTTGCCCTCTCCTCGACAACCCTGACTCATTAAACTCAATGGTTGAAGCATCCGGTGCGGAATCAACATATATTGTTAAACCTGAGAAGGTTAGAGACCTTACTTCAAAGTGCAGGCAGAAATCTGTCCTTTGGGCTGATACAGCTAAGAGGCTTTGGTCTGAAAAAAATTAAGCAGGTTGTTATGTTTGAATAAATGATGATCATTTGCTGTGTATGATAGAAATGCAGAAATTTATGAAAAACACACCAAACACCATAATGTTTTTTTACGTACAATATTAATTGATATTTATAACTCTTTCTGCTAAAATGCTCTCCGCACAGCAGTATTTCGACTAGGTGGTGTTTGGGCACATGGCAGCAACAAAAGCATACGATGACAAAGTTATCATGACACGTGAAGGATACGACAAACTCAAAGCAGAGCTCATCTCACTGCGCGGAGACGGAAGAGCCGAAATAGCCGCCAAGCTTGAAGAGGCGAGAGGATTCGGCGACCTCAGCGAAAACGCCGAATACCACGCGGCCAAGGAAGAACAGGAGAAACTTGAAAACAGGGTACTCTGGCTTGACTACCAGCTGGGAAAAGCCAAGATAGTTGACGCAGAGGATGTTGACACAAGCTCAGTGAGCCTTGGAACAACAGTGACCCTTAAAGACCTGGATCTTAAAAAAACTCTTGTATATACCCTTGTAGGCACAGAAGAAGCAGACATAAAAGAAAACAGGATCTCCGCAGCCAGTCCGGTGGGAATGGCGATAACGGGGAAAAAGATCAATGACGAAGTCATGGTTCGGACACCCCGCGGAATAAGACATTTAAAAATAATGAAAATCAGGCTTAAATAAAGCCTGATTTTTTATTTAGGTCTATTTTATTTGATGTTTAGCTCTCAGCAAAACATCAAATGTCTATTCCTCTCAGAACCTTCTCTCAATACGGAAAGAGACTTTTATCACGCTTTCAAGAAAATCTCCAAACTCCAGACCATAGGCTTTTGCTGACTTTGGAACAAGGCTGGTGGCTGTCATTCCAGGTGCGGTATTGACCTCCAGCAAGTATGGTTCACCTTCGTCAGTAACCCTGAAGTCTACCCTGCTGTATGACCTGCACCCCAGGCTTTTATGGGCAAGGACAGCGATATCCCCGATCTTTCGGGATGTTTCTTCTGAAAAATCCGCAGGACATATATATTCTGTACAGCCGCTGGTATATTTATTTTTATAGTCATAAAAACCAACATGAGGCCGTATATCTATCGCCGGAAGCGCTATGATTTCGCCGTTTTCCTTTTCCCAGACCGGTACAGTTATCTCTTTGCCCGGGATGTACTGTTCAACAAGTGCCTTATCTTCATTCTCGTAAGCTTTCCAACAGTTTTCTATTCCTGATCTCAGTTCCTCTGATGTTTTTGCAAGAGTCACACCTACAGTGCTTCCTCCTCTGTTGGGCTTTACGACCAATTTCACATACCTTCTCAGCATATCTTCCTCACGGATGCCGGCAGGATGTCCTTTATGGATTATGTTTCCTTTCGGCATTTGAAGATCCTCTGTAGAGAAGAGCAGTTTTGCCACCGTCTTGTCCATTGCAAACATACATGCTTCGGGTCCTGAACCTGTGTAAGGGATGCCATAGGCATCAAGACAGGTCTGGAAGCGCCCGTCTTCTCCCCAGCCCCCGTGAAGCGCAATAAATACACCATCAGCATTGAAAGTGTGCCATTTTTCAACAAATTCCTTAGGAGAAAGGACATCCTCCAGTACAACTGAGTGACCTTTCTGAGACAGAGCCTCATAAACAGCTCTGCCTGAGTTAAGCGATACTTCCCTTTCCGGGCTTGTTCCGCCGTATGCGACAACTACCTTCATTTCCATCATATCCTTCTTAAACGATAAAATTTGTCCGGTCACAAATTAAAATATTTGCTTCTGATCCCGTGGATCAGAAGCTCTTTTTGGTTGCCTCTGAATTCGTCTCTGATTCTACACCAATTTTGTATTCGGGGTATGCGTTTATGTAGAAGAAAATCCCTGCTGTCAACTCGTCCCCTGCCTTGTTATCCATGACCCACAGATGCCACGTTGTACAGTGCTTGACGTAATTCACAGAATAACGCATCGAAGCGATTTCCTGCGAAATATTGTCGTACGCGGCGGTTACAGAAAATGTCCACTGTTCCCATGAGGCCCCGAAAGGAAGCGGGAAGGAGACAGTCTGGTAAAAGTTTTCGTTGTCTGCATACCTGTCCCATGCAAGTGGGGATGACCCGTCAGCCCATCTCCTGAAATACATCGAGCTGAAATTAAAAGCGCCTATATTCCATCTCACCCCGAACCATCCGTCAATAAGGTCCTGGGTCTGGTCTCCTCCTTCGTATGTATGGTACACGTATCTTGCACCGTAGAAGGGTTTGAAGAAGAAATCTCCGACGTCGGGAGAGCCTGTCATCTCAGTGCCGAGAACTATCCTTTCTCTCCATGGCATGACAGTATTAAGGTTATCCTGATAGCGTCCGTAAATACCAAACAACCTTATCCTGGCCCATTTAGAATCATCTCCGTACCAGGGCGAATATATGCCAAATTCGGGGTCTGTCCAGACATTAAAGCGCTGTTCCTGCCCCGGTCTCATCTCAGTTTCTATAAGTTCCCTCTGAGCTTGGTAGAGTATCGCCCTCCATCCGTTTGGGGCGTTATACTCAAGTCCCCACTTTGGGCGCCACATTATCTCATCAGAATCAGAGTCATAAATGCGATCAGACTCTAAAAATACAGAGAGCCCCTCTGACAGTATCTCCCTGCTGTAACGGAGCCTTGCCTCCCACAGGTTGTCTGACCAGTAAATCGCGTTTACCTTTAATTCTCCGACAGTTCCTAAATCGATGTATCCCTTGAGCCCTCCGCCCATGCCTTTGTTGGAATCATATGCAAAATAGGGAAGTAGGCTCTGTTCCTTCGGTCCAAGCTTTGCGACGTAGTCAAAGGGATATGTAAAGATACATTTCTCTCCAATGTATATCCTTGGACGCCTTATTATCATTTTTTTGTTGGGTATAATAACTACTTTATTAGATTTGAGCCTGAAGTGGGGCCTTTCAAAATCACAGGTCGTCGTGGTCACGTCCAGCCATTCTGTTATCTGATCATCTTCCGCGTCAGTTTTTTTCTTTTTAGGACGTGACTTGATGGCGCCGAACTTTACAGCGTCATCCATAGGCATGACCTTCACGTCGCCCCCCTGCATGAATAGCGCGTCCATCTTGCCTGAAGCATCGGTCAGGACGCCCCTTCTTGTTTCAAGGCTGTAAGTCAGGTGATCTCCTGTCAGTTTGTCCGGTCCCGAAAAGAGTGTGACCTTGCCCCTATCATCTGAGAAAGCATCAACAAGCTGATTGTTGCTGTTGTACTCAACATGAGGCGCAAAGAGCCTCATAGTCTTATTTCGGACTTTAACGTTTCCATCTGCAGTGGCTATCCCCGTGTTCTCCTGATAGACCACGCTGTCTGCATCGATATGCACCTCATCGGGGGCATCTTCGGCATAAAGAGGCGTGAGAAGAAATGCACATACAAAGACCAGGCTAAACAGAATGACCTTTAATAGTTGGCAACAAAATATTTTTTTCACTCTTTCCACGTTAAGACTCCTCCGCCTGTTACCGTGCATTCCCCGCTTTTAGTATCATAAGTGCCCTCTTTACCTTCAACCGTGATCTTGCCGTCAGTAAGCATCACGCCTTTGAAAAAACTCCATAGCTCCTTTGCTGCTTTAAATTCGACCCTGCCTGCCTTTAGGTTGTACACTTTATCTTTCTCTGTCATGACAGCATCTGCGCTTGTCATTTCTATGTCGTTGTTGGCTCTTGTAAATATACCCTTATCGGCGTTGATCCTTGTGACCTTATCGCCGCTTTCAGTGATAGTAATGTCAAGAGACTCCCCGTAAAAGAGTCCTTCCCTGTGTTCCACCCTCGGAGAGATAAGTTTCCACTGCGCTCCGTTTATCTCCCTGTCTATCGCGATATTTTCAACAATAATATCCGGCAGGGGAATGTCTCCCGCCCTGTTGGCAAGGTTAAGGTCTCTCCATAAAAAGACCACAATCACAGCGATAAACAATAACGCTGCGATCGTGTATGCTTTCTTGCGGGATATTTTTTTTAGTGACAAATCAGTCTTATTCCAATCAAAAATATTTACGGGTTTCTCTGTGATCCGGCGCCCTGAGGAGATGTCACGTCCCCGGAAGCAGCCATTGATGATATCTGGCTTGGTATCATATATCCGTGGACAGTTGCGGCAGATGTTGTCTCAACATAGAACAAAGTACCCTCTTTCAGGTGGTTGTCTGAACCCCTTACCAGGAAACCGCCTGCCAGTCCCAGAGGACCAAGAAGCACTGCACCCGCAAAACTTGCGCCTACTGCTCCATAAGTCGCAGCATCAGCTTCCATTGCTTTTTTCGCGGCCTCTCCCATTGCAACTGTGACTGAGTTGGGGCCAATGACCTCAAGCGCGTCAAAAGCCATTTCAATTTCCGATGGCCGTCCGAAGCTGCGCGGAGGCTTGACCTTTGTTATATGGGCGAAGATCCTGCTGCCTCTGGGAGCGACAAGATTGTTGTTTATAACTATCTCTTCGACCAGTTTCAAAACAACTTTGTCATCGACCTTTACATTTTTCACAGTAAGAGTCTGAGAAAGCGATGCCTTTACGACAGTTGTCGCAGGCATCTCTACCGGTGTCGCTAAAACTCCCTCAGGAAGAAGCTTGGTTATTAGCCTCTCTGTTCTTGAAGCCAGAGCGCCGCCCTGAACTGATCCTTCAACAACTGCCTCCAGTGTGTCGATCCTGCGTGCGAGTGACCATTCCGGATGTATCCGCTGAACAACGGCCCATTCTGCAACAGATAGTTTGAAAAGGAGCGATGGCTGAGTTGTTGTCCCCTTCTCCAGAAAATCCAGCATAGCAGTCTGGCGCTCCGTCAGACTTCCGGGGAGCTCCCTGCCGAAGACGTCTTTTTCAGCAGCGTTGAGTCTTGAAAGGAGTCCTCCGCCCTGAGGCGAACCATAAACTATTGTCTCGATCCTCTCAAGTGTTTGAAAGGCAGGACCTCCGTCAGCATTAACTTCTGAAGCAGATGAGACTACAACCGATGCAAATACGGTAAGGATCACTGCCGTCAGCATCAACATGTTTTTCAACTTCATAATAGTTTTCTCCTTTCAATTTTTCACTTTAGAATTTTTTACAGCTGCTGCAATGAAATCCAGGAATAACGGATGAGGTTTGACTGGGCGTGATAGAAACTCTGGATGGAACTGGACCCCCAGCATCCATGGATGACATGTATTTTCCATTATTTCTACCTGTCCTCCGGAAGGACATATCCCGGCTACTATCATCCCGGCCTTTTCAAAGAGTTCTATGTATTGATTGTTAAATTCGAAGCGATGCCTATGTCGTTCGCTGATTATCTCTGAGCCATATATTGAAAAGGATTTCGTACCCTTCTTAAGTTCACACGGGTACGCTCCCAGCCTTGATGTTCCTCCAATGTCAGCTATGTTTTTTTGCCCCTCCATGTAGTGGATAACAGGGTGAGGAGTCATTTCGTTCATCTCAAGACTGTTTGCTCCTGAAAGTCCGAGGACGTTTCTGGCAAATTCTATAACAGCAACCTGCATCCCAAGGCAAAGGCCAAAGTACGGGACTTTGTTCTCTCTTGCATATTTCGCCGCTGCTATCTTTCCCTCTACTCCCCTCTGACCAAATCCTCCCGGTACAAGGATCGCATCCGCTTTGGAAAGGATCTCTTCAGGGGATTCTTTTTCAAGATCCTCCGCTTCGACCGGCATTACCTGCACTTTCACGCCGTTAGCTATACCTGCATGTGCAAGGGCTTCGTTCACGCTTAAATAGGCGTCCTTGATTTCTGTGTATTTGCCGACAAGTGCGACTGTAACCTCACCTTTCAGGTTGTCATATTTCTCCAGGAATAAATTCCAGTCTTCCATGTCAGGCTTAACATCTGAGTTCAAGCCTAATTTTCTCAATGCGATTGTGTCAAATTCCTGTTTGTGCAGTATGGAAGGTATGCGATAGATGGAATCTGCATCTATCGCTTCAAATACACAATCCGGCCGCACACTGCAGAAAAGTCCGATCTTCTCTCTAAGATCTCTTCCAACAGGGTACTGTGAACGACATACAATAAGATCAGGCTGGATGCCTATGCGTCTCAGTTCGTTGACGCTGTGCTGTGTCGGTTTTGTCTTTAATTCACCGGATGCGGCTATGTACGGGACAAGCGTTACATGGCAATAGAGTATATTTTCTCTTCCTATCCTGCCTGCGAGCTGCCTTATCGCTTCAAGGAAGGGAAGTCCTTCTATGTCTCCCACTGTTCCACCGATTTCAGCTATTACAACATCTTTGTCTTCGCCTACTCTCAGTATCCTGTCCTGTATCTCATTTGTTATGTGGGGGATGACTTGGACCGTTGCCCCATTGTATCCGCCGCTTCTTTCCCTCTGTATTACAGTGGAATAGACCTTACCGGTCGTGCAGCTGTTTTCTCCGGTAATAGCCTCGTCGATAAAGCGCTCATAATGCCCAAGGTCAAGGTCTGTTTCCGCTCCGTCCCAGGTAACAAAAACTTCACCGTGCTGGAATGGGCTCATTGCACCGGCATCTACATTTATGTAAGGATCCATCTTTATGATACTGACCCTGTAGCCCCGTCTCTTAAGCAACACACCAAGAGATGCGGCGGTTATTCCCTTCCCTAATGAAGAAACAACTCCGCCGGTAACAAAAACATACTTTGTCATTTAAAACGCCCCTTTAATGTCGCAGTTTAGCAATAAAAATTACCTTAAGTATCTTAGAGGGCTCTGCGGAGTACCATTCCTGCGCACCTCGAAATGGAGGTGATTACCCGTAGACCTTCCTGTGCTGCCGACTCTTGCTATCTGCTGTCCTGATCTTACCGTCGCACCATTCCTTACAAGAAGGCTGCTGCAATGTCCGTAGAGAGTAGAGATGCCTCCGGGATGAGAAATAACTATAGTTTTTCCATATCCGCCCATCCAACCGGAGTGTACAACTCTTCCATCTCCTACTGCCACTATGCCTCTCCCTCGTGGTGCCCTGATATCAAGTCCTGAGTGGAAAACTCTCCTGCGTCCAAAGGGGCTGCGGCGCCATCCAAATACACTGGATATCTTGCCCATGACCGGCCACCTGAACTTTCTGGACGAAGTGGTGACAGCCGTTTTGGAAGCTCTGGCTCCGGTTCTTCCCGCAGATTCAGTTACAGCGGCAACTTTGGCGCCAGGAAGGAATATTTCGCTTCCGATCTTGAGCTGCGTTTCGTCGCTCATCAGGTTTGCCACATAGACAGCCTGTTTGTAAGAACCATGCTTATCGGCCAGTTTGGCAACAGTATCATTTTTGTGCACCTTGATAAATATACCGTCCTGGTTTGGTATCCTTAGGACTGTTCCTAGTTTGAGGTGGTTGATGTTCGATATTTTGTTGGAGCCTATTATGGTGTCCAGGTCAAGATCGAATTTATTTGCAATTGACCAAAGCGAATCTCCGTCTTTGACTACATACTCAGTCAACAAAAGAGGCTTGCCTCTTTTTTCAAGATCTGTCTCATACTTTTTAAGTTTGTTGACGTAGGCAAGCGTCAGAGGAACAGAATCAGTCCCGTCAGGAATATAAAGAATATCCGTATACTTTGGTTTTTCGTTTGGCTTAAGGCCGTTTGCACGTCTGATATCCTCAACTTTTACTCCGTACTCTTCCGCCACGGAATCAATAGTATCCCCCTGGTCCAGCACGACTTCCTGCCAGCATATGTCACCTATCAGAGCCTCTTTGTCCTCACTAAGGATGAGGCCATCGCCTCTGGAGAGCACTCCGTAAAGTTTAAGTTCTTCTGTTGTAAGTGTCGGGATGCTTGGAAGGGGTCCGATCCCTATTGGGATGACCTCTGTTTCGGACTCAGGAGATTCAGCTGAAGAACTTACAGCTGACAGATCAGAGACGTCTACCATTAAAAATCCTCTGCTGTTGACAGTTTTTTCAGATATGTCCGGCAGGTCCATCCCTATCCAGTACATACCTGCTCTCTCGGCTGCCATTGCGGACAGGATCACAGATGCCGACAGCGCTGCAATGATAAACAGGCCGAAGTATATCGTTTTTCTTTTTTTCAATTTGATCAAGGTAAACCTCGACATCATTCAGTCACTCCACACTTCATCCGTTCCCACCGACTTTAGCATTTAGTGAACAGCTCAGCCTGCCTTTATTGTAGCAAGAAATTCGCGATTATTCACCGTGTTGCGTAATTTATCCAAAATAAGATTCAGCACTTCTGATTCATCCATATTGGTTATTTTCCTTCTCAGCGTCCAAATGCGCTGGAGGTCATTTTCAGGAACCAGCAGCTCCTCTTTTCTAGTGCCTGATTTAGTTATGTCCAGAGCCGGGAATATTCGCTGTTCTGATATCTTTCGTGATAAATGTACTTCCATGTTCCCCGTTCCTTTGAATTCTTCGTATATGACATCATCCATCCTGCTGCCGGTTTCAACAAGTGCCGTTCCTATTATAGTGAGACTTCCGCCAAATTCAATATTTCTTGCAGCTCCGAAGAATTTTTTAGGGAAATAGAGAGCAGCTGGATCCATACCACCGGAAAGTGTCCTTCCCGAAGGAGGAACGATGAGGTTTGATGCCCTTGCCAGCCTGGTTATCGAATCAAGCAGCAAAACTACATCCTTGGATACTTCGACCAGTCTTTTTGCTTTTTCAAGCGCAAGCGCTGCTACACGCATATGCTCTTCTGCAGGCCTGTCGAAGGTGGACGCAATGATCTCTCCATCGACCGAACGTGCCATGTCAGTTACTTCTTCCGGTCTTTCGTCAATCAGAAGTACCATAAGAATAACTTCAGGATGGTTAGTTGTGATAGCATTAGCGATATTTTTCAGAAGGGTCGTTTTTCCTGCTTTGGGCGGAGAGACGATGAGTGCTCTCTGTCCTTTGCCTATCGGGGCAAAAAGGTCTACCATCCGTGTAGATACGACCTTCCTGTCTGTCTCCAGGCTTAATTTTTCGTCAGGGAATATTGGAGTGAGTGATTCAAATTGGGGTCTTTTTCTTGCAGCTTCCGGATCTGTAAAATTAACATTTTCTACTCTCAGAAGAGCCTCATAATGTTCCTGTTCCTTGGGCGGTCGGATTATTCCCCAGACTACATCTCCGTTCCTCAGTCCAAATCTGCGGATCTGTGAAGCAGAAACATATATGTCATTGCTGCTAGGAAGCAGTCCGGACGGTCTGAGGAAACCATACCCTTCAGAGAGGCACTCAAGTGTTCCTCCGTTGAACCTGTATCCCATCGTTTCAGCCTGAGTCTTAAGTATATCAACTATAAGGTCGTCTTTACGCCTGGCCGATATTGAAGTGACGCCTATCTCTTTCGCGATCTTTCTCAGTTCAGCCAGTGTTTGCTGTGCCAGAAAATTGAACCCCAATTTGGGGTGGGTATGCTTGTGCTGCTTACCATATCCATTGCCATTGTTATTGCCATTCTGCTCTTTGTTTGCCTCCGCAATTACAACAGATACAGCTTCGGGAGCAACTTCAGGAAGCGAGGCTTCCTTTAAAACACAGTTGACATCTGCAGCAGATGTCACCTCATTCACTGGTTCAGATGCAATAACATCGTTTTCTGCCTCACTCAGCTGGATCGACTCTTTTTCTTTTTTTACTGTGGAAGAGCTTTTGGCCCTTGTTGTTTTTTTCTTTGGTTCTTCTGTAGTTTCACTTTTTTTTCTTGGCAACTTCTCTGACCTCCCTGGCTAGTGTCATTTTCTTCTTACTATTTCGAATTTGATGTCCGACCATACTTTTGCAGGCGTGGAAACGGCAACTCTATACAAACCTACCGGGAGAGGAGTCCCCTCTTCCCTTAAAAGATAAAAAGCTCTTACCCCGTCTTTAGTCATAAGCTTAAGCGGTTCCGAAAGGACCAGTTCATTGCCGTAATACCATGAAACCTCCAGATGGCTGCCTTCACGTGCAGAGGAATACTTCAGCCACAAACATATCTGACTGGGACCGTAGGGGATGCTGTTGCCGATCAGCAGAGGCTCGCGGTTATCTCCAAGTTCCTGGCAGATAACTGCTTCTTCGACCTTAAAGAAACTTGAGAACGGACCGACTTTTAAGCTCCATGTCGCCAACAAAAGCAGGAGAATTACACTGAAACCGAGAAGGACAAGCGGTCTCTTTGCTGACATATCCGTTTTGATGCTTTTCATGCAGTACCACCAATCTCTAACCTAGCATTTTACCATGAGTATCTAAAAAAACAAAAATCATGAACTATATTTATTCCATATTTCATATAGCTTTGAAATAATTGCTTCGTGCGCGTCGATCTCAAAACCGTCCACAGTAAGTTCTGATTTTTTGCTTATGCCATCCACTGCTTTTTTCTCAATAAGGGCTTCAAGCATGGAACGCTCATCATTCCTGCATGGACCGAGCCATTCTCTCCAAATGTATGAAAGAGCAGTACTGAGTGCGTAACAGCCCCAGTTGCTGACATCTACAGGTATGGTTACATCTGTGCGTATGACTGAAATACACTTTCTGAAATCAGGCCTGATATTACATATTTCTGTGACAAAGTTGCCCATCCCAACTTCATTTCCTCCGTCACCTATTCCTACTGTAAAAATTTTTTTGCGCGAACAGAGGACTGAGATCCAGTCCAGCGAAGGTGTCCATGCAGAAATATCCTCGCTTCTCATATTGTAAAATTTGCCGTCAGCGGCACGTCCCAGACGTTCTGTGAATACCACGGCATCCGGAGAAAAAGAATCAAGTATATCAAAGCGGTCAACTGCTATCACATTTTCTTCAGGAAAACCGGCCGCAGCTGCACATGCCCTAATTGCATCCACACAAAGGCCGTCTGTCCAGATCTCAGTTTCAGCACCATGCTTCCAAAAGGTCCTTGCCAGAGCAACTGCTCCTCCGGGGCCATCGGTTTCAGGCGCTCCTGAAGAGGGAACGAAAAAACCCGAAACCACAGCGACCCTGGAGACATCAGCCAGAACTTCAGCGGCTTTTTGCAGATAGATGTGTTTGCACAGAATTGAGATACCTCTTTTGCCTTTATTTGAAGCAACGATATTGACCAGTTCTTCTGCAAATCCTGACGGTAATCTGTATTTTTCCATTTGATCGTCTTAAATGCTGAGTATCTCAACAAGTCTTAGCATATCAGCGTCCAGGGCTCTTTTTGTTTCCCATGCGGTTTTGATATCAGAGGAGACAATATTGCCGTTTACCCTTCCGACCATCATCCCCCGTCCTCCTTTAATAAGGAGTTCTACTGCAGCGGCACCCAGCCTTGAAGCAAGTACGGTGTCAAAACATGAGGGAGCTCCTCCTCTTTGCAGGTGTCCAAGTACAACTATCCTGGGGTCATAGCCCCCCTGACCCTGCAGTTTTTCTGCAAGTTCAGAAGCTGACATTACTCCCTCTGCTAAGACAATAATAGAGTGAGTTTTACCCCTCTCTTTTGCGTAGCTCAGTTTTTGGGATATAGCCTCAATATCAGGAGCGATCTCCGGCACAAGGACAAATTCCGCTCCGCAGGCAACCCCCGTCTCCAGGGCCAGAAAACCTGAGTTTCGCCCCATGACCTCGACAATAAACATCCTGTCATGGCTGGATGCCGTATCACGTAGCTTGCTTATGCACTCCAGAGCTGTGTTGCAAGCCGTATCAAAGCCGATAGTGCAGTCTGTGCCGGCTATATCATTGTCTATGGTCCCCGGTATCCCTACAACAGTCACTCCCCTGCTGTGCAGCTCATTTGCCCCGCGGAAAGAACCATCACCGCCGATAACTACCAGGGCCTCTATATCATTTTCTTTAAGTATTGAAACTCCTGCGTTGACTCCTTCGGGCCTAAAAAATTCAGGACACCTTGCTGTTCTCAGGATCGTCCCTCCATGCAGGAGTATCCCGCCGACAGAACTCCTTGTCATTGGAACAAGATCACCCTCCAACAGCCCCTCATACCCTCTCCTTATCCCAACAACATCAAGCCCGTTGTAGAGAGCGGTACGTGTTACCGCCCTTATCGCCGCATTCATGCCCGGAGAATCTCCTCCACTTGTCAGAACACCTATCCTTTTCAACATGCTTAAGCCTCCCTGTTAAACCTGATCATACAATATTTGTTTGCGACCAGGCTCTGTTTGTATTGATCCACTATCCACAATATAAAGAAACCTACTGTTTCACCCATGAAGCCTCATTGTCCTGTGAAGGTACCCGTCTTGACCACACTAATACAGAACATACCTTTCCCGCAGCCTTTTCCACTGCTGATATCGCTGCACGCAGAGTGTTTCCTGTAGTGTACACATCATCGACCAGCACAACGGAACGTCCTTCAAGGCTTTTCGATCCCATGGCGTCCGCCGGCATCATATGCCTTGATGAGCTCGTTTTCCCCGCCTGAGGAAGGATATCATTTTTCCAGAAAAGTTTTTTGTCGTCAGCAGGTATATTCCACACCTGGGAAATACCTTCAGCCAGCAGCAACGACTGATTATATTCCCTCCTGCCTGATCTGTGCAAAGGTACAGGTATAAGGATGTCTGCATCTTTATCAATAAAGGTTTCACCCATAAGCCTGCCCATTGGTATACCCAGAGAACGTGAGTTCCTGTATTTCAAGTTCAGCATAAGTTCACGAGAAATGCCTTCGTGAAGTGAAAGCGCATGACAAGGGACTGAACCGCTGCAGCACTCAATACCGTAAGGGGCGCCGCATTTAGCACAAAACGTAGGCAGCGGAGAAACAACTGACCTCATACAGCACTCACAGCATGATATTCCGATCCTGCCGCAGACAGGACATGTTTCAGGCCATAAAAAATGAAAAAGAGAATGTGCAAGATCATCGGTCATAAATTTAAAGGATGAACACCGCGAGGATGTCAAAGAAATACCTTTTCGTTGACCCTGCGGTGCCCTGATAAACAAATCCTGCCCTATACAGCAGCTGCTTTTTTGAGTATCTCTGCCTTGTCAGTGCGTTCCCATGTGGGGATAGGATCAAGATCTACACGGCCCATGTGACCGTATGCAGCCAATCTTTTGTAACACGGTTTGCGAAGTTCAAGATCTCTTATTATTGCCGCTGGGCGAAAATCAAAGTACTCCCTGATAAGCTCTGTGATCTTCTGGTCAGAAACGGTCCCCGTACCAAAAGTTTCCACCATTATCGAGACAGGTTTTGCTACGCCTATAGCATAAGCGACCTGTATCTGGCAGGCTGCGGCAAGTCCGGCAGCAACAACATTTTTTGCTACGTATCTGGCCATATAGGCACCGGATCTGTCGACCTTTGTCGGGTCTTTCCCCGAGAAGGCGCCTCCGCCGTGGGGAACAGCGCCGCCATAAGTATCTACAATTATCTTTCTTCCTGTAAGACCGCTGTCTGCCTGTGGTCCTCCCATGACAAAACGCCCTGTCGGGTTGATAAGTATCCTTGGTTTCTTTTCTATCAAAGACTCCGGAATTACCGTAGCTATCACGTATTTTTCCACATCTTCGGCTATCTGCTGCTGTTCTACTGCAGGATGGTGCTGTGTGCTTATGACTATCGTGTCAACACGCACAGGTTTGCCTTCTACATACTCTACTGTTACCTGGGCCTTTCCGTCCGGGCGAAGGTAGGGTATCGTCTTGTTTTTCCTGACCTCAGCAAGTTTGCGTGTCAGTTTATGTGCGAGTGAGATCGGCATAGGCATCAGTTCCTCTGTCTCATCACATGCATAGCCGACCATCAGTCCCTGGTCCCCCGCCCCTATCTTGTCAATTTCATCTTCGGAGAGGTCTCTGGCCTCTAGTGCCTTGTCCACCCCCTGTTTGATATCCGAAGATTGCTCATCAATAGCTGTTATTACAGCACATGTATCACCGTCAAAACCATACTTTGCCCTTGTGTAGCCTACTTGCTTGACAGTATCCCTTGTGATCTTTGGAATATCGACATAGCAGCTCGTTGTTATCTCTCCTGCTACTACTACAAGTCCGGTGCTGACAAGGGTCTCACATGCGACTCTGCCCATCGGGTCTTCCTTGAGGATAGCATCCAGTATCGCATCTGATATTTGATCTGCGAGTTTGTCAGGGTGCCCCTCAGTCACTGATTCTGACGTGATAAGATACCTTTCTTTGCTCATTTCAAACACCTCCGTTTATATTTGCAGCTGATTTTCAGCGTGCATCGTTAAAATTTTATTGCCAAACGTTCTTTTTGACCAGAGTCGGCGTTTGGAGCCATTTAACTGGCTTTCAGGAATATTCTATCGGCCTTCTCTGCATGATCAGGAGTCCGTCTCTCGTTTCAAACCCTAATTTGCACATGAAGTCTATAAGTTCACTCGTGTAGGTCACTATCAGGGGTACCGATTTTATGGCCGGATGGTTGAGAGCGTAGCGAAGCAGGCTTGAGCCCAGTCCTTTACCCTGGTGGTCAGGGTGGACAAGGACGTCCCATAGAGATCCCCTGAATACAAAATCTGTGATGATGCGGCAGAAAGCAACAAGTTTGCCATTATATCTGACAGAAAAACACATACTCGTTCCCTCAAGCATCTTCCCGATCTGTTCAAGAGAGCGGCTCCTGCCCCAGAGTGTAAACCTGTACAGATCCTGGAGCTCTTCAGGCGTTATCGCGAGCTTGCTGTCGTAATAATAATAGCCCGGGCAGATAATATCGCTGTTTTCAAAATTTTGTTTCATCCATATCATCCTCTGTTTCTTCTTCATCTTCTTCATCATAGCTGCAGCCTTCTCCGTTTTCCTGGCAGAAGGCAGGTTTCTCCTGCACATTACCAACAAGAGCAAGGCCTCCTATGATCTTTCGAAGATCTCCGCGTCTTGCATCCTTGCTTATGGTCAATTCCATCACCTGTCCGGCACCGCACTTTGAACAGGTCCAAACAGCCCGTGCAATACCGTCCGGACCAGGAGAACCCGCAAGGACCTTAACCTCACCGCATTTCTGGCAAGCTACTATAAGCATATGATAAACCTCTTTTCATCAGGCTTGAAAGGACCTGAAAACAGAAAGATGATCCTGCAGGCATTTATAATTAACTCAACATATCTAAATAATGACTTTAATTTGTTTTGAATCTAATCTTTACAGGACCTTCAGTGTAAATATCCTGTGCAGCAAAAATCCTGAGTCTTACATCTGATTTGGAGTTGGTAATATATTCAATGACTTGCATGAATTCAGATGTGTCAATCGAACCGACATTACCGCTCAAAGGGTCTCTAAGGACCCCTTCTCTGACCGCCCTAGAATTAACGTCCCTGAGCATAATAAACAATGTCTCTTCCACGTCTTCCCTGGAAGAGCCTTTTTTTATATCCTTCTCTGCAAGCATATCCCCGGAATTAAATATCAATTTGGAATTGTACGTCTCCAATTCCGCCATTACAGGCTCCCCCTCAACAGCATTAGAAAGTGCGGTGAGCCTTAGCAGATAGCGCCCCGGGGTTTTAGAAATGACAGATTTTGCCCTGTCTATTGAGCTTTTATCGACCAAGGGCCTTTTAATAGACTCAGGCTTGGTTCCGAAACGGTAAGCGAGAAGAGCCTGAGCTTCTCCTATGAGTCTGTCTACAGCCTGATCGATCTGGTGCGCAGTTGATTCCGGCCCGCTTATTACCCCCTGTGCCAGTCTTTCTCCCGTCAAAGCTGCTATCCTGCCCTCTCTTAGATGCTGGATATCTGCTTTGAGCTTTTCTGCTTCTTGTTTAAGTGCGGTAACCGAAGCCTCAAGTTTTTTGCTTTCCTGCTCCAGGATAGCTTTTTCTTCTAAAAGCATCTTTTGTTCTTCTTCTGTTTTATCTTTTAATATTGTCATTTTTTCCAGTTCTGACCTGGCTTCTTTAAGGTTTTTAGTGCCAGATGAGAGCTTCTCCTCAAGGATTTGGAGTTCCTCCTGTTTTTCAATGACGTCTCCCTTGCTCCTGAACAGCTCCAACTCCATTTCCTGAATGTTGGTCCTGTTTTGCTGGAGCTCAGCAGTTAAGCTCGTTATCTGATTTTGTACATAATTCATGCTGAAAAGGGCTGTTCTTACAGGTTCGGAGGCAACACTGATAACAAGGAGAGTGAACAGTGCGATACCGATTCCTGTAATTACAGAAATTATCCTTGACGTATATTTGGGGCGAAGTTTTAAAAAAGTCACCCGTTTTTTGCCAAGCTTCATTCCAATTATGTCACCGGCCCACGCCACAACTGCACTGACAATTGCCAGTGTTCCAAGCAGGCTCCAATTCATTTCTCTGAAGAGTTCAAACAATGACTTCTCTCCCTCGGCGAATGATAATCAAATGATTATAAACCTATCACAATTACTGACATTATAGCAGGATAATTTTACCTGTTTTTTAAAAATATTGAAAAAGGACAAAAAATTAAATGGTCCGGCTGGTGCCGGACCATTTTCATTTAAAGCAATGCCCCTTGTAAGGTTTGTTCTATTACTTCTTGAAAACAGCCTTTGCAGCCTTGCGTGATATTTCGATACCTTTTTCGAGGTCTGCGACCGGCACATTAAGGGCCGGGCGGAACCGGACTGTATTACTGCCGCATCCGAGGATGAGCATCTTGTTGGCATGACACTCCTTGAGGAACTTGTCACGAAGCTCAGGTGAGCAGATGTCGTATGCGCACATGAGTCCCTTACCTCTTACGTTCCTGATAAATTCAGGGAACTCCGCCTGAAGTTCATGGAGTCCTTTGATGAGTGCCGGACCTGCTACATTACTTACGTAGTCGAGGACCTTCTCTTCGCGGTAGATCTCAAGGTACTTAG
Organism: Synergistaceae bacterium UBA6101; assembly: GCA_002428495.1. Classification (GTDB taxonomy): domain Bacteria; phylum Synergistota; class Synergistia; order Synergistales; family Synergistaceae; genus Caenicola. Next base: position 18,338 of record DIWR01000008.1, read on the forward strand.
CTGCACGTACCATGTCCACTGTGTTGCCGCCCCATGTTGAATTGATACGGCTTGAAACTGTAAAGCAGTTCTTTTCTACTTCATCTACCCTGGGTCCTGCTATAAGTCCACAGACCTGGGCCTTCTTACCGAATGAGAAGATGTCCGGTTTGACGGGTGCGTGATGCTCCCAGGCCCACATCTTACCTGTGATGCCCATTCCGCACTGGACTTCGTCGAAAATGAGCATGATGTCAGACTCATCGCAGATCTGGCGCAGCTGCTGATAGTACTCTGTGCGGAAATGATTGTCTCCGCCTTCGCCCTGGATCGTCTCGATAATGATAGCAGCAATACCGTTCGGGTCGCTGGCAATAGCATGTTTGATCTGTTTCAGTGACTGTGCTTCGAGCCACTCTACTTCTCCGATATGATCTTCAAGCGGGAAGGTGATCTTTGGGTTGAGTACACGCGGCCACTCCGTGAATTTGGCAAAACGCTGGTGTTTATTGGGGTCGTTAGTGTTGGTTACAGAGAGCGTGTAACCGCTGCGACCGTGGAACGCTTCATTGAAGTGCATTATTTTAGTTCCCACTTTGCCGTCATAAGCTTCGCCCTTTGTAATTTTACCCGCGGCAAGAAGCTTGCTGACTTTCCAGTCCATGGCAACTTTAAAGGTATTCTCTACGGCCAGTGTTCCATAGTCGATAAAGAACGTATGCCTGAATCCCTGAGGTACAGCTACCTCACCAAACATTTTCACAAATTCGGCCATTTCCTGAGTGTAAATATCCGAGTTAGCAACTTTGTTAATTGCTGCACGGAAAATTTTCTCTTTGAATTCAGGAGTCTCCAGCTTGGGGTGATTCATCCCAAAGGGCGAGGATGCGAAGAAGGTATAGAAGTCAAGCCAGTCGGCCCCACTTGCTGAATCATGAATGTGGCTGCCCCGTGATTTTTCCATGTCGATAACGATATCAAAACCATCTCTGAGCAAAAGACTTTCAATTGTTTTAAAAACATCCTTGGGCTCTACTGAAAATTTTGCTGTCATTTGCACTACCTCCTTAGATTTTTGTACCATATATCATCATCAGTTCATTAATACACATTACCCACTCAATAAGTTTAGTTGCTGTTTTTTTTTAAATCAAGACCATATTTCCAGAATATAACATACAATTTCTGCAACACCAGACTTATTTTGCACTCTAAAATATAGTCGTTTTCGTAAAAAACAATAAAAATCTCCAATTACACAACTACAAAGCATCATTTAAGGGACATATCCGAGAACTGAGATTGACGATAGATTGCATCATAAACTTTTATTTAATATACAATAAAGTTAAGTCTGATTATTCTGAATATAATGATCCGGCAACCTAAGGGCTGATTACAATTTTCATCGCTGCAAGTAAAGCTTTTTTTTGAATCGTAGGATGTCGTTAGTTTCTTTTTGTGCCCCGAAGTTTATTTTTTAATTCTCAGCAATACCCAAAGTAAACGACTGTCCTATCTTCCTTTATATCCTTGCCTTGTAGCTGAGTAGATAGCTCCTGTTTCCTTGAGTTTATCTATCGATTCAAGGGCTATGCCGGTCCCCAGTGCAACGCACTCAGATGCAGACTCGGCAACCACGGCGTTTATCTCTGTTTCCTCTATTATCAGCTGATCAAGTCCGTTGAGGTATGCGCCTCCGCCCGTCAGGATTATTCCTCTGTCAATCACATCAGCTGCAAGCTCCGGCGGTGTTTTTTCCAATACCCTCTTAATACCTGCTATGATCGCTCCGACAGGTTCTTCAATTGCCCTTGCAACATCCGAGCTGCTCACGGTTATCTGTCTCGGCAAACCCTGGACCAGATCTCGCCCTCTGATCTCCATTGTCTTTTCGGGCGTTCTTTCCCTGCATGATCCTATTGTTTTTTTGAGATCCTCGGCAGTTTGTTCTCCAATGGCCAGGTTATACTGGCGCCTCATATACCTAATTATGGCTTCGTCAAATTTATCTCCTCCTACACGAAGAGATTCAAAAACGACAAGACCTCCAAGAGAAACTATCGCAACATCTGTCGTGCCGCCTCCTATATCGACTACCATGTTTCCTACCGGCTCACCTACCGGCATGTTGGCTCCGATCGCTGCGGCCATGGGCTCCTCAATCAAATATGCCTCTTTTGCGCCGACTTCAAGCGCGGCTTCAAGGACAGCTCGCCTCTCCACATCGGTCGCTCCGGCCGGGACGCCTATCATGACCCTGTGTCTGACGATCCTCTCCATGCCGGATGTAACTTTTTTTATAAACTCCCTCAGCATTACCTCTGTCATTGTGTAGTCAGCAATCACACCGTCTCTTAGTGGGCGTATCGCAACTACATTTTCTGGAGTTCTTCCTATCATTACCTTGGCATCCTCACCTACCGAAAGGATCTTGCCTGAATTCTGGTCAAGAGCTACTACAGAGGGTTCTCTGAGTACAACTCCTTTTCCTTTTATGAATACTATTACAGTTGCAGTTCCAAGATCTATACCTATATCTTTGCTCCACAAATCAGTCAGCCTCCCAAACTTACAAGGATGCCCAGCAACGGCTCCCGCTCATAAACGACAAAATCATTTTACATCAAAGAGCTCTGTTGTGGCTATTCCACAAAGGCTCCCCGTATTCTATTCTCCACAAAAAAAGACCGTTTGGCGGAAAGGTCCTGCCCGTGTGACTCTTATCAGACCCTGGCTCAAAAAGAGACTTCATCCACTCAGGCTCTCTTTCACCTTTGGCAACAAGTTCGAGATTACCCATTATCATCCTTACCATGTTCGTCAAAAAACCATTGCCGACGATCCTAAGCCAGATCAATGGCCCACGTCTTCGCAGTTTAACTTCGTACATCGTTCTGACAGGGTTATCAGGAACGTTACGTGCACGGCAGAAATTCGAAAAATTATGTTCACCCTCAAGATAACAACAGGCTTCAGAAGCAAGTTCCCAATCGTATCTGTCCCCCATGATCCAGTGGGTGAATGGTGCAATGTGTGGGTATCTTGTCTTCCCGGTCCAGAGAAAATAAACATATTCCCTTTTTAGGGCATCATATCTGGCATGAAAGACATGACTTGTCTTCTTCAGTCTCATTGCTGAGATGCCTTCTGGAAGGTTGGAATTCAAAGCCATCAACAATCTGTATTCATCCCATTCCTTTGACATGTCGAAACTGCATACCTGCGCTCTGGCGTGCACTCCTGAGTCAGTCCTCCCAGCGCCTGTCACCGAAACAGGCTGTTTGTTGAGCATAGAGAGCACATCTTCAACGGCTTTCTGAACGGAAAGCCGGCCAGGCTGCACCTGCCATCCGGAGTAAGAGCCACCATTATAGCTCAATTCAGCAGCATACCTTGTCATCGTTACATGCACCTGTTCAGGGAGATCACTGCGGCAGAAAAAACAACGAAAGCTGTCAAAGCTTTATTTTCAGCACTTCCCCATGTGAGCGGATACATTCTTACCCTGCCTTTTCCGCCTCTGTAACACCTTGCCTCCATTGCGGAAGCAAGCGTGTCTGCACGTTTGAACACAAGAACAAAGAGCGGTATCAGAACAGGGATGTATGCTTTGGCTCTTTTTATAAGGCCTCCGCTCACAAAATCTGCCCCTCTTGAAACCTGTGCATTTATGATCCTCTCGGTCTCTTCAAACAGAGTTGGAATAAATCTCAGGGCTATCGTCATCATCATTGCCACCTCATGAGCAGGAAAGCCAAAACGCGTGAGAGGTCCAAAAGCTGCTTCCAGACCGTCAGAAAGTTCGGAAGGACTGGTAGTAAAAGTAAGCAAGGCAGTGAATAAAACAAGCAGGTATAGCCTCAACCCCATTCGAAGGGCTGTCACAGTCCCTTCGACGCTGGCTTTCAGCGGTCCTATAGAGAAAATGATATTGCTGCCGCCTGTAAAAAAAATATTAAGAAGTGATGTAAAAATTATAAGTACCAGTATTGGTTTGGCTGATTTTATCAATGCTTTTGCAGGTATTTGAGACCTCTTTGCTGTGAAGATAATTAAAGATGCCCACATTGCCATCGCAGGAAAGCTTCCTGAAATAAAAATCAAAATCATTGAGAGCACTGTAATAAGAAGTTTACAGCGTGGATCGAGTTTGTGGATGAAAGAATCGGCAGGTATATACTGGCCCAGGGTAACACCTTTAATCAGCGACATCTCATTTTAGCCGCCTTGATCTGCTCTGCAAGCCGATATGGGTCTGAAGTTAAATTTTCTATGCTGCCTGTTTTTTTCAGTTCATATGATAGAGAGAGGATATCAGGGAGTATGAGGCCTTTAACGTTAATGTTGGACAGCATCTCCGATATCTCCGAAGGAGTACCGTATGCAGTTACCGTACCTTCAGAAATAATCAGTATCCTGTCGCTGATATTCAACGCCAGTTCGAGGTCATGTGTTATGTGGATCACGCAAATCCCTTTTTCAGACATAGATCTTAAAAGAAGGGTGAGCTCGCACACACCTGTAAAATCAAGCCCTGCGGTAGGTTCATCCAGTACAAGGTAGCCGGGTTCTGATGCAAGTACAGAGGCAATTGCCACACGCCTCTTCTCTCCTCCGGAAAGGAGGAACGGGTTGGCTGAAGCAAAAGAGTTGTCCAATCCTATCAGATCCATTGCCTCAAACACTCTTTCTTCTAGAGCTTCACCCCTCTTTCCCCAGTTATAAGGCCCGAATGAGATCTCATCACGGACTGTTTCAGCAAATATCTGCTGTTCAGGGTACTGGAAAACAAGACCGACGCACTGACGGATCTTTTTGAGGTTGTTAGGCTCGCTGTCTGTTTTTAAACCGTCAACTATCACTTCACCGGACTGGGGGACCAAAAGGCCATTTAAATGCATAGCCAGTGTAGATTTTCCACTGCCGGTATGACCGACTATCGAAAGGATCTCGCCCTTCTCTGCGTTAAATGAGACATTTTGAAGGGCTTTTGCCTCAGTGGGCAGCCCAGGATTATAGGTAAAACTTAGTTTTTTTACTGTAAGAGACATAGTTTTTTCCTTATCTCCCCAATGTCTGATCTAGTCGATCCGGGTATGATGCCGCTCTTTACAAGCTCTTCTTTGAGCACAGCTACAGGTGGTTTTGCAAAACCCATATCCTTTAGTTCATTCTCCGATATGGACAAAAAATTCTCTGTTTTTCCCTGCCATGATATTTGACCATCTGTTATTACAACCGTCCTGTCAGAGTTAAGTATCTCGTCAAGCCTGTGCGTGACCTGCACGATAGTACAACCGGAACTATGCTCTCTTTTGATCAGGTCAAGAAAACTTTTTCTCGATGCAGGATCCAGCATAGACATCGCTTCATCCAGCAAAAGCGAGCCGGGTCTTATCGCAAATACTCCGGCAAGCGCCAGCCTCTGCTTCTGACCTCCTGAGAGTGAAGATACTGCGTGTTTTCTTTTTTCCCAAAGTCCGACACTAATAAGAGCCTCTTTTACTCTGATTTTTATCTCATCAGATCGCAACCCAAGATTTTCCGGTCCAAAAGCCGTGTCTTCTTCGACCACAGATGCGACTATCTGATCTTCGGGGTTTTGGAATACTATAGAAACTTTTGACCTTATCAACGCAACACTCTTTGTTTCATTTGTGTTTATCCCGTCAATAAAACAGCAGCCCTGCGATGGTAGCAGCAGGGCATTGAACAATTTCAGCAAAGTAGATTTCCCCGACCCATTAGGTCCGAGAAGTGCGATCCACTCGCCGGCGCGGATTTCCAGATCTATGCCTTTAAGGACTTTTTTTTCATTGTCCGGATACTGGAACTCCGCGCCCTTGAGATAAAGGGTCGTACCTGAACTCATTAAATTATTCGACCAGCTGTATAACCGCCATCTCGGAAGCATCGCCGACACGGGCGCCAAGTTTTACGATCCTTGTATAGCCGCCGTTGCGGTCAGCATATTTGGGTCCAAGTTCATTGAAAAGCTTTGTTACAGCCTCTTTATGCGGCAAGCGTGCCACGACAAGACGACGGTCGTTGATGGTGCCTGATTTAGCCTTTGTAATAAGCTTCTCGGCTACTCTGCGAACTTCCTTTGCCCTGGTCGTTGTAGTCACAATGCTGCCCTCAATGAAGAGACTGGCTGCCATATTGCCAAGCATGGCCCACCTATGGGAGCTGCAGCGTCCCAACCGCCTTGTTGTAACGCGGTGTCTCATTTAATTTTCCTCCTTTTGTTTCTCTTCATTCGTTTCGGCGATATCGTCTAAAGGGGTACTAATGTCACCGCTTAGATTCAAATCGAATTTTAAAAGTTTCTCTTCTATTTCCCTGAGCGATATCTTGCCTAGGTTGCGTATCTTGAGAAGGTCTTCCCTTGTTCTTGAAACCAGTTCACCTATCACATGAACTCCGCCGCGAAGAAGACAATTCTCGCTGCGAACGGAAAGTTCAAGATCACGGACCGGTCTTGAGTATATTGAATTCTCACCCATTGGGAAGCCAGCCATTACAGGCTGTTTTTCGAAACCTGAGGCACCGGAATGGACTTTTGTGTTTTCCTCGCCTTTGATTATCTCTTCAAGTGCGCTGCTGCCCGGGCCTGCCAGTGAATCCACTATCGAAGAATAGTATCCTTTGAGGATCCTGCTGGCCTGAATAACAGCCGACTCAGGAGAAACTACTCCGTTCGTCCATATTTCAAGCGTAAGACTGTCATAGTCAGTTCTCTGCCCCATCCGCTTGTCCTGGATGTCATACTTTACTCTTTTTACAGGTGAATAAAGCGCATCTGTCTGAAGAGCATCGACAGGCAGATAGGAGGCGCGGGGACGGTCTATCGGCACATATCCTGTCCCTGTGCCTACATAAAGGTCCATGATCAAAGTAGAACCCTCTTCAAGAGTGCAAATATATGCTTCAGGATCCGGGAATTCCACTTCGCTGTCCGGTTCGATATCTGCAGCTGTGATCGCTTTGGGGCCCTTTACTTCAAGCCTGAGTGTAGTTACAGCTGAAGAGTGACAGCGTACCGGTATATGTTTAAGGTTTACCAGAAGCTCAATGACATCCTCTTTTACACCTGGGACAGTACTGAACTCGTGGAGAACCCCCTCAATACGCACAGCAACAATAGCAGCACCACTGATAGAAGAGAGCAGAACTCTGCGAAGCGAGTTGCCGAGAGTTACCCCATAGCCAATCTCTAATGGCTCAATGGTAATTTTGCCGTATGACGGGGTGGATTCCTGTACTATGATCTCATGGCGATCATGCTCCATATTCTCCCCCACCTTTCGTTTCCCTAACGGGCATAGAATTCAACAACGAGCTGTTCGTTTACAGGTACTTCAATCTGCTCGCGAATTGGCACTGTCAGCACATTGCCGGTCATGGAATCAGAATTGAAGGAGAGCCACGCAGGAATGCTGCGTACTGCAGCTGCTTCAGAATTTTCCTTCAAAAGGACAACATCTCTGCTTCCCTCAGCAACAGCTAAAACATCTCCGGGTTTAAGAAGAGCGCTGGGGATGTCGAGCTTGCGTCCATTAACCGTGAAATGTCCGTGAGCGACCAGCTGCCTTGCCTGGCTCCTGCTGACTCCAAAGCCAAGACGATAAACAATATTGTCTATGCGGCGCTCAAGGAGCTGCAGGAAGTTATGCCCTGTCTGTCCTGCAAGCTTGGTTGCCTTTTCATAAACTGCGCTGAACTGAGACTCGTTAAGTCCGTAAAAACGACGGAGTTTCTGTTTTTCTCTCAGACGGAGCCCATATTCGCTCATTTTGCCGCGGCGGGTACCATGCTGACCCGGCCTTGAATTACGCTTTGTAAGACCGCACTTCTCTGTATAACAGCGGTCTCCCTTAAGAAAGAGCTTCGTCCCCTCTGCTCGGCAAAGCCTGCAGACAGGTCCTGTGTATCTGCTCATACCAGTCTATTACCTCCTTCGTAGCCTACACGCGGCGCCGCTTAGGCGGGCGGCAGCCATTGTGCGGGATAGGGGTCGCATCTTTGATCACATTGACCTGAAGGCCGGCAGCCTGAAGTGAACGGATCGCAGATTCACGGCCTGGTCCCGGACCCTTTACAATAACATCGATCTCAACTACTCCGTTATCCTGAGCAACCTTTGCTGCCTGGGCAGCTGACATCTGAGCTGCGTAAGGCGTAGATTTACGAGTGCCTTTGAAACCAACGTTTCCACCAGAAGCCCAGGAAAGCGCATTCCCCTGCTTATCTGTAAGCGTGACTATGGTGTTGTTGAATGTTGAAAAAATATGTGCAACGCCATAGCTTACATTTTTTCTTTCTTTACGTTTACGACTACGCTGTACGCGTTTTGCCACCTTTTATTCCCTCCTTGGTCAAGCCTTATTTCGTGGCTTTTTTCTTGCCTGCAACAGTCCTCTTGGGGCCTTTGCGTGTGCGGGCATTTGTCTTGGTCCTCTGACCGCGGACAGGAAGACCCTGACGATGTCTGAGTCCACGGTAGCAACCGATATCCATGAGACGCTTGATGTTCATTGCTATCTCACGGCGAAGGTCACCTTCAACCTTATGATTGTTTTCAAGCTCAGCACGCAGCTTCTGCTCTTCCTCTTCAGTAAGGTCTTTTACCCTCGTGTTTGGGTTGATGCCTGTAGTTGTGATTATCTGCTGTGCAACTGCCGGACCTACTCCGAAAATGTAGGTAAGGGCTATCTCGATTCTCTTCTCACGCGGCAGGTCGACGCCGGCTATACGAGCCATCCTGCTACCTCCTTGCTCCCTGGCGCTGTTTATGACGCGGATTCCTGCTACAAATCACGCGTACAACACCATGGCGTTTGATTATCCTGCAATACTCACAAATTGTCTTTACTGACGGTCTTACTTTCATTAATGCAGACCTCCTTGAGAAATACTGAAAATCCCTTTTCAGGAACTAAAACCAAAATTAATTACTATTTGTATCTGTATGTGATCCGCCCGCGTGTAAGGTCATAGGGCGAAAGCTGCAGCAATACACGATCTCCCGGAAGAATCCTTATAAAATGCATTCGCATTTTTCCAGAAACGTGAGCCAGTATCTTGTGGCCATTCTCCAGTTCTACCTGGAACATGGCGTTGGGCAGTGGCTCCACTACCTTGCCTTTTACTTCAATTACTTCTTCTTTGGCCATGCAGTAGCCTCAACCTCCCTGTCTCCAAGATGTGTCGCTGTTATCCAGAATCGCGGAAACCTTCTGTATCAACCAGCCGTTGTCCAGAGGTTTCCCGCCAGCAACACGCCCAGCCACATCTTCGAGATTCATTAGTGTCCTTTGAAGGTGTTTCACGTTCTTTTTTTTAGGCTTCCCGACAAAGTAGCTGCTGCCGTCAGCTATGAATACCCGTGTCTCACTTTCAATTCCCACCACTACAAAAAACTTTCCTTTGTTCTTTCCTCGGCGCACAAAGACCACATCGCCTGTTTCCAGAGCCCCTTCCTGTAAGTCAGGGGTCACTCCCATGGCGTAAGTATCTCCACACCGTCAGCGGTAACAAGAAGGCTGTGCTCAAAATGAGCGGCATCGCTGCCGTCAGCTGTGACTACAGTCCAGTTGTCAGAAAGGTTTTTCACTTCTTCTGATCCTGACATGACCATCGGCTCAACACAGAAGGTCATTCCGGCCTTTAAAGTGATCCCGTTGCCGGGCTTTCCGTAATTGGGCACCTGTGGAGCTTCATGGAGTCTGCGTCCTATGCCGTGTCCGGCGTAATCTCTCACAAGACCAAAGCCAGACGGGATCACAAGGTTTTCAATAGCATATCCTATGTCTCCAAGCGTTGCACCTACTCTTACTTCGTTGACTCCCCTGTGCAGTGACTCAAGAGTGATATCGAGCAGCCGCTGCCGATCTTCACTTATTTTGCCAACTGCATAGGTACAGGCCGCATCTCCAAAAAAACCATTATAGGATGCTCCTGTGTCAATGCTGATGATATCGCCCTCCTGAAGCACTCTTTCTCTGGAAGGGATCCCATGCACTATCTCATCATTCACAGAGGCACAGATAGTACCGGGAAAGGGGATGGATACCCATGGGACCTTGTAGCCTTTGAACGCAGGTTTTGCGTTCTCCTTTAAAACAAGAGCCTCCGCCGCCTGGTCCAGAGTATAGGTGTCAACACCCGGTTTGACCATGTCTTTCATAAGTCTAAGCATATCAGCGACAATACGTCCGGCATGGCGCATCTTTGCAAGATCACGATCACTTTTAAAAGTAATCATTTACCTGTACCCTTCATTTTTTCAAGAAGCTTCAGGACAACATCCTTTCCACCGGCTGCATCAACCGAAACAAGAACATCTTTGTTGCGGTAATAATCGATCAAAGGCGCGGTCTGTTCGTGGAAGACGGTAAGGCGGTTGCGAATAACGCTTTCTTTGTCGTCATTGCGCTGAATTACTTCTCCGCCGCACTTATCACAGACTCCTTCGACCTTTGCCGGTTTAAAGACTGTATTATAAATCTCACCGCAAGATTTGCATACTCTTCTTGTGGTAAGCCTCTGCACAACGATCTCATCATCCACGTCAAGCTGGATCACTGCATCAAGTGAAATGCTGAGTTTTTCCAAAATCAAATCAAGTGCTTCAGCCTGAGGCCTGGTCCTCGGAAATCCATCCAGCAGGAACCCGTCCTTACAGTCAGGCTCAACCAGCCTTGACTCTACCATGGCAACGATCACTTCATCAGGGACAAGCTTTCCGGATTCCATATATCCCTTTGCATTTCTGCCAAGGTCGGTATCCGCTTTAACATTGGCCCTGAGTATATCTCCGGTCGATATGTGGGCAATAGGATATTTCTGCCTGATGCTCTCAGCCTGAGTCCCTTTTCCTGAGCCGGGTGCTCCGATCAGTATGATCCGCATCACATACCTCCGAATTAGAGTCTCAGAAGGCCGCCTGACTTACCTCCGCGGCGCTTCAGGATCCCTTCATAATGACGCATTATAAGCTGTCCCTCTATCTGATGTACAGTATCAAGAGCAACACCAACAACGATTATTACGGCCGTTCCGCCAAAATAAAACGTGTTTATGTTCATAAGCCCTGTCATCATTGTCGGAACTACTGCAACTATCGCAAGTGCAACTGCGCCTCCGAGAGTAATGCGTCCCATTACCTTTTCGATGTAATCTGTAGTAGGTCTTCCAGGGCGTATGCCGAGGATGAACCCGCCGTTTTTCTTCATGTTCGTTGATATGTCTTCCGGCTTGAAAACGACCGCCGTATAGAAATATGAGAAGAAAATTATCATCGCAACGTATAGGATAATATAAACGGGACTGCTCGGGCTGAATGCTTTCTGCACTACCTGAGCAAAACTATGCTGGAAAAGACCAGCTATCGTGTAGGGGAACAAAAGCACCGATGATGCGAAGATTATCGGTATGACTCCTGCTGTATTTACACGCAGAGGGATAAAACTGCTCTGCCCTCCATACATTTTGTTGCCTACCATACGCTTTGCATACTGCACAGGCAGACGTCTCTGGCCTTCCTGAAGCATTACACATCCGGCTACTACCGCAACCATTACAGCAATTGCCATAAGTACGACCAGTATGTTCATTTCCCCAAGCCTTACCAGCGTAAAAGTCCTAATGATCGCTTCCGGTATCCTTACAACTATACCGGCAAAGATGAGAAGCGATATGCCGTTGCCTATGCCGTGGTCCGACATGACTTCACCAAGCCACATAACTGCAACAGCACCGGTGGTAAGCGTAACAGCGACAAGCGCAATGTCCATCCAGCTGCCTGTAAATATACCTAGATTCCTGAGCCAGCCCGTCATTCCGACTGCCTGAATAAGTGCGAAGGCGATAGTACCGTAACGTGTGTACTGCACTACTTTCTTGCGCCCTTCTTCTCCCTCTTTCTGCATCTTTTCAAGGCTTGGTACAACTACTGCCAGCAACTGCATAACAATGCTTGCGTTGATGTAGGGAGTAACACCCAAAGCAAAAATACTGAATCTGCTTAGTGCTCCTCCGGCAAAGAGGTCCAGGAAACCTAAAACGCCGCCCTGCTCAAAAAGCTTTCCAAGAGCAGCAGCATCGACACCCGGTGTCGGCATGTGTGCTCCGAGTCTGTAGACGAACAATGCGGCAAGAGTAAAGAGTATCCGCCGCTTAAGGTCAGGCAGTCTGAAGGCATCCCGGAAGGAATCTAACACTTAAATCACCTCGGCCTTTCCGCCAGCTGCTTCGATCTTGTTTGCAGCCGATGCGCTGTAGGCGTTAGCGTGCACTATAAGATTTTTTGATAGTTCACCGACACCGAGGATCTTTACTGGTTTGTCTGCACCGGATATAAGACGGAGAGCATAAAGGCCCTCTGCTGTAACTTCTGATCCGGCATCAAAACGTTCTTCAAGATCCGCAACGTTGACTATTTCATATCTGACGGCAAAACGGAAGTTGCTGAATCCGCGTTTTGGGATACGGCGTGCAAGAGGCATCTGGCCGCCTTCAAAGTTGGCCTTTATCGATACACCTGCTCTTGCCTTCTGTCCTTTATGCCCTTTGCCCGCGGTTTTGCCCTTACCGCTGCCCAGGCCCTGACCAAGACGTTTCTTCTTTTTACGTGAACCCTCTGCGGGACACAGTTCATGAAGATTCATGTCAGTACCTCCCTATTCCTCTACAGTCCATTCCAACAGATGAGAGATCGAATTGACCATTCCCATGATCTGCGGAGAATCCTCGTGACAGACTATATCATTCAGCCTGTGAAAGCCAAGGGCCTTGATGATCCTCTCCTGACGGGGAGGGCGGCCGATTGTGCTTTTCTTCCACGTAATTGTTACTTTAGCCATTGTATATCAACCTCCTACGCTTCCTTGCGGTCTTTGCCGCGCAGCCTGCGGATCTCTTCAGGGGTCCTAAGGTTTTTTACTGCAGACATTGTTGCATAGGAAACATTGATCGGGTTTGAAGTTCTTCCGATGACCTTAGTCAGTATGTCCTTAACTCCGCCGAGTTCCACTATTGCACGCACAGCTCCGCCGGCAATAACGCCGGTTCCCGGTGCTGCGGGGCGAAGAAGGACTTCTGCTGCTCCAAACTTTCCGATTATAGGATGGGGGATAGTATGCCCAACCTTCTTAAGATCGATCATGTTCTTCTTAGCATGCTCGATACCCTTGCGCATAGCCTCAGAAATTTCCTTGGCTTTCCCTATGCCAAGACCTACCTGACTGACGCCGTCTCCTACAACCACAAGAACGCTGAAACGGAAACGTTTTCCGCCTTTTACGACCTTGCTTACCCTGTTGATCGAGACTATGCGTTCTGAAAGCTCAAGGCCTCTGCTGCTATAGGTTTTATTACTGGATGTCTCTTTCGCCACGTTTCTCTGCCTCCTCCTAGAACTTCAGGCCGGCTTCGCGTGCCGCTTCTGCCAGGGCCTTGACTCTGCCATGATAGACATGTCCGCCGCGGTCAAAAACAACAGCACTGATTCCCTGGGCCAGAGCACGTTCAGCGATCAGTTTGCCGATTGCTTTTGCAGCTTCCTGATTTCCTGTGCCCTTCATATCCTTGAATGTCTTCTCCATTGTTGAAGCTGACACAAGTGTTCTTCCCTTTGCATCATCGATCACCTGAGCATATATATGCTTGAGGCTTCCGAATACTGCAAGACGTGGACGCTCCACAGTGCCTGAGATAAGTTTCCTGAGGCGACGATGGCGGAGCTCCCGCATTTTATTGCGACTGCGATTACTGATCAACGTCCTTCACCTCGCCTTACTTCTTGGCGCCGGCCTTGCCGGCCTTGCGGATTACAAATTCACCTGAGTACCTGATACCTTTGCCCTTGTACGGTTCGGGCGGGCGATACTCGCGAATGTTCGACGCGACCTGACCAACAAGCTGTCTGTCTATGCCGCGAACTACGATCTTGATCGGGCTTTCACATGCAAACTCTATACCTGCAGGGGGAATTACCTCTACAGGATGGGAGAAACCGAGGTTCAGCACAAGATTCTGTCCCTGCATCTGAGCACGATAACCTACTCCGACGATTTCAAGAATTTTTTCAAAACCGTTGCTTACTCCTGTTACCATGTTGTTAAGGATGGCCCTTGTCATTCCGTGGGCAGCGCGTACAGGCTTGATCTCGCTTTCGCGTGTGACAATAAGCTGTCCATCTTCCTGTTCAACGTTGATCTGGGGCATAACTTGCATCTCCAGAGTTCCTTTGGAACCCTTTACAGAGACATGGCTGCCTTCGATCTTGACCTCTACTCCCTTGGGAAGCGGAATCGGTTTACGTCCTATTCTAGACACTTATGCCACCCCCATTACCATACATAGCAAACGACTTCGCCGCCCAGGCCGCGCTTGCGCGCCTCTGCATCGGTCATAAGTCCCGCTGATGTTGAAATCATTGCAATTCCGAGACCACCCATAACTTTGGGCAGCTCGTCCTTGCCTACATAAATGCGGCGTCCTGGCTTGCTTATTCTGCGCAGTCCCTGGATCACTCGCTCCTTTGCCGGTCCATAGTTCATAGTAAGTCTGAGTATAGGCATCGGCTGTTTTGAGTCATTGATCGTCTTGTAGTTACGGATATAGCCCTCCTCTTTGAGGATGCGCGCCAATTCGAGACGCATCTTGCTAAGAGGCATGTCCACCATCTCATGATAGACAACGTTCGCATTTCTAATGCGTGTGAGCATATCCGCGACAGGATCGGTAATATGCATTAAAAGATCCTCCCTTCCACGCCCACTTGCCTACCAGCTCGACTTGACTACGCCAGGGATCTTACCCTCGCGTGCAAGTTTGCGGAAACAGCAGCGGCACATGTTGAACTTTCTGATATAGCCCCTGGGACGTCCGCACAGGGGGCAGCGATTATACTTTCTCACTTTGAACTTAGGTTCAAGCTGAGCTTTATTTACCAAGCTTTTACGGGCCATAAGTATACTCCTTCCTAATGGGCGAAGGGCATGCCCAGTTCGGCCAACAGAGCCTGGGCTTCCTCATCCGCCTTCGCGGTCGTAACGAATGTTATATTCATTCCGCGCTGACGAATTACCTTATCGTAGTCTATCTCAGGGAAAAGAAGCTGTTCTTTGAGTCCAAGGTTGTAATTTCCCCTGCCGTCAAAACCTCTCTTTGAGATACCCTGGAAGTCTTTGATCCGCGGGAGCGCAATACTTATGAGGCGGTCGACAAATTCCCACATCCTGGAACCTCTCAGTGTTACGCAGCACGCTACAGGCATACCTTCACGGACTTTGAACCCCGCGATGGACTTTTTCGCCCTTTTCATCATGGGTTTCTGTCCGGAGATTATCGTCAGTTCGTTGATCGAAGCATCCATATATTTGTTATCAAGCTTCGCTTCGTTAACGCCTATGTTTATGACAACCTTAACCAGACGGGGAATCTCCATGACGTTCTTATATCCGAATTGTTCTTTCAACTTCGGAAGGACGTCCTCGCTGTACTTTGTCAAAAGACGCGGTGTCATAGTTGTCCCTCCTTAAACCTTATCGATGATTTCGCCGCACTGTTTGCAGATACGGACTTTCTTGCCGCTGTCAAGAAATGCACGGCTTACGCGGGTAGGTTTGCCGCATGAAGGACATACAAGCATTGCTTTACATGCATGCAGAGGTGCTTCCTTCTTGAGAAATCCACCGCGAGGATCTTTTTGTGTCGGACGCGCGCTCTTAGTCACCATATTAACGTTTTCAATGACTATCGTGTCTTTCTGGAGATCCCTGCGAAGAACTTTGCCTTCTTTGCCGGCATCCTTGCCTGAAATAACACGAACTCGGTCTCCTTTTTTGATTCTCATTTTGGACATGAACTGTTACCCCCTACACTACCTCGGGAGCAAGAGAGACTATTCGCATGTATTTCTTCTCTCTGAGTTCCCGAGCTACAGGACCGAAAATACGGGTTCCCTTAGGATCACCGTTGTTGTCTATGACGACAGCGGCATTGTCATCGAAGCGAACGTAAGATCCATCCTTGCGGCGGATCTCTTTTTTCGTCCTGACTATAACTGCCTTTACTACGTCACCTTTTTTAATGTTAGCATTGGGAGTAGCCTCACGAACTGAAGCCACTATTACATCACCCACTGTACCTGCCTTGTGGAAGCTCCCACCTTTGACCTGGATGCAGAGGATCTTCTTTGCGCCCGAATTATCGGCTACATTTAGCACTGTACGAAGCTGGATCATAACCTACAATGCCTCCTCGTCTTCCTGTTTTACACCCATAACGGGAGCTCTCTCGATTATCTGCGCGACTTCCCAGCGTTTATTTGCGCTGAGGGGACGGGTCTCTGCGATCATGACCTTGTCACCTATGCGGCAATCGTTAGTCTCGTCATGGGCCATAAACTTTTTGGACCGGAGAACCGGTTTTCCATAAAGTGAATGTTTGGCCATACGGTCAACACGAACAACTATGGTCTTATCCATTTTGTCGCTAACCACCACGCCGGTGCGGACTTTGCGATTTACTTTGTTTGCTTCCATCTCCGGCTACCTCCTTGCTCCTGAACGATCAATACCCTTTTCCTTTTCGGTGATTACCGTCAGTACGCGGGCAATTGTCTTTTTGACCTCTCTAATACGGCCCGAGTTGTTCAACTGTCCTATCGCATTCTGAAAGCGAAGGTTGAACAGCTCTTCCTTAAATTGCTTGTGTTTGTCGTTTAGCTCAGATATGCTGAGATCTCTAAGTTCCTTGGGATCCATACTATTCACCTGCTCCCTCTCGGGTTAACAATTTTACCTTGATGGGCAGTTTGAAGGATGCCGTGCGAAAGGCCTCAACGGCTGTCTCACGGGGCACACCTGCTATTTCAAACATCACACGACCACGTTTTACTGCCGCAGTCCAGTATTCGACGTTTCCTTTACCCTTACCCATACGTGTTTCAAGAGGCTTTTCTGTTACAGGGCGGTCGGGGAATATCCGGATCCAGATCTGTCCGCCCTTTTTCATTTTACGGCTGATCGCAACACGGACAGCTTCGATCTGACGGGCTGTGATCCAGCCATTTTCACACGCCTGAAGTCCATATTCACCAAAATCCACCTTCGTGGCTCCCTTTGCATAGCCGCGCAGGGCAGTCAGGTGAGGTTTACGGTACTTAACTCTTTTCGGAGAAAGCATCAGATGTTACCCCCTCTCCTGATGGGCAGGAACGGCTTCCATTACAGGTTTGCGTTCCATTATTTCGCCTTTATAGATCCAGACCTTAATGCCAATGACACCGTAAATCGTATGGGCTTCGGCGAAACCGTAATTAATGTCTGCTCTGAGTGTCGAAAGAGGGAGCTGTCCTTCAAGATACCATTCCGTGCGTGCGATCTCAGCTCCGCCAAGACGCCCGGCACACTGGATCTTGATACCTTTTGCCCCTGATTTCATTGCACGGAAGATCGACTGTTTCATTGCGCGGCGGAAGCTGATCCTGCGCTCAAGTGATGCTGCAACTCCTTCTGCCACTACCTGTGCTTCTGCATCAGGATTTTTGATCTCCTGGATATTGATCATGACCCGGCTTCCGGTCTTGGCCTGGAGTTCTTCACGAACTGCCTGAATCTCTGCACCCTGCTTGCCGATAACTACACCAGGCCGGGCGGTCCAAACTGTAAAACGCATAACGTTTCCAATACGCTCTATTTCCACGCGGCTTACGCCTGCTTTATTCCAGCGCTTCCTGATCCATTCCCTCAGTTCAAGGTCATTGTGCAGGAATTTGGCATATTTTTTTCCGTCTGCATACCAGCGGGATTCCCAATCGTAGATGACACCAATCCTGTAACCTACCGGGTGAACTTTCTGACCCACCGTCACCCCTCCTTATTTCTCACCTACGACCACAGAAACGTGGCACGTATGGTGTCTAAAAGCATGCGCGCGCCCCATTGAAACGGGACGAAAGCGCTTCATGTAGCTTCCCTGATCCGCCTTTACTTCTTTTACTACGAGCTTGTCCATATCAAGTCCGAAATTGTGCTCTGCGTTTGCTATCGCACTCTTAAGAACTTTTTCAGTTACACGTGCCCCTTTGTTCGGGGTGTACTTAAGTACCAGCAGAGCATCAGAAGCTTTTTTGCCTCTGATGAGAGCTAATACTTGACGTACTTTGGTCGCTGAGATACGGACCTGCTGGGCTGTTGCCTTAACTTCCATGACCCTGCCCCTCCTACTTCTTGACTTTCGTGGAGCGTTCCTGTCCGGCGTGACCGCCGAACTTACGGGTCGGTGCAAATTCGCCGAGCTTATGCCCAATCATATTGTCGCTGATGTAAACAGGAATATGAATGCGGCCGTTGTGTACTGCAATAGTATGTCCAACCATTTCAGGGGTTACGCTTGAACGACGTGACCAGCTCTTGATTACAAGCTTTTTCCCCGATTCGTTCATGTCCTCTACCCTACGGATAAGTTTCGCATCCACATAGGGTCCTTTTTTAAGTGAACGAGCCATCTCTGTATTCCCTCCTACAAACCCGGGTTACTTCTTCCTACGGCGGACTATGAACTTGTCCGAAGGCTTACGCTTACGTGTGCGGTAGCCCTTTGCCGGAGTACCCCATGGGGATACCGGATGCTTGTGTGACTTGCTCTTGCCTTCTCCGCCGCCCATAGGATGATCTACCGGGTTCATGATCATTCCTCTAACATGCGGACGAATTCCAAGCCAACGAGTTCTTCCGGCTTTACCGTAAACTACATTTTCATGTTCTTCATTTCCGACCTGCCCAACTGTGGCCATGCATTCAAGAAGGATAAGTCTCAGTTCTCCGCTTGGCATACGGACAAATGCATATTTGCCCTCTTTAGCCATGAGCTGCGCAGATGCTCCTGCTGAGCGTACAAGTACTCCGCCGCGGCCCGGCTCAAGTTCTACGTTGTGTACTACAGTACCAACGGGGATATCCTTAAGCTTAAGAGCATTGCCGGGGCGAATGTCGGAATCCTTGCCTGCAACGACGCTGTCTCCAACATTAAGACCCGAGGGAGCAATAATATAACGTTTTTCTCCGTCAAGATAAGAGATCAGTGCAATACGGGCAGAACGGTTGGGATCGTACTCGATAGAGACGACTTTTCCGGGAACTCCCAGTTTGTCTCTTTTAAAGTCGATGATACGATACTTGATCCTTCCGTGGCCGCCGCGATGGCGCATTGTAATACGGCCATTGTTATTGCGTCCCGCTTTCTCACTTAACGATACAACCAGACTCCGCTCCGGCTTTGCCTTTGTTATCTCAGAATAGTCAGGCGTAGCCATGTGGCGGCGGCTGGGTGTAGTGGGACGGAATTTCTTGATACCCATCTCTGGTTAACCCCTTTCTGCCTAGGCGCTTGCGCCCTCGAAAAATGCGATCTTTTCACCTTTTGCAAGTGTAATTATCGCTTTCTTCCAGGAACGTGAACGACCCAAAAAGGCACCCATCCGCTTCGGTTTGGAACGGACCTGGATCGTATTTACCCTTACAACTTTTACCTTGAAAACTTCCTCGACCGCTTTGCGGATCTCGATCTTGTTCGCTTTGGGAAGCACTTCAAACGTGTACTGTCCAAGTTCCATCATCCGGCTCGTCTTTTCTGTAATTATCGGGCGAACAATAATATCATGTGCTACTGCGTTCATTGACCGAACACCTCCTCGAGCTTTTTGACAGCCTCAGGAGTCGCAATCAGCTGATCGTGGTTAAGAAGGTCATAAACGTTGATGCTGTCTACATGCATTACTTCCGCTCCAGGGATGTTTGCAGCAGATTTGACAACTGCCATGTTCGTCTCGTGAAGAACAAAAAGCGGCTTCTTTCCACTGTCGATAGCTGTAAGGAAATCAAGCATTACCTTTGTCTTCGGTGCCTCAACATCAAAGCGCTCAAGGACAAGCATATTCTCCTCCTGGACCTTTAGGGTCAGGGCGCTGCACAGAGCAAGACGACGGACCTTCTTGTTTACCTTCTGATGATAGTCTCTCGGGTGCGGACCATGAGCAACTCCGCCGCCGACCCAAACGGGCGAGCGTGAACTGCCTGCACGGGCACGACCCGTATGTTTCTGTCTCCAGGGCTTTTTACCGCCGCCGCGGACATCTCCGCGATCTTTTGTGTTATGAGTTCCAACACGGCAGTTAGCCAGATGCGCAACTACTACCTGATGCATAGCCGGCACATGGACAGGGGCACCGAAGACGGCATCAGAGAGTTCGAAATCTCCGATTACCTCGCCTTTGAAATTTACTTCTTTTACTACAGGCATAGTCTTCTGCCTCCCTACTTACGCTGTTTTACGGATCATAATGAGACTGTCGCGAGCTCCGGGAACAGAACCTTTGATCAATATCAGGTTGTTCTCTTCGTCCACTGCAAAAACCTTTAGGTTTTTCGTGGTTACTCGCTCACTTCCCATGTGACCCGCCATCCTCCGGCCTTTTACTACACGACCGGGATAACTGCTGCATCCAATAGAACCGGGGTGACGGTGGGTAACAGAAGCACCATGGCTTGCCGGTCCTCCACCAAATCCATGACGTTTCATTACGCCTGCGGTTCCCTTACCTTTGCTGATGCCAGTGACATCAACAATTTCGCCATTCTGGAACAGAGAAACTGTGATCTCCTGTCCCACCTGGTAGTCCGACGTATTTTCTACGCGGAACTCCCTCAGCCAGCGCCTCGGTGCTGTTCCCTGTTTCTCGAAGTATCCCTTCATCGGCTTATTGACCTTAACGGGCCTGATCTCTCCGAAACCGAGCTGCACTGCGCTGTAACTGTTCTTTTCAGGTGTCCGGATTCCAACGATGGAGCAAGGTCCTGCCTCGATAACCGTTATCGGCACTGCCTTGCCTTCTTCGTCGAAGACCTGGGTCATCCCTACCTTACGGCCCAGAATCCCCATGCTCATTTGCGTTTCACTCCTTTCAGATCAAACCTCTACAGCTTGATCTGTATATCAACACCGGAAGGCAGATTGAGCTCCATAAGAGCTTCCATCGTCTTCTGTGTCGGGTCGACTATATCTATCAGACGCTTGTGTGTCCTGATCTCAAACTGTTCGCGTGCGTCCTTGTCAACGTGAGGGGACATCAGTATATCGAACTTTTTGATCTCTGTCGGAAGAGGTACCGGCCCGGACACTCTTGCACCAGTGCGCTCTGCAGTCTCTGCGATTTGTGTCGCGGAAGCGTCGAGAACGCGATGGTCAAAGGCTTTTAATTTAATACGAATTTTTTTTGCCAAAATATTCCCCTCCTGGGGCTGCTTTAGTCTATTATCTCAGTAACGACGCCGGCGCCAACCGTGCGGCCGCCTTCGCGTACTGCGAAGCGCAGTCCGGGCTGCATTGCGATCGGTACTATGAGGTTTACTTCAAATGTGCTGTTGTCTCCAGGCATTACCATCTCAATGCCTTCTGCAAGCTTGATGTCTCCGGTCACGTCTGTCGTACGGAAGTAGAACTGCGGCTTG
>DIWR01000014.1 GCA_002428495.1 Synergistaceae bacterium UBA6101
GATGTTTCCGGTTTGCCTATGATCCTCCTTGGCACTCCATTGATGGTAAGGTTCTTTACATGGTAGTTTGCTTCTGTCACTTCTTACATCTCCTCTCTCCGTTGCCGGAACTGAATTCAAAACCAGATCTACATATCAAAGCGGGATCTTTCCATGACGCCGCATGAAAACAACTGCAGATTATTTTGAAAAGGGAGGAGATGGAAAGTCATTAAGCATACCGGGAGGCATACTTCGATCCACCTTGGTGACCCCTTTCCAAAAAAGACGGATACCGTCTGCGGGAGGCCTCGTAGTTTCCCATGAGACCCTAAGGACCATTTATGCTGAAGTCGGTCCGCTGGTTTGCACCCATGGATAAATATCTTTAGGGAGACAAACTCGGGGAATAAATGCAACCTAGTTGCATACATATGGTATGTATTCTATTATGAGGATACACTCATCTGAATTGCGCGACAACTTTAAGGGCGAATAAGGAAGGTTCTGGTCTGTTATGCTCTCTATTTTGTCGCTAAAGTTTTCTCAAAGCACAAATTTGACATTAACTTGATGTCTATCATACAATTCGTTTCTGAGATTTCAGGAATGGAGACAGCCCTATGGATGCAGCAAAGGAAATAACAAACGTAAATGAAGCACATATAGCCAAGGGGTTCGCGTACGGACTCAGGACGGGCACCCCTATTGCGGTCGGTTATATCCCAAGTGCGGTCGCATGCGGGATACTCTGCAAGACAGCAGGTCTTACGGCATTCGAAAGCATCTTCATGTCACTTATCGTTTTTGCCGGAGCAAGCCAGTTCGTTGCCCTCAACCTTCTAATAATTGGCTCCTCCATGCCTGAGATCGTCCTGGCAACGGCGGTGCTCAACATGCGCCATATAATGATGTCCTCCTCCATTGCGAGAAGACTTGTGCCGGGTATCGGTGCACTCAAGAAATCCTGGATATGCTTTGAGCTTACGGACGAAAGCTTCAGCATAGCCTCAATGCAGAAGGAACCGCTTCTTGCGCCTGAATTTATGTTCGGCCTGAATATTGTTGGCCATTGTACATGGGTCATCGGGACGGCGCTTGGCTTTTACGGAACCTCCGTGCTGCCTCAGAATGTACAGGACAGTATGGGTATCGCGCTTTACGCCCTCTTTATAGGCCTGCTACTGCCTTCTGTGAGGGAGAGCAGGCCCGCCATGATAGTCGCGGCCACAGGCATGGCGCTTAGCGCGCTGATAAAATGGACACCATGTTTTGCCGATATGAACAGAGGGATAGCGATTATGACTGCCACGGGGCTTGCTGCTCTCGTTGGAGCTGTCGTCTTCCCGCTGGGGAAGACGGAGGCGCGCTGATGACAAAAATTATGATCCTTTCTGTCCTCATGATGTGCGTTACTGCTCCCTCAAGGATACTTCCGGTTTTTTTCCTTGGAGAGCGGAAGCTTCCTCCCTTTGTTGAGTCACTGCTGCACTACATCCCCTATGCCGTGCTTGGAGCCCTGATATTCCCTGACGTCCTTACTGCGACAGGCAACATATACAGCTCGGCGGCAGGAGCCGTCGCTGCGATAATTCTAGGCTGGTATGGAAGAGGTATACTTGTCGTACTGGTCGGAGGGATACTGGCAACCTACATCACCGGACATTTTTTCGGGATGTAGGGGAAAAATGGCGGACGGAACCCTTTGACTGTTCCGTCCGCCATTTCATTTCTCGGCACTATGATCAGTCATGCCGTTATTCTGACCTGCTTTTTATATCAACGCCATCCTGTATCGCTTCTCAGGTCTTCCGACCTTCCTGTATGCGTACTCTACAACTACCCTTTCATTCATCGTCAGGAATTCAAGATATCTTCTTGCAGTAGACCTTGATATGCCCAGCGCGTTTCCTACTTCCTGTGCAGAGAAAGTGTCATTGTTGTCTTTAAGAAAATTTTCTACCTCATTGAGACATTTGAGCTGAAGTCCTTTGGGGATGGCCCGGTTGTTAGCCCACGAAGGATCCCTTGTCCGCAGGGAGATCAGCGTGTCAAGGTCTTCCTGCTGCCACGGCCTCGTCCTTCCAGTCAGGCTCTGATGGTAGATATGGTAGTTGCGCAGCGCCAGCCTGAGCCTTTCAAAGGAAAATGGCTTTATTAGATATTCAAATACACCCTGACAGAGGGCCTTCCTCACAAAGTTAGGGTCTTCCCCTGATGACGCTACTATGTAGTCGGTCCTTGGAAATTCCTTGCGTAGTTCGTCGAGTCCGTCAAGCGCATTAAAATCTTTAAGGTAAAGATCCAGGAGCACCAGATCTGCCTCTACACATCTCATTGATTCGAACATCTGCGTACCGCTGGAGACACATTTAAGTACGGTGAAAGCTTGTTCGGAAGCGATAAGATCTGAATACAACTTCTGAAGCAATGGGTCCGCTTCGGCAATCAGAACTTTTAAAATTCGCAAATCATGTTCCTCCTCTTGTTAAGGAATTCAGAGACAGTACCTAAAACTGCAGATCATCCATTTATCGGGCACCAGGAAGAGGACAAGACATGAAGGAACCTTAAGACAGATCCCCTGAAGTTTGCGGCTCCCCCTTTCCGAGTGCGGGAGGCGTTTCCGTTTCCGGAAACACCCATTGGTCTCTCACCATTGGAAAAGATCCTTTAGGCAATTCGACTCGGGGTCAGATAAAAATTTCAACAGCAATAGACTACATCAAGAAGACTGATTACGTCAAGAAACAGAGATAATTTGAAGGGTTTATTAAAACCGCCCCTTTAAATCTTAGAAATAGTGCATTTTTGTCCTCTCTCCAATATAATAGGAGTCACAAGAACATAAGGAGGCTTTCCGATGTCAAATCAATGCTGGGGCCCCGAAGATTACCAAAAAGGGGCAGATTTTGTTCCTATCTTTGGTAGACCGGTCATCGAGCTGCTTGACCCAAAAAAGGAAGAAAAGATACTTGACCTCGGATGCGGAAACGGCACCCTGACCAAAGAGCTTGCTGACATGGGATGTGATGTCCTTGGTGTCGACTCCAGCAAGGAAATGGTCGAAGCGGCAAAGTCACTGGGCATCAAAGCCGAAGTTATGGACGGAGAGCATCTGCATTTCAGGGAAGAATTCGATGCTGTGATGAGCAACGCAGTCCTTCATTGGATGAATGACCAGTATGCTGTAGTGAGGGGCGTATGGAGAGCCCTCAAACCCGGCGGACGCTTCGCTGCAGAGTGCGGGGGAGAAGGCTGTATCAGGGTACTGCGGGAAGGGATGAAGATCGCCCTGATCAAGCGCGGGATAAACTATAGGGCCCGCAATCCCTGGAAATTTCCAGAGCTGGGAGAGTTTTCAAAAATACTTGACAACCAGGGGTTCAAAGTTGCCTACATTGCAAGGATAGACCGTCCCACCCCTCTCAAAAACGGTCTCAGATGCTGGCTGGAGACATTTGCCAACTGCCATACTGAGGGCTTTTCACAAGAAGAAAAGGAACTTTTTTATAAAGAGGTCGAGGATTACTGCCGCCCTCTGCTATATACGGAGGAAAACGGATGGGTAGCGGACTACGTCAGGCTGCGCTTCCTCGCACTGAAACCACAGGTATCGGAATAGCTGGATATCGACATGAAAGGCAGAGGGCTCTCGCTATGCAGGAGGGGCCTCTGCCTTGTTGTTTTTCAGTGAAATAACAGCCAGAAACTTTACGATGTTATCTGCTTCTGATCCTTTCCAGGTTATTTTTATATTCAGGTACAGCTTCCCATATTATGTCGCCAAGATCGCATGGAAACTCCTCGCAGAAGTCGCAGTGGGGGATCCCTCTATCAAGAGCGCACATCCTGACCCTGCAGTCGCTGCATGCTATGCTCTTTGCTCCGGGTGCAGTGCATCCTGTACACTTCATCTTTGATGGCAGTATGAATGAATTTCCGCCTCGGCTTTCTTCAGCAGCAGCCAGTTTCGAAAGCGTCCCTATATCGTTCCTCTCCGTGGCCCTCCGCGCCTCGCACGAGCCGCAGTCCATGCCGCAGCAGCCTGTCATCTCCATCAGAATATTTCAGAAGCGGGCGATAATGCGTTGACGATCCCGCTGTTTATAGTTTTGCAGCCGATCTTTTCCAGTTCGGAAGACAGCAGTTCCAGTCCCTCTCCTACCGTTTTCCACTCGGTATCAAACGCCTGATCTACAAGGAAAATGGCGCTTTTCGTGCTTTCGCACAGGGAGGCGTCCCTTGTGTCACGGTGATTCCAGAGCCAGCAGCAGACCTTTTCTTCGTCTGCATAAAGAATGTTTTTAGGGGAGACATCGATAACGCTGTCTCCCGCACCGAGCGGGTAGAACTTTTCACCGTCACGGCCGTAACGAAGCACCAAGTCGCCCTTGAGCTTCGCGGTGTCATGAGCTCCCATCGGAAGGAGGTTGAGCGCAGAGACACAGTCGTAGCAGTCTACCACGTTCGACACGCTCCATATATCTCCCTTGAATGTCCTCCGGAGAAGGGCTTCCAGCGAAGATCTGTACTTACTGGGTTTTACCCCCATCTTCAAATAGACATCACGCCAGCCCGCCACATCCGGATGGAGCATCATAGTATCCTGAGATATTCCAATGTCCTTTAGCCTTCCTACGAGGCCCTTCTTCATGCTTTCTACATATTCATCTGAAGGCTCTACTTTGACTTCAGCCAGCAGCCAGCCGATCTTGGCATCCGGAAAAACTTCGAAGATCCTCTTTTCTATCTCTAATTTCATAGTACCGTGATCCTCCTTTTGTTGTCAGGAATTTATATCTGTCAGCGATCCGACTCTTTTGCACAGAAGGAGGGCAAGCCACCCTACCACCCATCCTGCCGCGGTACCCGCAGCCAAAAGCGGCACTATGTAGAGGAGCACTCTGATGTCATTCACTACAAGTGCAGCAACTGAAACCTGTCCAACGTTAAAGGCCCAGGCACCCGCGACGCTTATCCAGGGCAGGCTGAAGTCATCCCTGTATTTTATGTATATAAAGGACATCACAGTTGCAGACATCAGACCTCCTGCCAGGCTGCAAAGGAGCGCGAACCAGTTACCTGTCATTATCCAGGCAAGGAATACCCTGATAAGCGTTACGGCAAACGCCTCCTTGACCCCTAATAGGATCAGGGCCAAAAGTGAGAAGACGTTGGCAGCGCCAAGCTTTATTCCCGGAAGCGGCATAGGAAGGCTTCCCTCGAACATATTGAAAACCACAGCAAATGCCGCAAGCGAGCCGGTAATAATGAGGTTTTTAAGCTTCATCACCAGGTCACTCCATCGACTTCAGATTCTCCTGTAAGTCTGATCACCAATCTGTGCGGCAGGCATATGGCAGAATCTCCCGGTCTTTTTAGCCATCCTCGCTTTACACAGTCCTTGTCGGGACAGTCTGCTTCAATAACGGCAATTTTGCCGTCCTCTGCTTTCAGCCTGTTCCGGCCGCCTTTGTATTCGATAGCAAACTCCCTGGCGGGATCTCCCTTTTTCAGCGATACCCTCTGCAAAAGCTTACCATCCTGTATTATTTCTGCAGTCATTGCATCAGGGGCTGCTGTCATTGATCTGGTGCCCCACACAACACCTGAAGCCACAAGTATTACCATGAGGATCCCCAGCATGGCCCTGTCTCCGCGCTTCATTCCCATCACTGCACCGCCGGTTCCCTTTTCATGTCCTGGCTTTTCAATACAAAGCCTTCACTGAGGCCCTTCGTCACATATACTACAGTCCCTTCAGGTTTTTTTGTTACGAGCACAGCTTCAATATTTTTCAATTCCCGTAAAAAAGAGATGCCCTTTTCAAAACCCATAACAAAGAGTGCGGTACTAAGCGCGTCTGCATCCGTCGAATCTTCGCTTATTATTGTAACCGAGGCCAGGTCTGACCGGGCGGGATACCCGGTTGCGGGGTCAAAGATGTGGTGGTATCTGATTCCGCCTGATTCAAAATATCTCTCATAAGCACCTGATGTGACGACAGAAACATCCGATACTTCCGCAACGCCAAAATATTCTCCTCTGGGCATGAATGGATGCTGGAGACCAATCTTCCAATTTCCAGGCTTAGGAGAGTTTCCAAAAACTGCAATATTCCCCCCCAGATCGATAAGAGCTGATCCGATTCCTTCGTTTATAAGCAAGGCCCTTACTTTGTCTGTCACATATCCCTTTGCTATTCCCCCAAGATCAAGCCTTTGTCCTTTAGCCGTTTGTACGAAAGTCCCTTCCGCTTTATGCACAACAGAGATTTTTCTGAAATTTGTGAGTTCCACAGCCTGCTTCAGCTGTTCAGAACCAGGTATGGCTGCACTCTCAGTTCCTATGCCCCAAAGTTTGACGATCTTTCCTACAGTCGGGTCAAATGCTCCTCCTGTACGTTCTGACCATTCAAGGGCTCTTTCAAGAAGAACTCCTGTCTCTTCCGTTACTTTTACCGGGTACTCTCCCGATGCCCTGTTCACAAGCGATACATCTGACGAGGGTATGTTGACCGACAGAAGATTTTCAAGCCTTTCTATCTCTTTCATCGACAGGTCAAGGGCATTGTTCAGCTTTTTGCTGTCTTCACCATAGAGTGTTATCCTTACGATCGTACCCAGGCGGTATGATTCCCTCTCGATTTTTTGAAAAGAGCGTGAGCCGTTCTCTCTATTTGCCGCATAGAGGAAGATAATGAGAATAACTGTCACTGCTGCAGCTGCAAGATAAGCCATGGGCCTTGAGGTACCAATTTTAATGTTCATTGCTTTCTGTCTGCCGCCTCCGGACTTTTCCTGATTGGTAGTGTTATATACATACCCGTTTATTATAGCAATATGAGGCCGGAGGGATGCTTCCGCCCCGGCCTCACTTTTTATACTCCAAGAAGATCCTCGTTTTTTAGCTTTGGAGAGTTATTTTTTCCTGGGGTCCTTGTATTCCCATCCGCCGGTAGCTTCGAATTCTGCGACCAATGTGACTTTCTCTCCTCTGTAGAGGATACCCCTGATCTCGACTCCGTACTTCGCTCCGCTTGCAAGTCCGTCGATCAGCAGTTCTATTTCATCGTTGTCATACTTTTTGACACGGACCGGATAGGTCTTTCCGTCCTTGTCGGCCACCACAATTTTTTCCTTGCCGTCCCATGTTATTTCATTATCGTGACCCACTGCATCATCTATGTCTATTTCGAGCTCGTTCCCATTTTTGAACTCCATCTCTCCGACATAAAGTGTCGTTTTCCCTATCGGATCGCTGCTGCTCCCCGGTGCAACCGGTCCATCATATTCCGCTTTCCATTGGGGAGATGCGATGAAATAGCTCGTGACCCTTATCTTACTGTGCCTGCCATAATTTACATTATCTACCGAAAAAGAATACCTTCCATCGAGCAGGAAATCAGGGACCGTCAGAAAGAAGGTGTCATCGTCATGTTTCCTCAGCTCTGCCTTGACTTCTCGGCCTGAAGCATCCCTTACGGATACTGTCTCCTGTTTTGTCCAAACTATCTGTGCGTCTTTATCTGTCTTATCTTCAAGGTCGATCTCAACGATACCGCCTTCCCTGAACTTTACCTCCTCAACGTATACATTCTGGGAGGCCAGCGCGGAACCAGCCATAATAAATATTAGACATATACAAACTATCAAAGCTGACATCTGTTTAAACATGACTTGTCACTCCTTCAAAGATTATCTCATAGGTAGATATTGATGTGATTTTAACAGTTTGACAAGAAAATGAACATATAATTCTTCGTGTATGAAAAGAGCTTAGAGCGTAGGAGCTATCTTCTGTAAGGTTTACTTGGCAGAGCCCCGTATTCGGGAAGGTATTTCATTGGATCAAGGGCTGTGCCTTTTGCATTGCGGACTTCGAAATGGAGATGGTTTGTCGTTGCTCTCCCTGTCCTGCCGACAGTAGCCATCACGTCTCCCTGTTTCACCCTCTGCCCCACCTTTACGTTCATTGTCGAGCAGTGTGAGTAAAGCGTCCAGAGCTGATCCGAGTGATTTATTATGATGACTCTTCCATAGCCTCTGAAACCCTTTCCCCCATTTGAGACTACCTCAACGATTCCGTCAAGGACGGCATGGATCGGGGTGCCTTTTGGAGCAACTATGTCTATGCCAAGGTGTTTCCTCCTGCCTTTTGACCTTGTCCTGCTGAAGAGACTGGAAAGTTCCCCTGACTTCAGGGGCCACTTCATGTCGCTGATGAGAAGAGGCGCGCCGCCGCTCACCATCTCTTCTTCGTCCCACTCAATGTCTCCGGGTGAAGCAAGTTTTCTGTATGCTGTTTCGAGAGGATCTTCCTGAAGGGCCTGATAATCTATCTCTTTGGCGAACAAATCGCTGGGAGTGAAAAATATGAAAAGAATTATAAAACACAAAGCATAAACTTCTCCGATCCTAAGATCGAACAAGTTTTTAAAAGCACAGTATTTCTGTTTTGCGCTATTTGAAAGGCGATCGTTCGCCTCAGTAATGCGATCCATCAAAGACCTCCCCGTCATTAGAGGAACGGTCAGATCATTTTATCACAGAGCTAAGCCCAGGTCTTGGCTATCTGGTCGACCATCTCTTTCATTATTTTCGGGTCGGCCTTGCCGTATCTGCTGCGGAAAGAATGGTCCGCCCCCTCAATGATAAAAAAATGTTTCTCTCTATCCGGCAGGCTTACTTCCCTTAGCACTCTAAGGCAGCTCTCCTCCTATTCTTCCTGACCCTAAAATAAAAGAGGGCGGTATTCCGCCCTCTTTGCATTTTCTGTTATCTGTGAAAGTCTGGACCTTTTACTTTCCCTGGTACGCCGCGAGTGCAACAGCTGAAGCTATTGAGAGAAGCTTTGTTTCGGCTGAGTCTGCGCGGCTGGTCAGAACTACGGGCGCGGCTGCTCCGAGGACGATGCCTGCTGTCTTATTCTCTGAGAAATAGACGATCGCTTTTGCAAGCATATTTCCTGAATCTATATTGGGAACGTGCAGTATGTCTGCATATCCGGCAACATCGGACTTGATGCCCTTGTGATGCGCAGATTCCGGGGATATCGCGTTGTCGAGGGCGAGGGGTCCGTCGATTATGCACCCCTTGATCTGACCCCGGCGGCTCATCTGCGTAAGGAGGGCTGCATCCATCGTCGGAGGCATATCGGGGTTGACAACTTCTACCGCTGCGAGGGCTGCGACCTTCGGGCAGCTTACTCCGAAAGCGTGGGCAAGCTCTACTACGTTCTTGATTATGTCGATCTTTATTTTGAGGTCTGGATACATGTTGAATGCCGGGTCGGATATGAAGAAGATCCTGTCGTATCCTTTGATCTCATGGATGTATACGTGAGAGAGAGTCTTGCCTGAGCGAAGTCCCTTTTCCTTGTTGAGTATACCTCTGAGGAAGTTGGCTGTCGCTACCATGCCCTTCATGACGATCTGCGCCTGTCCGCTGGATACCAGTTCAACAGCCTTAAGTGCTGCGGCTGCTTCCCCGCCTTTTTCATCGACCACAACGTAATTGGCAAGATCGATGCCGAGTTTGTCCGCAACTTCTTTGATCTTGTCCGCGTTGCCTACCAGAAATGCTTCGGCAACACCGGCCTTGCGGGCGTTCTCTACCGCTTCCATTACTTCTGCATCTTCGGCACATGCAACGCTTATCTTCTTGGGGCCTACTTCTTTTGCATACTCAAGCAGTGCACCTAGTGTACGAATCTGTTCCATCTGAGAAATGACCTCCCTGGGATGTATTGTCACAGGCTTACCGCCTGCATTTTACAAAAGCACGTAAATTATTATACATGCATATCCGAGCGGCGCACAACTGCAGGCTAATTGCAGAATTTTGCGAATATATAAGGTTTTTCAGATAATTTCCAATATCCGAATATTGCTTAGAACCAAAACGTGTGGTACGAACAGCGTACCACACGTCGTCAATATAAATATTTTCTGTTGCTTATGCCATGAATATGGCTATGTCATCATCAACAGTGCCTACTCCCGCAATACCGAACTTCTCGACCAACACCTTCGCCACATTGGGCGAAAGGAAGCCGGGGAGAGTTGGGCCAAGGTGGATATTCTTGACTCCCAGACAGAGCAGTGCGAGCAGCACGATAACAGCCTTCTGCTCATACCAGGCTATGTTGTAGGCTATCGGGAGCTTGTTTACATCGTCAAGGCCGAAGACTTCCTTAAGTTTGAGGGCTATGACTGCAAGCGAGTAGGAATCGTTGCACTGTCCTGCGTCAAGGACTCTGGGTATGCCTCCGATGTCACCAAGGTCGAGCTTGTTGTAGCGATACTTTGCGCATCCCGCTGTAAGTATGATCGTGTCGTTGGGAAGCTTCTTCGCAAACTCCGTGTAGTATTCCCTGGACTTCATGCGTCCGTCGCAGCCTGCCATTACAAAGAACTTTTTGACAGCGCCCGACTTGACCGCATCGACAACCTTATCAGCAAGAGCAAGGACCTGATTATGGGCAAAGCCTCCAACGATCGTTCCCGTTTCTATCTCTTCGGGTGCCGGAAGTTTCTTCGCCATTTCAATGACCGCTGAGAAATCCTTCTTTCCCGCCGAATCAGGTACGATGTGGGCACATCCGGGGAATCCGGCTGAACCTGTCGTGAATATGCGCTGCCGGACTTCTTCGCTCTTGGGCGGGACTATGCAGTTCGTCGTGAAGAGGATTGGGCCGCGGAAAGTTTCGAACTCGCCGACCTGCTTCCACCATGAACCGCCATAGTTTCCGGCAAAGTTGTCATACTTTTTGAATGCCGGGTAATAGTGTGCCGGGAGCATTTCGCCGTGTGTATAGACATCCACTCCGGTCCCCTTTGTCTGTTCAAGAAGCTGTTCAAGATCGGTAAGGTCATGTCCGGAAATAAGTATTGCCGGGTTTTTCCTGACACCGATATCGACCTTTGTAATTTCGGGGTTGCCGTACTTTGAAGTATTGGCCCCGTCTAGAAGCGCCATCGCCTTTACTCCGTTCTCACCTGTTTTGAGGGTAAGTGTTACAAGATCATCAGCACCAAGGCTGTCGTCCAGCGTCGCTGCAAGAGCTTCATAAATGAAAGCATTGACTGACATGTCTTCCTTGCCTAGGTTCAGCGCATGCTCGGTGTATGCAGCCATTCCTTTGACACCGTAAGTTATCATTTCTCTGAGGGAACGAACATCTTCGTTCTCTGTCGCAAGGACTCCAACTGACGCTGCCTTTTCCAGCATTGTTTCCGTTGAATCAACCTTGAAAACAGCCGCATCGTGAAGTCCGCTTACTTCTGCTTTGGTTTTAAGATCCTCTCTGAGAGAAATCATCTTGCTTATCTGCTTTTTTATAGCTTCTGCATCAAAATTAGCGTTGGTGATAGTCATGAAGAGGCTTCTCAGTACTTCATGGTTCACCTCGGGAATCCCGG
This sequence comes from Synergistaceae bacterium UBA6101, assembly GCA_002428495.1. Taxonomy (GTDB): domain Bacteria; phylum Synergistota; class Synergistia; order Synergistales; family Synergistaceae; genus Caenicola. The sequence goes on from DIWR01000014.1 coordinate 11,405, forward strand.
CGGCCTCAATTTTGCCCTTTACCACAACATCCGAAATACCTTTAACAGTATAAATAAGAAGATCCTGGAGCTTTGCCACGTGCTCCTCTTTTCCGCATACACCCTTTACAGTGCATCCTTTGTTCATCGCAGTTTCCTGACACTGAAAACAGAACATGCTCATATGACACTCCTCCTTTATCTTGCTGATTTTTGTTGTCTTTTCTATGCTTTTGCTATTTTCATCCCGTAATTGACTGCATCTTCCTTAGCTTTTTCAGTCGGATTCCACGCGTTCCTGAGTCCCTCCTCAATAAGATAGGAGTTGTAAGTCGATCCCTTGTGCGTCGAATAATCGTCACCGTGGAATTTCAGAAGTTCCCAGTCAACCTTACCTACCCATGAAACGTTGTTTTTTACCGGCTTTTTCAACCATCATCACGCCTTTCTTGATATTATGGAAAAAGAATAACTTATCATCATATAAGAACCGTGCTCATTAAAATTAACAAAACATCAGATCCTTTGCATCAGTACAAAACGCATATGGATATATTTTTGCTTAAGGCTTTTATTTGTTTTCTGGCCGCTTCAGCAAGGGAGCCAATTCATTTCCTGTCTTGATCATGATTTTCCTACAGAAAAGGTGTTTTAAATAAAGGGTGAGAAAATACAATTTGCAATAATTAAGGAGTTTTAAATACTTGAATTATTGATATATACTCTTCATCAAATAATAATACCACAAAGTAATGCGTATAAACCATTGATATTGATTATTTCCGGTCTTACAAATAATTGTCAGTCGGCCTATTGTCACTGTGTCCGCCAATATGTTCGACTGTTCTATCCAGTCACGGGGACAGACAACGAGACAGGCCCCTGAGTAACCTCAGGGGCCTGTAAACCGTGGTATCACCAATTATATGGCGGGCTCGGCCGGAGTCGAACCGGCGACCTACGGCTTAGGAGGCCGTCGCTCTATCCTACTGAGCTACGAGTCCGCACCGCAAAAGGTAGTCTATCATGTAACATCAGGTTAATGCAACTATTTTTATGTCATAAATATTGGATATTTTCGCCTTTTTGCTCATATCTTTCAGTGATAACTATTTGCCACGGCTATTTATGGGCTCTGTCTGTGCCTGATAACGATCATAACATCCCAATCTCATAACTTTAAAGAAGCGAGAGATATCGTCCAAGCGTGTCGAGCCCATTTTGAAGCAGCTCACTGTCGCCAAAACCGAAACCTAACCTGAAACACTTTTTTTCTTCAAAACAGTCCCCGTGGCAAAGAAGGACTCCGGTCTTTTCATATATATCCGTGCATAGTTCCACTTCGTCAATATCGTAGTCATAGTGGACCAGCATTGTAGTTGTAAAACTCTTTCCGTAAACAGAGAGATGGGGATGTGATCTGATCCATTCATCAACGATTTTTTTGTTTGGCCTTACTATCGCACGAGCCCTTGCAAGCATTTTGTCGCTGTTCTCAAGAGCTATGGCGGAGATCAGCTCATCGAAGACCCCGTTGCATATCGAATCGTAGGACCGCCTGTTTTCAAGCAGCTCATAAGCCTTTTTGTCGCGCGTTACAGCCCAGCCGACCCTTGTACCTGCCATTGAATAGATTTTTGACATGCTGCTTGTGGCTATTCCCTTGTCGTAAAGATCTACTATCGAGGGCATGTACTCATCTGCAAGCCCCCTGTATATTTCGTCGCAGAGAATATATGAGCCGTTCTTTTCAGCAATTGCAATAATTTCGCTCAGCTCATCAGCGTTCATATAAGCTCCTGTGGGGTTATTGGGATTAGTCAGGGTTATCAGCTTAGTGCTGCTGTCTGTAATACGCTTCAGTTCTTCCGGATCTGGTTTATAGCCTTCCTCCTTTTCCAGGTGAAGCGGGCGCACTTCGATACCCAGGGCTTCAGGGATCGAATAGTGCTGCTGATAGTTGGGCATTACTGCTACAACATTGTCTCCCTTTCCAAGCATTCCCGTAAGTACTGATGAGTTTGCGCCCGTCCCTCCATGGAACGTAAGGACCATTTCGGGCTTTGCTCTTTTATATGTCGATGCTATAGCATCCAGAAGTCGGGGCAGTCCAAAGAATGCACCGTAGTGGAGGTGGGTCTCAAAAAAATATTTAGTCAGTTCATCTTTGTTTTCACCGCTCAATTCTGTCAGTTCGTCCAGAGAAATAGCCTTCACACAGCTTGCGCCCAGGTTGTATCTGCAGTGTGCATCGCGGGGGTTCAGCCATTTTTCAACTTTAAAATCTTTGATAGGCAAAACTGTATCCTCCTTTTGCTGTCAAAGGCACTTCTCAGTGCCGCCTCTGAAAAGTGAATCCTATACGGGATCGGAACTGCCTTTGACTGCTCTCTCTTTAAAGCTGGATTTCTATGGTTTTCCGCTCCCCTTTTTGGGAAACAGTGATCTTAACTTTTGCTTTTACTTCAGCCCTGTTTTGAAGATATGAATCAACGCGTGCAATATCGAAATTTTTAGTGTCGTAGGTGTCGATCATGACAAGACTGTCTCCAGGCAAAACTCCTGCGTAGAAAACGGCTGTTCCTTTTAAGACATCTTTGATAAGAAGCCTCCCCTGAGGATCCCTGGAGAATTCCTCAAGCCCAAAACCAAGATAACTTTTCGAGGGAGGAAGGGGCTCGGGTTCTTTATAGTATGCGCTCGACTCCTCCGAGACCGAATAATCGGGAGCAGTTACCCTTACTGAAATTTTTTTGCTCTCCTGACGGATCGTGTATTCTAGCCTGAGGTTCTCTTCAAATCCACTGACCTTGAGTACAGCTACTCCATTTCTGTCATCAAGGAAAGTCTTTTTTCCTTCGCCTTCCCAGGATTTCACCAGCAATTCTACTGCACCGGGAACGCCTCTCTCAAAAATAAGGTCAACAGCGTGTTCCATCTCTTTTCTGGAGCTTTCCTTCGCGTGTTCCCTTATCTCCCTGACTTTTTGTTCGTATGCTGCCTGCTGTTTTGCAGCCTCTGCATCATTGTTGCTGTTTCCGGCAGCGAGAGTTGCCAGAAGAACTGCCAGGCCCGTGGCATCGACCCAGACCTCAGTATGGCTCGAACTGTAACTGTGATGTTCGGTATATGCACATGCTGACTGGATAGGGGCGATCAGAAAAATCAGAAAAAGTGCTGTTACCCTTACGTATTTTTTCATATACATCTTTTCCTCCTGATCTCTTTCGTCTTATCTCGCTGTTTTGAATGTTTCCGCTGTACTTTGGAACAAATCGAGGTTTTCCGGGATCGCTGATCTTGCTATGCCAACCATAACGTGGCTGTTTTTGCCGTCAAAAAGCATCGTTTGGTATATCAGTTTCGTCTGTTTCTCTGCAGTATAACCAACTATCTCAATGCCGGTGAGCCCGTCGATCATTACCGCTTTTTCAGAAATAATATCGACCTTTTCTCCTTTTTCTATCATCCGCAGTTTTTCCTTTGCAAAGCCTGGCTGTTTATCAGGCATTACAAAGGTGTTCGATAGGCGTGACACGACAAAGAGAGAACCGTCATCTTTTTTTGTCGGGAGAAAACCATCCTTTGTATATACCACCGCACCATCAAGCAGACCGGCAAGCTTAAGGGGTGTCCCGTGTACGTCCACATTCCCCTGCGGGATTTCTGCCGGGGAAGGACTTTTTTCGTTTTCCCAGTATGCGCTTTTTATAGTTTTCAATACAGCTTCACCCCGCATTTGGTCTTTGGCAGGGTAAAGGCCGTTTATCATCCAGCACTCTTCTCCCCTGTCAACGACAAGGGTCCATTTGCCAACCAGGCTGGATCCTTTTTTCTGGAATATTTTCATCAGCATCACAGATGACCCGTTCCAGATAAATTCATTTTTCATCTTCAGTTCCATACTTGCCTTTTTCAGGTTTTCTTCAGTAAATTCTTCTAAGAGGGCAGAGTATGGCAGGCGTATAACCGAGGCTTCCAATGAAACTTTTTGTCTTTTGTCCACGCATCCTGCCTGCGATTTTACAAAGCTGCAGCCCTCAGGCAAAACGACATAGACCGGCGTGTCGAAGACTGACCTGTGCAGGGGACTCTTTTCTGTATTGATTTCTTTCGGTCCTTCAGCGGCAGCATTTCCCGCGATCAAAAAGAAGGACAGAAGAATGGGCAGGATCCTTGTTCTTTTAAGAAATAACTTCATCACTCAGCTACAGCATCCCCCGAGTCAGGCACGCTCTGAAAGGTATCCGCCGCTTCATGCTCATCCTCCGAAAGAAGATCATCTGAGGTCTCCCCTGTATCGGGCTTGATCGATCCGTCCTCTGTGATGCCCGGTATCCCGGGCAGATCCGGTGCGACCTTTTTAAGCAGATCCCTAAAGAACCCCTTTACCTTACCGGATGAGAGATTTTCTGAGAGTGCGTCAGCACTCTGCATGGCGTTTTCGGTGCCTATCCCTTTCAGGGCCTCCACTTCTTTTTCTGCGGCGCCGTAATCCTTTGCCCTTATGTAGAGAAGGCCAAGCTTATATCTTGCATCTACGTTATCGGGCTCAAGTGCGACAAGTTTTTCATAATACTGCACCGCAGTCTCGTAGTCTTCCATCCCAAGATTGGCCTCAGCAAGCCCCTTTAAGACTCTGGATTCAGGTCTGAGGCTGAATTTTTCAGCCTTTCCAAATAGTTCTGCCGCTCCGTAAAAGTCTCCTGAACGGAGAAGAGACTCTGCTTTTACTACGTTCCTCTCCCGGATAGTCGCGACAGCAAGAAGCGCTGTCGCTGAAAGAAGTATTATGACCAGCATTACGACAATACCGGAAAAAAAACCTCCTCTTTGCCTATTCATAACTTGTTCCTCCAATCGATTCAAAGATCGGCAACTGTGGATCTGATAATTACATGATCACTGAAAAGTATTTTTTGATCCTTCTCAGGACAGGCTAGAACTCCAGTTGTATTTTATCAGTTTCATCAATTCGCCGGTACGCTCTATCAAATGTATCCCGCAGAAATCCATCGGGTAGAAGAAAATATCATTCAGCTTAAATCCGAAATAATTGCACATCAGCGTCCATATAACTCCGCCGTGTGCAAATACCATAATGCTGCCTGAAGGGTTGTTGTCAAGTATATCCTCAAAGGCCGGCACCGTTCTTTTCTGAAGGTCTTTGAAGCTCTCCCCTCCGGGCGGTCCTACAGAATCAAAGGATATTCCCCTCTTTTCGTAAAGTTCGTTCCAGGTAGACCTTACCTCATCGAAACTTCTGCCTTCCCAATCTCCAAGGTGTATTTCGCGGAGTCCTCTTACCTGCCTTACCTCGCAGCATCTGCCTGCCAGGGCTATCTCAGCGGTTTCCCTTGCCCTCCTGAGGTCACTTGAAAAAACAGCCCCAATTTCAAGGTCTTTCAAGGCTCCGTACAAATTGCCCGCCATCTTTATACCCTCTTCGGAAAGAGGATAGTCAGTCGATCCGTAATAAAGCTTCCCGTTGTGGGGAAGATCCGGTTTGGCATGGCGTATAAGATATATTTTCTGTTTTTCCGTATTGTTCAAAAAACTGCAGCTCCTGACATCCTGGGCCCACCAAAGGGGGCATCTTTAAAATATGTTTCCATTCTGAACCAAATCCCTTATCCGCAACTACTACTGCATTGTTTATATCCGATTCTTTAACAGCTATGCCGAAGACAGAAACATCGCGGATATTTCCAGGAAGTATCCTGTAAATATTGGCTTGTTCCAAATTCCTTATGATTAAGACTGGCGGCGTTGGAAAGTTTCAGGTCCCGTGTTGTTCCAGGCGGGATAAGTCATAGCAGCACCTCCATATTACCCAAATAAGTAATATGAATATAGCATAAAATATAGCGGGAAGCAAGCGTAAATTGAGCTCCTACACCGTATTCCCGCCATGTTTCAAAATAATTTCTTGGTCAGTATTACTCAATCTGGGAAAAGTTACAGTTTAACTGGAATACCAAGTATCTTTTCCCTGAATCAGTCGATGAATGGCTTCCTGAAGATCATCTTGCCTGACTCGTGGCAGAGCTCGTCGACAGTTTTGATATTCGTGCGGTCATTCAGATTAACGGGACATTAACCGGTCACATCCAATGTCGAAAAAACTTTTTATGCCCTTTCCACCCGTACTGCACAGACCTTGTACTCCGGAATCTTTCCGATAGGATCGAGTGCCGGATTTGTAAGGAGGTTAACTGCCGCCTCATGGAAGTGGAAGTTCATAAAGACCGTTCCCACGCCAGAACGTGTGGTAATTTTTGCTTTTGCTTCCAGTGTGCCTCGTCTGGAGGTTACCTTCACCATCTGTCCGTCATCAATACCGAGCTTCTCGGCGTCAACCGGGTTGATTTCCACAAGAGATTCGGGGCAACGTTCCACAGAACCTTTGGAGAGTCGTGTCATTGTCCCTGTGTGATAATGGTACAGGACACGTCCGGTGGACAGAATAATAGGATATTCATCATCGGTCTGTTCCGCTGCAGGGACGTACTCGACTGCATGGAAGAGGCCGAGCCCCCGGCTGAAGTGTTCACTGTGGAGAAAACGAGTACCCGGATGGTCTGTATTAGGACACGGCCACTGGATCCCTTCTTTCTCAATGCGGCTATAGGTTATGCCTGCATAGCTTGGAGTGACGGTATTGATTTCTGACATGATCTCTTCTGCAGAGCTGTAGTTCATGGGGTATCCCATTCTTGCAGAGAGTTCGGCGATGATCTGCCAGTCAGTCTTAGCCTGTCCAGGTGCAGGGACCGCTTTCCTGATACGCTGGACTCTTCTTTCAGTATTGGTGAAAGTGCCGTCCTTTTCCGCGAAGCAGGCAGAAGGAAGAACAACGTCGGCAACTGCGGCTGTCTCTGTCATGAAAATATCCTGAACGACAAGGAGGTCGAGGTTTTTCAGAGATGCCTCAACATGAGTGAGGTCAGGATCTGACACCATAGGATTTTCACCCATGACATAGATCGCCTTCATCTCGCCCTTGTGGGCTGCTTCCATCATTTCAAGAATTGTTTTGCCTGGTTTGCCCTGAAGAGGAACATTCCAGAACTTTTCAAACTTTGCTCGCGCTTCATCATTAGCGACTGACTGGTAGGCAGGAAAAACGTTGGGGAGGGCTCCCATGTCACAGGCACCCTGGACATTGTTTTGTCCGCGGAGCGGGTTGACACCTCCGCCTTCAATTCCCACCATTCCACAGAGCATGGCTAGGTTGGCACATGATTTGACGTTGTCCGTTCCACTGATGTGCTGCGTTAATCCCATTGCATAGAGAATGGAAGCCTTGTTTGCAGTAGCATAGATTCGAGCAGCAGTTTTCAAATCTTCAGCGGGGACTCCGCTGATTTTTTCAACATATTCTGGGGTATATGCGGAAACAACCTTCTGCAGTGCTTCGAATCCCTCTGTACGGTTTTTCACGTATTCTTTTGCAAATATGTCCTCAGTAATTATTACGTTCATCAAACCATTAAGGACGACGACATCCGTTCCCGGTTTCTGGCGAAGCCAGATGGTTGCATATTTGACAAGATCAATCTCGCGTGGATCGATCACGATCAGCTTAGCATTGCGCTGACAGACGGCACGCTTGACCCTGGAGGACAGCACGGGGTGGTTTTCTGTTGTATTGGTTCCTATTGCCAGGATGACATTGGTGAATTCGATCTCCTCGATCGAGTTTGTCATCGCACCACTGCCGAATGCGGCGGCCAGACCGGCCACCGTAACGGAGTGTCAGAGACGAGCGCAGTGATCGACATTGTTAGTGCCTATACCTGCGCGCAGAAATTTCTGGAAGAGATAGTTTTCTTCATTGGTACAACGGGCTGAGGAGAGACCTGCGATACTGTCGGGTCCGTTCTTCTTCTTGATTTCAGTCAGACTATCGGCAATGAAATCATAAGCTTCATCCCAAGTTGCCTCAGTGAAATCTCCGCCTTTTTCTTTACGGATCAGAGGGGTCTTCAGGCGGCTGGGATCGTTGACGAAATCCATCCCGAATCGTCCTTTGACGCAAAGACTGCCTTCATTTGGCTGTACATAATCCTTATTGCCGGTAACCTTGACGATACGGTTATTGTGTACGTTCAGGTCTATCTGACAGCCTACGCCGCAGTATGTACAGGTAGTCTTAACTTTTTTGATCTCCCAGGGTCTTCCAGAGAAGCGGGCCTGTTTGAACGTGATTGCCCCTACCGGGCAGGCATCAACGCATTCGCCGCAGAAATAACATTCTGAATTGATGTAGTCAGCATCGAAAGCGGGTCCGACCTTTGCAAAGTGACCGCGGTTTGAGAAATCGAGGATTTCATTTACCTGGATCTCGTTGCAGGCACGGATACAGCGTCCGCAAAGAACGCACTTACTTAGATCCCGTTGGATCATAGAGTTAGTGTTTTCAATTTTGTAGTTTGGGGGAGCAATGTTGAAACGGGGCCTTTCAATACCCAGCCAGTAGACCAGATTCTGCAGTTCACATCCACCGTTTTGCTCGCAGGACAAACAGTCGTGGTTGCCTGAAGCCCATAGCAACTCAACTATCAGCTTCTGTGAGGCACGTACTTTTTCGGTGTCCGTTTTGATGACCATACCGGGGCTCACCGGCATGCAGCATGAGGCTACCAGGGATTTTGCCTTTTCCACTTCAACGACGCAAACGCGGCAGGCTCCCACATTAGTTGTTTTGGAATAGTGGCAGAGGGTCGGGATGTAAATACCGTGTTCCCTGGCGACTTCAAGAATCGTCTGTCCAGGCGATACCTCAACTACTTTCCCGTCAATGGTTACAGAACAAATTTTTTCCATGTTAATCTCCTCTCATATCAACAAAAAACGTATGGCACATCGATAATGATACACCATACGTTCTATATTGTGGTAAATATAAATTATTTTAGAACAATAAAATTTTTTGTTCTATGCCCTGTGCGGTATATCCTCGCCACGCTGTTCGTAGTGCGTGTGGAGCAGCTCGTGAGATTTGTGTCCGAGCGGCTCTTTCAGGAAATTGTCGTATAGTTTTGTGATGGAGGGGTTTTCATGGGACTGCCGTTTATTTTGGACCTGACTGTCGTCCATGTACAGGGCACCAGCCCTGAGCCTCCGAATCTCGTTGTCGGTCGGGATCGGCTCTCCGCCGCCGCCGACACATCCGCCGGGGCAGCACATTATCTCAATGAAAGCATAATCGGTTTTGCCTTCACGGATCTGGTCCATCACTTTGCGGGCGTTACCCAAACCATGAGCTACCGCGACTTTCACCTCTCCGAGTGCGCCGACCTTGACGGTTGCTTCCTTGACACCCTCCAGACCGCGGACGGGTGTGATGTCCAGGCTAGGCAGGTTTTCTCCGGTGACCACGGCATAGACAGTACGAAGGGCTGCCTCCATGACACCGCCTGTGGCTCCGAAAATTGTTCCGGCACCAGTGTATTCACCCATAGGTGCATCGTAATTTCCTTCAGGGAGGTTCAAAAAGTCAATACCTGCCTCCTTGATCATTCTGGCCAATTCACGGGTCGTCAGGACGATATCCACATCCCTATAACCGCTTGAATTCATCTCAGGACGCGCCGATTCGAACTTTTTGGCTGTGCAGGGCATGATGGAAACAGAGACGATGTCTTTAGGGTCGATCCCCGCTGTCTGGGCGTAGTAAGTCTTGGCCAGTGCCCCGAACATCTGCTGTGGGGATTTGCAGGTGGACAGGTGATCCAGCAGATCTGGGTAGAAGTGTTCGCAGAACTTGATCCAGCCCGGGCTGCAGGATGTGATCATCGGCAGCTTTCCACCCTCTTTTACACGTTTCAAAAGCTCGTTGCCTTCCTCAATAATAGTGAGGTCTGCCGAGAAGTTGGTATCAAATACCTTGTCGAATCCAAGCTGACGAAGGGCGGAGATCATTTTTCCCGTGACAAGCGTTCCTGCAGGAAGTCCGAACTCCTCACCTAACGCGGCGCGGATGGCTGGAGCCTCCTGGACGACTACGTGCTTGGTGGGGTCGTGAATGGCTTTCCAGACATCTTCCACCTCGTCCTTTTCGTAGAGCGCTCCTACCGGGCATGCCATAATGCACTGTCCGCAAGCGATGCAGTTTGATTCGATCAGTGGCAGATCGAAAGAAGGGACGACCCTTACCTTGCTGCCGCGGAAGGAAGGCGTAAGCACGCTCACAGTCTGGACAGATTCGCATACGGTGATGCAACGGTGGCAGTTGATGCACTTACGGTCGTCGCGGACGATAGATGGGCTTGAATGGTCAATCATGTCTTTTTCCGGGAAATCGGGGATGTCGAAGCGGACTCGCTTCAATCCGACCGCTTCAGCTACCTTCTGAAGTTCGCAGCTGCCGTTCCGTACACAATAGTTGCATTCTGCCGGGTGATTGGCCAGAAGAAGTTCAACGACCATTTTTCTGGCCATACGGACCCTCTCTGTGTTGGTTTTGACGATCATTCCCTCGAAAACGGGGAACACACAAGAGGCTATCAGGCTACGCTGACCGCTCACCTCTGTCATACAGACCCGACAGGCTCCCGGAAAGTGGTTGATCTCCGGACAAGCACAAAGGGACGGAATTTTGACGCCTATTGTTTTGGCTGCCTCAAGAATAGTTGTACCCTCTTCTACTACAACCTGTTTATCATCAATCGTTAATTTAACAAGTGCCATTATATTTATCCTCCAATCTATACCTTACCGCCACGCGCGAAGGTGCAATTCAAGCAGCACCTCCGCACGCGGAATAAAAATAACCTTGTGATCATTCAACCTCTACGTCACACCGGAGGCAGCGTGTGGCCTCCTTGAGGGCATCTTCCAGCGTGAAGCCAAGTTCAACCTCGATGAAACTGTTTTTGCGTTCGTGGCCGTGAAGCTCCGGCATTTTCGTCTGCGGGGCTTCAGGGTTGTCCTCGTCAAGCACGAAAGGAATGATGATCTTCTCTTCTTCAGGCTCTTCGTATGGGGCCTCGTTGTTTTGCGTACGGATTGCAGCATCAATGTCTATTGCGGCCTGATGTCCTGCGGCAATTGCACCAATGACTGTGTCAGGACCTGTAAGAGCGTCTCCGCCAGCATAGAACTTAGGATTGGTAGTTTGAGAGGCGCTTCCTTCTGCCAGATCAAATGTACCCCATTTGTTGACAGATATGCCGCTGTCCTTGGGTACGAATGACAAATCCGGGACCTGTCCGATGGCTGCGATTATGGAATCTATTCCGAGCGTAAAATCCGAGCCCTCGATAGGAATTGGACGTTTCCTGCCGCTCCGGTCGAACTCGCCAAGCTTCATGCGCCGGCAGGTGATGCCGCTGACCTTGCCGCCCTTGTCCACTATATTCAGCGGGGCTACGAGGAATTCAATTTTGATGCCCTCTTCTTCCGCCGCAATGATCTCCTCTATTGCCGCCGGCATGTCATTGCGTTCACGGCGGTAGAGAATTGTTACGTCACTGCCCAGACGTGCAGCGCAACGAGCTGCATCTATCGCAGAGTTACCTCCGCCGATGACTGCAACCTTAGTTCCCAAGGTTTTTTCACCGGTTGTCCAGGCTGTTTCATTGGCATTGAAATCTCTGAGGAACTCAACTCCGCCATATACGCCATTGAGTTCTTCTCCGGGTACCCCCATCTTCTGACTCTTGTGGGCGCCTGGTGCGAGGTAGATATAGTCAAACTCACTTTCAAGTTTTGCGAAGGGAATATCTTTGCCTACCCTTGTTTTGCATTTGATCTCCACGCCCAGTGCGCGGATATCGTCTATTTCCTTGGTGAGGATATCACGCGGCAAACGATAGGCGGGAATGGCCCAGCGGAGCATTCCGCCTGCCTCTGAGAGTTCTTCAAATACTGTAACTTTGTAACCGCGGATCGCCAGGTCTTTGGCTACCGTCAAACCGGCAGGACCAGCTCCTATTACGGCGATCTTTTCTTTGCGGGTTACCGGAACAGCCTCGATCTTTGGTCGTGAGGCATTATCGGTAATGAATCGTTTCAGGAACTTAATGGCGAGCGGCTCGTCTGTCTTCCCGCGGCGGCATTTAGATTGGCACTTGTGGTCGCATACACGTCCACAGACTGAAGGGAATGGGTTTGTCTTAAGCAGGACCTTATAGGCATCCTCAAGACGACCGTCCCTGATCAAGGCGATGTATGACGGGATGTCCATCTCCACTGGGCAGGCATTCTGGCACGGTGATTTAAACAGGGCTGAGCAGACACCCGCAGTGCAGCGGTGATTATATATGTGGTCCTCGTACTCCTTTCGGAAGTAACGAATAGTGCTCAGAACAGGATTAGGGGCTGTCTGTCCGAGGCCGCACAGGGAGGTATCCTTGATGATGGAAGCCATCTCCTCAAGGAGTTCGATATCACCGGGCTTCCCCTTACCCTGAGTTATGTTCGTCAGTATTTCGAGCATCTGTTTGGTTCCCTCTCGGCACGGGGTGCACTTTCCGCATGACTCTTCCTGGCAGAATTCCATGAAGAAGCGAGCCATGTCGACGGCACATGAGTCTTCATCCATGACGATCATGCCGCCGGAACCCATTATGGCTCCCAGTTCTGCGACCTTCTCGTAATCAATTGGTGCGTTGAGATGCTGAATTGGGATCATACCGCCTGACGGGCCGCCTAGCTGGGCTGCCTTAAAGCGTTTGCCTTTTGGGATACCGCCGCCGATATCATAGACTATAGCGCCAAGGGGTGTTCCCATTGGGACCTCTACCAGACCGACATTGTTCACGTCTCCGGTGAGAGCGAATACCTTTGTTCCTTTGCTCTTCTCTGTTCCGACGCTGGCGTACCAAGCGCTGCCACGGAGGATGATCTGTGCGATGTTAGCAAGGGTTTCGACGTTATTCAGAATACTGGGTTTCTGCCAAAGACCTGCCACGGCTGGAAATGGCGGTCTGGGTCTTGGCATTCCGCGCTTTCCTTCAATAGAGGTCATCAGAGCTGTTTCTTCTCCGCAAACGAAGGCGCCAGCCCCCTGGTATATTTCAAGATCGAAGTCAAAACCGGTTCCCAGAATATCTTTTCCTAAAAGGCCATATTCCTTAGCCTGGTTGATGGCAACGTTCAAACGATGGATGGCAAGCGGATACTCGGCACGACAGTAAATGTAGCCACTATGAGCGCCGATGGCCTTTGCTGCGATAATCATGCCCTCCAGTACTGCATGAGGGTCAGCTTCCAGGACACTGCGGTCCATGAATGCGCCCGGGTCGCCTTCGTCAGCATTGCACAGGACGTATTTTACGTCGCCTTGCGAGGCAGCGGCAAACTTCCATTTCAAGCCTGTGGGGAAACCTGCGCCTCCACGACCGCGCAGACCGGAGTCAAGGACTTCCTGGACTATCTGATCCGGTGTCATTTCAGTGAGGGCTTTCGCCATGCCGGCATAGCCGTCTCTGGCGATATACTCGTCTATCTTTTCCGGATCTATAAGACCGCGGTTTCTGAGTACCCGTACGTTCTGAAGGGCGAAGAAAGGAATATCCTGCATAGTGGGGATTATATTATCAGTTATAGGTTCTCTGTAGAGCAGTCTCTCCAAGACACGTCCCTTAACGAGGTGTTCCTCTACCAGTTCGGGGATATCCGATGGCTTTATCATCATATAGACGACGCCCTCCGGATAGATGACCATGATAGGCCCCATGGCACAGAAACCATTACAGCCGGTTTCAACTATCTTGATTTCATCGGACAGGCCACGTTTCTCCAGTTCGGAGACCAGTTCTTTTTTTACCGCCAGGCTTCCTGATGCATGACAGCCTGTTCCTGAGCAGAGCAGCAGATGCGATCGAAAAACTTTCATGTGGATTTCATTCTCCTTTGCATGTTGATATCGTTTCGGCTACGGGCTTCCTTTGACGGAAACCGCAATGCGTTATGGTCTTTTTTAGTGTACTGTTTCTGTCCCTCTGGCGAGCACAAACGGGGTCTGAATTTCGCCTTCCAGAATATGTCTTCTGAAGATCTGCCTCATCTTGTTTGGGTTCACATATTCGTATTTGATCGGCTCCTGGTTGATGACCTCGACAGTCACAAGCGGCTCACGGCTGCATAGTCCCATGCATCCGGAGGTAGTTACCATGACATCAGACACCCCTGACTCTTCTATTTCGCTCATCAGTGAATCCATGACTTCCTTTGCCCCTGACGCAATCCCACAGGTCCCCATGTGAACAGTGACCTTTACACGATAGAATCCATCACGAAGTGCAGTTTCTTTCTGAACTTTTTCTTTGATTGATTTCAGGTCATTGATATTTAACTTTGCCATAATTTTCACCTCATTATTTTTTTGTATTGGCTTACCACGTATTTTATTTAATTTTTAGCTGTAAAGATCAAGTACTTCTGTGAGTTTTGAAGGTTTCATCCTGCCGTGGACATCGTCATTGATGACGACCACAGGTCCGAGACCGCATGCTCCAAGGCAGCGAACTGATTCGAAGGTGAAACGCCTGTCCTCAGTGGTTTCTCCTTCGCTGATGCCAACCTCCTTTTTGATGGCCTCTGCAAGCGCCTTGCCGCCGCGAACGTAGCAGGCTGTTCCGAGACAAACACGAATTGTATGCCGGCCGCGCGGTGTCATTGTGAAGAATGAGTAGAAGGTAACAACTCCATACACACGGCTGACGGGGAGATTCAATCCTTTGGCAACCCTTTTCTGAACGGAAGCGGGCAGGTATCCAAGGGCTACCTGCGCCTCCTCAAGAACTGGAATCAATCCGCCTGGTGTTCCTTTGTGCCTGGCGATGATCTCGTCCAGCGTTGCGACTTCTTCAGCAGTAAATTCTTTTAGCAGTTCGCTGTGTTCCGCATTCATATAACGTGTCCTCCTTCGAAATTGTGAGAAATTATTGCTCTGTTCCGATCTCATTGAGAAATAACCTCATTTGTTACCAAATATATTTCAATCATAATGTCCCGGATCGCCAAAGACATTAATTTGAACAATTTATAGAATATAACGCCTCCTTCTCTTTAATGAGTATCTCGGTTTATTTGACCTGTTTTTGACCCATAACAGATACATTATAGTAAATGCACCAATAAAACAAGATTGTGGCTTTTTTTGTCCGCACACAAGCACCCCTACGGGGAAAATCCCCAGGGAGAAAAAAACCAGTATTTTGCTGATGATCCGAAAAACCCCCAAACTGCCAGTGTTCAAATACATATACTTCTGGTCAGTTTGCGAAATGATACACAATATATGGTGGGAAGTTTATCAGTATTTTATGCAAAAGACAAGTATGTATGTAGAAATGTATGATTGCTACGATATTATATTTGGGTCAGATTTAAGCAATTTTACCTGCATAAAATTTTTATATGAACAAAACTAAAATGATCAATATAACAACGGTAAACATCTTCTTTATATTTTCAGATTTCTGACCTTAATAAAAGTTCACTTTAGAAATCCTTGATTTTGCGTAGAAATGCTCATTTCTGCCTTCTTCTACTCTCTATTTTTTTTTGAAAGCTTTATTTTGTTAAGACCCAACTTCTTTTCTAGGCTGTTTCAAGATTCACCCGTTCCATCGGCCGGGTTTTCAGCTTGTAATTTGCATAAATTACTGATAAACTCCTCCGTGTAGATTGTGTTTCATTTCGCAAACTTGTCCGATAATTGTTTTTGGGGAACAAGGACAGGCGAGCTGATCCCGAAACATAAATTCATTTTTTTTGGCTTTCTCCCTGTGGGGCTATCCGCAGGGGTGTTTGTGCGCACATAGAGTTTTTTCTTTATATAAGAGATTTTTTCGACATGCGCTTACAGTATAAACGTTTAGAGGGGGAAATGAGATGTCCACTGCAACAAAAAAGGTCAGCGCAGTAAAAGTATCCAAGGCCTAAACAGCCTTAGCAACAAAATAAATGGGCGGACAATGTTATCCGCCCCATCACAATAATATCGGAGGCGTTTTTAGAAATGAACTTCAAACCACCAGTAGAAATAGCAAAGACTGCCTGTACTGTGGCAAAAGCCAAGGCAGATCTCTCTCTCAAAGCATTGCTCGTAATGGGCTTTCTGGCAGGTGCTTACATCGCGTTCGGCGGCTTTTTGATGACTACCGTTACTCAGGATGTAGCCCAGTATGCCGGTGTCGGGATCTCAAAGATGCTGGGAGGAATGGTTTTTGCCCTTGGGCTCATGCTCGTCATCGTTGGCGGAGCAGAGCTCTTCACCGGAAACTGCCTCATGCCCATAGGCATGCTCAATGGATGCGTGTCTTTCCAGGGCGTGCTTAAAAACTGGACCGTAGTCTACATCGCAAACCTCATCGGATCCGTCTTTCTCGCATGGATGATCTACAACACCGGCCTCGCGACCGGCGCTACGGGAGCCAATGCACTCAAGATCGCAGTTGCAAAGGTCAACCTCCCGGTAAGCCAGATGATATTCCGCGGCGTCCTTTGCAACTGGCTGGTCGTCATGGCTGTCTGGATGTCATTCTCAGCAATGGATGTAATGAGCAAATACATCTGCTGCCTCATCCCAATCTCAGGATTCGTTACGATGGGATTTGAACACAGCATCGCAAACATGTACTTCATAGCACTCGGCATGTTCATCAAGGGCGGAGACGCCGCGACAGTCGAACTCGCAGCAGTGGCACCTGACAAACTGGCTGGCCTTACAATGGGCGGATACTGGGGAAACATAATCCCTGTAACCATCGGCAATATGGTCGGAGGGATCCTGTTCGTAGCAGTTCTTTACTACATGGTGTTCTCAGGAGCTCTTGACGAACCCAAATCATAAAGCAGCTGATCATGAAACCACCACTCCTTCATAACAAGACTCTGGTGTTTGCCCCTGTCGGCAGTACAGCAAACAAGGAGCGCCTTCACGCTTCGCTGCTCCTGTTGGCCGGCGGTCAGGGTTCAAGAATGGGTGGCAGGAATAAACTTTATCTTGAGCTCGAGGGTTCCCTTCTTATTGAGGACACCCTCGAGCTTGTTGCACCCCTTTTTAAAGAAGTCATCCTGCTGGTCGCTCCCGGGGAATCTTCAAAGGTAAAAGAGGCCCTTTCTCCGTTGATCAGTAAATGGGACATAGCAGTAGCAGAGGACAGGGTACAGGCAAGAGGTCCGCTCGAAGGCCTTTACAACGGTCTTCACCACATGAAAGAAGAATGGGGATTCCTTCTGGGATGCGATATGCCCTCCCCTGACCCGGATTTAATTAAAGGGATGAACATTTTTTGCAGCATAAACAACGATGCTGTTGTAGCAGAAAGGCAAGGATTTTTGGAACCTCTCCATGCATTCTATCGTAAAAGCTGTATAGGAGCTGTTTCTGATGCCATGCAGCGCGGAGACAGAAAGATCAAGCAGTTCTACCCTGACATCAGGCTTACCATCATAAACGAAAAAAAACTTAAAGAGTTCGGTGACGACACTAGCTCGTTTTTTAACCTGAACACACCCCACGATGTTGAAAAAATGAAACTCAGCCAGGAAGTGAGATAACTATGAAGGAACTTGCAGATGGTTTCAAGCGTTTTGCAGCAAAGGCGGACAGGGATTTTTATTCCGGCCTGGCCGCCGGACAGCATCCGCATACGATGATGATCTCGTGCAGCGACAGCAGGATAATCCCGGAACACATATTCGATGCAAAACCAGGGGAGATCTTCATCCTCAGGAATGTCGGGAACCTCGCCCGGACAGAGGAATCTTCCGTGAGGGCATGTATAGATTACGCGGTAAAACACCTGAAAGTAAAACGGATCGCAGTGCTGGCCCACAACCAGTGCGGAGCAGTAAAGGCAACAGAAGACAAGGAGCACATGACTACAGAAGGACTGAAAAAGTGGCTGGAACAGGAAGAATATACGGGGTCAGACCTTGAAGGAGCCGAAAAGGCCCAGGCAGTGCGCCAGCTTGCAAAATTGAAGGAATATCCGACTGTCAAAGAGGCATTTGAGGCAGGCCGCCTCGAACTCTGCGCACTCTACTTCCACCTGGACCCAATCTCTATGGAAACTTATCAAGATGAAGATTGGCGCTCTCTTTGATCTCAAAAGCCCGGCCCATTTAGTTTACCCTTAAAGCATATAAATAATAATTATCATATTTTCCCCGTCCTGTCTGTAGAAACAGGGAAAAAGAGAGGAGATCAAAATGAAAAATTACAAAGAAATATTGAAAATGGCAGTTGGAAACGAAGTCGAGGCATACGAGTTCTACCGGGACGCGGCAACCAAGATGAAGGACCCAGCAATGAAAAAGATTTTTCAGGGGCTTGCTGACGAAGAGTCAGGACACAAGGTGCTTCTTGAGAGTTATCTCAGCAATGAAAAGAAAGATATGAAGTTCAAAGATGAGAAGGATTACAAAGTCGCTGAGGCTGTCGAAGCCCCCCAGACCCTTTCCACCGATATGGCTTTCAAGGATGCCATTGTCCTTGCAATGAAAAAGGAACAGGAAGCTATGGAGATGTACCAGCAGTTCGCTGATGCCAGCGAAGGTGCCAAGCAGAAGGAGACCTTCCTTGAGCTCGCGAAGATGGAAAAGGGACATAAGGTACGCCTCGAGGATATCTATACCAACACAGCATTTATTGAAGTCTGGTAACATACCGCTCTGCACAAAGAGACCTTAAGGAACGGATAAGCGCTCTGCCCGATCTTGAGGCAGAGCGATTTTTTTAATAAACATGACCTGATTGATCTGCAATAAATTTATCAGCCCCAGGGCCAGGATATCCTTCTTCCATCTTCTTCTCTTATGGCCTTTCTGATCTCCTCAAAGGTCGGTGCTTCAAGCGTCATTTTTGTACAGTTGGCTCTGGAGATAGTATCTAAGGTATGTGAGTCAGAGGATCTTATGAATGTCCTGCCCGGATACTTTTCCCTCCACATCGCGGCCTGGACTGAATCGATCCTCCAGGAGAGCTCAAAAGCGTCAGCCGGATAGTCAGCCGGCATCGGCCCCAGAGCGACGGGATAAGAGAAAGAGGGCCTGTCGACATGGGCAAGTATCGCAAGACCGCCGATGCTCTGCACTTTTGATACTATCTGGTCTACTTCATACCTCGAACCCTGTATGAGAAGGGTCTCTTCCTCTCTCAGTATATTGTTGCAGTGGTCCAGCACTACCTGATAGCCGAAATAGTCTACATTGTTTTTTATCGGCAGCATCTTTTCCCAGAGCCAGGCTTTGTATTCAGTTGCCGTTTTGAAATCAGGGAAAACAGTAAGAATGTGAATATCTTCTGCACTCTGGGTCTCAATGCATGGGAGTACGACCGGATCTCCATGGGCTGCCTCCGAAATGGCAGGGAAGTTATCGCAGGTGTTATGGTCGGCAATGCCAATTACATCGATCCCGGCCTTTCTGACAGCGGAAACTATCTCCGGTGCCCCCATCTCCAGACTTCCGCAGGGGGACAGTGCTGAATGGATGTGGAGATCGGCCCAGAAGGGCTTAAGCATAATTCAATTACCCATTTATGCCAAGATCAGAGAGTCTCTTGCATGTGCCAAATATAGATTCGCTGACTGACGCGACGCATATATTTTCTGTTCTGCAGCGTTCTATAAGGTCTGGCGGAGCCTTTCGGCCAGACGCAAGGATGATAACAGGAATATCTTTCAAGACGGCGACCGCGGCAACATTCAGGTGTGCCTGTATCGTTATCCAAGCAGAACCCTCTGAAACTGTCCCTATTATGAAACTGAGCAGATCTCCGGCCGCAGCCTTAGTCACATCCCTTTCAGGATCGCCTGTCGCGTGCACATCTGCGTTCAGTTTTTCGCATAGATCCTTTATCTTCAACTTTTTCCTCCCTTTCTCTTAAGCGTGTGGGGCTGGGATTCTGAGAGTTTTACGATCTGGGATGCAAGTGCCGAGATGCCTTCCCTGAGTTTAAAGATGCAATCCGTCACAGAGCCGTGACCCCTGACAATTTCCTCTGCCATTGCCTGGCACGAGGGTCTGCCGCATGACCCGCAGTCAATGTGCGGAAGGCCGTTATAGATCTCCTTCATCTGCTGCAGCTTGACCATTGCGTCCGCTACGTTATCATAGAGAGGAAGTCGGGGACGGGGCTGATATTCGTTAGTGACAGGCCATATGTCCATTGTGAAGAGTTCCTCCGCCCTTGATAGTTCTTTAGGGGTGATGTTCCATTCTGTCTCTATAGTGCCAAGGCGGAGGTTTGCAAGAAAACGCGAATCCGCAGTTCCTACTCCGCCGACGCATCCTGTGTCACAGACACGGCATTCGATAAAGTCGACACCTCGCAGTCTTCCCAGCTCCAGTTCCTGAAGTGTGTCAAGTGTATTCCTCATGCCCGATACTGCAAGAATATTCAGTTTTTTGTCTGAGAAGGCCTGGACATGCCTTGATTCCCCCCCCCGCCTTGCCCATTGTATCCATCTGTTGTTCCTTTTCCTTGGCACAGATTCGTTTTCGACATTTATATCGCCCTCAGCCATTATGCTCCTCGCTACTTTCCTTACCGTTACTGCGTTGGTGAGCGGCGAAACCCTTTTGCCGTGCGGTTCCCTGACCATGGTTATCTTGGCCGGACAGGGGGCAAGAAGAGTAAGTGGCGCATCACTGTTCGTCCTCATCCTCCATAATGTTGCAGCTATCTCAAGCGGAGAAAGTACCGGGACTACCCTTGAAAGCAGTTCTGGAAATTTAGTCTGGATGAGCCTGAGAACAGCGGGGCAGTATACTGAGATAAGCGGCAGAACGGTCCTGGATGACCTGCTGATGAGCTGCGCGACGGCATATGCCGACAGGTCAAAAGCATCATCAGCCTCATCAATAAGGGTATTGAAATCAAGTGACATGAGAACGTCTTCAAGGTTGTCAGGCCTGCCGTAATGGCTGAACTGTGAAAAAAAGACGGGATCGGGAACCAATGTCGTCCTTGATGATTCTTTGATCCTGTTCCAGTCGTCTTCATATATCCCAAGAGCAGAACGGCAACAGGAACGGAGACACTCTCCACAGTCTATGCAAAGCTCCTCTATGATGCTGATTTCTCCGTCAACTACGCGGATCGCCTCTGTAGGGCAGACTCTGATACAGT
This sequence comes from Synergistaceae bacterium UBA6101, assembly GCA_002428495.1. GTDB lineage: Bacteria > Synergistota > Synergistia > Synergistales > Synergistaceae > Caenicola. The sequence continues at coordinate 32,481 of DIWR01000014.1, forward strand.
TTACACATCCCTGGCATGCTTCTTTTGAGATTTTTATACTATGTTCCATTCGGTTCGCTCCTCCGTAACAGCCGGCATATAGCTGGAAATCTGGTAACGGCTGGATTCAATAACTGCATATCGGGAGTCCGTAACTGAGATCTGTCCGATGTGAACAGTATAACAGCCGGAGCCTGAAGTAAAAATAGCATGTTTGGTATGAACGAGCTTTTTGAAGGATCCTTGTCTGGTCTCTATTTGTTGAAAAATACAGTTGATATCAATTTGGTCCCGACGCCGGGCGTAGATTCTATTTCAAAAAGATCCGAATTCCTCTTTATGTTCGGAAGCCCCATCCCTGCACCGAACCCCATTTCTCTGGCCTGGTTCGAAGCAGTGGTATATCCTTCTGTCATGGCCTGATCGATATCGGGTATTCCGGGCCCTTCGTCCTCAGTCGATATTTCAAGCTTGTCCTCTGATATGACGGCTTTCAGGATCCCGCCGTTTGCGTGGATCACAAGATTTATTTCTGCTTCGTATGCAATTACAGCAGCTCTTCTGCATACATCTGACTGTATGCCAAGCATTTTGAGGGTGTTTTTTATATTGTTAGAGGCAGTACCTGCCACCATGAAGTTGTTGCCCTCTATCCTGTATTCCATACATACAGGAGCAGCCATACAGTTATGCCTCCCGCGGCTGTGGGACGTAACTTGGTTTTACACCTGCTGCATATAACCTTCCGCAGACCTCATATAGGCTGTATTTGGACAGAAGTACCGGTATTCCGCTTTCCTTTGCAAGATTCACTGTCTCTTCGAGCGGGATCTTACCCCTGACGAATACTACGGCAGGAAGATCGAGCATCTGCGCTGTCCTGACTATCTGAATGTTGGTAAGGCCAGTAAGGAGAAGGGAGCCGGGAGAGCAGAAGGCAAGGACATCGCTCATCAGATCGCAGGCAGATACAAATGGTACTGTTATCTCGCTCAGATCCCTATCGGAAGTTATGACCTCAGCCTTGATCAGCTCCGCCAATTCTTTTAAATTCATATTAAACATCCTCCTATAGAATTAATCTATATTTTAATTGTTATAGCATTTGATAACAATTTTACAGCTTTGCGCAAAAAATAACAAGCTTTACAAAATATGACTGTTTGCACTTTTTTTAAGATTTTTTCGCTCAAAATATTAAATAATAGAGCTTAATCTTATCTAAGAATATATTTTTACTGATCTTTCGGCAATGGCTATATTGGAAGGGATTCTCCGTCTCATTTTATTTCGTCAAGGTTTTCTTTGATATGTTCCCTGAGCCAGAGGCCGACTTCCGCAGAACGGAGCATCTCCCTGTCTCCATCGAGGGCTTCTATTATCTCCTCCGTGTCCAGTACGAATTCCCCTGAATCTGTTTTGTGCCTGTACGTCCAGTGTATCTCCGGAGAACCCATAATGAGCGTCATCAACGTGGCAGGGATGTCTCCCAGGGGAGGCTTGTCTATGCTGCTCATTCTGAAGGTGGCGGTCGTTTTCGTGCCTTTTCCGGGCTTTGAATTTATGTCAAGCCCCCCGCCGCATAGTTCTGCAGACTGCTTGAGAAATGGCAGCCCCATGCCGACCCTTCTTGTCGTCCTTGTTGTAGTGAAGGGATCTGTCACCTTTGCAATAAAATCTTCGGTCATGCCTTTTCCGTTGTCCTCTACAGAAAAAGTAAGTCTGTCAGCAGATCTCTCTTCGAGGATCTCGATCCTGACCTCAGTACCGTTTGCCATGACGCTGTTTTCTGCTATGTCCAGCACATGTGCGGAAAGATCTTCAAGCAATTTTTTCACCCTCCGTTATTTTTTCTTCCTTAATAAATTTTATCCGTTCCGGAGCGCTGTATACGTTGAATCTTCCGTTCCTGGCAAATCCAATTAATGTCATATTACAGCGCCTCGCAGCATCCGCGCCGTTTGCTGTCGCGGCTGAGATGCTCGCCATGACTGGTATTCTGGCTCCTGCCCCTTTAAGCACCATATCCTCCGGCAGACGTCCTGAGGTGATGAGTGCAGCGTCACTCGTGTTTACGTTGTTTTTCAAAAGCCAGCCAACAGCTTTGTCAACTGCGTTATGCCTTCCAACATCCTCTGTCCTGAAAAACCTTTCTCCCTTAGGAGAAACGACTGCTGCAACGTGCACGCTTCCCGCCTGCGTAAAGAGAGGTGCTTCCGCTATCCAGTCAATGCCTGACATGATCGCGTCAAAGGAGATCTGCCATTCGACAGGAAGGAAAGAAGGGCCATTATTTTCCCTTTTCTCCTGTAAAAAAGCCCCCGACGCAGTGTGAAGGAATCTGGATTCCAGTTTCCAGCCCTCTATTTTGTTTGCCCTTTCAACTATTATTCTGCTGTCATCCATTTTAATAGATCTTATATCGTTCATGCTTTCTATCATCCGCCTGCAGTAGAGGTTTCCTAAAGCCCACAACTCTTCCTCTCCCGGCGTGAATATCACGACAGCTTCCCGAAAACCGTCAACTTCAAGGATAATCCGTTTTTCGACGATCATATCATCATCGATCTTTTTGACGGTCCCGTCGCTGAACATCCTCGTAATATCTTTTTTTACAGTACGGCCGGCCATCCATATGCCTCGCTTTCTGCTTTTGGTCTGATCAACTGCCGCTTACATTTTACTACAACACTGGTCTTAAATTTTTACCCACATCAGAAATGATTTGGACTATACTATTCTTTGTCTTTATCTCCCGGCGCAACGGTCTGAGAATTCACATTTCTGCAATGCCGAAACGATAACTGAAAGAAGAGATCCTTTTATGTCCGAAAATAGCACATCCCGTGTCAAAGCTGCGAGGTTCAGGGATTATCTGATCATCCTTACTGCCGTTACTATATGGAGTGCGAGTTTTGCTGGAATGAAGGTCGCCCTTGAACAGGCCCATCCTATGGTAGTACTCTGGATGAGGCTTGGTCTCTCTATCCCTTTCCTCTTTGTGGGATCGTATCTTCAGAAAAAATTCCGTCTCCCTGGGAGACATGAACTATGCCCCCTCCTCATCATGAGCTTCCAGGGTATATTCCTGGTTTTGGGTCTCCAGAATTTCGCAATGAAAACAGCCAGCGCTTCTACGGCAAACTGGATCATAATCTGCTCCCCGGCCTTTGTGGCTCTTTTGGGATGGCTCTTCCTCAAGGAAAAAATATCGCACATGGGCTTCTCCGGCCTATTGATTTCAGCAGCCGGAGTAATAGTAGTGCTTCGCATGGGTTCAGCCGGTGCAGTCCGGACATCAGGATCATTCGGGACGATCGGAGATCTGCTTATACTTTTTTCTTCGCTCAACTGGTCCATATTCCTTGTCTTTTCTAAAAAAGTCCTGAAGGATGACCTTCCTTACAGCTTCGTCCTTTTCTGGGAGATGTTTTTCTCCTTTATTTATGCAACATTGGCAGTACTGATCATGGGATACGACATCTCTGTCATTGGATCGTTCAGCCCAAAGACCTGGGCCGCCGTGGCTTTTCTCGGAGCTGGCGCTTCGGCAGGAGCATACTTTTGCTGGTTTCACGGACTTTCTGTACTTCCAGTCTCGAGGATAATAGCCTTCCAGTTTTTGCAGCCATTTGCCGGAGCTATAATTGCATACATTCTGCTTGGCGAGCGCTTCACGATATGGCTCTTTGCCGGAGGCATAGCGATAATGTATGGGGTGTACCTCATTAACAGAAAATAAGGGCTGAAGATCTATGCTGAAAAGACCGGAGGATCAAAATTAAGCAATGGCGTCAACAAACAGAGAAGATATCCAATCAAAAGAAGCTTCTTTCGCAAATTATGCGATGGTATTGGTCGCTGTCACCATTTGGGGAGGAAGTTTCCCCTCAACAAAGTTCGCGCTCGCACAGGCCGAGCCCATGGTAATAATGTGCCTAAGGCTCTTTATCGGAATGCCGGTGCTGCTTGCGGGATCACTTTTTGAAGGATCCCTGAGGCTTCCTTCAAAAAATGAGGCGGCAGCACTGTTCCTCATGGGATTCCAGGGAATATTCTTTCATCAGTCAATACAGTGCTACGCAATGAGAACAGCGGGAGCAGCCAACGCAAACTGGATGATGATAGCAACACCTGCTTTGGTCGCGATCCTGAGCAGGATCTTCCTCAAAGAAAAGATCTCCGGCAGGGGGATATGTGGGATGATCCTCGCCGCAACGGGAGTCACTCTCGTTATTGGACGCGGAACAGTTATTACTGCAAATTCGGGAAGTTTCGGAAGCATAGGAGATCTCATCATGCTCCTTTCCGTTCTTAACTGGGCGATCTTCCTGATCGTTTCAAGGAGAGTGCTCAAAAAGGACCTCTCCCCGGCATTTGTTATTTTTTGGGAAATGCTCTTTGCCCTTATAGTGGCAACACCTTTCGCAATATTCATAGGGAGTGATTTTTCAGTCATACCTTCTTTCTCCTCGGGAACATGGACAGCCCTTATCTTCCTTGGAGCATTTTCATCTGCTCTTGCCTACATTTTCTGGTTCAAAGCCCTTTCGATCTTCACTGTGACCAGGGTTGCTGTATTCCAGTTCCTTCAGCCGATAGCAGGAGTAGTAATATCATATTTTCTGGTCGGAGAACGATTCACGCCCTGGCTTTTTGCCGGAGGGGCGATGATACTCTGCGGGGTCTGGCTGGTCAATAAGAAATAACGTACTCTCCTTAGATCCTCATGAATAAGCAGTGATAACTGCACTTAATGACCGCGGACTGGGACCGAGGTTTTTTTATAATAAAGTCAGATAAAGTCACCACCTTTATACTCTTTTTTGATGTCGGACTTGGTTTGTCACAATAAAAAAGGGCGAAGAATGACATTCTCCCACCCTCATAAAAAATTTATTCACACTTTACTGTTGCTTTGAGAAAAGATGTCTTTCGATCAGTTCCCTGATATTACCTCTTTCGCACCTTTTTTCAGAAGCCAATCTCTGGCCCTGTCGCATATATCTCCCTGAAGGATCACTTTTCCGTTCTCGACAAAAGATCCGCAGCCTAGTCCCTTCCTCATCTCTTTCGCAAGCTGATCCCTGTCTATGTTTGAATCCTTAGGAATGATCACGGCAGTCACAGTCTTTCCTCCGCGACCGGCTGTCTGTCTCTGGAGAGAGACCCTCGATAGACGTGATATGCCGCTCTCGTTTTCTTTTTCAGAACCAATACTTTTGACTTTGCAACTTTCTTCCTCTGAGACAGGGGAAAGCGGTCCATCCTTGTTACCGTCTCCGCGAAAGAGCGCACCTATCGACAGTCCCAGGTTTTCATCAGCCCCAAGTGTAAAGCCTTCCCCGGAAGTAAGTTTTCTTTTCTTTTTAGCTGTCGACATTTTCCAGTCCCTCTTTTTTGGCTTAAAATAGAGAAAGATACTTTGCTTCACCTTTTATGATTATATACTTTGGGGGCTTATTGAATGCCAGAGACCCGACACTTTATTGAAAATTTTACTTCAGCACTCAGGATGCTCGGGAAGACTCCGGGCGGAGGCATCCTTGAACTGCATCATGGGTCTGGTGCTTTCGCGACCGGGATGCCTTTCGCGGGTGAGAATTACGCCCTGTTCGACAGCTGTTCGTCAAAGGAAGATGTCTCTCAGGTCCTTGATTTTTTTGCGGACAGAAAGTTTCCTTTCATCTCAATGCAGCTGCCCGAACTGAGAAAAGAGGTTTCAGAAACGCTTGAAAGCAGAGGCCTATCGGTCAGAGCGGAATATATTGCGATGTCAATAAAGATCTCTTTTTCAGGGAGAGAGCCGGATCAGCATGTTAAGAGAGTTACAGGCAGATCCGGTGCAATAAAATGGGCAGAAGCCGCCTGGATTGGATTTGGCGGCAAACTTCCCATCCCGGACAACTACATTAATTTTGCGGCTTATCTGAGCAGCTGTTCTGAGAACCGCCTATACTGCCTTGAAAAAGATGGGATACCTCTCTGTTCCGCACTGCTTCATTCGGCTGACCGGTCCTGTGGTCTCTATTACTTTTCAACAAGGCCGGAGGCGAGGAGACAGGGACTGGCAGCAAGGCTCATGGACTCCCTGGCTGGCAATGCTTCTCTTTTTTCTGATAATATGGTCCTGCTGGCCACTGAAATGGGCGCAAAGATGTACAAAAGCTACGGGTTTACAGAACTGATGAGGGTACCTGTCTTATCCGGGTCAGACGATATCTGATTAAAAATGGACGAAATCTTGAAAGGGGATCATCTAATGGACAAACTTGAGAAATTCTGGAGGGACGCTCCGGGCGGATTTACCGTCTGCTCAGAGACTGGGGCAACAAAAAACATGGTTTTGAACGCGATAATTGACGGTGCGAAGGATCTTGAGACACTGAAGGCAGCAGTCCCCCTCTGCTCCGATAATGCATGCGCATCAAATAACCCCTCAGGGGAGGGATGTTCTGAAAACGCCGGAGTCCTCCTCTCAATATACTCTCCTGTATATGAGTTTATGAAGGAAGGACATTCCCACGATCATGAGCATGATAAGGGATGCGGAAATAAGCCTTCAGCAAGCTGCGGAAGCTGTAAATTATGCCAATAGAGGTCGAAAAAATCAAAAAACAGGGAGCTGAATATGCCCCCTGTTTTCTGATTATAGCTTTTCTATTTTTAATGCGGCTTCCTTCAGCCATCCTGAATTTTCGTTTTCTATCTCTCCGGCATCGCAGAGGGAGGCGATCTCAGAACTTACAGGTATGCTTGCAAGGAACTCTATGCCATGCTTCTCAGCTGTCTCCCTTACCCTGCTCTCCCCAAAGATCTTGATCTCCTTCCCGCAGTCAGGACAGATCAGTGAACTCATGTTCTCTACTATCCCAAGTATCGGCACATTCATCTGCTCTGCCATACGAATTGCCTTCTCCACTACCATTGAGACGAGTTCCTGCGGAGAGGATACTATGACTATCCCATCGACCGGAAGCGACTGGAAGACCGTAAGGGGTACATCTCCGGTTCCGGGAGGCATGTCAACAAACATAAAATCAACACCGGGCCAGATAACATCGCTCCAGAACTGTTTTACCACTTCTGCAACAGCCGGACCCCGCCAGATGACAGGGGTCGTCTGGTCCTCCACCAGAAGATTTATCGAAATTATGTCTATGCCTGTTTTAGTTGTTACGGGGATTATACCTGATTCATTTGCCTTCGCCAGATCTGAGAGCCCGAACATCTTTGGTATCGAGGGACCTGTTATGTCCGCATCCAGAATGGCCGACTGATGACCAATTTTTTGCATCTGCACAGCCAGAAGGGATGTTACTAAAGACTTTCCGACCCCCCCTTTTCCGCTTACAACTCCTATGACCTTTCCCACGCTGCTGAGGGGATTGGGCTTGGATTTGAAATCGAAGGGCTGTGTCCTGGAAGCGCATTCCTCTCCGCATCTCCCGCATTCATTTGTACAATTCTCAGGTTCGGTCATCTTCTGCATCTCCTTGTATTGGGTTGATCTCTACACGCCGGAAACGACAATAGCTGCATTCCTTTTTACCTTTGCAGCGGGCTTCCGACAATTCGAAATGTCCCCCATCTATATGGATCTCCCTGCCTCTGCAGAGAGCCTCCGCGACTTTTCTGTGCGCAGAGTAAAGTATCCTCTGCAGCGTTCCCCTTGATATATTCATCAAATCTGCAGCCATGTCCTGGTCCATAGACTCAAGGTCACAAAGGCGCAGCGACTCCACCTCCTCGATGGTGAGGACAGTCACATCCTCAGCGCTGCCTTCGGGAATGAAGCGCAGGTTTTCAGGAATACTGCATACTCTTCTGCATTTGACCTCTCTCGGCAAGTCCATCCTCCTGTAGCGTGCATATGCACACTTAAGAAATATATTCCTCCGACCTGATTACGTCAAGGATAATTTTTATAGATCATTAAATTTCAATGCACCATGGCATCTAGATGGCGCTTTAGTGTAAACATAAATGTAACATGGGACGTCGTATGCATTCAGTAATAAGAGTCTCGTTACTGATGACAGATTTTAATATTCTGTGTATCCTGATAACTAGAAATCGCCCCGTCCGCTTTTAGCAATTGATTATTCCGATCTACAGAAATCAAGGTTCACGGTAACGAGTTCCAGATTCCCGTATCGCAGTTTCAGTTACAAGGCGGCGTAAGTCCGGATCAGCTGCAGCACCCGGAGCGGGGCGACATAAGACAGAAAAAAGAGGCTCTCTGATGAGAGCCTCTTTTTATATTGGCAATGGTTGTGACGGAAAAATGAATCCTCGGAGATCGATAGCGAATCCATTGGTAGTCTATGGCAAATCGATTGTTGGTACCTCAAAACCCGTGGTCCCGGCTCAGGCCCATACCGGGATGGCGGCGAGGTGCAATTGAGCCAGATCACGGATGATGACGACGCAGGATCTGCCGGAATAACATCCGGCGGAAGTCAGTAGGGAATCAATTGCAAATCAGTTGGTCCTTAGATCTTAACAATTGCTTCCCAACCGTTTCGCGGCGATGGAATCGCCACTTCGCGCGGCATTTTCACGCCGCACTTCGCCATGGTATTCTCATACGTCGAAGCGAGTGTCCGCAAGCCTTGCTAAGTCAGCGCGAAGCTTTTAAGGTATTCGCGATGTCCCCTCCAATATCGCAATTGGGGCAGATCGGAGATGATAGCGACGCAACATGCAGTGGTTCAAGCGGAGGCGTATTGGGCATACGTTGACGCGCAGGACCGCAAATGTTGCTAAGCTAGCGCTCCGAGATGGCCCAATTGCCTGTTATTTGGGAGCTTTTTTGACTAATGCGTTGAGGCTGTCAACAAGTTCTTTTATCCTTTTGTCATTGGCAGGTTTTTTAAGAGCCGCTTGAGCGGACATGTCCCTGCCCCAGTAAGCCCTGTTGGCGTCCCTGTTCTGGTTCAGCACCGAGCCCTCAAACGTCATTCCTGCGAACAGCCCTTTGGACATCGAGTAGCTGTAGATCGAGGCTTTGGCTCTGCTGTCAGTGGCAGCTGAAGTATCCCTGCCAACGGGGCCGGCAGCTATGGCAACGTCAGCACCAAGCTTGAAGCTGTTTCCCCCAGTGAATGCCCTAAGGCCCTCTTCATTCGTTATTACCAGTACAAGACCGACAGACTGTGCTCCTATCTGGATCCCAATTGATGCTCCTGAAAGACTCATGAAGGAGGGGCCTTTCCACGTCCCGTTGGGATTCCTCAGAAGGACAAGCCCTTCTCCGACCTGTCCCCCTATCATTAGTCCGGCCTTAGTCACTGAAGGGAAGATAGCAACTCCCTTTCCCGACTTGATGACGTCGGCCATGCTAGCTGCATCATCCTGGGCGGACATATCCCGCACAAGTTCGGCAGAAAGCCTGATCCTTCTTTCATGAGCTTTTTCCTCGGCAAAAGCCGTAAGGCCTGTTGCAGCAATAACGGCTGCGGCTAAAATTAAAATCAGTGTTCGGGATTTTAAAATCTTGATCATGTATATTCCCCCTGCTCTCTTGGTTTTTCAAATATATACCTGATTTTATACCACAAGTATTGGCATTTGCTATGTAAAAAGCACTATAATAATCATCAGATCAGCAGAGACAAGGCGGTGGCTCATTTATGGAGAACAAGATCTTCGCTCCCTGGAGGATGGCCTACATCCTCTCAAATTCAGACGACAATGAACAAAAGGAGCCCGAATGCATATTTTGTGAATTCCCACAAATGAACGATGACGAAAAAAACCTGATACTCCACCGAGGCAAAGAATGCTTCGTCATACTCAACGCATTCCCCTACAACCCGGGACACCTGATGGTAGTCCCCTACCGCCATACAGCTGATTTGCCGGGTCTCACCCCTTCAGAGCTTTCAGAGATGATGTCTCTGTGCCAGACTGCCCACAGGGTCATCACCGAGGTAATGAAACCCCATGGGTTCAACATGGGAATGAACCTGGGGAAAGTTGCAGGAGCAGGGATCGATCAGCATCTTCACATGCACGTGGTGCCACGCTGGAACGGTGATACAAACTTCATGCCGGTCCTTGGGGAGGTCCGCGTAGTATCAGAGGCCCTTATTTCAACTTGGAAAAGGCTCAGGGAAAAGTGGCCGGAGTAGAAAACAGCTATTCTTTTATAGCCCCGGCAAAGGAGATCGATGTTGAGCTGACTGTAAAAAGATCACGTTTTATAGGATCTGTGCGTATCTCCTTAGACCCGGACGAAGCCTCAGAAAAAATAAAGGGCTTCCCCGAATTATTTCCCAAGGCGAATCACCATTGCTGGGCTTACCGGATAGGGACAGAAAACATACTTGAACACTGCTCTGATGCCGGAGAGCCTGCCGGTACAGCGGGACGGCCGATTCTGGGGATGCTCAAAAGACATTCCCTGCAAAACACCCTTCTGGTGGTCACTCGTTATTTCGGCGGGATCAAACTCGGGGTAAGGGGACTCATAGAGGCTTACGGCGAGGCAGCCGAACTTGCTGTCACAGAGGCAGGTACTGTCGAAATGGAGCTTAACCTTCAGCTTGATCTTTCCTGCAGCTATGAACACTCAAAAACCCTCTCCTCTTCACTGAAAAAATGGGGTTTCGGGGAAGACCGGGTCTCCGCCCTGTACGGGGAAAACGTTGAGATGAGCTTGTTTGTTCCATGTTCTTCAAAACCAGAGATAGCCCCTTCGCTTGAAGAGATGTTTTCAAGGGGCATGATACAAAAACTTGAATGGGGGAACAATGCTGTTCCAATACCCAGGGACAAACAGTAAAAATCGTGTGCCCCGCTCGTTCCTTCCCCCCCGGGCAGCAGTTCCTGCTGCATGCGGGTATCCGTTCTGCCGCCAGAGGCGGGCAGGTTTATGCCGATCAATACTTCTGACGGACACCACCTCTGGACTGCAGTCTTGGTGACCCGGGACCTCCTTCCTCAAAGACGGAAGCCCCGATGAGGATATTAAGTACCGAGGGGGCCGTGCGGTCCCTGCCGGGCAGAGTAAATTTAGTCCGGCCCTCCTGATCCAGTTCCGGAACCTATGTATTCAGATTCAGGCTGGAACTTTTTTTCTGAGTCCCTGAAGACAAAACCCTTCCAGTTCGGGTGGCTGAATTCTCTTTCTGCGGTTCTCATTTCAGCCTCCCACGGCAGGCCTGAGGCAGGGCTGCCGAAAACATACATGGCCGAGATCGAGATCTCGGCAGATCCCTTTCCGATCAGTATATCCGGTGAGGCATCTGCTTCCACAAAGAGTCTTGGGGCGGCAAATTCCTCTACATAGAATTCTTTCCTCCCGATAGACTCATCTTCTCCCGGAATATGAATGCTGCTTTGATCTCAATTCTTCCCTTGACCTCTCCCTGGGGGCTAAAATTTTTAATCAGGAATTCTTTTTCACCGACCCCGGGAGCAGGGAGGGCTCCGAAAGAAAATAAAATCAAAGCAATGACCGAGAGTATCCCAAGGAGGTTTCTCTCTGACCTTTTCCAAAGTATGCTCATTACCCGTCCTCAATTGAAGAGAGAATATGATCTGTATCATTACCGATAATACCCGAGAAAATAATAACTCAGACAGGCTATTTTACCTATTGAACATAATGATATTACATTACAGAATAACAATGAAAGGAGTGATCAAATGAAGAAGATACCGGCTCTTGCGGCTATCATATTTCTCTTTCTTGCCCTGCCTGCTTTTGCAGAGGTCTGCAGCACCACGTCTCCGGCAGAAGAACAGCAGGAGGAGAAGGGTATTCCCCTTGAGTTTATAAACCGCTCGGGGTCAGAGATAAAGGGGATCTTCATATCTGAGACCGGAAGGAATCTCTGGTCCGAAAATCTCCTAAGGGATACTGCTCTCAACGACGGAGAGGATGCGAGCCGTGACATCAGAAGAAGAAACATCCTTGGGCTCACGGACATTAAGATAATATACTCCTCCGGCAAAGTGAAGATATGGAAAAAACTTCCGATACTCGAAATATTTGAGATAACAGACAAGAAGGACGGAGAACCGGGCTACGAACGCATCAAGCTTGGAGCCTGATAGCAATAAAGCCCCGCGGCGCGGGGCTTTAACTTTTATCTTCCGAAGATATCAGCTGAAAGAAATGATCCAGCTCCTACTCAGCAGAATGAATATCCTCGTAGTACTGTCCCATCAGTTTCTTCCAGTCGACGTTGTCATCCAGAAGGTTAGGACACGTGCTGTCCGGGTAGAACCATTTCCTTCCGAGACCCATAAGTATCTGCCACCAGTCATGCACATCGGGTATCAGTATCTCACCTTCAGGACCGATCCTTCTCAGTTCACGGTAGACCAGCGCGACCATCTGGCTCTCGTCCATAGCCGCTGTTGTCTTTGCATAGAATTCGATCGTATAAAAATATGAGCAGGCTCCGAGCTGGCAGAGTATCTCTGTCCATTTGGGGGAGATCCTGTTGGTCCTGGCAAGCACCATCTGTTTTTTGCTTCCCGAACTTTTGTGGTTGACAAGGAAAAGTATCTTATCAGGATCTATGTGGCGCAGCTCTTCATATTTTGATATCAGGGCTTCCGCTATAGGTCTGATCCTGTTGTTGCATATCTCATAATCAAACTCTGAACTGGCTTTTACTGCCATCTCAATTCCTCCTGTTATTCGGCTGCCTTTGCCGCCGCACAATAAAACTCGTCAAATTATATCACTGGAAGTCATCTTTTTCGGGGAAATGGCCCATTTTACGTTTATTTTGGGGCATAAATGAGCGTTAAGACGTTAACTAAATTTGACCTTATTTCTTCCTTTGACTTTTCCTACAGCGCAAAGATCCCGTTGCGCACTCTTTGCTCTTTTCACCCTTATTATTCCCGTTCAGCATAACAAGCAGGACGCCCCCTAAAAAACCGGGGGCGTCCTGCTTTACGTTTATATTTAATGTGGATCAGGGACTCAGTCTATCTGAGGTTTCCCCGAGACCTTATTTTTTCTCAGGAAAGTAGGTTCATCCAGCTCCTCGGATAACTCCCTCGGAGTCGCTTCTTCAGGCGTCATCTCCTCTTTTTCCTGAAGCCATGACGGTCCTCTTCTGACTTCGGGCACAGGGGAAACATCCTTTTCTGTCTTTTCTTCTGCTGCAACAGAAATAGGCTCGTGCCAAACCGGCCTCTGGACCTCCTGTTTGAAAACAGGCCTTTGTGCGCTGACAGGGGTTTCCTGGCGGGAGCTATTGCTTTCCGGGCCGTCCTCTTCAAAACCTGTTGCAACGATGACTATCTCAACGCTTTCTTCCATATCGCCGTCTTCGGCACAACCCCATACAAATGTTGCATCTTCCGAGATTATCCCTTCAATATATGCTGCGGCTTGCTGTACCTCGAAGATACCAAGGCCCTCCCCGTATGTGATGTTCATAAGGACTCCCTTGGCTCCATGCATTGAACATTCCATCAGCGGGCTTTCCAGTGCTTCCCTGAGCGCGTTGTCGATCCTGTTTTCACCCTTTGCACAGCCTACACCCATAACTGCAACGCCCGCATGTTTCATTACCGCCTTAAGGTCAGCAAAATCAACATTGACCATTCCCGGACGCGTAACAAGATCGGTTACGCCCTGTACTGCCTGTCTCAGGACTTCGTCAACCATCGAGAAGGATTCGCTTAAAGGCGTCTCTTTGCGGCATATCTGAAGAAGCCTGTCGTTAGGCACGACAATGAGCGCATCTACGCACTGACGAAGTTTGGCTATGCCCTCTTCAGCGTAACGCATTCTTCTGGCCCCCTCGAACATAAAGGGTTTGGTGACTACCGCGACGGTAAGAATGCCCATTTCTTTTGCAGTCTGGGCAATTATCGGAAGAGCTCCGGTGCCTGTTCCGCCACCCATACCGGCAGTCAGGTATACCATGTCGGATCCCCTGAGATATTCTCGTATTTCCGATAATGATTCTCTTGCCGCCTGTTCGCCTATGTGCGGGAGGGCTCCTGCCCCCAGCCCTTTAGTGACTTTTTCGCCAAGTACGATCTTGTTGTGGCTGAGAGACATATCAAGGCTTCTTATATCCGTGTTTACTGCGAGGATATCCACACCTTCTATTCCTTTGCTTATGATGTGGTTGAGAGCGTTGCCGCCTCCTCCCCCTACAGCGATTACCTTTATGGTTTCTCTGCGAGCAGGTTCAGATATATTTTGTGCGGAAGGAGTTTTCGCCTTTGATGTTCCTTCGGATTCATCGGGATACGGATAGCAAAGCTCTGTAGCCGGTATACTCAATTGTTCACCACTCCCGTTTGTTGTTGATGTATAATCAGTACATTTCAAATACCATTATACAACAGAGGGGAGAGGCTCGGTTGGATTTAAAAGAAGAAAAATATAAAAGAAAGGATAACATCTCTGGTGACCGTAGGGCCTTTATTTTTTTTATGGCAGTTTTTGCCTTCCTCGCGTGGCAGGTCACCCGTCCGCTGGTAATGGCGCTGATATGGTCCGGAATGCTCTCTTTTATCGTTCAGCCGGTCTACCGTCATTTAACAGATCTCTCCGGCGGCAGATTCAGGAACCTCTCTGCCGCTGCTGCGCTTTGCCTTATTGCTGTCCTGTTTATAATACCGCTCATATACATCATAACCTCCCTTGGAGGCGAGATCTCAAAAATTATCGGAGTCATTTCAGATTTTATTTCGAGAAACGAGATAAACCAGACAAGAGATCTTGTTGAACTTATCCCCGGATGGTTCCCGGCGTGGCTTAATGATTACCTCAAAATTTTTCTTCTGGATTCCGGATCTGTCAGAGATTTCGTTCAAAAAACAGCTCAGTGGGCCGGCGGCAATCTTACCAATATTTCAAAGCAGCTGATCCAGGGCGCTTCTTCTATCCTGATAGAGATGATCGTTGTAATGATGGTATCCTTCTTCTTCATAAGGGACGGGGCAAAGATAGTCGAATATGTGAAAAGCGTTACGCCGCTTTCGGAGGAAGAGAAGACCTTGTTCTTCCACAGAACAAAAAAACTCCTCAATTCCGTTATCTTCGGGATAATGCTGACAGTTGCCATTCAGGCTATTCTTGGAGGCCTGGGATGGTGGTTCGTCGGATTAAGCACCCCTGCGTTCTTCGGCATGCTGATGTTCTTTTTTGGAATGTTCCCGGCCGGGACAGCAATTGTCTGGGTACCGGGAGGGATATACCTGATCCTTTCCGGAGACTTAAAGGGAGGCATAATGCTTCTGGCATGGGGATCCATAGTGGTAGGAACTATCGATAATCTTCTGCGCCCCTTCCTTATAAGTGGGGGCAAGAGCGAAGGAAAAGGCGAAGAGATACCCACATTGCTTGTAATACTTGGACTCTTCGGTGGGGTAATAAAGTGGGGTTTCCTGGGCATTTTTCTCGGGCCGCTCATCTTAGTGCTTTTCCTCCTAATATTTGACCTTTACCGTTATCGTTGCTGTGTCGATAAAAATGAGGATCCCGTATAATGACTTTGGATCTCAGCACCTTGGCAACAGCCGCTTCTATCGCCATGGATGCTTTCTCTGTTTCCATATGCATGGGCATATGCCACGGGGGTCTTGGTCGGCGCGACGCTCTTACTCTGGGAGGGGCTTTTGGGATATCGCAGTTTGGGATGCCCCTGCTTGGGGCACTGGTCGCAGCCAACATAACAGGATTTCTGAACAGCTGGACACCATGGATCGGCGCAGGTCTGATAATATGGGTGGCATTGAACATGATAAGTGAAGCCTACACCGGAAAAGACAAGACCAACTCCTGCATGAATATAACGTTGATGAACGTCCTGATACTGGCCTTTGCCACTTCTCTTGACGCCCTCATAGTCGGATTCTCAATAAAAAGCTCCGGAGGATCGGCTCTGCTTCTAGCCTTATCCGCCGGAGTCATAACTTTTTTACTTTCTTTCTCAGGAGCGCTGGGAGGGAAAAAGCTTGGAGAGAAGATCGGTACCTACGCCGAGTATTCAGGCGGGGTCGTGCTCATCCTTGTGGCTCTCAATATACTTACCAAAGCCTGAACAGGCTTTCACTTACACCTCGATAAGCTCGTGATCCCTTGTCCCTATCCCAAGCTTCTCACAGTGCTCAAGAGTCGTCTGCCAGTGAGTGTCTGGATGTATCGTATGGAAATGGTCTTCTTTTTTGAATCCTCTTATCTTTTCGTCCAAAAGGCTTCCTGATATTACAGGAGCTTTCATCACAGCCTCAGCGCATGCCTGATCCAGAGCTATCGGATCCATTGATGCGAATATACCGATATCCGGTATCACAGGAAGGTCGTTTTCCACGTGACAGTCGCAGAATGGCGATACATCTATGACAAAGCTTATATGGAAATGGGGTCTTCCGTTCAGCACGGCTTTCGTATATTCTGCCATTTTTCTGCACATGATATCGTTTGATTCGTAATCAGCCGGACTGATAGCGTCAAAAGGACAAAGGGAAAGGCATCGCCCGCAGCCTACGCACTTAATTTTGTCGATGACCGCTTTGCCCTCACCGTTGAAGGTGATCGCATCATGCGCACATCCGCTTATGCATTTCCTGCAGGACCTGCACTTGGAGGATCTTACCTTTAGCTTGCCTGTGCTGTGCATCTCCATCTTTCCGGCCCGTGAACCTGAACCCATGCCTATATTCTTCACGGTTCCACCGAAGCCGCTCTGTTCGTGCCCCTTGAAGTGTGTCATGGAGATAAGGATATCAGCATCCATGACAGCCCTTCCTATCCTGGCCTCTTTTACATATTCTCCGCCTGGCACCGGTACGAGGACTTCGTCAGATCCCTTGATCCCGTCAGCAATTATTACATGGCACCCCGTACAGAATGGATTGTAGCCGTTTTCATATGCGGCATCAAGGTGTTCAAGAGCGTCCTTTCTCCTTCCTACGTACAAAGTGTTGCAGTCTGTGAGGAAGGGCTTTCCTCCCATTCCTTTTACGATATCTGCTATTACCTTGGAATAGTTTGGCCTGAGATATGCAAGGTTTCCCGGTTCTCCAAGATGGAGCTTGATGGCAGTATACTTCTTCTTGAAGTCTATCTCTTCGATCCTGGCTTTCCTTACAAGCCTGTCCAGTTTCTGAAGGATATTCCTCTCCGGTGTGGTCCTGAGATTTGTAAAATAGACTTTGGATCTTTCCATTCTTATCAGTGTTCCTTTCCCTTCTCCATTTCTTTTCTGTAGTCTTCCCACATTTTTTCACGAAGCTTCTCGTCAAGCAAAACTTCAAGCGCCGACCTTGCTATTATCTTTGCCCCTGTCTTCAGAGCATCATGAGCTCTCTCCGTTGTCGTGGCTTCAGCGAAAGCTCTTGTATGGGCTTCGATGTTTTTACCGCAAATGTCCATTTCAGGCTGTACGGCAGGACATCTATATGTTACATCCCCAACATCTGACGATCCCATGAATCCTTCGATCTGGGTAACAGGAATGTCAAATTCTGCAAAAAGGCTTTCCAGAAGTTCTTCCGCTGTCTCATTCGGAAGCATATCCTTGAAGCTGGCTTCAAAGTTGCGCCATATCACTTCGGTCCCCGTTGCCATGGCGGCTCCCCGGGCACAGTTGTAAACCTTCTTCATTATCTCATCAAGATAGGCTTTTTGGGGCGCCCTGAAATAAAAACGCCCCTTCGCCCTTTCCGGAACTATATTGGGAGCAGTCCCTCCCTCGTGGTAGATGCCATGCATCCTGACTTCCTGCTTAACATGCTGACGAAGCATGTCTATCGCATGGAAGAAGAGCTGGAGCCCATTAAGCGCGTTTACTCCCTCCCATGGAGCTGATGCGGCATGAGAGGTCTTTCCTTTGAATGTGAATTCTACCGCGTCCATCGCCAGAGAGCGGTACTTTACAATTGTTTTTCCGCAATGAGAGTGTATCATTATGGCGAAATCACAGCCGTCGAAGACCCCTTTTTCTGCCATTTCCACCTTGGCTCCGTTTGTTTCCTCTGCAGGAGTTCCTATCACAAACAGCTCGCCCGGTATTTCCTCCATAAGTGGCAGGAGTCCCAATCCGGCAAGTACAGACATCGCTCCGTGGAGATTGTGCCCACAGGCATGTCCGATCTCAGGCAGAGCATCGTATTCCACAAGAAGGGCCACCCTTCCGCCGCTTTCTCTCTTTCCTTTTTTTGCGATGAAGGCTGTAGGAATTCCCATAAACGGGTACTCAACATCGAAACCCGATTTTTCCAGTACATCAACGATCTTATTGCTTGTTTTGAATTCTTCGCCCGAAACTTCCGGCTCAGCAGCAAATCCGTCGCTCATTTCGACCATTTCCTGCCAGTGTTTTTCGATCTCAGAGTAAAGATTTTCGATATATTTATTTTTATCCAAGATTCTGCCCTCCTTTTCATATCAGACACTCAACTTTCCCACCTCATGCTACTAGTGGATTCAAAACCTCTGTTTTTCGTCTTCTCTGTATGTTATTCAGCGGAGAACCAGTGGCTCTAAAATATTGAAGTCGCTCGTATCATACCAACATA
>DIWR01000028.1 GCA_002428495.1 Synergistaceae bacterium UBA6101
ACAATATCGCTGATCAACAACACAAAATAGGCAATAGGGTTGACAATTATCCAAAAGGTGAATAGAATTACCCCCAACATCTTTAAAACAACGAACTGAAGTCGAAAGGAGGCACTGGGACATGACACAAATCAATTACAGCATCACATCTTGTGGCAATGTTACGCAGTTCTCCTTTATCGGCGCGGGTCCCCTTCACGGGATCTGCGCTTGGACTGCATGATTCGGACGGATCGACCGGATAACAGTATCGTTGCGTAAATCGCCGTTGAAGCAGGGCCCGCAAAAATGCGGGCCCTGCTTTTTTTGGGGCGTCCGACACAGAGATGGACACAGGAAATTTAAAAATTCACATAAACCCCGAGGAGGAAGAAAAATGAAACTTGTAATAAGAAATGTGGAGACAAAAATATCGAGGATCCGTTACACACTGGAAAAAATAGTGGAAAGGGATCATCCCTATGCCCAGAAGATGAAGGAATATGGAGTAAAGCCAGAACACATAAAGACAGTACGGGACATGCAGCTTCTCCCCTATACGACAAAACAGGATCTGCAGAAGCACTATCCCCTTGGCTGGCTGAACGTTGACAGAAAACATGTAGTCCGTTTTCATGCTACTTCCGGGACTACAGGCAATCCGACAGTGGTCTGCTACACACAGAACGACATAAAGATGTGGAGTGAGTCCGGAGCCTGGTGTCTCGGCCTGGCAGGCCTGGATGAGTGGGATACCCTCCAGGTCTCTTATGGGTATGGTCTCTTTACGGGAGGACTCGGTATGCACTATGCAGGAGAGCGCCGCGGACTTGCTGTGATACCTGCCTCGGGAGGTGCCACGGAAAAGCAGGTAAGGATGATAAAGGAGCTGGACGTTACAGCATTGGCATGTACACCTTCATACGCCCTCCGCATATCGGAGGTATGGGACGACATAGACCCGAACCGTTTCTCAAACGGAGGTACAAAACTCAAGATAGGGATACTGGGTGCGGAACCGTGGTCCGAGGGCCTGAGAAAACGCCTTGAAGAAAAACTGGGTATCAAAGCTCTTGATATTTACGGACTGAGCGAAGCGATGGGCCCGGGAGTGGCGATGGAGTGCATCCATCAGAGCGGCCTGCATGTCAATGACGAGGCATTCCTGCCCGAGATAATACACCCTGATACGCTGAAGAACATGGAAGACGGCGAAGAGGGAGAACTTGTGCTTACTTCCATAAAGAAGGAAGCCTACCCAATAATCCGCTATCGCACGAGGGACCGTACCAGGATCCTTCCCGGACCGTGCCCCTGCGGCGATCCGAGCGTCCGCATCGACAGGATAGGAGGAAGGACGGACGACATGCTCATAGTCAGGGGCGTCAATGTCTTTCCGTCACAGGTCGAGGCAGCTATTTGCAGAGTCAAGGATCTTACTCCCAATTTCATCATAGATGTCTGGAAAAAGGATGGAATGGATGAGATCGAGATCACATGCGAAAGAGCTCCGGAGAGTGATCCTGCGGCAGTGGAACACATAAAGAATGAGACGAAGAAACGGCTGAAAGACAGCCTGGGAGTTAATATTGAGGTCAATATTGCAGAACCGGACACGGTCCCCCGTTCTGAAGGCAAGGCAGTACGCATAAAAAGGCACAAAGAACCGCACGGAGTCAAAGTTTAGTAAAGAAAAGCGGTAAAATAGTAACTCTTTTCGGGCTTGACAATCTCCGAAATATTATTTAAACTTACGCGCAATGTCGCACGAGCGAAGGAGGCACCGGACATGAAAATGAAGCTTGTTGAAATAAAAAGACATATAGACCTTTCTGTTGCAGTGTACTCTTATCCATGCACGGATCCCGACTTGCGGGATCGGTGTCCGGTCGCTGTGCGCTGAACATCTGATCAAGACGTGAGGACGGGGTCCGGATTTTTCGGATCTCGTCTTTTTTTATTTTGTAATTTTGAGTATGAACCGGGAGGAATTATTATGGTACACAGTGAGACAGCATCAGGTAAGACAACAGAACTTCAGGCAGTTTTGAACAGGCTCTGGGAGCGGAACCATCCCTATGCCGACAAGATGAAGGATGCCGGAGTCAAACCATCGGATATAAGATCACCAAAGGATATCGAAAAACTTCCCTTTACAACAAAGCAGGATCTCCAGGCTCATTACCCGCTGGGATGGCTTGGATGCAACAAGGATGATCTGGTGCGCTTCCATGCTACATCGGGAACGACCGGGAATCCGACTGTTGTGGGATACACTGCTAATGACATCTTTTGGTGGAAAAAGGCCATGAAGACCGCATTTAAACGTGCCACACTGACATCGAAGGACATATTGCAGATATCGACAGGATACGGCCTTTTTACAGGAAGCCAGGGTTTCCACGATGCAGCTGAAGATATGGGGGTCACGGTCATCCCTGCGAGCGGCGGTTTTACCGAGCGTCAGTTCAAACTGATGCGTGACCTTGGCACGACTGTCTTTACCTGCACCCCCTCCTACGCTGTCAAACTCTGTGAGGTCTGGGATACCTTCTCAAACGAAGAGAAAGCAAGATACAGCCTCCGTTTGGGGATCTTCGGCGCGGAAGCATGGTCGGAAGGACTCAGGACCAAGATCCAGGGTACGCTTGGGATCCCTGCCATAGACAGCTACGGCCTGTCAGAAGCAATGGGGCCGGGTGTTGGAATGGAATGTCTTGAAAGGAACGGAATACATCTTTTTGACGAAGGCTTCATTTTCGAGATAATCGATCCGGAAACACTTGAACCGCTTGGCCCGGGTGAAGAGGGAGAACTTGTCATTACGTCCCTGAAGAAGGAAGCTTTCCCGATAATCCGCTACCGCACCCGCGACCTGACGAGCATCATGCCCGGCGTATGCAGATGCGGCGACAGAAGCACAAGGATCGAGAGAGTCAAGGGACGTTCAGACGATATGATAATTATCCACGGAGTGAACGTATTTCCTTCGGTGATCGAAAGGGCGCTCTGCAGGGTCCCGGGATTGACCGCGAACTATCAGATAAAGGTCTGGGAAGTAGAGGGTTTTCAGCAGATGAGCATATCCTGTGAAAGAACTGCGGACAGCCAACAGGAGATAGCAGAGGTGCTTTTGGAAAAGGGCAAAAAATCGATCCACAGCGCGCTCGGGATCCACGTTCCGCTTACTGTGGCAGAGCCGGGGACTCTCCCAAGGTTCGAGGGAAAATCAAAACATATAGTGAGAGAATAATGGCTCTGATAATAGCTCTGATCAACAACAGATAATAGCTCTGATACTTGACGAAAATCCATAATAATGTAAAATGCTTTTCGGCGCTCTATAATAGGAACGTGATGGTTTGTTTGCCGGTGTAGCTCAGTTGGTAGAGCAGCTGACTCGTAATCAGCAGGTCGGGGGTTCAAATCCCCCCACCAGCTCCACGATAACAAAACCCTTGCGCCGCAAGGGTTTTTTGTTTTGCCATAACGAGCAGATAAAATGTACCCTAGAAAATGGACANNATCAGCAGGTCGGGGGTTCAAGTCCTCTCGCCGGCTCCAGAAATGTCAAGGGTCTGTGGAATTTTCCACAGCCCTTTTTTGTCATTGCTCTTGTGCCCTTTTCAAATCAACTATCCGGGTTTTATTCAGCCATGGTTTTATCTTTTCCTCCATGCGGATCCGCACTGTCAGTAACCAAATTGCCGGTATCCGACTTATCGTTACTGCGTAAAAGACTTAATAATTATCAGAAAATAAAAAATATATAGTATAATTAAGAAGCAAATATAAAAAAATGTTACTTATTTGTTCTTAAAATTTATGTAAGTATAAAAGTTGCCTGTGGAATTGAGCTTAAGGGCACTCTTTAAATGAGGGAAGAAAATGATTTCAGATGCAATTGAATTTTTAACACAAAATGTCACCTACGATTTGTTTTTATTTGGATCGCTGCTGATTCTTTTTGCAGTAATTTTTATATTTTATCATCGCAGATATGCCCTTAGCAGAAAACTGATAGTTTTACCCATAGAGATTTCCAACACTGAAATGATGCTCGCCCCCCATGAACTGGAACAACGTATGCGTAATTTGTCTCAAACCCATAAAAATGTTAGATGGGGCAAATACAATTTTTTCATAGATGACAGAAATCAGGCTGCATATAGGGAACTCAATAAAATACGTGATACGTTGTCAGAGGTCTCACCTGAAATCATTGTCCTGATACCTGCAGCAAGATGGTTGTTTGACAACTTTCAGATGCTGTACAGGGAGATCAAAAAGGTAAAGGCGACCGGAGATATCAATGGAATGCTGCCTGTCCTTAAAGAGGGGAAATTTAAAGGTTACCCGAGAATATATGTAATTGCGAGGGAAATGGTCTCGCTCTCGGGAGGATATTTAAACGAGAGCAAAATTTCAATGATGATATGCGCATACCAGGAAGAACTCCCTTTAACAGATAAAGAGTTATGGGGCCTTCCTGAAATGATCGGCTTCTGTCTTTTAGAAAGTATTTCTGTTGTGGCACGGGAAATAATCAGCGTTACAGAAATAAAATCCAAAGCAGATGCTTTTGTGAGAAATAATCTAAAGGAAAAAGACATGACGAACATTTTTCCTCTTTTATCAGAATTGGAGGATGAATTTTCAGGGAATGTTTCATTTCATTCGCACGTCATATATTTATTAAAAAACTTGTCTTTTGATGAGGCATCAATACAAAGGTATGTAGAATATCACAATAAATCTAATTACTTAAGGCCTACGGATATCTTCCTTGAAGAAGGGAATCTGGAGTCACGCTTGGAATCAAATATCAGAACGTTTCTGGTAAGCTTAAGGGAAACAGTGGAACTTGACGGCGAGAAACTTTTTGAGGATCTTTCAATTATTGAGCGGATCCTCTCAGAGGATCCTGAGGGAATATATCCTATAATGGATTCTGAAAGCAAGGGCAGATACAGGTCGATAATTGAAAAATTCTCTTTAAAAAACAAAATAGATGAAAGAGTTGTCGCTGAGACATGCCTTGCTATTGCAAAAAATGGAAGGGAGAATTTGAAATGCAGCCACCATGTGGGAACATATCTTATCGGTAAGGGATACCCTATCCTGAAAGCAAAGTTATTAAAGAAACCAGAGCCGCAAAAACTGGCACCAAAATGGAATATTAAGGGGATATCATATTTCCTTTTTGTCTTTGTTTTCGTTTTTATCATCTATTTTTTCTTAGGCTGTTTTATAAAGGGATCAGGCATATCAGCCGGGATCTATGGCGTTTTGGCTTTTCTCTTTGTATCTGTTGTCCTGGTCATAGGAATTGCCATTGAGTTGACGAACAACATATTTACAAGGCTGGTTAACGTCCGGCAGCTTCCGGCACTTGATTTTCTTGAAGGTGTCCCTGAAGAAGCCAGGACGTTTGTAGTAATGCCGGTCATTGTATCTTCAGGCGAACAGGCCCTCGAATATATACAACGATTGGAAAGACACTATCTGGCAAACAGGCAATCCAATCTATTCTTTGCCCTCTTAGTAGACTTCAATGATTCAAAAAACCTGCGCATGGATGTTGACGATAGAATTGAAGAGGTCCTTGTCAATGGCATAAACCGGCTTAACGATCAATACCCCTTCATGTCCCCGCTGTTTTCTGTTTTTATACGCTCTCGCAAATGGAATGAATCAGAAATGTGTTACATGGGATGGGAGCGGAAAAGAGGAAAACTCGAGGAGTTTAATGCCCTTCTGTCCGGAGAACAAGAGACAAGCTTTTCAACATTATTGTGTGATGAAAGCATGCTGGGTACCTTCAAATATGTAATAACACTGGACGCTGACTCGATCCTTCTTACAAATAATGCTTCAAAACTTGTCGGCATAATTGAACATCCGCTGAATCAACCGGTATTGGATATTGTAAACAGAAAAGTTAAAGATGGTTACGCAATAATTCAGCCTTCAGTTACGAACCATATTTTAAATAAAAAATGCAACTTGTTTTATAGTGTTTTTGCAGGCAAGCAGGGATTGGACCGTTATTCGACCATTATCTCAGATATTTATCATGACATATTTGAGGAGGGCATATTTTCAGGTAAGGGAATATACCACATAAAAACATTCCATACCATCCTCCGCAAGAGTATGCCTGACAACAGAATACTTAGCCATGACCTGCTTGAGAGCTGCTATGTCAAGACCGCCTTTTCCGGTGCGGTGAAAATAATGGATGACTTCCCTGGGTGCGTTCTTTCATATACTCAGAGAGAGCACAGATGGATAAGAGGAGATTGGCAATTACTGCCATGGCTGTTTAAGAAAAAAACTTTGGCCGGATTATCCAAATGGAAGATTCTCGACAATTTAAGATTGAGCATGGTTCCTTTATCTAAGGTCCTGTTGATAATTCTGAATCTGATGCTGATGCCCGAAATCTATTACCTTTGGGTACCCATGGTATTTTTCTCATATGCAGTTGATTTATTCCTCATGCTTGAAAGCGTTCTTGCACAAAAGATAAACAAACCGAAATTAGCTCTCGTTTATAAGGATCTGCTGAAAGACATCGGACTGCTGATCGAAAGGGCTATGCTTGATGTTTTATTTACTCCTTACAGGGCATACATAGCTCTGGATGCCGTATCAAGAACACTGTACAGATTGATTATGAGTAAAAAGAACCTTCTGATGTGGAGCACGGCAGAAAAAATGGAAAAATGTGCTATAGACACGCCAAAGGGATATTTCCTTCATATGTGGCCCTCTCTTGTCCCCTCTTTGATTATTGTCGGACTGTTGTTTTTTGTAGATATTCCTTTTTGGGGAATATTGCTTTACTCGGTCCTATCTGTCGGATGGGGATTTTCATATCTGGTAGCTTATAAAATCGGTGAGACGGAAGTCAATATTGAAAAGAACGAAATTGATGATAATGAAAAGATGATAAGAGGGATCGCACGAAAAACCTGGCAGTTCTTTAAGGATTTCTCAACTGTAGAAAACAACTGGTTTTGTCCTGACAATTACCAAAAGGAGCCGACAGAAAAGATTGCTTTCAAGACTTCACCGACCAATATCGGGCTCCAGTTGATATCAGTCCTTTCTGCAAGAGATCTGGGGTTTGAAACATTGGGCAAAACATTGGAACATCTTGAAAATATATTAAATTCGGTCCGGAGGCTGCCCAAATGGAATGGACATCTGTTCAACTGGTACGACATCAGAACTCTTGAAGTGTTGTGCCCTCCGTATGTCTCAACAGTTGACAGCGGGAACTTTTATGCCCATTTAATAACCCTTAAAAACGGTCTGCTGCATTTCGTTGACGAACCTTTATTTTCACAGGAACTGGTCTTTGGACTAAAAGACACAATAAAACTCTGCGATGACGGATTAGAGCTTAAAGAAAATTTTGCAACGATAGGTGATTTCATAGAAGAAACTAAAAAAATCAGGGAGATGATCAATTCCGATACGGGTAGATCCCGGGAGGGAAAACGCTTCCGGGGAGAACTTATTACCAGCATCGACCTCATAATAAATGAGGCTGCAGAGGTCAACGCAAGCGAACTGAGTTTTTCTTCAGGTCCTACATTGAGGGAACTTACCGTGAAGGATAACGTTTTTGCCATTTCTCTGACGAAAAGAATTGAACGGCTTGTAGAAATGATCGATACGATGCTTAAAGATCTGGATTTCCGGTTTCTCTACAACAAAAAACGTAAGCTATTCCACATCGGATACTCTCTCTCGACCCAGAAAATGGATATCGGCTGTTATGATCTGATGGCGTCTGAATCAATATTGACAAGTTTTCTGGCTATAGCAAGGAATGATGTGCCCCTTAAACATTGGTACAAACTCGAAAGGCCGCTTACTATAGTCAAAGGGATCCCTTGTTTTGTCTCCTGGAGCGGGACAATGTTTGAATACCTTATGCCTAATTTAGTAATGCGTGAATATGAAGGTTCCGTATTTGCCGAAACGGCAAAGGCGGCGGTTTTACAACATATTGAATATGGAAGGCAGAAGGGGATCCCCTGGGGTATATCTGAATCCCAATACTATCAATTTGATCAGGAGTCAAATTATCAGTACAAGGCTTTTGGTGTACCGGAACTCCGTCTCCAGCCATCGCTTGTCGAATCGCTTGTTATTGCACCTTACGCAACGATACTTGCCTTGGGATACGCCAAAGATGAGTGTTTTTCAAATCTAAAAAGATTGGCCGACCTTGGTTGTGTCGGCGACTATGGATATTACGAGGCTGTAGATTTTAATAGTCCCGATCCGGTAGCCATTACCCAGTATTCAATAATTAAATCATTTATGGCTCACCATCAGGGGATGAATTTAGTCGCGATCAATAATTTTATACATAAGGGAATAATGCAGAACAGGTTCCATTCAGAGCAGATGATCCACGCAGCGCAACAGCTTCTTGAAGAGAAGCGTTACTCATATTTCATATCGATTTCCATGAAGGGGTACAACATCCAATTCAAAAAAACATCTATTCCCATGAGTACCCAGACGAACAGATATGTAAAGAAGATAACACCTAAAATACCCGCAGTGCACTATCTTTCTGTAAATAACTATTCACTGATGATAACTTCTGATGGGGATGGTTTCAGCAAATACAGGGAGATGGCGCTTTATAGATGGAGGCCAGACCTTTATGCCTCTACGGGGAGCTATATATTTATTAAAGATGTTTCGGCAGGTAAAACCTGGAGCGCTTCATATAATCCTACAAAGGCGAAGCCTGATGAGTATCAGGCGATATTTTCCCCTCATCAGGCTGAGTTCAAACGATGCGACGGAGACATTTCGACCAATACAGTAGTGAGCCTTTCTCCAAGCCACAAATTGGAGATCAGAAAAGTTATATTGAGAAATAACAGTAAAGAACGAAAACAGATCGAATTAACAAGCTATATGGAAGTAGTCGTGGATACTTTTTCAGCGGCAGTAAGCCATCCTGCATTTAACAAGCTTTTTGTAGAGAGCACTTTTATTAAGGGGCACGATATATTCCTTTCTAAGAGACGGGGAGGCAATTGCAGCGATAGTCCCTATATGATGCATATGATCAAATCAGAAGAAAAACTATCAAGAAACATAGAATATGAGAACGACAGGCTCAAATTCACAGGAAGGAATAATACAATTCAAAATCCGGATGCTGTTGTTGAAAGTCTGCCGCTTTCAAATAGTGCAGGTTTCTCCAGTGATCCTATCATGAGCCTGAGGGCCTGTCTTGATTTAGAGGCGGAAAAGACAGCCATTGTCTATTTTATTACAGGTGTGTGCCGGGGGGAAGAAGAAGCGGTAAGAATAGGTGACGAGTTAAGCGATGTTTCGAGAATAGAAGATCTCAATGTCAACTTCAAAATGCAGACTGAGCTTGAACTAAAGTATGTCGACATTAAGAGCGCACAGTTTAATGCATTTCAGGACCTGATAAGCCCGATATTCTATCCCTCAAGATACTATCGTGGGCCGAGAGAAAGCATCCGGCGCAATTGGGAAAACCAAAGAGATCTTTGGAAATTCGGCGTATCGGGTGATAATCCAATAATGCTCCTTAGGGTAAGTACGATAGAAGACATCGGAATAATAAAGGACGTTGTAAAGGCTTATGAATATTTTAGGATCAACAAGATAAACGTTGATCTGATAATCCTGAGCGAAGCAAAATATGGATATATGCAGGAGCTGGATGATTTACTGAATCAGCTGACAACATCTCTGAAAGCATTTGATGAAAACAAAGAGAAGCAGAGTTTATTTATATTGCATACGTACCAGATGATACCTGCGGATATTGATCTGCTTCTCACAGTAGCGAGGGTCGTTTTTACGGAGAAGACGGGCATATATTTCAGGACGGTCAAGGAAACTGTTTTATAAAGGACACAAAGGGTCTATTTGAAAGGCGGTGAGAAGGTTGGATCAGGGGAAAAAAGTCGATACAGATAACATGACAGACGGGCACAAGAGCGAATTCTTCAATGGATTCGGTGGTTTTGTAGAGGACGGAAGGGAATATCAGATCATTCTTAATGATGAGATAAGGCCTCCTGCACCATGGATCAATGTAATAGCCAATAAAGATTTTGGTTTCCACATTTCTGAGACAGGTGCGGGAATGACCTGGGCAGTCAACAGCAGGGAAAACAAAATTACTGCCTGGTCGAATGATCCCGTCAGTGACAAAGCCGGAGAAGCAATATACATTAAGGATGAAATTACCGGCAAGGTTTTTACTCCTATATCTCTTGGGAAAAAAGGCGGAGGCATTTACCGTGTAAGGCATGGTTTCGGATATTCTGTTTTCGATCATGATGAAGATAATATAAGGCAGGAACTTACGGTATTCGCTCCTTTGGAGGAATCCTTAAAACTCTGGCATCTGAAGTTAACAAACACTTCGGAGACGGAGAGGTATTTAAATATAACTTATTATGTCGAGTGGGTCCTTGGGGAAGACAGGGAGTACTCAAGCCCATATACAGTAACATCTTACAACAACGAACATGAATATTTGGCTGCAAAAAATGTATACAACTATAATTTCCGAAAACAGGAAAGCTTCATGTTTTCAAGTGAAATGATAATTGCCTACACCGGGGACAGACAGGAATTTCTGGGTTTAAAAGGTTCGATCCTTGATCCGGAAGGACTTCATAAAAAATTGCCCTGCAATACAGGAGTTGGGTATGATCCCTGCGGAGCGATACAAATCTCGATCGCGATAAAACCTGACGAGAGCAGGAACGTAGTCCTTGGACTTGGACAGAGTGCTGATCCTGACGAGATAATTAAGCTCAGATATAAGTATAAGGATTTAACGAAAATCGAAGATGAAATGAGAAAAATAAAGAAATATTGGGATGGATTGCTTGGCACGATCAAGGTCAGGACAAGCGATAGAGCTATAGATATTCTATTGAACGGCTGGCTTTTATATCAGACCGTCTCCTGCAGGATCAACGCAAAATCTGCCTTTTATCAGTGCGGCGGAGCCTATGGTTTCAGGGATCAGCTTCAGGATGTGCTCTCACTGCTCCACACGGATCCCCAGGCGGTCAAAAAACAGATCATTCTGGCCTGCAGCAGGCAATTTGAAGAGGGGGATGTACAGCATTGGTGGCATCCGCCCAGCGGTCTGGGTGTCAGAACAAAGATATCGGATGACCTGCTTTGGCTTCCTTTCGTTACCGGGGTATATGTACGTATGACAGGCGATCATTCAATATTAAACGAGAGGGTCAATTACATCAAAGGTGCTTTGCTTGAGAAAGGCCAGAACGAATCGATGTCCATTCCGGAAGTATCTGATATTGAAGCAAGTGTTTATGAGCATTGCAAAAGAACGATCCTCCGCACCGGCTTCGGAGAACATGGACTTCCTTTGATGGGAGGCGGTGACTGGAATGACGGAATGAATATGGTGGGAATTGAGGGCAAAGGAGAAAGCGTTTGGCTGGGATGGTTTCTTTACGCGCTGCTGGAAAATTTTATAGCTATCGCTGTTCACCAGAAAGATCATGACTTTGCAAACAGTCAGGAACTCAACAGGGAAAACCTTCGTAGAAGCATAGAGAAAAATGCATGGGACGGCGAGTGGTATATAAGAGCTTTTTATGATGATAATGAGAAAATTGGCTCAAAAGAAAGTGATGAGTGCAAGATCGATTCTATAAGCCAATCATGGAGCGTTATATCCGGAGCTGCTGATAATATCAGAGCTGCAAAAGCTATATATTCTGCTAAAAAATATCTAGTCAAGGAGAAAGACGGGCTCTCACTACTTTTGGCTCCGCCATTTGACAAGACTGATAAAAATCCCGGCTATATTAAAAATTACTACCCCGGAATGAGGGAAAACGGAGGTCAATATTCCCATGCATCAGTATGGCTGGCTATTGCTGCATCAATGATCGGAGATCACAACCTTTCCTATGATCTTTTCACTATGTTGAATCCGATCCATACTAGTTTGACAAAGAGGGGTGCACTCAGGTATGAAAAGGAACCATATGTAATGGTGGCTGACATGTCATCTCCTGACACTCCTTATTCCGGCAGAGGCGGATGGAGCTGGTACACAGGCACTTCAGGCTGGATGTACCAGGGACTGATAAATAATTTCCTGGGAATAAATAAAGAGGGTCTTGACCTGACGATAGATCCTTCAACACCTTCCAGTTTCGGTGATTATACAGTCTGGTACAAGTTTGGTACTTCAACCTATGAAATAAGAGTAACGGGAAGAACAAGGGAAGATGTTTTTATACCAGAGTTAAACATTGATGGCACAGCAGTTGCGGGTAATAAGATAAAACTTGTGGATGACGGAGTATCTCATTTAGTAATAGCACGCAATATTCCGATAAAGCCGCCTGCCGAAGGAAGTTCTTTTCATGAGCATGAAGAAAGCATGGACAATTGATGAGCCTCAGCAACTATAGCTAAAATGGACTTTTTCGCTGTAGAGAGCGCTCCGGATAGCCGGAGCGCTCTCTCTAGTCTACATTGATATCGATCGCGGTACTTGCCTTTTCTGCCTTAGGGACTGTTATCTTCAGAAGCCCGTCGCTTAGTTTGGCTTTTATCCCGGATGCGTCCGCGTCAGCCAGGTGTATGGTCCTGCTCATTGACACAGACCGTCTTTCCCTGTGAATGTAATTCTTGTCCTTTTCCTCTGTGTTCTCGTTCTTTGTCACCGAGATCGTGAGCCTTCCGTCATCCAGTCCGAGCTTGATGTCTTCCTTGCGGAGGCCCGGCATTTCGGCTTCGATAAGATACTCGTTCCCACTGTCCTGAACATCGACCTTGAATGTGTCATATGCCAGAGTGCGCCTCACGGGCCAGTCGCTTGAAAAAAAGTCATCAAGCACGTTGTAAAAGTCCTCCAGCCCGGTCTTTGTAGCCAGATCCTTGCTCCTTCTGTTGAAAGGTACCAGTCCAACCATGATCAACAACTCCTTTTATTGTAATATTTTTTGTTGTCAGCACTCTCTATTACTGAGTGCCAATATAATTTAGCACGCGTAAATTTCTTTGTCAAGATATACTTGGTCACTTATTGTCAAATACGTAATTTTTACGATAAATAGTTATATTTAAATTGATGCTTATCAATTTGATAATCCCTTCACGCTATTTAATGTCAAAAACTCAACTTTCCCATCTCTTGCTA
The DNA here is from genome assembly GCA_002428495.1 of Synergistaceae bacterium UBA6101. Classification (GTDB taxonomy): domain Bacteria; phylum Synergistota; class Synergistia; order Synergistales; family Synergistaceae; genus Caenicola. The sequence continues at coordinate 13,202 of DIWR01000028.1, forward strand.
CCAGTGGATTCAAAACCTCTGTTTTTCGTCTTCTCCACATGTTTATTAGCGGAGAGCCAGTGGCACTAAAATATTGAAGTCGCTGGACTCCCGTTAAGCAGCGTCCGGGAGCGACGGTGATAAGATTCCTCATTGCAAGTTCTAAGTCTAAATAAAAGTCTCATAGAACCGTCGTCCCCGAGTGCTTGTATCGGGAGAGCACAGTTTTCCGTTAGGAAAATTTTTAAATAATCCATAGTGCTCGAACCATTTCGAATGCGTTTTGAGATCGGGGATCCAGTGTCTTTAGATTCTGACTATGACCGGATCTATGGGCCCTAAACCCCAAGCCGCTGGACTCCCGTTAAGCATCGTCCGGGAGCGACGGTGATAAGATTCCTCATTGCAAGTTCTAAGTCTAAATAAAAGTCTCATAGAACCGTCGTCCCCGAGTGCTTAAATCGGGGATCCAGTGTCTTTGAACTTAGGTTATCACAAGCTTTACAGACTTTAACCAAAACGGTATCTGGATTCCCGATCTCGAAACGCACTCGAAATAGTTCAGTCACTTTGGTGATTTGTTATGTCCCTCTTTCGAGGAACAGCGTCCTTCCTGATCAAAGGCATGCGGGAAAGACGGTGGGAAAGTTGAGTCAAAAAATTGTTTTTTTGTTGAAGTTCTTTCAGGGGGTCTTATTATCCTCTTTTTCGTCTTCTTTAATACTGCCTTCAGGTTCTTCGATTTCTTCTATTTCAAAACTTCCGCAGCAACAGCATGAATTTTTCTTTTTTTGATCGCCTTTTCCAAACAGTTTTGCAAACAGTCCGGGTTTTTTCTCATCAGTCATGACAGCAAGCCTCCTTGTTTTGGTTTTTTTGCTTTAGTCTTATTTTCTATGCTGCAATAGCGTTAAAAATATAGCCTCCTGTTACTGCAGTGAGGAAGATAACTGCTACGATAGCCGCAACAAGCTTTTTTTTGAAAATTCCCGCCAGCATGCTCATTTCGGGTATTGCCATTCCGGCTCCCCCTATAATGAGGGCTATTACAGCTCCTACGCTCATTCCTTTTTGCATAAGTGCCAGGCCAATAGGTATGGCAGTTTCGGCACGAATATAGAGAGGAACTCCGATAGCCGCAGCGACCGGAATGGCAAGCGGGTTATCCGGTCCTGCAAATTTTAAAACAAAATCTCCGGGTAAGTAGCCGTAGATAGCCGCTCCTATCCCGACACCTATAAGCAGATAGACTAATACTTCCCTGAAATCACCCAGCGCTTTTTGAAACGACAGTATCAATTTGTCCCTAAAAGTATCGGGGATCTCTTCTTTGCCAGCGTTCCCGCCTGATTTGATGCGGACGTTTTTGACGAGTTTACCCCCGCCGATCTTCTCCAGTATTACCCCAAAAATAACGGCACAGATAAATGTTACAAAAAGATAAACAAGAGCCGCTTTCATACCCATCAGCACCACCATCATAGTCAATATTATCGGATTCATCAGCGGCGATGAGATCACAAATGACATCACAGCTCCGAAAGGTATGCCAATTTCAAGAAAACCAAGAGTTAAAGGGATAGTGGAACATGCGCAGAAGGGCGTCAGTGATCCGATAAGCGCGCCGACTAAATTACCGAATATTCCCTTGCCAGCCATATATCTTTTGATTTTTTCCTGAGGCAAATACATAAGCATCAAAGCGACCAGGGTGCTTATTCCTAGAAAAAGGACTGTGAGTTCTGCGGTTATGAAAATAAAGTATTTGACCGTTTCCAGAAGAGTGTTCATTTTTCCATCTCCATTTTTTCAAATGCAGCTTTAAGGGGTCTTTGGTCGATCTTCTTATATAGACAACAGTCTATATCTTGCCATTTAGAAAGTCAAGAAAAATTCCATAGAGATGTATCTATATGTTTGACAAAAAATGTTTGTGTGGTAAAATCGCCACATAAATGGAGGTGAAAGACCGATGGTCGACAATGAAACGATCCTGGAGCAGAAAGTTGCGATACTCAAAGGCATTGCCCACCCTGTCCGCCTTGCTGTAGTTGAAGCTCTTGCGGATCATGAGATGTGTGTATGCGACATTGCCGAAATGTTTCACTTTGACAGAACGACGATAAGCAAACACCTTGCCCTTATGAAGAACCTGGGGATACTGGAGGATCGGAAGGAAGGGCTGAAGGTCTATTACAGTCTGAGGATACGCTGTCTTCCGTCGATGCTTTCCTGCATTGAAAAGGTAGTTGAGGGAAACGATCCCGAAAAAGTGTTCGTGGTAGGATGCTGCGGGAAATAGATATTTTGGGAGGGAAAATATGATGAAGGTACAGATACTTGGAACAGGATGCCCGAAATGTAAGAAGCTTGCAGAACTCACAGACCAGGCTGCGAAAGAGCTGGGACTTGAGCTGGAAATCGAAAAGGTGACTGAAGTTGCAAAAATAATGGACTTTGGTGTAATGACCACTCCTGCGCTTGCCGTTGAGGGAAAAGTGGTCCTTGCGGGACACCTTCCTGCATATGAAAAGTTAAAGGAGATCCTTGCGAAGGCGAGCCCTGTCGAAGGATCTGACGCAGAAGAGACAGGCGCCTGCAGTCTCTGAGGCTAAAATAATGCCGGCGTTGCCGGCATCGGTAACCTCAGTATTAAGAAATTTTAAAGAGAGAGTCCCCGCACTGGCGGGGAATTTCTTAAGGCTAATATGTGCAATAAACGCCACATAAAATAGAGAGACGGAGCTGACTGCTTATGAGTGATCGTAAAAAATTTTTATGGATAGTGGGGTTTTTCCTTGTTTTCTATTTCCTTCCGGAAGGAAATGAGCGTGTTACTGCGGGGCTGACTGAATCAATAGCAATGATGTCCGATTACGCCAGAGAGCACGTGCTTCTATGCCTTATCCCGGCATTCTTCATAGCGGGTGCCATTTCTGTATTTATAAGCCAGCAGTCCGTCATGAAATATCTTGGTGCAAAGGCTGAAAAATGGATAGCCTACTCCGTGGCCTCTGTATCCGGCACTGTCCTTGCGGTCTGTTCATGCACGGTCCTCCCCCTCTTTGCGGGGATATACAAAAGAGGTGCGGGACTTGGTCCTGCGACCGCATTTTTATACTCCGGACCTGCAATAAATGTCCTTGCGATAGTACTTACAGCCCGTGTACTGGGGCTTGAACTGGGAATAGCCAGAGCTGTGGGCGCTGTCATCTTCAGCGTTGTTATCGGACTCCTGATGGCTGCCATATTTGGAAAAGAGGAAGCGGCCAGGCAGGAAGAATTTGCTCAGTTCCCGGAAGAGGAGAGCGGAAGGCCTCTTTGGAAGACAGTTACATACATGGCAGGCATGGTGGTATTTCTTGTTTTTGCAAACTGGGCTGCCCCGAAGACGCCGAATTCCTTCTGGGAAACTGTTTACAGCATGAAGTGGATACTTGCAGGAGCAGGCTTGGCTGTAACGGTGCTTACTTCGCTCACGTGGTTCAACAAAGAGGAGAGAGGGGGGTGGTTCAGCTCGACATGGGGCTATGCCCTCCAGGTAGTGCCACTGCTCTTTGGCGGAGTCCTGGTCGCGGGATTCCTTCTCGGCCGTCCGGGTCATGAAGCCTTGATCCCGAGCCGGTATGTAGCGATGATGGTAGGGGGCAATTCTGCTGGAGCGAACTTCTTCGCTTCGATATCAGGGGCGTTCATGTACTTCGCGACCCTTACTGAAGTTCCTATCCTCCAGGGTCTTATCGGCGCAGGAATGGGCAAAGGCCCGGCATTGGCACTGCTTCTTGCGGGACCGGCGCTGTCATTGCCGAGCATGCTTGTCATAAACAGTATCCTTGGACCTAAAAAGACAGCTACTTACGTAGCGCTTGTAGTAGCCCTGTCGACAGTTGCCGGAATGATCTTCGGCATGATAGCTTCATAAAATAATGACATGGAAGGGTAAACTCTGAAAGGAGTGATATATATGTTAAGAACGATCCTCGTTGCAATTGATACTAAAAATAGAGATGATGATGTAATTGCAAACATATCAACTTTGGATCCGTCTAAAGTCGAAAAGATAACACTGATCCATGTAAACGATGAGAGGTTCGGAAAGCAGAATATTTCTGAAGACGAAAAGCAAATATTTGAAAAAGCACATAATGATCTCAATGAGCGCGGATTCTCAGTTGAGCCCCTGATGCTGACAGGAGTCCCGTTTGACGAGATAGTCAATGAAGCTAAAAAAAGGAAGGTCTCTCTTATTGCCGCAGGAGCCGGGAATAACCCTAAATGGAAAGATTTTCTTTTTGGGGAAACAGTGGAACGTGTATTGCAACTATCTTCTCTGCCGGTAATGGTGTGCAGGGAAAGCGACCCCGGAAGCCATATATTCCGCCATTTGCTTATTGGCATTGATTTTTCGAATGGATCTTACAATGCAGTGAAAGAGGTAAAAAGTACAGCAGAACATAAATTGGCTGAGATAGAAAAAGTGACACTGATCCACGTACATGAAAAGACAACGATGGATCTTCTTATGAGGTATGCTGCAAAAGAGCAGATCGACAGGGAAATATCCATCGAGAAGGATCGTCTTGACGAAATATGCGAATCTCTTTCAGCGCTTGGCATCAAAGAAGTAAATGTAGCCATGTCAATTGGCAGACCTGCTGTTGAGATCATAAAAACTGTCAAGGCAATAGGCCCCTCATTAACAGTGATAGGAGCGCAGGGAACAGGAGACCCGGCGATGTGCCGAATCGGTGCTACGGCATTACGTGTAGCTCAGCTTGCATCATCCTCAGTGCTTATAATTCCCACTGAGATCACAGATCATGCTGCCTGCTGACGTTAGCGGATCAGAGACAAGTGAATGACATGCCGTCAATATCTATCACATCAAATCACTGGCTGAATCTGGTAAAGGAGCGCGGAGGCACTTTTTTCATCAAGATCTCCGTAAACGTAGTTGGCTGATGAAGCGCCTTCAAGGGCCCGGTGGGCCTGATAGGAGTTCCCGAAGAAGATGCGGAAAAATACATAACGCTCTCTGTAACAGACATAAGAGGGAATATATATCCCGGAATAACTTGCCTCCTGCACGAAGGCTGCATTGGCAGGTTCTCAACTGCCCCGGAGGGGGATCTGCTCTTTTTTACGGAACAGAGCGGAACTTTGAGGTGCAGAATTAGTGGTTTTTCTGGCAACAAATAAAAAAGCGGAAGCTGATAGTCATGAGCAGTCTATGGTATCCCAAAATCGACTATCACAAAATTTTGGTAAGTTTAAACCGTCTTGCTCTTGTGGCTGCTAATATACAAATCGAATTCTATGACTGACCGCCAATAAGATCCGTCCTGTTTGTAACGTGATTACTGAATATTAGCAACCATTTTTCTCCGTTGTCGGTATAATATAGACAAGTGCGAATATACTCACAGGGGGAGACGGAGAAATGAATGATCATGCCGAACAGTCCTTGTTTTTTAAGGCTTTATCCGACCCGAACAGAATAATGATAGTTGACATGCTTTCATGCGGCGAGCTCTGTGCCTGTACTATTTTAGAGGCTTTCAGCCTTTCTCAGCCCACTCTTTCACACCATATGAAGATCCTTTGCAGGTCGGGACTCGTCATTCCAAGAAGGGATGGGAAATGGACCCATTATTCATTGAACAGAGAGAAGTTCTCTGAACTTATTTCCTTTATTAACTACATTTCAACAGGCGCAGGCAAAGAGTGTATTCACTTCGATACCAAGTGCTGTGACGCGAACGTCCTATCCCAAAAATAAAAAAACGGCCGGGAAGCAGTTTTCCCGGCCGTCTCTCTATGCATTGCAGGAGATCTTTTCTTTTAGTTCCAATATCTTTCTCTCTATTGTATTTATAACCTCGATGAAGACCTCGTCTTCCTTCCCAGTGGGATCATCAAGTCCCCAGTCTTCTTCATAGGCGCCTTCTATTGGCGGACATGTTACGTTGCATCCCATTTTTATTACGACATCTGGATCTGGAATATCGAAGATCAGTTTGGAGTGCTGATCCTTTTCCATGTCGATGCCGTGAATGCTCTTCATGAGGCGTACCGCATCCTGGTTGATCCGGTCTTTTAATTCTGTGCCTCCGGAATAGCTCTCAAAGACGTCAGACGCCAGTTTTTTCCCGAGTGCTTCAGCTATCTGGCTTCTGCATGAGTTATGTACGCATACGAAAGCGACCTTGGGCTTGCCGGTACAGTTGATAATAACTTTATTTTCGTTGTTTTGCATTGCAGACCCTCCTATGAATGCTAAATTCCTATTTCAAAAATAGGTTTATTTTTATAGTAATTGCAACAGTTTATAACCGACATTTAATATATTGACAAATATCTATGTGTAGTATATATTTACGTTCGGATAAGGTCAAGTCAGAAAAAAATATGTATTAAGGAGAGACAGAAATGGCAGAAAAAACTGCGAATGAAGCAGAACTTGGATTTTTTGGACGTTACCTTACTGTCTGGGTAGTGCTGTGCATGGCAGCCGGTGTAATGATAGGGTTATACATTCCTGCTGTTCCTGCGACTCTTGCCAAATTTGAGTACGCAAATGTCTCTATGCCGGTGGCAGTGTTGATATGGCTCATGATATACCCCATGATGCTGAAAATAGATTTCTCAAGTGTGGTTAAGGCCGTAAAAATGCCCAAAGGGCTTATTGTTACATGTGTTACAAACTGGCTCATAAAGCCATTCACAATGTACGGGATAGCAGCCTTTTTCCTGCTGTTCCTCTATAAAGGGCTGATATCCACGGAACTGGCTAAGGAATATCTTGCAGGAGCAGTACTTCTGGGTGCGGCCCCCTGTACTGCGATGGTATTTGTCTGGAGCCACCTTACCAGGGGAAATCCTGCCTATACTCTTGTTCAGGTAGCAGTCAATGACCTGATAATACTCTTTGCATTTACTCCAATAGTAGCTTTTCTCCTGGGGGTCTCCGGTATCGCAATACCATGGATTACACTTATAATTTCAGTTGTCCTCTTTGTGGTGATACCACTAACCGCCGGATGGCTGACCAGACGATTTTACATAAACAGATTCGGTGAAGATGCTTTCAAGAAATTTGTCTCAAAGTTTGACAATATTACGACTGTCGGGCTGCTGCTGACACTGGTAATAATTTTCTCCTTCCAGGGCAGGGTCATAATCGACAACCCGATGGACATATTACTAATAGCGATCCCCCTTACTATCCAAACTATTTTGATCTTTGGAGTCGGCTATTTTTGGGCATTGGCATGGAAACTCCCGCATGACATTGCAGCTCCGGCAGGAATGATAGGAGCAAGCAACTTTTTTGAACTGGCAGTGGCTGTAGCGATCTCACTCTTTGGTCTGAAATCAGGAGCAACTCTTGCGACGGTAGTAGGTGTGCTTATTGAAGTCCCTGTAATGCTGATGCTGGTCCGTTTCTGTAACAGCACCAAAGGTTGGTTCCACGCTAAATAAACGATAAGATATAAAGGGAAATAAACTTTCTTAATGGGAAGTGTTGTCTGTTATGACAAATTGCTGCAGCGAAAATCAAACTCTTTCTGCTTCACTCACAATTATGGACAGGCTCGGCTCATGGAAGGCAAGATGGGGTATCGGCAGAATGGATCACTCAATTAACCCCGGACTATATGCTCTTGGCTGTCCTGATGAACATTCTCCTGTCCTGGTAACTTCCAATTATAAAATGACCGTTGACAGGGTAAGGGAAAATCTTGCCGGAAGGGATATATGGATCCTTGTCCTGGATACGGAGGGAATAAACGTCTGGTGCGCTGCAGGCAAAGGGACATTCGGTACCGATGAACTTGTCTCCCGCATAGATAAGACAGGACTTAGGGAAAAAGTGACACATAGGGAACTTATACTGCCGCAGCTTGGCGCGACAGGCATTTCTGCCCACGAAGCAAGAAAAAGGAGCGGTTTCAAAGTTATATACGGTCCTGTGAGGTCGGAAGACATTCCCTATTTTCTTGATAACGCAATGACAGTGAAGCCATCAATGCGGAAAGTCCGGTTTTCTCTTCTTGACAGGCTTGTCCTGACACCGATGGAGATCGTGATCGCAATGGAATTGATGCTAAAGGTATTTGGAGCGATGGCAGTTCTTTCTGCTTTAGGTATCCTGCCGGTTGAAAGGGCAGATTACCTTGGACTGCTTGGTTCCGTCTTCATGGGCACTTTTGCATCTCCGCTTCTTCTTCCCTGGATACCGGGAAGGGCTTTTTCCTTTAAAGGAATGATAACAGGGCTCATATGGGCCATATCGGTAGTCCTCTTTTTGTTTTCCAAAGGAAGTACGAATTGGCTTCAGCTTGTTTCTTACCTGTTGATACTGCCCTCCCTGTCAGCTTTTTTTACATTGAATTTTACCGGTTCGTCGACCTTTACGTCCCTGTCGGGAGTAAAAAAAGAGATGAAGACCGCTCTTCCCCTCATTGTGACCTCTCTGTCTGCAGGGACCCTGATAAGGGCAGCTTCATTTTTTATTTCATAAGGTAAAGGAGAAGGCAGATGGGGCTTAAGTATATAAAAAACGTTGCTACATTAAAACTTGACAAGGATAAATGCATCGGGTGCGGAATGTGCGGGATCGTCTGTCCGCATGCTGTCTTCACCGTAAAGAATAACAAAGCCGGGATCAGCGACATAGACATGTGCATGGAATGCGGCGCGTGCTCGATGAATTGCCCTGCCTCCGCAATCACAGTAAAAAGCGGAGTCGGCTGTGCTTACGCGGTACTCATGGAGATGTTTAACGGTAATAAAGACGGAGAAGGTCCATCCTGCGGAGGTTCAGGCTGCTGCGGGTAGTATTGAATGAACAATGTCAGGCATTGTTATATCAAGATAACAAGGTCGGGCATTTTGTCTAATGTCATCTCTCATTTGGTATATTCTAGCAGTTTCGAAAATAATTAAGGCAGGGAAACCGCATTCCAAAATCAAAAACATGAAATCACCCGTTAGATATACACGGAAAAAAATGAATTTCATAAAATAATTTGGCGCTTTCACTGGTAAAAATGTGAAAGTGCCTGTTTACAATGAGTTGTGAGAGTCTGAAATTATGGGCAGTTGTTAGACTCACGAGCCCGTGTGTCCTAATAAAAAAACCTCGAAAAACGCCTAAAAAAGTGCTTGACGAATTTTGAGAGGAGTCATATACTACCTCCTGTTGCGCTTCCGACGATGTCGTTCGCGACTGAGTTTACAGAAGACCGCAACGCGCACCATGACAGTTGAATAGAGGG
>DIWR01000025.1 GCA_002428495.1 Synergistaceae bacterium UBA6101
CCCGGACCTGGATAACGTCCAGGAATCCGGGGTATTATTTTTTTGCACTAAAGACAAGCAGCCGGGGACTCTCTGAGGCTCTGAAGTTTACTGTGCAGGGGCAATGTTGTTTTGTTCCAGACGTAAGCTGTCCGGCAGATCTTTGCTCCACGGCAGCAGCGTGTGATAGTTTTCTTTAGGAATGTTGGGCATGGTCTCAAATATGTATTTGAGATATTCAAAGGGCCTGAGCCGGTTTTCCTTCGCCGTCTCAATGATGGAGTAGATCATTGAACTGGCCTTTGCTCCCTTTGGTGTGTAAGCGTCAAATACCCCGGACCTGGATAACGTCCAGAAATCCGGGATATTATTTTTTTGCACTAAAGACAAGCAGCCGGGGACTCTCTGAGGCTCAGAAGTTTACTGTGCAGGGTCGATGTTGTTTTGTTCCAGACGTAAGCTGTCCGGCAGATCTTTGCTCCACGGCAGCAGCGTGTGATACTCCTCTTTAGGAATGTTGGGCATGGTCTCAAATATGTATTTGAGATATTCAAAGGGCCTGAGCCGGTTTTCCTTCGCCGTCTCAATGATGGAGTAGATCATTGAACTGGCTTTTGCTCCCTTAGGAGTACAGCAGAAGAGCCAGTTCTTTCTGCCTATGACAAAGGGTTTTATACTGCGTTCCGCTCTGTTGTTGGAGAGTTCAAGTCTGCCGTCAAGATAGAAGGCCTCAAGGTATGGTCTCTGTTCCAATGCGTAGTGCAGGGCTTTGCCAAGTGCGGATTTCGGCAGGGCACAGACAGAGGAAGCCCATGCAAAGAAGGCCTCTGAGACAGGCTTGCTTTGTTCAGCGCGCTTTTTATGACGTTCTTCAGGAGTGAGCTGCTCATATTCCCGTTCCAGAGCAAATAGTCTGTCGCAGAATTCAAGTCCTTTCTGCGAGACGCTGTTTGTCTTTTCTTCAGGAGGGGCAGCCTCCACCGCCTCGTGGAATTTTCTTCTCGCATGGGCCCAGCATCCGCAGAGATGAATGTCTTTCTGCAGTGTCTTGTAGCCCGAATAGCCGTCTGTATGGAGGTATCCTTTGAAGTCTTCAAGAAATCTTTTAGGATGGGAGCTTGATCTGGTCTCCTGATATTCATACAGGACAGAAGGTGTTTTCGTATATCTTCCTGTACGGTAGAGCCACATGAATGATTTCCTGTGGGATGATCTGCCCGGTTCTTTCAGTACCTGTACCACAGTCTCATCCGCATGGAGTATTTCTTCTTGAATCAGCCTCTGCCTCATCTGTCCGTCCCCTCGCGGGTGTGAGTAGATTCCTCTGAGTATAGCACACGGAGCCATGATACCAGCAAGGCTGTGGGATCTTTTCCGCGAACCCCTTTATAAAATGTTTCCAAAGCCTCAGGAAAAATGTGAAAATGTCCTTTTATACAGAAACAGAGAGGATCGCGAACCAGATTCGGCAAAGCAGCGGGTAAAATAAGAATCTGTATATTCATCGAAGTGTAGTGTATACAAGACAGCAAGCTATGTTGACTGTAAGGATAGTGAATAACAATTGGCTTTCCCTTCACAGAGTTATGAATAGCAGAACAGCTGCCAAATCTGACGAAATTATTCGTCATGTCGACAATAATATTTTATTGGCACTTTCATTTGGGAACACTTACATTTGGGTATGACACAATGCGTCATATTGACATCCACTAAAACCGATGTTAACATACATATTAATGTAATATCAGACTTATTGTCTATATTGCAGACAAAAAGTCTGATATGCCGCCAATAGATTTGCGCTTCGCATTTAACACATGGTTTTGATGAAATCACACGAGCATTTTTTTCGGAATTGCCATAATAATCGCTGAAAGCCTGAAATCAGGTTAGGGGGGAGTGGAACGAATGGAATAAGGGCGGTAAAAACTCGGGCGTTAATCGGAGAGCGTATTTCAGAGAAAAGGAGAGAGCTGATGATGGAATACAATGCTTTATTTTCAAAAGGGAACATCGGAAAAGTAACCATAAGAAACAGGTCCGTCATGTCCCCCATGAGCACAGAAACGGCCGAAACCAATGGAGAGGCTTCCATTCAGACGATCCGTTATTATGAAGAAAGAGCCAAGGGTGGGATCGGATTGATCATCACCGAATTTATTGCGGTGGACGATCAGTATGGGATAGCGGTAAATAATCAACTCAGCCTGACCCAAAACAACCATGTCAAAAGCTTTGAAAAATTAGCGGAAGCGGTTCACAGGCACAATGCTAAAATATTCGCGCAATTGTACCATGGCGGCAATATGTGCGACCCAGATATTACGGGGAATCAAAATGTCTCTGCCAGCAACGTGGCGACATATCCGGATCGCAGACCCCGCCCGTTGAAGGGATGGGAGATTGCGGAGCTGGTCCAAAAATTTACAGATTCTGCTTTGAGGGCTCAAAAAGCGGGTTTTGACGGCGTAGAGGTGCATGCAGCCCACGGCTATTTGTTGGCGCAGTTTTTGAGCAAATATTACAATAAACGGGTCGACGAGTATGGCGGAAACTTTGAGAACAGAATACGGTTTTTGGATGAAATCGTGCGGGGGATCCGTGCAGCGGTGGGAACTGGTTTTGGAATCACCGTACGTTTCTCCGGGGACGAGATGGCTCAACAGTTAAGTCCCGATCATATGACGCTTGAAGACGGCGTGCGGATCGCCCGGTATCTTGAAGCCAGTGGTTGCGTGGATGCTCTGAACATATCTAACGGAAATGCCTTTAATCCCAATCCGAACTGTGACCCCTATTCCTATCAGCCAGGCTGGAAAAAGCATGTGGCAAAAACGATCAAGGAATCGGTGTGCCTTCCTGTGATTGCAACCAATACGATCAAAACCCCTGATTTCGCCGAACAAATGCTTCAGGAAGGAGTCTGTGATTTCGTGGGGCTTGGGCGCTCCCAGTTAGCCGACCCTGAATTCATGAAAAAGGCGAAGCAGGGTAGGGAAAAAGAGATTCGGACGTGCATTGGCTGCATGTATTGCCGCGAGACGATGGGGACCGGCATTTCGGTCCGCTGTGCAATCAATCCCCGCTTATCTAACGAGTCTGTTTATACAGGAGCGATAAAGGACGGCAACCACAGGTCCGTCGCGGTCGTGGGCGCAGGCCCTGCGGGGTTGGAAGCGGCGAGGGTGCTTGCGGAGCGCAACTTTAAGGTCACGCTCTTTGAAAAAAAAGATCGGGTCGGAGGGACTTTGAACGTGGGAGCTAAGCCCCCTTTCAAAGAAAAGATAACCTGTCTGACGGAAACTTTGAAAATTCAGGCTGAAAAAGCGGGGGTGGAATTCAAATTACATACGGAGGCCACGCCCGAAACCATCAAAGAGATCGATCCGGTCGGGGTCTTTATTGCTTCGGGAGCCGTACCCATCAGGCCCAATATCCCCGGCATAGACTTGCCAAACGTCCACATAGCCGAATCTGTGATTGAAAACGACATAGAACTCCCAGGTTCAGTCGCGGTGATCGGCACAGGGATGACGGGTCTTGAAACGGCGGAGATATTAGGGGGAAAAGGGAGCCGGCTAACGCTTGTCGAAATGCTGCCAGCAATCGGTCCTGGTTTGTTTCCGGTGCTGCTGAATGATATTGCGGGCAGGCTGAAGGAATTCAGTCCGGCGATTTATGCCGGCCATAAATTGATCGGGATCGACGAGGAAGGCATTTTGCTCGAAAATGTGAAAAACGGAGAAAAAGTCCGGCTGAAAGTGGATCATGTGGTACTGTCTTTGGGTTTGTCACCGAAAAAAGGCTTTGTCGAGGCATTTGAAAGCGCTTTTGATCCTGTGATACCGGTAGGGGATGCGGTGAAAGGCGGACGCATTTATCATGCGATGAAAGACGGCTTTACGAAGGCATATGCTTTTGATCCGAATTGAACGGATAACCGGCGTCCTCTAATCTTGTATATTTAAGTCCATGGGCGTTCTAGTGCCCATATGGCTACGACATGAAGCTTCATTTACGATGGAACTTCGCATCAGACATACGTGAAGAGAGGGACTGAGTATGTATCAGATATTGACGCTTAATCTGGGAACGACATCGTCAAAGGTAGGGTTTTTCCATGATGAGAAAATAATAGACAAAAGAAATATCGCCCATTTCAATGACGACATTACTCGATATCCGACGATGGAACTGCAAGTAAAGTATCGGAAAGACCTGATACTGAAATGGCTGGAAGAGATCGGGGGAAGCATGAGCGGGATAGATGCCATAGGCCTGAGGGTCGGAGCGGCACTTCCCCAGGAAGTCGGGGGAGGCACTTTCCTGGTCGGGGGAGAACTTGAAAAAGATCTCCGCGGGAATTTCGTGGCGGATCGGCCCCTGAGCCATGGCATCGAAATAGTGCTGTCGCTGGCTGAGGCTTTGTCGCAGGGGCATGATATTCCGTTGTATGTGGTCGATCCGGCGACAATCAATGAAATGATTCCTGAAGCAAGGGTAGCCGGGCATCCATTATTCGTGAGAGACACCATGTTTCATGCTTTGAATCAAAAAATGGTTGCGCGGAAGATTGCCGGCGAGCGCCTGGCGAAAAAATATGAGGAATGCGATATGATCATCGCCCATCTGGGTGGAGGCGTTTCCGTGGCGGTCCATGAAAAAGGCAGAGTGATCGATACGAATAACTGCGGCGGGGAAGAAGGCAGTTTTTCGCCGGCAAGAACCGGTTATCTGCCGGTGCGGCAGGTGATCCAGTTGTGCTACAGCGGCAAATACAGCCTGGAAGAAGCCTTGGAGCTGACAATGGGAAAGGGGGGAGTTTTCGCTTATCTCGGAACTTCCGATATGCGCGAAGTCGAAAAGCGGATAGAAGGCGGCGATGAGTACGCCGAGCTGATTTACAAGTCTATGGCATATCGTGTGGCGAAAGAAATAGGCGCGGGCGCGGCGGTGCTGAAGGGCAAAGTCGATGCGATCATTATTACGGGTGGTCTGGCGAATTCGCATAGATTTTCAGATTTGATCCAAGAGAGGGTCGCCGCGTTTGCTCCCGTATTTGTCTTTCCGGGAGATTTGGAGAGCGAAGCACTGGCGGCTGGAATTCTGCGCGTATTGCGCGGCGAGGAACAGCTGCAGAAATACCCTAAACTATAATACCGCATTGGGAGAAGGAAATTTTATGATTTATAAATCTTTTGAAGAACTTTTTAGTAGACTGAGCGTCGATCTTCCGCCGAAAAGGCTGGCGGTTGCCGCCGCTGACGATGAACACACACTCAGAGCCGTCTTTCAGGCTAGAAACGAAGGGGTCATAGAGCCGTTTTTGGTTGGAAACAGGGATAGAATCAAGAAAATCATTGCCGGTTTGGATGAGAAAATATCGGATGACGCCATCTTCCCGGAAGATAACGCCAATCAAGCCGCCGAGACAGCCGTACGTCTGGTCAGGGAAGGCAAGGCGGACTTTTTGATGAAAGGCCTCATGCAAACCGCCGATATGATCCGCGCCGTGCTGAATAAGGAACACGGATTGATGGAGGGCGACCTGGTTTCCTTGTTCGTAATTGCTGAAATTCCCAAATACCACAAGTTGCTGGCAATGTCGGACAGCGGGATTGTCAATCATCCGACGCTGGACCAAAAGAAACATATCATTATCAATTCGGTTCGTACTCTGAAAGCACTTGGCTATGACAACCCGAAAGTCGCGGTTCTGGCCGCGGTGGAAAAAGTGAATCCCAAAATGCAGGAAACCGTCGATGCGGAGGCGCTCGCTGACATGAACCGCAGGAACGAGATCAGCGACTGTATCGTTGAAGGGCCGCTGTCATTTGATATCGCACTGAGCTCGGAAGTCGCAAAGATAAAAGGGGTGGAAAGCAGGGTCGCTGGGGATCCAGATCTGTTGATATGGCCGGATGTGGTGTCGGGAAACATAGCGGCCAAGGCGCTGGAACAATTTGCGGATATGAAGACGATCGTGATAGCGGTCGGCGCAAAGGTGCCGTTGGTGATTACTTCAAGAGGAGCTACGGTGGAAAGCAAATACGTATCGATCAAAGCAGCCGCTTTGATGACGATGTGATTTTGTCGGTTTTGTTTCAGTTCATTCACGGATTTTTCGGGATTGAACTTACTGGGAGGTCGGTAAAATGTTCCGTTTAAAAATCAACAGCGAAATCTGCAAGGGGTGCCTGTATTGCGTTAAAAACTGCAGCAAACAAGTCTTTCAGCTATCCGGGCGCTCCAATTCCAGGGGGTACCAATATGTTGAAGCATCCAACGCCGGGAATTGCATCGGATGCAAAATATGCACCTTGATGTGCCCGGATGCCGCAATCGAGTTATTTGAAGTGGAGGAGTGATTATTGTGGAAAAGAAGTATATGAAAGGCAGCGAAGCGATCGCCGAAGCCGCCATTAGAGCGGGCTGCCGCTTTTATGCTGGATATCCGATCACCCCCCAGACAGAGATTATGGAGTATTTTGCACGCCGCCTGCCAGAAGTAGAGGGGGTATTTATCCAGGGAGAAAGCGAGCTTGCCAGCATCAGTATGGTACATGGGGCGGCCGCGGCGGGTGTACGGGCCATGACCTCCTCTTCCGGGCCGGGTTTGAGCCTGAAAGCGGAAGGGCTTTCCGGGCTTGCCGGCATGCACATCCCCGCCGTCATCTGCAACGCTATGCGTGGCGGACCGACTACGGGCTCGATCCAGGGATCCCAATCGGACTATTTTCAGGCGACAAAGGCGGCCGGGCACGGCGGCTTTCAAATGATTGTTTTCGCCCCATCCAATCTGCAGGAGGCGGTGGATTTTACCTATCGGGCGTTCGGGTTGGCTGAACGCGACTGCAACCCGGTGCTACTTCTCGTCGATGGGTATATCGTCACCATGATGGAGGCTGTCGAACTGCCCGAATTCATGGAAGTTGACTATAACAGCAGACCATGGGCGGTCCGGGGCAAGGGAGAAGGGCCAAGGCGGGTAGTGTCGTCAGGAAGCCTGGCACCGGAATCCGTTGAGCAGGAAGACATCAATATGGCAAAAATGCACGACGTCTGGGCCAAAAACGATGTTCTGGTCGAAAAATATCGGACGAGCGACGCGGAGCTTATCGTAGCTGCTTTCGGCACGGCGGCGCGCATCGCGCGGGGGTCCGTGGACGAGATGCGGGAAGAAGGCTACAAGGTCGGCATGATACGCCCGATTACCGTAAACCCTTTCCCGTACGAGGCGTTCGAACAGCTCGACGTTTCAAAAGTAAAATGCGTATTGGATGTGGAAATGGCGATTCCCGCCCAGATGGTTTACGATGTCAGGCTGGGAGTAAATGGAAAAATTCCCGTATCCACCTACTGCCGTTCGGGCGGCATGCTCGTCAAGAGCGACGAATTGATCGCCAGAGCCAAGAAGCTGTATGAAAGGACATGATTCCATGAAAACAATATATTCCAGGCCCAAAGCTCTGCTCGACGTACCGAACGCATTTTGTCCGGGCTGTAACCATTCGACTATCATGCGACTGATTGCGGAAGTTCTGGAAGAGACGGGTCTGTCGCAAAAAGCGATTGCAGCGGTCGGCATCGGCTGCGGAGGAATGCTCGGATATTTTCTGGACTGCGACACAGTAAACGCTTTGCACGGCAGAGCACCGGCGGTCGCCACGGGAATCAAGCGCGTTCGTCCCGACAATCTTGTGTTCGCTTATCAGGGCGACGGCGATCTTGCGTCGATAGGCATGGCGGAGACGATACACGCCGCGAACAGAGGCGAGAAGATCACTATCGTTTTTGTCAACAACGTCATTTTTGGCATGACGGGGGGGCAAATGGCCCCCACAACGCTGATCGGGCAGAATACTACGACCACGCCGGACGGAAGAAATGCGGAACTGCACGGATATCCCATCAGAGTATGCGAATTGATCAATCAGTTGGATGCACCCGCGTATATCGCGCGCTTTGCCGTAAATACCCCGTCAAATATCATTAAAGCGAAAGCCGGGCTCAAAAAAGCGTTCGAAATCCAAATGGCGGGCAAGGGATATTCCTTCGTCGAGATACTTTCGGCTTGTCCAACAGGCTGGGGGCTTATGCCTTTGGGCAGTTTGACAGCAGTCGGCGAGAAAATGATGAAATATTTTTCTTTAGGAGTGTTGCGTTCACCGGAGGAGGGGAAATAGGCATGCTGAGCAGAATTATCATCTCGGGCTTCGGTGGCCAGGGCGTCATGAAGATCGGGGAAATCATCGGCCAGGGCGCTTTTGAGCAGGGAATCAAATCTACGGTGCTGCCGACCTACGGCATTGAACAAAGAGGCGGTACCGCCAATACGACAGTAGTCATTTCAGACAAGGAAATCACCGCTCCCGTGGCGGATTGTCCGGACGTAGTCTGCGCGCTGAATCAGGCGTCGGTCAATAAATATCTGAGCTCAGTCAAAAAAGGCGGCTGCCTGATTGTAAACAGCTCACAGCTCGACACGCCGATCACAAGAGAGGATATTCAAGTGATCGAAGTGCCGGCGGATGAGATCGCTCTCAAATTGGGCTCCATCAAAGTTTCCAACATCGTTATGATGGGCGCTTATCTCGGATATGCGAAAACGATTTCTCTGGATGTGCTGAGAAAGACGATGGATAAAAAGTTTACCACAAAGCAGGAGTTTGCCGAGATGAATTCAAAGGCGCTGGAGATCGGGTATTCTATCGGAAGCGGCGAAGCCGCGTCATAATGCCGCATGCCGCGCAAGTTAAAATCCTTTCCAAGAGAAAAGCGTAAATGTCAAGAATACAGGGGGGTATATTATTATGAACAGTAATCAAAAGAAAATCATATTTTTACTGATCAGCATCGTAATTGGGGTCGTTATCGCTCTGCAGTCCCCACCAGAGGGGCTGACTCCGGCGGCAATGACGTATGCGGGTATCTTTGTGGCGATGATTTTCCTGCTGATTAGCCATGTGTTCTCTGATTGGGTTGTGGTGCTGGCGGCGACAAATTTGATGGCACTCACCAAGGCGGCGAAGATTACGGAGGTCTATTCGGCGTTCAGCGGCAGCATTATTTGGCTGATAGTCATGGTGTTTACACTGGCGATCGGGGTTGCCAAAAGCGGATTGCTGACTAGAATCAGTTTGAAGATTCTGACTTTTTTCCCCGCCAACTACCGGGGCGCGATTTTAGCCCTGATGACCTCCGGTCTGGTGGTTACCCCGCTGATCCCCAGCGCCATGGCCAAAACGAATATTATGATCCCCGCTGCCACGGCCATCACGGAGCAGCTCGGCCTGAAAGAACGCAGCAAAGGGGCCTTGGGCCTTTTTTCTGTTACCTATATGACTATTATGCTGGGGAGTGAGGCTTTTCTGAGCGGTTCGCTTTATGTGGCGATCATGCTAGGCTTTCTGCCGAACCAGAAGTTTACTATGCTCAGTTGGCTGCAGGCTACCAGCGTTTGGCTGGTGGTCGTGCTGATCGGCATTTACATTTATTGTATGACCTATTGCAAGCCGGAGCAGGACATTAGTTTCCCGCCCGATTATTTTAAGGAACAGATAAAGGGACTTGGTCCAATAAGCCGGGATGAAAAACTTGTCGGGATCCTGTTGCTGATTTGCCTGGTGCTTTGGTCCACCACCAGGCTGCACGGGATGGATACGGGAATGATCGGGCTGATTGCCGTCTGCATTATGGTGGGCTACGGCCTGATTACAGATGCTGATTTTATCGGCAAAGTTTCCTGGACCCTGGTTGTGTTTATCGGCGGATTGTTGGGAATGGCCAGCCTGATGACGTCCCTGGGCTGGAGCAACTTTATCGCAAAGCTGCTTGGCCCTGTTTTTGCTCCGGTCGTAAGCAGCCCATGGACTTTTGTTCCCTTCTTGTGTGTTTTTACTTACATCCTGAGATTCGTGGTCATTGAACAGGTGACGAGTTTAGTCATTACGTTCGCTATTTTTTCACCGCTGATGCAGCCCGCCGGAATGAGTACCTTCGTTTTGGTGTTCGTACAGTTCTTGTCGGCCATGGTCTGGAATATTCCTTATCAGAACCCCTACCCGCTGACGACGCTGCAGGTCGCAGGCGAGAAATATGTGACGTTTGCCGAATTCCGCAAAAGTTCCTATGCGTACATGGTGATCAACCTGATCGGGATGACGGCCAGTATTCCCCTGTGGCAATGGATGGGCTTAATCTGGTAGTTGGTAATCCGGTTGCCTGATGGGAACCGATACTGCAGGCTGACCGCAGGAGATTGGATTTTCACTGGTGCCCGCTGGATCCGGCCGATCTGCCTGCCGCACTGTGGGTAAAAAGAATATAAAATAAGCCGGTATCTTTCAAAGCGTACCGGCTTATTTGCGATTTTTAAACTGTCGGCGTTTTCTCGCCCTCGCGCTGAAATACCCGCTAACCTTGGGTTACTTTATTCGGCTTCCACCCCAAAACGATGGAGCAATACTTGCTTGCCTGGAGGCCACTCCTGATCAGAATATCACGCTGACTCTCTATCGTCTCTTTGCTGTCTGCTATGCTGCACGAAGCTATAATATTATTTGTAAAATCAAAGATAGGGAAAGCGATGCAATATGTGTTTTCCAGAAGCTCGCCCTGATCCAGGGAATACCCGCACTGCCTGATGCTTTCCAATTCTTTATAAAGAGCGTCCTGGGCAGTTATGGTATGATCAGTATAAGCGTCCATACTTATCTGGCTGATGATATCTTCCGCCATTTTTTCAGGAAAGTAGGCTAAAAGGCACTTCCCTATCCCTGTGCAATACATCGGCAAACTGGTATAGGACCTGAAAAAATCATTTCTTCCCTGTTGTTCATATACTCTGATCGTCAGGACCTGGTTCATCTCATCGTACAAGCCCAGATTACTTGAAACGTTTAATCGTTTTCCGATATTATTTTCCCAATATTTCCCGGTCTCTTGCAGAACGGGCAATTTATTCAGATGCTTTTGAGAGATGGCGAACAGTTTGATGCTCTCCATATACTTACCGCGAGCCGCGCATTTTTTGACACATTTTTTTTGCAATAAAGTATTTAACAACCCGTTCACCGTGGACCGCGTCATTTTCAGTGCGTCAGCGATTTCTTTGGCGCTTAACGGGACGTTGGAATTGCACAGCAAAGTAAGTATGTCCAATGCCCGCTCAACTGACTGAATGGTAGACGGTCTGTCCGGTTTGTTTTGCCCAGCAGTCTCTATCATGGTCTACAACCTTCTCATCATGTTTTTTTAAGGGTACCAGAAAATATCCATATTTGCAACAGGCAGGAAGGGCGATACAGGGGGGGATAAAGAAGCAGACAATGCTTACAACGAGTCTTTCCTCCCAATTACCACTTCTTCTTACCTCTTTCTCTCCGGCACACCCTTTCGGGCACTTAATTCCGGCGAATTTATTGAAGAGCAGGTATATAACTGGACTTATTCAGACAAGCAGAGGGCGAAGGAGAACTGGAATGGCGACGGATCTAACCCTTATGAGGCACTGCCGAGAATGGTGCTGCTTACCTACAATATTCCAGAGAATATAAAGGTAATAGCAAAACAAGGAGAATCTGACGAGTTTGATCTCAATTTATTCTTTTCATCAGAAGGTACAGGATCAACAGCAAGGTTTAAGTATGTGGAATATGTCCAGAAATGGCTTGATCTTATCAGAGGGTCATATCTTGAAACTACTGTGGACGAGCTTAAACTTGGCGCTACAAAACCTCCGATGCCCTATTCGGACATCAGGCTTTTAAACGTCCTTACCCATACACTCTGGTTCATGCCGAACGTGGCTTCATGTCATGCAATGGCAAACCTTCTTAAAGAAAAGCAGAACTCTTTTTTTCATGATTACAAGATTAATGTCTGTGCCGGGACAGGTGCAGGGATTGGTTTTTCGGCGCTTGGTCCAGTACAGGAGTCGATGAGGGATCCGCTTCACAGCAAGACGAATACGCTTTGCTTTCATGCGGCAAGCTTACTACAGGGGTCACTGTACGTCCCTGGACCGGAATATTCATGCTTCGCAACCTCTCTAGCCCAGAAACGTACTTCCATGCAGCCTTCCGGGTCCAGAGTCCCTGGACCGTTAAGAAGGACAATGGAGATGGAGAAGAAATAATCAAAAGAGAGTGTTATATATTCGACTTTGCACTTGACCGGTCGCTGAGACAGATATCAGACTACAGTTGTAGGCTGAACGTAGAGGAGACTAGCGTTGAGAAGAAGGTCGAGGAATTCATCAGCTTCTTGCCGGTCCTTGCATACGATGGCAGCTCCATGACCATGGTCAACGCTGCACAGATACTCGACATGACTACAGCAGGGACATCTGCGGTGCTTCTTGCAAGGCGCTGGCAGAGCGCGCTTCTTGTGAACGTGGACAACGATACATTAAGAAGAATACTAGATAGTAAAGAAGCAATGGAAGCAATAATGAAGATAGAGGGCTTCAGAGCACTTGGATCAGACATTATAGAGACGGTCATCAACAAGAGCGAATCTGTAAAGAAGGCGAAAAAAGACGGCGGAGATCTTACAAAAAAGCAAAAAGAAAAGCTATCTCAGGAGGAGAAAGAGTATAGGAACAAGCGCTAAGAGATTCAGGAGAAACTCATCAAGTTCGCAACGCGAGTTCCTATCTTTATGTACCTGACCGACTACAGGGAGCGCTCCTTGAAAGATGTTGTTACCCAGCTCGAACCGGATCTTTTCAAACGAGTCAACAACACACTTACATTTGGGTAAGATCAACAACAGATCAACAACACAGATCAACAACAAGGTATTGCATTATATTCAAAGATAGGGTAGAATCTTCAAGCGTGCGGGAAATGATCTTGTCAATGCAACAAGAAACAGTAACGGATGTTTGCAGAATAAAGTCAGTCTGGATGCCGATCCAGCCTTCTAGATCTGTTAATTTATTTATATACGAGAAGAGATCGGTAAGTGTGTTTATGCGGTTATGACATGGTCACGAGTTGTATTTTTTTGACATGCTAGCAACGCAAAAAGTTCTGTGGCACACAAGGTTCTGAGTATTCTTGTTAAAGTGTTAAGTACCCTGCCCCCGCAGCCACTTCTGGCGCTGTAGCTCAGCTGGCTAGAGCATTCGGTTCATACCCGACAGGTCACCGGTTCAAATCCAGTCAGCGCCACCAACAAGAAATTTAAACCTCCGAAGCTATTCGGAGGTTTTTTCGATTTTTGTCTCAATCAAATAAGACAGCTGATGATTACCAGACGCTTACGAGTTTTTATGGCAAACATAAGGAGAAAAATAGACAACGATAGGCCGGGGCGTCGACTAATAACGACAGAAGTAGGAGTTGGCTATAATTTCAGCGAAAATGCCGGATAAGTATGAATTGGCAAAATAATAACCGACGCAGATACATCAAAAAACCAAATATTTGCTGCAAATGCCTATCTTTCACTATGCAATAATAAAGATACGACATATCAGAGAGTTAAAATATAATCAGGACGTTGATGAAGCCAATCATCCTACTTTATTCATGAAAAGACTAAAAGAAAAGAACTGGGGGTGTTTTTATGAAGGTTGGACATGTTGCTGTAATTTCTTTGTTATTGCTGGTACTTGCAGTGTGTGTAATAAATATTGCTGAAGCTTCTGAGAACAGATTGGAAGGCATGGTCACCGATCAAAACGGAGCCCCGACAGCGGGTGTCAAAGTCAATATATGGGACGGCAAAACCTTAAGGCAGGCTGTTTCTGACCGGGAGGGTAAATTTTATGTTTCAGGTATTGCTCCGGGAACTTTCTTTGCAGTACGCCTGACGAAATCTAATTTCGAAACAGTCCGCATGGGAGGACTTCGGTTCCCTGAGAATGGAAACCTTTCCCTGACAGCCGAATTTGTTCAAATACTTGCCGGATCAGATCATATTGTGAAGCTCCCTTCCAACCCTTCGACCGGTTATTCCTGGACAGCTATAGTAAAGGGCCGGGAAGATATCCTTTCTTTCAACGAAAAAATAATGGAAGAGCAGGATGAAAAAAGCGAAGCGGGAGGGCACACGAAGGGACGTCCAGGAAACGAAATATGGAAGTTCAACGCGCTTGCCGCAGGGAGATCAGACATTCTCCTTGCTTACAGGAGGTCCTGGGAAGGATCTGTCGCTCCCGTCAGATACCACATCTGCTCAGTGACGGTGAGGCAGAGAGGATAACCGCTATTAGTCAATTTTGTCAGAAGCGGATCTGGTCCTCCTTTTACAAAATATCATTTTTTAAATAAGCTGCCATCTATATTTAGGGTTTTCTTCGGGCATTTGTTGTCCTGTAGCTTCATCAATGTTTTTCGAAAATTGATAAGCATAGGCGGATTCAACTTATCGCTGAGGAACAGTCTTCTTCCATAAGCACGCTCTCAATAAATATTTTAGCGATCAAAGGATCGAACTGGATCCCGGCATTCCGCCTTATTTCTTCTATAGCCTGCTCTTTGGACATAGCCTTGCGATATACCCTGTCCTCAGTCATGGCATCGTATGCGTCTGCAACCGCCAGTATCCTTGAAAGCAGGGGGATATCTTCTCCCTTAAGACCTTTGGGATATCCGGAGCCATCCCATCTTTCGTGGTGTGCAAGTATGTAGTCGGCTATCCTCGCCAGCTTGTGCGAAGCCATAGCGATCCTGTATCCAATTTCCGGATGTCTCTTCATTATGACCCATTCATCTTCAGTCAGTGTTCCGGGTTTGTTCAGTATCTTGTTATCTATACCTATCTTGCCTATGTCATGGAGCATACCAAGCAATTGGAGTTCTCCAATATCCTTTTCCATAAGGTTGAGCATCCTGCCTACTCTTGTAGAGAGCTCTGAAAGTCGTTCGGCGTGCCTTTCTGTTTCCTGTGACTTTTCGTAGACCGTTGTCATTATAGAGTTGATTATGTCGCTGTATGAACTTTGCTGCGAGAACAGCTTCCTGTTTCTCATATAATCGTTTGCAGTCTTAAGCGCTTCTTCTGCCGGCTGAAGCTCATCAAATATAGTTGCGTATCCCATTGATATAGTGATCTCGGGCGAATTTGCCCGGTTGCTTCCATTGTAGCTCGTGCATTCGTTCTTTATACTGTCAAGCAGTTCATGGGCCTCCTCATTACTTGTAATGGGCAATATTATGCCGAATTCGTCCCCGCCGATCCTGGCGATTATGTCTTCTTCACGGCAACAGTTTCGTATCATCCATGAAGCTTTTACTATCACGATGTCTCCTTCATGCTGTCCGAAAGCCTCATTGATGAGGTGAAGACCGTTGATGTCCGCTACCAGTACAGTTAAGGGCAATTTTTCTTTCTTATTCATTTCAGACAGTTTTTTTTCAAAATACTGCCTGTTGTAGAGGTCGGTCAGACGGTCATGTTCATTAATGTAGC
Source organism: Synergistaceae bacterium UBA6101 (assembly GCA_002428495.1). Taxonomy (GTDB): domain Bacteria; phylum Synergistota; class Synergistia; order Synergistales; family Synergistaceae; genus Caenicola. The sequence goes on from DIWR01000025.1 coordinate 15,406, forward strand.
GGATCTCTTCCTCTTTTTCTTTGAGGTTTGTTGTGTCTATGATGATACCTTCGATCGCTTCCACGCTTCCGTCGCTTCTGTAGACGCCCTGTCCGGTCTCGAGCACCCATTTGCTTTCTCCTGATGCGGTCGTTATAGCGTATTCGCTTTTGAAGGTCTTATGCCTGGCAAGTACCCGTTCCCATTCAAGCCAGAGCATTTGCCTGTATTCCTCTTTGATAAGGTCGTTAAAAGAAAGGGTCTTGCTTCTAATAAGGTCTTCCGGCCTGTATCCCGTGAGCTCGTAGCATCCATTTGATACGAATAGCATTGTCCATTCCGGGTTGTAAAGACACCTGTATGCCATTCCGGGGAGGTTGGTTAGAAGTACAGACTTGCTCCTTTCGCTTTCTTCAAGAGCTTGTTTTGCAAGCTCCCTTTCATTGATGTCCTGTACTATCCACATGTTTAGTCGGTCATCTTTGCCTGATCCTGTCAAGTCTGCGACATCAAGACTTATCCATGAATATGATCCGTCGGGTTTTTGTACCCTTTTGTTGAGAGAATATTCATTTGTTTCGCCACTTGTAAATTTTTCGTATTTTTCAACATTAAGGGGCAGATCATCCGGATGTGTTATCTTTCTCCAGTCACAGTCTTTTAGTTGCTCCTTAGTCCATCCGATGATCTTTTCAAATGTGGGGTTTATCACAGTGAAGTTGCCAAAACTGTTTCCTGCCGCTATACCGACCGGGATCCTCTGAAATACGTTATTAAGCAGGGTCTCGCTCTTTTCCAGTTTTTCCCCGATAGACTGTATGCATACATTTTTGATGATGATCATGTAAGCAGCAACAAGAAGTATAAAGAACGCCAGGACAGTCATAGTAGAATTTATGACCCTCTTCATAGCCTCTGCCCTGAGATCTTTAGTGTAATAATCAATGCCAATAACGGCGACTGCATCACCTTTTGAGCCATCCAGCACAGGGGCATAAACGCTCGTTATCACCCCGTCATTGTGGACAGAGCCATTGGGGGAGGGTGTCCCACCTTCAAAGAACTGCAGGATGTGATCTTCTTTTTCATTAGGGAAGATAGCTGTATCCGCAGCGTCGTTCATCTTTTCCCTGTTTCCAGAATCAACAAGGTAGTGTACCTTACCGTCTCTTTTTGTAAGAAGGTATGCGGATGAAACTTGGGGAACAGAGTTCTCCAAGTTTTGTAAGCTCTTTTTTAAAAATACGTACCTGGGATTATTTTCGAGGTCGTTGGTTTGATTCAGGGAAGAGATCTGGTCCTGTGATATGAAAGCCCCTGTTGATTCCGCAAGTATTACGGCATAAGACAACTCCCTGGACATGTATTCTTCCCAGGTGCTGTATACGTGGTTAGCCGCCAAAATAAAAAATATCAATGAAGCCGCCAAAAAATATTTATTAAAAGCACTGTTGTTCAGGCGCATGGATCCAATCGTCTTTTTGAACATAAATAAAATCACCCAAGTTGTTTTCAGGATGGTGATATATTGAAGAAACCGTTAAATTATATTACAAAAAGGAGATTGTGAACAGTGCATCAAAGTCCATAAGGGGGTTTATTATCTCTGAAATTCATCTTTATTTACCTGTTTGCTTGTGTACACATTCATGTCAGCTTCATTCAAAGCATCCTTGAATGACGTTATTTGGATACCCCTCAAATCACAAACCCACACAAAATTCACACATTTCTGTCATAAAATATATAGGCAACATGAGATATATTTGAAGAGTGGCATGTAGATTTTGATCGTCTGTGCCATTTATGGCTTTGCTGCAAAGGGGTGTTTTGAAGATGAAGTCACGATTAATTTCTATCGCAGTGATGATATGTATGTTTGCCGTGCCTGCGGCACAGGCGGCACCTCATCCCGGACACAGGCCCGGACATCATCCCGGACCTTCGCCAAGACCTATATTCCGCCCTTACTACCGCCCGGGATATTACAACTATCCCCGCTATAGGAGCTATAGGTACTACAACAACAATGACATATGGGTCAGCCTTGGAGCCGGCTTGCTCATTGGCACAATGATCTCTAACATGAACAGGGCTCCGCACTATTCTCCATCTGCAAATGTCCCTTTTTCAAGCCAAAGCAGGAACGACTATTCCTATTCCAACAGTTATGAGCGTGAAAGAGAGATAAGCGACATCAAAGCCAGGATCAGTCAAAACGCAAAAACTGAGGCCTCCCGCGCTTCCAAAATGGCTTCAGAGTTTGGGGCAGAGCAGGCGGCTGCGCTTCTTGCAAAAACCTGGGACGGAGAGGGAAAGAGGACGAATATTGACGGGAGAAGCGGACTGCTTGTCTTAAAAGTTGACGGTTTCTATGACGGCAGCCAGATTTCTTACACTTTCCTTCCCGAAAACAGAAAGGTATATGCCAGAATATCAGTTCCGGAGTATTCTCTTGCAGCGGAGGAAAGTGATTATTATTCCGGACCCGCAGGCAAGGCAGCACCGGCTCCTTCGGAAGGAGTGCGTCAGGTGTCCGTAGTCCCAAACTACACTCCTACTGCTATGACCGTATCTGATAAGGGCAGTATCCTGCAATATGCCGGGTTTGAGCTTGAAAGGTCGATGCGAAGCCCTTCCGGACACATGATCATTAGGGAAGTCGGCAAGGGGACTGCAGCGTACTATGCCGGCATAAGGCCGGGAGACGTATTGCTCAAGGTTGATGTTTATGAAACAAGGAACTTTGACCCTGCGTGGTTCAGTGACTACATTTCAAACAGACACCAGTCAAGGTCATTGATAACATTGTCGGTCTCCCGAAACGGAGCAGAGAAAAGATTTGAGATCCAGCTTTAAAAATTAAGGCGCACAAACTGCTTGTTTTTATTATAAAAAACGGACAGGAACGTATAAGGATGGGAGGTCATAATGGATCTCTCATCTTTTTTTAACCTGAATTTTCAGATATTTCCGATAAAAATGAAAAAGGAAGAGAAATATGGTATCCTAAAAAGACGGTACTCCATTTTTACTTCAAGGAAGTTTATAATAGACAGGTTAAAAAAATTAAGCCGGAACGATAAGGGGTTTAGGCAGAAGGCAAAAACAACTGACTTTTCCCTGTTGAGAACAGGAGAATATATTATGCTGTACGATGAAGCGAAAAGGATCAATGAAGAGATAAGAGAACTGTGCAAAGACTCGAAGCACCCTTCAAGAACTATGGCTAAAGAGGTATTGAGAGCTCTGAATTCCGAGCTTGAAAAAATCCGCAAAAGGTCAAAAGGTGGTGGCGGTGGGGGCAGATTTTCCGCTGGCAGCATGGATCAGGCGCAGATCTTCAATATGGAAAAGCTCAAAAGTTTTGATGTGCCGGCCAAGTATGAAAAGCAGCTGCTCAAGGCTTTGGAAAAAGCCAAAGAGTACGCCGGGATAGAAGACTGATCATCATTTCATGTGCTTGATAAAAGTCCTGTACATAATGTAAACATATGTCACAAGGAATACCAGCCACAGGAAGAGCATGTGGTCAATAAAAAAGCTTGCGAAATATGTGCCTATCAATATGCCAAAAACGAGGACCATAGTTTTAAGGAAGAAGTAGTCCCAGAACGTATATCTGTTGGCTGCTTTGATGATACTGTCTATGAATTCAAACATGCTCATCCCTCTTTAGTGCAATTATGAACCGAAAATAATTCATATTTCCTCGAACCTGAGGTTCATGATCGGATATTTCTTCCACTTCCGGTAGTCGAAATGCCACCATTCGTTGTGAAAGACCTTGAAACCCTCTCCCTCCATTATGACACGAAGCTTGTTCCGCAGCTCTCTTTGCTCAGATGTTCCTCCCGGATAATCAGGGTGGGCTCGAATTGAAAACTCATCGTATCCGCTTCCCATATCGATCGTTTTGCCTGTTTTGAGTTCGTAGAGTCCAACGTCCACAGCGCCTCCTCGGTTGTGTCTTGACCCCTGTGACGGGTTTGCCACGAATTCTTTTTGGTGGTCAGGTGTGGCATCATAAAACATCTTTGTCACATACCAGGGTCTGTAAGCGTCGTAGACGATCAGTCCGTAACCATATTTAGAAAGCTTGCTGTTTGCTGTTACCAGGGCAGATGCAGCTTCTCTTTGAAGAAAAGCACGCGGCTGATCATAGAGGCGGATGCCCATGAAGTTCTTCTCTGTTGCGTAACGGATATCTGTTTTTATTGTCGGGTCGATTTTGATCAGCTCTATGAGGTCCGGTTTTAAAAATTCTCCGGGCTCAGCAGGAGGCTCGGCAGCCAGTGCGTGTTTCCTAAGCACCTCTTCTCGCATGAGGGGTTTGATCTTGAATGTCCTGCCCCTTTCAACGTCAAAAAATTTTCTCTGGAATTTTTTTCCGGCCACAATCAGAGAAGATCCATTGCCACCTGCATCTATGGTAAACTCGGCTTTCAGCCGTTCTTTTTTCATCGGACTGTGATTCAATAATAAGTACTTATTTCCCCCTGTATGTATGAGCGGAAAACTTGTATAGGTACTAAACATTTTTTCCTCTTCCTTCTCAGTATCGCAGAGGACCTCAAGTATTCCATTGTTATCTCTTACTATCAGCCTTTCCTGGCCTGAAATATACATGCCAAGCAATGATCTGCTCTGTAGGACCTCAGAATATGATGGTAATGGGACCACAAGGATGACGAGTGAAGCCAGGGTAAAAATAAAACTCTTAATAAAGCGTGCTTTGAACTTGTACATAATGCTGTCCTCCATTTCGTGACCTTTGCATATATAATATTTTACCTCACACGATACCTCTTTACATCGGTGAATTAACTTTATCAGGTGGAAACATGACTTCAGGGATGGCAAGGGCATGATAAAGGGGGTATACGGTCCTTGGTTCATACGATTAAAAACTCCTTGGAAAGGCATAGGTATCCATGGTACACATGATCCGGATTCGATCGGGAAAAACGTCAAGTGATTTGAATAGACTTTTATGTAGGATCTTTAGAGAAATAAAATAAGGAATATTACGAGATGGCTCTTGCACATAATACCAAATTGAAGTATTTACTGGGTGGTAGAATGTTCGAAGATGCCAACTGCAGAGAGGATTGATAGGGATAATGCATGTTTCTGCTGACCTTATAAAAGCTCGTTCAATGTACCTTTTTGTTTTTTTGTTCGTAATTGCTGCATTGTTCATTTTTCCATCAATTTCAGGTGCACAGGAACGTATAGAAGAAAAAGTTGGGAAGCTTCTGGTAAAAGAGTTCGACCCTGAAAAACTTACAGTCCAGGCGACAGGGGGAGGGAGCTTCCTTTATGCCAAGGCGACGGGGATAGTTATCAAAGGTGTAAGGATAGAGAGCGTTTCACTCTATGCAATGATGAAAGAGCCTCCAAACGAAATTAATGAAAATGATGAAAACCATAAGTATAAGCTTGCAGACCTGATCTATTACTCAAGGGGGGAGGTCGTGCTCCTTGAAAAAGATTTTACCGAATACACGAGTAAAGAGATGGAAGACATTAAGGGATTCAAAAACCTCGAATGCGACTTTTCAAAGAACGGCATACGTGTCTCAGGATCGTACGTTGCGACATTCCTTTTTACATTCAACATAAGGATGGAGATCCTTTCCAAACTCTCCTTTGACGAGAGGGGCCTTTGTCTAACAGACACCACTCTCTTCGTTGCTGGGGTCAAACAGCCTGAATACCTGACCTCAAAGCTTCTTGAGCGCATAAATCCGCTCATCGAAAGGGAAAGGATACCGTTCCCGGTCAGGATATCAAGAATAGATTTTACCGACGACAGGATAGTCATAACGGGAAACCCGCAGCCACTGAAAGATGCAAATGTCTGGAATTACAGGAGATCATGACAAAAAGGCTGACAGCGTCATTCTTTTTTAGGCTGTCGCGTACAAAGGCTATCTCTTGTTCAAGGCACCGGGATATCCTCGGTATCGCAGTGTCATAAGACCTGCCATAACATTTTGGCGTTTAGACTTTGCGCATAATAGTTATTCTTCATTTTATCTCTGTCCGTTCTGCAGTCAGGATGACAAGACTACCGGATGAAATTAGTAAAGACTCGCTTTTCCTCAGCAGGCAGAGGAATGGTCTTTTTGCCCTCATTGATTACCTTTATCAGCCATGCCATTGCCCCTGCGTTTTTACGGATGGTCTGCACGCCCTCCAGATCCTGCATCATCTCTCCCTCCGATCTTCCGTATACGACAGTCCAGTATTGGGAAGGCGGGGTTACAGTCTGTGCAAGGCTCAGATAGTTATTGAGCTGGTGCAGCGTGTCTATGCCTCCGGTACGCCTTACGGCTGTTACCGCGGTCGCGACCTTGTATTTGAAATATCTGGAACTTGAATAGAACAGCCTGTCCAGGAATGATTTCATCGTACCGGCTATCCCGGCGTAGTAAGTGGGGGAGGCCAGGATCAGTCCGTCGGCCTCGCGTATCTTCGCAGCTGTTTCGTTGACAGGATCGTCTTTGAAAACACATTCGTTCTTTTCTGAACTTGCGCAGTAGCCGCATCCTGTGCAGCCATGAATTGCTAAATGACCTATCTCTATTATCTCGGTTTCTATCCCCTCTTTTCTCAGCTCTTCTGCCATGAGCTTAATGGCGTAAGCAGTGTTTCCCTCTTTTCTCGGGCTTCCGTTCAGGGCAATTACTTTCATCACGATCACTCCTTATTCTTTGCTTTTATTTGCTTCCTGTTTTTTAAGGTGTTTTCCAAACACCCGGGCTATGTCCTCGTAGCATCAGGTACCCTTAGGATTGTTGACTTCGCAGTTGCTGTTTTTCATTGCTCCTGTGGCAGCGACCATTTTTTCTGTTACCTTTGAGTAGAGAGTATATTCACCGAACATTTTCCTGTAAGTTATGGTGCCCGCATCTCTCAGCCCTGAATTTATGGCGTTATATCCTCAATCTCCTGCTCTTTTACTCGATCAAGCGGCAGGTGTCTTATACCTGATTTAACTGATGAAAAGTCTATCCTTTTCAGGTCTATCATCCTTACCTTTCTGTTGTGCTGGGTATGATAGTAGTAGACAAGGTTTCCTGTGTCTATTGCGCTTGTCCAGATAGTGGAGCTGCGCATCCCGTCCTGGCGCTGAAGTTCAGTTACAGTACCTTCTCCTGCAGAAAGCGGATGGTTGAAGTTGTCCATTATGCGGAATATCTCATAGACAGTTTCCGGTCCGTCAGGGGTCTTCCGTGCAAGCATCGTCTGGGCTACTGCTCTTACGAAGCGCGACGGGGGAGTGATGTCTCCGGGCATTCCAAGGAGCCCACTGCCTCCTCCGGAAGGCTTGATGGTGAGCGCTCCTATCTTTTTTGGAGGATACGGGGTCGCTGAAAGATTAACGTAGTTGCTCAGGTTGGTCAGGTGCCAATCGAAACTGGGAGCATTTGTAAGTACTTTGACAGGGTTGTCGCTTATCTTCAATTTCCCGTCAAGATATTCGATCACGATGACCTTTCCACTTTTATCAGTTACCATTAGATGCATGGGCGCCGGTGCACCACCCAAAGCAGGCTCGGGGATTGCGACAACGCGGACCATACCCATTCCCTTTTTTACATCATCAACTGATGCAAACTGAGTCAGGACATATGTGGCCATAAATGCGGCCCCCATGGATATATCCGCTTTTGCAGGGTCATAGGGCTGATACTCAGAAATTCCCGGGAGGTATAGAAAGTTTACTGCAAGTCCCTTTTCATTCAGGCCATCGGCAAAATAATCCTTTCCTATCATATCCAGTGCAACAGCACCGTAACGGGTCTTCCACGTGAGTCCCTTTTTGCTGTCAGGCGTTTCTGAAGAAAATTCATGTCCGCGAGGAACTATCGCGACCCTGGAATTCAGGTCGAAAGTACCCCATTCCATGGTCCTTCCGCAGACGGCAGTCCCATCGTCAGCTATTAGGCATATAGAGGTACATGCCGAGGCTGCAGAGGGGAATAAAACGGCAAAACTTGTCAGAGCAGCTGCTAAAACGAATAAAAAATGTTTGATCTCCAACACAAAACATCCCTCCTGTGTCGTCAATGGATAAGCGGAAAAACTATCGATCTGAAATGTATGAATAGATTTTCAGTCGCATGGATTATCATATCAAACCAGTCAAGAAAAAAGGTAAGAAGTGATAAATTTTCAGGATAAAAATGTTTAATTATGCAAATTAAAGCTTGCTAATTGGTAAAATGGATGTATAAATTGAAAAATAATTCGTTGAAAAATTGAGAAAACCAATTTTAATGTCAATGTCATCCATACTTTTTCCCGGGGAGAGGATAACGATGTTTAAGATCAAAAAAATCATTTCACGAATAATCATATTTTCCCTTTTCTTCCTTATTGCTGCACCTCATGCGGGCGCTTCTTCCGCATCTTATCAAAAGACAAAAGAAGCAGCACGTGAAGCAGTATGGAAAGTCATTACCTCAGGACAGGCCAGTTCTGCAACTGTGGCAGTTATGGATGGCGGCAAAATAATTTATTCGGAAGGGTTTGGTGCCGCCGACAGGAAGGCCGGCAAGGGCGTTGACAAGTCGACCAGGTTCAACATAGGTTCAACAAGCAAGATGTTTGTCGCAACAGCGATCCTTCTGCTGGTGGACGACGGCAGGGTGTCCCTTGATGACTCTGTCGTGAAGTACATTCCTGAATTTGAAATGAAGGATCAGAGATATAGAGATATTAAAGTACGCATGCTCTTCAACCATTCGTCCGGCCTGCCTGGATCGACCTTCTTTTTCGGATATGAACCTGAAGGTGATCCGCATAGGATGCTGCTTGAAAGAATGAAGGGCTCAAATCTTAAGCATGATCCTGGAGCTGCAGCCATTTACTGTAATGATGGATTCACTTTAGCAGAGATCATTGTAGAAAGGGTATCCGGTCAGAAATTCCCTGATTTTCTCGAAAAAAGAATATTTAAGCCCCTGGGTATGAAAGATACAAAAATGAGCATAGGCGAAACCGGAGGCAACATATCAAATTTTTATGATCCTGACACAGGTAAAAAATACCCTGCCGAAGTGATCCTTGTACACGCTGCCGGTGGTCTTTCGTCAACTGCAGAAGACCTGTGCAGATTTGCAGACAGCTTTTGCAAAGGAGGGGAAAATATCCTCTCAAAAAGATCACTGGAAGAAATTCTTAAAAGCCAGCCAACGCCATTTTCATCCCAGTTACGCGGTCCGGCGATATTGGACTCGTTCGGGTGGGATTACTCATCACTTCCCGCTTATGCTGAAAAAGGCATTATGGTATTTGCAAAAGGAGGGGGTACCGGGGCTTACTCCACCGGACTCCAGATTATACCTGAAAAAAGATTGGCTGTTGCTGCGAGTATGTCCGGAAGGCTCAACGGAGAGAGTGTAACAAGACCGGTGCTGAATGCGCTCATGAAGGATAAGGGCCTGCCTGTACCTTCGGTGACGGAAACAAGAAAACCAATGGTCCCTGAGGTTATACCTCAGGAGCTTACCGCCTACGAGGGAATATATGCAAACGGGGAAAGTTTCATCAGGATAAAATTTGACAGAGATAATAAAAAGATGGACCTGGTTCCGATGATACCGGATGGAACAAACCGCTCTGAGAAAGAGACGGATGCCTCAGTAATGTCTTTTGTCTATAATGGCGGATCTTTCTTTTCATTTAAAAATGACAGACAGGGATATTTTATAAAAGATGCCGAAAATTTATATTTTATTGCTGAGAAAGATCCATTTTACGGCATAGATACCCTGATGTTCCAGAGTGTTCCTAAACAGGATGAACCTAAAAAACTTTTTAGAGAGTTCAACGGAAAGCTGTGGCTGATGAGGAACCTGACACCTTCAGTACAGTTCTACAGAGAGACCCCAATGGTGAGATCTGCCACCTACAGTGATTTACCCGGATATCTGCATTTTATCAACTCTATGAAGGTATGCGATGCTAATCATGCAACTTATGCAGCCCCGCTTTTTCGCGACCAGTCAGAGCTGTATATTTATGAAAGCGATGGTGAGGTGTGGGCAGAATCGGGAATATCTATTTTCTCGCAGGCTGATCAGGCAAAAACTGTTAATCCCGGAAGAAATTCAGTGATGATCGGGGAAAAGGGATACAATGAATGGTTCCGGTTAGAAAACGGATATGTCATTTCTTTTGATAAACCGGAAAAGGGAAGGATCATGGTAGTGGTAGAAGAGGATAAGAAGTTAGCGCTCTTCGACAGCACCGTAGATGAGGGCGAGGTCTATGCGCCAGAAGGAAGCTATGTAGTCTGTATTGGTCAGCCGGGGGATCTTTTTATAGTCTCTGCAAAATAAAACTTTCATCGCAGACAAAAGCGGCCACCTTTCCGGCGGCCGCTTTAAATTGTCACAGTTTAGCCCTTTTCCCGGTCAAATACGATGTCTGCTTCTATTCAAAATAAAGCATGTAGATGATACCATGCGTCAACCCGAATGCCACAGCGCCAAGACCGCACCAGCGGTGGATCCTCAGCACGACAGGCCCTTTGATCTTTTTCCTAAGGCTGGGACCGAAAAAACCCGTGAATCCGGCTATAATCATAAGCATAGCTGCCAGCGCGCCGCATAACCTAAAAACCTCTGTCATGAGCATTCCTCCTCAAAAAATAACCTGTCATATTTTGAAAGAAAACACTAAATGGTCTGTTCTAGTATTCACTGTAGATTATAACTAAATTCGTGTGGGGTCGTCAACGCGCCGCATTGCATGGAAGGTGTTAATGGAAGGATAACACTAAGATTGACCCTTCAAATTGTCTTTCTATTAATACATCGGCTCATTTATTTGTTAGAGTGTATACTATTAAGACTAATAACAGGATATCGTAAACCTGGGGTGACGTTTATGGAGTATATTGATTTTGGAAAAACAGGGTTGAGAGTCTCTCGTTTTGGCCTTGGTTGCATGAGGTTCCCGGCAGATGAAAAAGAGGCCATAAAAATGGTCAGGCACGCTATCGACAACGGAGTCAACTACATAGATACGGCGTATACATATCCAGGGAGCGAGGAAATAGTCGGAAAAGCGCTTAAAGACGGTTACAGGGAAAAAGTATGCCTTGTTACAAAATGCCCGGTCGCCATGTCTTCATGTCAGGAAGATATGGAAAAATATCTCGACGAACAGCTCAAGAGGCTTCAGACAGATTACGCAGACATATATCTGCTCCATAACCTGAGTCCTGCGGTATGGGAAAAAGTTAAAAAATACGACGGAGCGAAATTTCTCGACAATGCCGCCCAAAAAGGGAAGATACTCCATAAGGGGTTCTCCCTGCATAACTGCTTTGAAGCTTTCAGGGAGATCATAGACTACTATCCCTGGGACATGACACAGATACAGTTGAATATTCTCAATGAAAAGAATCAGGCCGGAGGTGTAGAAGGGCTTCGTTATGCCTCATCAAAAGGACTTCCGGTAACGATCATGGAACCTTTGCGTGGAGGATCCCTCTTAAAGGATGCCCCAAAGACCGTTTTGGAAATGGTGGAGAGATACCATGAAAAGCGGTCCCTTGCTGAATGGTGTTTCAGGTGGCTTTATAACCAGCAGGAAGTATCTGTTGTCCTTAGCGGCACAAGCACCATGGAACAGCTTGAGGATAATCTGAGGATCTTCAGCGATTCGGCACCAGGGGTAATGAGCGAAAAGGATAAAGATCTTATCGCCATGATCGCAAAGGAGTACGGAAGCAGTTCGACAATTCCCTGCACTGACTGTAAATACTGCATGCCCTGTTCGCACGGGGTGATGATAGCGGCTGTCTTTGCCCTCTATAACAAATATTGCAATAGCATGGACACATCGGTAAAAGATCATTATAAAGAGGTCTTCTCCAAACCGGGCAGGGGTGCAGACAGATGTGTTTTATGCGGAGTCTGTGAGCTTCACTGTCCGCAGGGGCTGAAGATAAGAGAACTTCTTGCAGCTGCGCATGAGGAACTTCTCAATTAAATCGCTTCATATTTAATGGTTCAACGTGGGTAATTTAAGATCATTGCGGCAGGAGCAGCAGAATCTTACGATTCTAGAAAGGAGCATGCCATGAGCGGATATTTTGAACAAAAAGTTGCAGCAGTGACAGGAGCGGCGTCAGGTCTGGGCCTGGGGATCTCTGAAGAACTTCTGAAAAGGGGTGCTGAAGCAGTCTTCATGGGCGACTTCAATGAAGAGGGGCTCAAGCGTGAATCAGACAGGCTGAGCATCCTATATCCCGGCAAAGTTTTTCCCATACTTACAGATGTCACAAAACTCGATCAGGTGCAAAAACTAATATTTGACGCAAAAAACTATGCGGGTCATCTTGACCTTCTTTTCAACAACGCAGGTATGGGCCTCACCCTGCCGACAGAAAAGATCACCTTCGACATATGGAAATTCATAATAGACCTTAACCTGATGGGAGTCATCCACGGTACCTATACTGCCATTCCTGTAATGAGGGAACAGGGGTTCGGTCACATAGTCAACACAGGATCCATAGCAGGAAAGGTCCCTGTTCCTTATCAGGCTGTTTACGCGGCGACCAAGAGCGCTGTCATATCTATGACAGAATGTCTCCAGTACGAACTGGAGAACGATGGACTGCAGTTCAGCGTCTTTTGCCCGGGAAATGTCCGTACCCCCATATTCGCAGGGGTAACCCCTCCCGCTGATTCAATAAGCGTAGAAGAGGCTGTGGAATATATATTCGATGAGATCGAGAAAGGCTCTCTCATGATCATATTTCCTGAAGCGGTGAGGCAAGCGGACTATCTTTACAGGGAAAAGAGAGATGATTTCGACAAGTTGATGAAACAACTTGCGGATGAAAGACGGGAGAACTACCGAACTAAGGGGACATATTGCTAAACGTTCTGACATACACATATAAATTGTATAAAATCCCGGTGTATGTTTAAGCTGGTACCTATCCCCTGGAGGCTTTGGATATGTTGGGCACATGGTCTTCAAAAAAAGCAGATATACCCATTGACCTTGTCATACTGATGGTTGCTGGCCTGACCATGGTCATCGCCGGGCTTTTGCTTTTTGCTTCTTACGCAGGCAAAGTGCCATATTATGAAAACGGTCTTTTCGGACTACTGATATTCATATATGCGCTTCAGATCACGGTACTTGGCAAGACACCTTTCGGGGACGTTCCCCAAAGGCCTCTCTCGGTTCTTATCCTGGGTATCTTTGTTGCCTGCGTTGGAATAATCACATGCTTTATCCCCGATCTTCTGAAAGGGATCCCACGGTTTATGTTATTCATATGTTTCGGCCCCGGAGGCATACTTCTTTTGCTGCAGATGTTTTTTTCAAAAAACAAATTTCCGCTGTGGAGGAAAAAGGGCGGGATACTTATCACGCTTGCAGTCAATTGCACCGCAGTCTATTCCCTTTCGGTATTCATCTCAATTCTCCTGATCGATAAAAATTATATTTCCGGCGGACTTATCTCCCTTTCAGTCATCCTTTATGGTGTGCTTGTTTTTACGTTGACTGCGGTGCTTTTTAAAATATATGCCCTCTATCCCGGTGTGAAGGAGAGACCATCCGCAGGGGTGCAGCTTTCAGATGACCGTGCGGTGATCCTTATAACGGGAGTATTCATGGTACTGCTGGGGATATTGCTCATACCGGTTACTATCGGCATTCTGCCGTTTTCAGGCAGCGCACAGTTAGGACTTCTTGTGGTGATCATGTCCATACAGATGATAGCCTTCGGAAATACGCCACTGAGATCCTTTACAAGAACATGGCCGCTGGTATTTCTCGGACTCTTCTTTGCATCAATGGGGATAATCTCATGCATTGTCCCGGGAATACTTGTGCCCTGCCTGACCCTGATCATTGCCCTGCTGAACATTGGCGGAGGGGGGATACCCCTGGTAAAAATGATCCACTCAAGATCAGGGAAGAAGGAGGGAAGAGGCTCTGCAGATGTTCCTTCAATAATAAAAAGGCTGTTTCTCACCCAGTCGACGCTGAACATTCTTTCGATAGTATTCGGAACATCTATGCTGATAAAAAATCTGATCCCCGGGCCGTTAATTGGGGTGGTACTTACCGCAAACGGAATAGTGCTGCTTTACCTTCTCTCCATCCTTGCCAAAATCGATGAGATAAAGAAAGCCGCCTTGGTATAGGCTAAGTATTCATGCTCTTGCTTTAGCCAGATAACAATGTTATATATTATTGCAGAACATTTCAGAGAGTCTAATTTGATAATAGGGGGGAGTAGTAATGTTCAGACGTGCGATAGTCGCATCTGATTTTTCAAAAGAATCAATGGCGTTGGTGATCTCTTCGGGGGGCCTTAAAGGATTTGGAACAGAGGAAATATTGCTCCTGCAATTTTGGGGCACTTTGGACGTACTTGGAGTTGACAGTTTTTACAAACCTACAGTCTATGAAGATTTCGAAAAGAACCTTCAGAAACAGAAATCAATACTTGAGGGCCAGGGATTCAAAGTGGAAACCAGAGTGCTTGAAGGTCTTTCTGCCTCCCAGGTGAACAAGATCGCGATCGATGAGAACTATTCCCTGATAAGCGTGGGATCCGACAGGTATATTTTCAGCTCGATGGCAAACGAACTCATACACAACGCACAGAGACCGACCTACATATTCAAATCTGCTGACGGAAAATCAGCGGAAGAATATAATAAACAGAAACTTTCAGGTGGCGTCGCAGACCATGTCCTTTTTGCGACAGACTTCTCAAAGAACTCTGAGGTCGCATTCAATTACCTGGTAGAGATGATACCTTTGATAAAAAATAAGATATCACTTATCCACATCCAGGATGAATACAGGATAACGCCTTACCTTGACGACAAGATCGAAGAGTTCAACAGGATAGATTCGGGTAGGCTCGAAGCAATGAAAAAGGTGCTTCTGGACAAGGGATGTCCTGATGTTGAGACTGTGCTGAAATATGGATCGCCCTCTTCGGAGATACTTAAAAGCGTAAAGGAACTCTCTGCGCAGATGGTAGTCATGGGTAGCCAGGGCAGGGGGTTCGTAAATGAATTCTTCCTCGGCAGCGTCAGCCACAACATAGCACGCGAGTCACCTGTTCCTGTACTGCTTATTCCTGTTAAAAGACAGTAATTTTCAATCATCGCATTATAAACGGACTGGGGAGAGCCAGAAGATATTCGGCTCCCCCCAGATTTTTTTATCAGTAAAAAGCTGTTTGTGTCAGGACAAAACAGCATGTATATTCCCCAAAGTCCTCTGTATGCAGATGCATCAAAGCTATTAATGATGGATAATATACCGGCATTGTCTGAAAGAGTCCTTCCTTTTGCATTTTGAGACTTTCAGTACAATGTAGATGAATTATACCGGAGGTTTTTATATGTTTGATATCGTTGTTGTAGAGTGTGAAGTCCGTGAACTCCATATGCTAATGGGTGAAGTGGGAACCGTCAGGTTTGGCATTCCTAAATGCAACTACACTGATGATGTCACTCCTCAAGCTTATGCCGAGGTCGGCGGAGATCCAGAAGACAGGCGGATGGAAGAGCGAATCCCTTCAGGCGTCGGAGCTCACAGGTAAGACTGTAGGCATAATAGGGCTTGGAGCTGCAGGTTCAAGCCTTGCGGAAATGCTTAAGCCCTTCAAAGTGGACCTTCTTTGCTTCGATCCCTATGCTGACCCAGCGAGGATGGTGCAGGCCGGAGCTAGGGTCGTAAACATGGATACCCTTCTGGAGCAGAGCGATGTTGTTTCCCTGCATTGCCAGCTTTGTGATGAGACCCGCGGGTTCATTGACGGGGAAAAGCTCAAAATGATGAAGAAAAGTGCATATCTTGTTAACACGGCAAGAGGCGCTCTTATCGACGAAGCTGCCCTTGTGGAAGCTCTGCGTGAAAAGTGGATCGCCGGAGCGGGGATTGATGTTTACAGCGTGGAACCCACATCAAAGGACAACCCCCTCTTAGCACTGGACAACGTTATCTGTACGCCCCACCTGGCCGGATGGACCAAAGAATGCCTTGCAAGGGAGACCTGGGGCACGTCGGATTCAGTTATACAGATACTTAAAGGCCAGACACCGGAGAGTCTGTTAAACCCGGAATATGTAAAAAATCTCAGAAAGCAATAATATTTATCAGTAAAAGCTCAGCCGGTGATCGCTCCCCTTGATCCCCTCCGGAAGAACAAGGGGGTCTTGTTTTTATAAACTACCTAAAGCTAAAGCGGGTTTAATTTTTAGTAATTTTTTTTCGAAACAGGTATAATTACACTAATAAAGTAAAGAGATATCACATATCTTTTTACAAAAGTTGATAGAACTGCAATCATCTCTGAATGGAGGGGGCAAAATGTTCGAAAAGTTTGTTGTAGCAACTGACATATCAAAAGACTTTGCAGTTTCGATGTCGTCAATAGGCGGGCTGAAAGCTTTTGGAGCGAAGAAATGCCTTTTGCTCCAGTTCGTGGACCTGAACGAGGTAATGGATTTTTCCGGCATATACTCGAACGAACTGGTTTGCGAGTATGAAAAGACTCTGTCAAGACATAAGAAACAGATTGAGGCGGAGGGATTAGAAGTAGAGACCAGGACTCTCCCCGGCTTTTCTATTGGTCACATAAACAGGATATGCGAAGAAGAGGGTTATTCCCTTACAGTTGTCGCGTCCAGAAAATATACTCCCGAGGGAGAGGTAAGTTTCGGGAGGATCGCAAACGACCTCATCCACTCGGCGCTATATCCGTCAATGCTGATAAGGACAGATGATCCTGTCGGTGCAGACGAGGATGCTCTTTTGACAGGTGAAAAGACGGATCTCAACAGCCACATCTTATATCCGACAGATTTCTCCGACAATGCAGACATAGCCTTCAGATACATAAAGGAGATGGCTTCGGACAAAGTACAAAAGATAACGCTTCTTCACGTGCAGGACAAATCGAGGATCAGCCCTCACCTTGAAGACAGGATAAAGGAGTTCAATAAGCTTGATGAAGCCAGGCTTAAAGGCATGAAGGATATGCTTGAACGAGAAGGCAATGCTGAGGTGGAAACTGTTGTCAAATATGGTTCCCCGTCGCTTGAGATACTAAGAATTGTCGAAGATCTGGATGTAAAACTTGTTGTGATGGGAAGCCAGGGAAGGGGATACGTAAAAGAGTTCTTTCTCGGCAGCGTAAGCCATAACGTTGCAAGGCTCAGCCCGTCTTCTGTGCTTCTCATACCGACCAGGCACAGACCCGGTCAGCATATCCAAAAAGGGGAGGGAAAAAGCTGTGTATAAAAAGTTCATTGTAGCTACCGACCTGTCTGACGACTCTCTTGAACTCATGGGATGTGTAGGAAGACTAAGAGCTTACGGTGCGCAAAAATGTCTTCTGATCCAATACAGGACAGTAGACGAAGTTATTGATTACACAAGGGGGCAATCGAACCTGCCTCTTCATAAATACGAGGAGGTATTTATGAACAGCAAACAAAATCTTATCGAAGAGGGCTTTGAAGTCGAAACAAGGGTACTTGCAGGTTATCCCGCAACTGAGATCAACAAGATAGCAGTTGCGGAAGATTATTCTCTGATAGTGGTGGGAGCTCGGAGGCGGACCTCCTCCGGTGAACTCTATTTCAGTACTCTGGCCAACGACCTTATGCACGCTGTATCGAAGCCGCTGCTGATAATGAGGCCGAGGAGGAACGACGTTGAGGGAATAAATATTGATGGGTGTGAAGTCGCAAAACATCTGCTATACCCTACGGATTTTTCAAACAATGCCGACATAGCCTTTACAAAAGTACTTGAAATGGCTCCCGGAAGGGCTAAAAAGGTAACGCTCCTCCATGTGCAGGACTCTGCAAAATTAAGCCCGCACCTCGATGAAAAGGTTGAAGAATTCAACAGGATAGATTTGGCAAGGCTTGAAGGGATGAAGAAACTTCTTCAGGAAAGAGGAGAAATAGAAGTCGATGTCCTTGTCAAATATGGTTCCCCTGCTGTAGAGATAATAAAAACGATCGATGAACAAGAGATCCAACTCGTCGTCATGGGCAGCCAGGGCAGGGGATATGTCAAGGAATTCTTTCTGGGAAGCGTAAGCGGGAATGTAGCCAGAAAGGCTCGTTCCTCTGTTCTTCTGATCCCGACAAAACGCTGAGATGTCCTGAAAAAAATAACCCAAATATAAACTCTCAGAAAATGACAGCCTCATTTTGAGTAGCTGTCATTTTCTTTATTTTATGAAGTAAAATATATTTATAGAACGATTGTGAAACGCCCTTTACAATTGTCAAACTGAAGTAGATAGTCGTTGTTGAAAAACACGAATAGATCAGTTATAGACTGTATTTTAGGGTTATTATGAGGTATAATAACTGCAGGAAATCACTCCAAAATGAGGAGAAACCTTGCAGAAATGAAACCCAAAACCACAGAAGATCCACAGAATAGAATTTTTCAAATGCGCCTAGAAAACATGATAAATATGGAGCACGAACTAGTATTGCTTTCGGGAAGAATTAACTGGAAAGCGTTCGAGAAGAAGTTTGGTGAATTTTACATTCAGGATGTAGGGCGTCCTGGTCTTCCTACGAGATTAATGGTAGGACTCCACTACCTGAAAGGGTTACATGATCTGTCAGATGAAGCAGTGGTGGAAGGATTTCTTGAAAACCCTTACTGGCAGTACTTTTGCGGGATGGAATTTTTTGAACATAAACTGCCGCTGAATTCGAGCTCAATGACAAGATGGCGCAAAAGAGTTGGTTCGCGAGGATTTGAAACACTGCTGAAAGAGACAATTGAGACAGCAATTTCGATGAGCTGTCTCAAGCAGAAGGACATGCTGAAAGTCACGGTAGACACGACAGTACAAGAGAAAAACATAACGTTCCCGACAGATGTAAAACTTTATGCCAAGGGGACAGAAATACTTGTAAGGGAAGCAAAAAAAGCTGGAATAGAACTGAGACAGAGCTACACGAGGACAGTCCCGATGCTTCAGCGTGAAAACTGGCTAAAAAACCGTGGCAGGAAATACAAACAGGCAAACGCCTGTCAAAGACGTTTGAAAACCATACTTGGAAGAACGTTCCGTGACATTACAAGAAAAGCAACAGAGGAACAATTGACGGGCAAACTTGGGAAATACCTTTCAATGGCAGAACAAGTGCTGAACCAGAAGCGGGAAGATAAAAACAAGATCTACAGTTATTTTGAACCGGAGACATCCTGTATTGCGAAAGGCAAAGTACACAAGAAATATGAATTTGGTTCAAAAGCATCAATAGTAACAACGCAGAAAGGCAATTGGATACTTGGGACAAGAACATACAAAGGATCACCGAACGACATTACGACACTGTCAGACTCTCTGGACCAAGTGCAGAAAATGACCGGATACTATCCGGAAGAAGTTTACTGCGACAAGGGATACAGGGGTAAAAAAGTACATGAGGGTCTGCAATGTAAAGTTTTCATTCCTGGGATAAAACAGCAAGTTACAGCAGCCCAGAAGAAAAGGCTCAAACGAAGAAATGCTATAGAACCAGTAATAGGACATCTGAAAGAAGACCGTGGTATGGCAAGGAACTACCTAAAAGGCAGGATCGGGGATGAAATAAATGCCCTGATGGCATCCTGTGGCTTCAATCTGAAAAAGCTGCTGAAATTGCTCAGAGCTTTTTTGTCTCAATTAATAACAAGTCTGATTTTCGCCCATTTGAAGCTGAACGACAAAAATCAGGCATTGCAATTAGGATTTATTTGATCTTTACGCTGTTTTTCAGCAACGACTAGATACATGTATTCTTCGGTCCATCGCAAAATAAGTGAAAGCCCTCGCAGATTCTCTGCAAGTTGATCATCCGTGCAATTAACGATGACAATGATGGCAAGGAGGGGAGTATCTATGTTCTCTTCCAGCCGCAGGCCGAAGCGTTGACGAAGGAGAGATCCGGCCGGGCAGTTCGTGTTGCTGTCAACATCTCCGGAGCAGATTTGATGCGCTCAGATTTTGTCGAGGACATGAAAGTTCTGGTAGAGGGCTGTGGCATCGAAAAAAGCGATCTAGAATTCGAGATCACAGAGTCTCTTTTCATGGATGACTTGACGGTCGCTCAGTTCTGGTAAAGATAGTCTTTTGTTATAGGTACATCGTTGGTTATACCTTTTGAGAAAAGTATCTGGTGCAGGTCTACTATGCCGTTGCTGAAACCTGCGGCGCATCCGCACAGATAGAGCTCCCACATTTTGGCGAATTTTTCACCGAACATGGGTTTTATCCTGTTTACCTGTCTCTCGAAAGAATCGTACCAGCACAACAGGGTCTTAACATAATGGCGTCTTAAACTTTCAACGTCAAGAATGTAAAAATTTCTGTCGCCTGCCATGTTTACTATCTCACGCAGGCTCGGTATGACCCCGCCCGGGAATATATATTTTTTCATCCATGGGTTGCCCGGATATTCACCAAGGGAGCTTATATAGTGCAGAAGTGTCAGTCCTTTCTCCTTCAGTACTGTATTTATATTGTCCATGAAAAGCGGGTAATTATCGCGTCCCACGTGTTCGAGCATTCCCACGCTTACGATGCGGTCGAACATTAATCCTGATTTTGAAAGTTCCCGGTAGTCCATCAGGCGCACATGCGCTTTGTCGTTCAGTCCTTTTTTTGCAAAAAGATCGCTGCACCATTTGTACTGTTCTTCGCTCAGTGTTATGCCTGTACAGTCAGCACTGTATTCTGCGGCTGCGTCCGCAATCAGTGAACCCCAGCCGCAGCCTATGTCAAGCAGTGCCATACCCGGCTTAAGATTCAGCTTTTTTAGTATATAGCGGTTCTTGTCCTTCTGGGCTTTGTCAATCGTGTTAAAATCCTTTTCAAAATACGCGCACGAATAGCTCATTGTATTCCCAAGCCACAGATTGTAAAAATCATTGCCTAGATCGTAATGGGAACACACTTCGCATTTCTGGTTTGCCGCGTCGGTGGATGTATATAGCAGTTTTTTAAGCAGGACTTCATCGGAATTGAACATGCCTGCAAATTTAAACAGATAATCCAGGACTTTAAAGAGGTTTCCCTCTATTTCAAGGGTTCCGTTCATATAGGCTTCTCCGAACGCCAGAGTGCTGCTTTCGATTATCTTGGAAATTGCTATAGGTTTTTTAAAAATAATTCTGAATTTTGGGAACCCGTCACCTACGACAAACGATTCACCTGTGCTGATAACAACTTCGAACGGAACTCCTTCAAATTGCTTAAAATATTTCTTTGCCAGCAATAACACGGGCTTCACTGCGCTCGACCTCCTTCGCCTCAGCTTAAACCGGTTTATTATGTATGGTCGGGGGACTGGAATGTATGAACAGCGGTCTTCTGAGCTAAGTATGAGCTACTTCTTACATTATAGTACAAAACGACTGCCTTCGCGTGGGGGATACCGAACCATGGCTTCAAATTCATTGACTGTTGTAATGGTATACTTTTTTATTGAAGTTTTTGGAGAAATAATTAGTGCTTTATTAAAATCTTTAGTATAATCCTACCAATCAATTACAGTCAGGTTCAGTATTTTCTGTACGGACCTTATCTTTTTTCCCATGCGGCCGAAGAATGGAATATGTGCAGCCTTTGTCTTTCGATTTCAACAAGGAGACCGTCAATGACCAAACAAACATTTCATAAGAAAGCATTTACTCTTGTCGAGGTACTGATCGCCATTATCATCATTGGGATCCTTGCGGGAGCATTTCTAATTACGATGGAAAACGTGCGAGCCAAGGCGGAAGCCACCAAAGTTGTAAGCGATTTGCGCAACCTGAAATCCGCCGCAATTGTCTACTGCATGAACAGGGGCGGGGTTCCTGAAACGAGGGGAACTGCCGGCTGGTCTTTATTGAGCGTAACTGTTCTCCAACCCTATGTTGATGTGGATCTTTCCAAATACAAGTTGTCGGGAATCAATTCAGAAGGAATCACAATCAGTTCTTACGATTCCAACGTTCAGAAGGGATACTGTCTTTATATTATGGGTCCTGGCAGCGGCGGCTATTCCTCAAAAATCGGGAAACTTCTCTTCGTTGCCGTTTGGGTTGGAGACAAGTCGATCAAGACCAAACAGGCACTGGAATCAATGGCCCAAAGCGTACCGCTGTTCAGCAGCAGTTATACGGAGTATATTGGTCAGCAGCAGACTGGTCCCGTTCCTTACTACGAGGCAGATGCTACGGACAATGTCGATAAAAACCTGATCGTAATCAGGGTTTATTAAAAATGCCTGCCCAATCTGTTCTCAGCCAAAATCCAACTTGGGACATGAACGGATCTGCCCCTTATAGATTAGTCGTTGCTGAAAAACAGCGTAAAGATCAAATAAATCCTAATTGCAATGCCTGATTTTTGTCGTTCAGCTTCAAATGGGCGAAAATCAGACTTGTTATTAATTGAGACAAAAAAGCTCTGAGCAATTTCAGCAGCTTTTTCAGATTGAAGCCACAGGATGCCATCAGGGCATTTATTTCATCCCCGATCCTGCCTTTTAGGTAGTTCCTTGCCATACCATGGTCTTCTTTCAGATGTCCTATTACTGGTTCTATAGCATTTCTTCGTTTGAGTCCTTTGTATGTTCTTGTCCCAAGTATCCAATTGCCTTTCAAATATGGGTTCTGTGCTGGTTTCAGCTCCGACGTTTTTTCATTTTGTCTTCGTACATTAAAAAATCTGCTTTTTTCATAAGATCTTCAATGGTCTCGTTTTCGTTATTGCTGATCGCATAGCCGATGGAAACGCTTAATTCCAGATGTTTATCAATCAATTTTTCATTATGCACGTTAATTTGGTCAAGGATCCTCTGCCTTACCGTTTTTGCCATTTTTTCATCGGCATCATATAAAACGGCAGTAAATTCATCTCCACCTATCCTGGCTGCAATATCCGTTTCCCTAAAGCACTGTTTTAGAACATCAGCAAAGCTGTTTATCAGTATATCTCCGGCAGCATGTCCTAAATTATCATTAACATATTTTAGTCTGTCGATATCAAACATAAATACAATCGTTTTATCATCCTTTGCTTCATTAGACAATAATTGGTTTATGTAGGTCCGGTTGTACAAGCCTGTCATCGGATCGTGAAAACTCAGATACTTCAGTTCTCTTTCTGATTCCACGATTACTTCATACTGCTCGTTATTATGAAGAATAAGGCCTAAAAGCCTGGTGATGGAAAGTGCAAGGTTCAGGTATCTGTCAATGTATTGGGGAAACAAAAAGCCGCTGACATCTATTATTCCGTAAAGGGTACTGTTCCATGAAACTTTGATGCAGAACCTGTTTTCGTTTTTCAACAGTATAAAATTCTCATCTTTTGATTTGAACTCGTATAATTCAGCCGGTATAGACTCTGAATTTTCACTCCAAAAATGAAATTCCTGAGCACCAAAAACCATCATGAAGAGATCTTTGACTCTGCCGATCACATCTCTTTTATTTGTGTAGGAGGATACTTTACCCATCATGTCAAAAACAGCAGAGTAGTCTGCGCATTGGGCCCTAAGTTCATTAATTGCCTTGGTATTCTTTACATTACACAAATGGAGGCGCCACTCACATACCCTGCTTTTTAAGATGAGGCGGATAGTTTCAAGTTGCACAGGGACAATTAAATAGGGAATTCCCAGAGAAGAAGATATTTCCCGTAATATGTTTTCAGCCTTGTCATCAATTTTTGAATCGAGGAAAACTATTTTTTTAGTTGTTTCCTTAAAGAACCTTCTTGCAGTATTTTTGTCAAAGCCCATAGAAGCAATATGGCTTTCCCACTTTTGCAGCCATCCTGTGCTTACGATATAACTGCCCTGTGACGTTAGATGGTCCAGAAACTCGTCGCACGTCAAATGAGTAAAACAGTAGTTGCCGCTGACGTTTTCAATAGGGCTGCCTTTTTCAATGAGCTTTAAGGCATCACATGGCTTGCTGCAAATCAGAAGGCTTCGCTCCGTATCAGCTTGATCAAATATTTCTTTTGCTTCGGCTTTTCTGCCTTTTTGATCACATAAAGTTGGGAATGCGATAAGCTCTATGTCCTCGATCCCCTCTCTTTTTATAGCCTCTTCATAATCAGGATAAAAATTTTCGCAAACAAAAACCTTCAGTTTTTTCATTTAGTCTTCCGCCCGGATAGGATAACTGCCATACTCTTTGACCGTTTCGGAAATTTCCAATAAAACATCTTCCGGTACCTGCCAGGGGATCTCGCCGTGATTGTCAGAGAGGATAAAACCCCCTCCCACAGCAGCTTCCCGGATGAGTTTCCTGACTTCTTTCCCTGTTTTTTTCTTATCCCAATTTACCATGTCAATGCCATTTAAATTACCAAGCAGGCTAATTTTGCCAGAAGCGAGTTTTTTTATTGCTTTTATGTCATCTTTTCCGCTGAACCCAATTACAGCTGACCCTGTCGCAACTATGTCATCCAATACAGGCAAACTGATGCCGGAAGCAAGATGTGTCGCAGTTGCTCCTTTTATTTGGCTGATAGTCCTTTGTGCTGTCTTATGTCCGGTTTCCAGGTATTTTGATCTTTCAATGATCGTTGGAGAGGCCAAAGGATCAAAATAGCAGATAGCAGTGGCACCTGCTTCGAGCTGGGCATTTGCCCATGAGACACAGAATTCCTCATTGATTTTCATTAAAAGGTCAAATTCATCTTTTCTGAAGTAGAGCAGATCCAGATACTTTTCAAACCCCATCTGCATGATCGGCAAGGAAAAGGGTGACATTACTGTGCCAATGATCGGGACTTCGTCTCCGACAGATCTTTTCAAAATACTTGTTGCTTCCAAAACCCTTTGCAGTGGCTTGGAATCATTTATTTTGGGCGGTGTGATATTTTTTATTTGCCCGAGACTCTTTATAAAAGGCTCGCCGGAATTTGGAGGACCATCTTGTATGAAGACAACTTCTCCGCCAAAAGACTCTATTTCAACAGCTGCATAAAAAAAGGTGTAAATACAGTCGTTGCTGTATTTTTCCCTCATTCGCAGCTGAGACTCTGCAACATATTGCGGTTTCGAAAAATATTCCCTGATAGGGATCCCCGACTCTTTAGCGCCATAATGGGATAGCAGATGGAAAACAGGTACGCGGTCGGGTTCTTTATGGCTTAGGGCCGTCATTACACGTTCCATTGAGTTCATGTCTATAGTTCTCCTTCCGTGAGACGTCCAATAATTTTTGTCACTTCTGTCCCGTTTTTCCCGTCAGCGTATGCATCGACTTTTTGCCATAAACCTTCATCCAGTCTGAATGGGGCTCCGCCCACAATAACTTTGGCAGAGGAGCCCTTTTTCCGGAGGTTTTCAACAACATTTTTTACTTTCAAGGCTGCAGGAAGCATCAATGTTGATATAAGGAGGATCTCAATATCCTCATTAATGGTCTTTTCGACAATTTCGTCCGCGCTCAAACCCTGCCCAAAATCAAAGAGATCATATCCTCCGGCTCTTAAGACTGAATAGACGATCCGTTTGCCCAATGCATGATGATCCTGTAAGACAGCAATGGCCATTTTAGGTTTCGTTTTGTATGATGTTTGGCATTTTGGTACGTATTGTTCTATCAGATCTTCGCAGATAACTCCGCTCATATATACCTGAGATAAGGACAGCCGGCCATCCTCCCAACCCAGGCCTATCCTTTCCAATGCTCCCATGGTCAAATGTTCCAGCATTTCAAAGTTTCCATTTTTAGCAAATATGCTTTCGATTATTTCTGTTGCTCTGATCCGGTCGATTTGAAGCAAAGCTGCCTCGAAATCTTCGATCGGCAAGTTTAATGCTGTCACCATATATTCCTCCTTTTCCAGTTCAAAAGATGGAGAAGACCGGCAAGCAATTGGCAAGCGTGGGCAAGCAATTGGCAAGCAGTTGTGAAACCTTAAATACTTTAACCCATATCGTCCCGGATCCAGTATCTCATCCCCGTCTTCCCGGTATGCAGCCGAGCCGGGATCCAAGTCTGGCCCCCACTCCCCGTCTTCCCCGAGCGATTGTATCGGGGATCCAGTGTCTTTAGATTTAGGCAGTGACTGATTCTGCAACCATAAAACCCAAGCCGCTGTTCCGGCATCTCAAAGCGCATTCGAAATGGTTCGAGCAATAAGGTAAATTTAAAAAGTTTTCCTGACGGAAAACAGTGCTCTCCCGACAACCCCATACCGGAATGACGATGGTGAACGAATTCGGGAACGACGGTGATTTTAGTTCTTAGCATTAATTTTTTTACAATTGCTTGCCAATGTTTGCCTATCGCTTGCCAATTGCTTGCCGGCCCTTTATCCGCCCCTACTACCGCTTAGCGACGGCTCAGCAATTGCTTAGCAATGCCTTGGGCGCAAATTCCCCGTCGGCGTTCTTCCGGCAGCTTATCTATTTCCCCTTCAAGGGCAGCGGAAAGACTACGACAAGCAGCATTTTGAATTTTTCCTGCGCGAAGACTGCATGGGGTTTTCCGGCAGGCATGAGGATGCTTTCTCCTTTGTGAAGGACAAAGGCTGTTCCGTCTATGGTTATTCTGCCTTCCCCATCGAGTACAGTTATCAGCGCGTCACCATGTGAGGAATGTGAGCTTATTTCCTCCCCCTTGTCAAATGCGAATATCGTCAGGCTCTGGGCATCGTTTTGTGAAATAGTCCTGCTGACTACCTGACCGGGGAGGTATTCCACCTGATCTGCAAGCGTAAAAATTTCTTTCGCAGGTATGTTTTTGATATATCTGACCATTTATCTCACTCCCTGTGATTGTTTAGTCATTACATGTTATTTGGGTGAATAACTTTACCTTTACATAATTATATCCTCATACCAGCTTTAATCATATGTCTTATTTTACTGACTGAAAATTAGGTATGGAATTTATTTCAGAGATGTGATAATCTTCGCAAACGGAGATGGTATTGTTTGTATAGATTCAGTAATATTATGAAAAAGTACGCATATATCCTTCTGACGTCTCTGATCATTTTCGAGATGGCTGTTTGTGTGTTGTCCGGACATAATATCCGGTCCAGCCTTGGTCCGAGCTCCGCAAAAATTATGATGAGCAGCATCGAAACATCTGCTGCCGCAGTAAACCCGACACATAGGCAGACACTTTCAAGGTTTTACAGATCCATGAAGTCTCTTTTTAACGCGAACCAGTCATTTTATACATTAAAAAGAGATCTGTTCGACCATTCCTCATTTCGTACCTTACCCAACATTCTTGATAAAGGCAACCTTACCGCGGAGAGGGAACACCTCTTTCTGCCTGTTTTGGATCTTGTTCTTCTGATTTAGACCGAATTCTCCTTTTTAAGCTTTCAAAACTTCAGATAAGTTTCAAACGTCAGAGCTGTCTTGCACAGCTCTTGTTCTGACAGGAAAGTTAGGGGGAAACAACTGATGCCGCATTTGCACATGGGGCTCGATATAGGTTCAACTACGGCAAAAGCTGTACTTTTGGATGAAAGAGACAGGCTCGTCCACAGCAGGTACTGTCGGCATTTTTCAGATGTCCGGACAACTGTCTGTGAAATTGTTAACGAAATAATGCATAGTTTTAAAAATTCAAGGGTAACGCTGGAGATAGCCGGTTCCGGAGGCATGGGGATCGCGGAGGAGATGAGGCTTCCATTCACCCAGGAACTTATAGCCTGTTCTGCATCAGTTAACAAATACATCCCTCAGGCAAATGTATGCATTGAACTTGGCGGGGAAGATGCCAAACTTACATATTTTGACGAAAGCGGTGCGGACCAGAGAATGAACGAGACATGTGCAGGCGGAACAGGCGCTTTTCTTGACCATATGGCCTTCCTTATGGGGACAGACGCAGCCGGGCTGAACGAGCTTGCGGCGAGATCCAGGATGATCTACCCGATTGCGTCGCGCTGCGGTGTTTTTGCAAAGACCGATGTCCAGTCACTCATGAAAGAGGGGGCGGAAAGAGCCGACATCGCAGCCTCGATATTCCAGGCTGTTGTAAACCAGACTATAAGCGGCCTTGCCTGCGGAAGAAGGATCGTAGGGAATGTTGCATTCCTTGGAGGCCCTCTCTATTTTCTTCCGGAATTGAGAAAAAGGTTTTCAGAAACTCTGAGACTATTGCCGATCCAGGCCATATCACCGGAAAACTCTCACCTCTTTGTTGCCCTTGGCGCTGCATTGCTCGGAAAAAAGAATGATGAGGTGACCGTCTCGGAACTGGACCGCAGGACATCGACCTATTCCTCACCTTTAAGGATGGGGTGCGGCTCGAACCTTCCGCCGCTCTTTTCCTGTCCGGAGGAAAAAATGGAATTCGAGCAGAGGCACAGCAGATCCGTAGCTCAAAGAAAGCCTATCGTATCTGCTGTCGGAGCTGCCTATCTTGGCATAGACGTTGGATCGACGACTACTAAGGCCGTACTGACAGACAGTGAGGGGAATTTGCTTTTTTCCGATTACAGAATGCGTGGCGGAAGTGAGCCGATAAATACGGTAAGGGAGATCATACTTGATCTCTATTCTCTGATGCCTGAGGGACTTTTCATAAAGAACAGCTGTGTGACAGGCTACGGGGAAAAACTGATCCAGTCGGCATTCGGAATAGATATAGGAGAGATAGAGACTGTTGCACATACACGGGCGGCAAAGCAAATCGACCCGGATGCGGATTTTATAATCGACATCGGCGGACAGGACATGAAATGCCTGAAGATAGAGAAGGGAAGCATCAGGCAGATATTTCTGAATGAAGCCTGTTCTTCCGGATGCGGCTCATTCCTCCAGAATTTTGCTGAATCTCTGGGTATGGGAATGGATGAGTTCGTGGAGAGCGCGGAAAGATCCCGCTCTCCGGTAGATCTCGGCTCGAGATGCACGGTCTTCATGAACTCCAGAGTGAGGCAGGCGCAGAAAGAGGGAGCTGCTGTCGAAGATATCGCAGCGGGTCTGGTATATTCCGTAGTCCGCAACGCTCTCTATAAGGTATTGAAGATACGAAGGATAGAAGAGATCGGCCAACACATAGTCGTTCAGGGTGGAACATTCAAAAACAACGCTTTATTGAGGGCCTTCGAAAAAATCACGGGGCGCAGTGTGCTGAGACCCGATATATCAGAGTTCATGGGTGCATACGGAGCTGCGCTGGTATCAACAGACCGTGAGAGCGGCGCGAAAAGCTCGATAATTTCAAGAGAGGCACTTCTCTCCTTTGATTCGAAGTCGGAGACAAGGCGCTGCTCAGGCTGCGGGAACAATTGTCTTCTGACCGTGACCACTTTCAACGGAGAGCGCAGCCATGTAACGGGCAACATGTGCTCGAAAGGGGAGAACGTAGGACAGCCAAGTCCTGATCTTCCTCCCAATCTTTACAGCGAAAAGTATAAACGGCTCTTTGATTATTATTTGCCGATAGAGGAAGGGCATGCTCCAAGGGGTACCGTCAGCATCCCAAGGGTACTCAACATGTATGAGAATTACCCCTTCTGGTTCACCCTTTTTACCGATCTGGGCTTCAGGGTCGAACTCTCTTCCGAGCGCCCTGACGGGTCGCTTGCGATCGACACTATTCCATCCCAGACACTTTGTTTCCCTGCCAAGCTGGTCCACCGCCATCTGCAGGAACTGATAGACAGGGGAGCTGAACTTATTTTTTATCCGGGCATACAGCAGGAAAAAAAGGAGTACAGAGACGCAGACGACTCCTTCAACTGCCCTGTGGTGGCAGGCTATCCCGATGTCGCCGGACTAAATGTCGACTGGTTAAGCTCAGGTAAAGTAAGCTACATCCACAGCTTCTTTCCGATAGATTCACCGGGGGAAATGGCCTGGCACATAGTAAAAGAGTTCAGGCGTCAAGGCGTGACTCATGCTGAAGCAACTAAGGCCCTCAAAAAAGCGTACAAGGCCCAGGAGGAATTTAAAAAAGATATCGGGGCGATGGGGGAGAGGGCTGTCAGATACGTTAAGGAGAAGGGAATTGTAGGTATAGTCCTCGCCGGACACCCCTATCACCTGGACCCCGAAGTGAATCACGGCATACCTGAACTTATCAACGGGTACAACGTCGCAGTCCTTACAGAGGATTCAGTAGCCGGGAGATCGATCGGCGCAGAGGCGGGTAAGGGGCTGAAAGTGATCGATCAGTGGGTATACCATTCACGGCTCTACAGAACTGCATATGTGGTGGCTAACGATCCTGATCTCAGGATGATAGAAATGGTGCAGCTGAATTCATTCGGCTGCGGACTGGATGCAATAAGCGCAGACCAGGCTGCGAAGATTCTTGAAAAAGAGGGACGACTCCACACCCTCCTGAAAATAGATGAAAGCAAAAATAACGGCTCAGTGAGGATAAGGATACGCTCACTTCTTGCCTCGGTAAAAGCTAATGATCCTTTCCAGGGAGAGGCACGCAAAGCTGAAATTCAAAACACTGCTGATATCAGCCGTCCTTCAGGGAAAAGGACGATACTTTGCCCGCCGCTTTCTCAGTATCATTTCCAGTTCCTTGAATCCATAATGAGGGCGGAGGGGCATGATTTCAGGATCCTGGCCGAGGGCGGCAGGGAATCGGTAGAACTGGGGCTGAATTATGTCAACAACGATGCATGTTACCCCGCGATGATAGTTGTAGGGCAATTTCTGAATGCGCTCAAGAGCGGACAATATGATTCCAAAAAGACTGATTGTTTCTATGCGCAGACAGGCGGATCCTGCAGGGCTAGCAATTATGTTCCGCTTTTGAGGAGGGCGCTTGACGATGCAGGATTTGAAGAGGTAAGGGTGCTGGCAGTCAATTCACAGGGCAAAAATTCAGTAAGTTTTTCTTTGCCCCCTAGGGTGATATTTCGGACCGCGAAAGCAATGGTCTACGGTGACCTGCTTATGAGGCTCCTGTTGAGGACCAGACCCTATGAACTGAGGCCCGGAG
Source organism: Synergistaceae bacterium UBA6101 (assembly GCA_002428495.1). Classification (GTDB taxonomy): domain Bacteria; phylum Synergistota; class Synergistia; order Synergistales; family Synergistaceae; genus Caenicola. The sequence goes on from DIWR01000025.1 coordinate 46,369, forward strand.
AAGCAACGAAAGTCTACAATGCATGGTCATCCAGATATAAAAATGCGATCATAAACGGCAGCGGACCTGACTTCCGTTCTGTAGTGCATGAGACTGTCGCTGATTTTAACAGGATCCAGGTAAGCGGAACAGAAAAACCAAAAGTCGGAATAGTGGGGGAGATACTGGTCAAATACCACTCAGGCGCAAACGAGCGCCTCGTTGACCTTATTGAGTCAAGCGGGGGAGAGGCTGTTCTGACTGACATGGCTTCATTCCTGCTTTACTGTCTCTTTGATCCGGTCTACAGGTACAGGTCTCTCTCCGGAAGTCTATGTTCCGCTGTAGCTGGAAGAGCTGCCATCGCAGCGATTGAGATCATCCGGAAGCCTGTCAGGGACGCTCTAAGGGGTACTAGGTTCGGGCGCCTCCACGACATATACGCAATGGCCGATAAGGCTTCATCTGTTGTTTCCTGTGCGAACCAGGCAGGCGAAGGATGGCTTCTGACTGCTGAAATGATCTCGTTGATAGAGAGCGGTGTCAAAAAAATTATATGTGTTCAGCCTTTTGCATGCCTTCCCAACCACATTACGGGAAAGGGCGTGATAAAAGAACTGAGGCGCCGCTACAGCGGGGCCAGCGTCCTTGCTCTGGACTACGACTCAGGAACAAGCTCAGTAAATCAGATGAACAGGATCCGGCTGCTGATGTCCTGAGGAGGTGCTTTGAGGCGATCCTGTACAGAGGCTTCTAACAGTAGACCGAGCTGTCTGTCCAGTTCTTCTCCAGATCTTCAAGCCTTTTGAGCGCCTTCGGCCCAAGCTGCTCGGCAACCTGTATGAGCAGGGTGTTGATGAGCCCTATCGGTATGAGAAGCGAGTCTATGTGCGCGATGTGGGCACACGGAGATACGATGCACAGATCGGCCGCCTTGGCGAGAGGGCTGAAAGGGGAGTCTGTTATAGCTGCGGTAAGGAATTTTCTCTTTTTCGCAAGGGCGATGCATTCAACGGTCTGCCTTGTATAGCGCGGATAGCTTATGCCTATGACAATGCTGTTTTGGGGAGCCGCCACAAGGTGGTTCCCTATTGTATCTGTGGTGGGAAGAAATACATTTGAAAAAAACCAGGAAAGGTAGTATTCCATATATACTGCTAATGATCTTGTGCTCCGTAGGCCGACTATGTAAATAGCGTCCGAAGCGCATATTTTTTCGGCAAGGGTTATTATGGATCCGTCATCTACGGTTGAGAGGGATCCCAGTGCCTGTTCCAGATCATTGTTGATGATCCTCGCGATCAGGCCACCAGTCTGAGGCTGAAGTTTGTGTGTCTGGAGACGGCCAAGGGTCGAAAGCTGGTCTTTTGCCTCTTCCTGCAGTGACTTTATAAAATCCGGAAAACTTGAAAATCCAAGGTTTGAAGCCATCCTGATAACCGAAGCTTCGCTTGAACCGGCATTTTTGCCTAGCTGGAGCGCGGTCAGAAAGATAGATTCCAATTTATTCTTAAGCATATACTCCGCAATTTTTCTCTGGGCAGGCGGCAAGCTGCCCAGGTTATTCTCAACGTTTCTCCAGCCCATGATCGTTCCCCCCAAAGTTTTGAAATTATACATTATAAACTGTCATATTTTAGGCCCGAAAATAAAACATCCTAACTTTATCACAAAAAATGCCGAATTTGATGTTGCTGATGTGCAGCTTTAGTAAAAAATATAAAATTGATTAATGGTTGACAAAAAAAATGTTATAAGGTATAAAAAAACTGAAGGAAATCCTTCACAAACAAATGTGTTGTCACAGATGAATACTGTAAGGAATTAAAGTAATTGCAGGTATTATCCCTTTTTAAATCAAGTCTTCATATATGGCGCACTTTGTCTATTTAAAAGCATTATGATTTATTTCCTTCAATTTTATGGTGGGAGGTAGAACGCAGGATGTTACAGCACGCATTTCCCCGAAGTTTTAAAACAAACTACATCGAAGCGGATCATGGAGAGGGTATCTATATATATGATACCGAAGGGAAAAAATATCTTGACGGATGCTGCGGAGCACTGATCTCAAATCTTGGCCACTGCAATAAGGAAGTCATTGATGCTGTTAAAGCGCAATATGAGAAGATCGAATTTGCTCATCCCTCACGCTGGCACTGCTCAATAGTTGAAGAGGCTGCATCTGCTGTTGCAGAAACAGCCCCGGGTGACCTCGACCAGGTGTGGTTCGTAAGCGGCGGAAGCGAAGCGATCGAGTCGGCAGTCAAGCTGGCCAGACAGTACTTCGTAGAAAGAGACGGACCTGCAACGAGCAAGCATCTGACCATAGGCCGCTGGAATTCTTATCACGGCAGCACGATAGGTACAATGGCGATAGCCGGATCAATGGCACGTCGCAGGGTGTTTTCACCTCTTTTCAGGGAATCCCCCAAAATCGCTGCCTCATATTGTTACCGCTGTGAGTTCGGAGCTGAATATCCCTCATGCGGTATGATGTGTGCAAAACATCTTGACAAAATGATAAAGATAATAGGTCCCCAGTATGTTTCGTCCTTCATCGCTGAGCCTCTGGTGGGTTCTACGGTCGGTGCGATAACGCCGCCTGATGAATACTGGCCAATGATAAGGGAGATCTGCAGTAGATACGACGTTATCCTGATCGCTGATGAAGTAATGACCGGATGCGGAAGGACTGGAAAAAACTTCGCCGTCGATCACTGGAATGTAGTGCCTGATATCATCGCGACTGCCAAGGGGCTTGCCGCGGGATATGTGCCTACAGGCGGGATTATTGCAAGAAGCAGTCTCGTTGAAGAGATCAAGAACGGCAGCGGATCCTTTATGCACGGCCACACCTATAACGGAAATCCGATCAGCGCTGCCGCGGTATGTGCAGTTTTCAAGTATATGAAGGAACACAAACTGGTCGAGAACGCTGCCAGAATGGGAGAAATACTTGGAGATGGAGTAAAAAAGATCGCAGCAGAAAACCCGATAGTTGGTGACGTCAGGGGCAAAGGACTTATGTGGGGATTCGAACTGGTAAAGGATAAATCAACCAGGGAGTCCTTTGAGAAAATCGGAGCGGCGAACGTTGCCACGAAGGAATGCGTGGACAGGGGCCTGATCATCTATCCGGGTTCAGGTCAGGTGGACGGATTGCTGGGAGATAATTTCCTTGTCGCGCCGCCTCTTATCATCAACGAGGAACAGGTGGGCGAACTTCTTGAAAAACTGGCGGCAGGTCTTGATGCTGCTGCTAAAAAGCTAGTCTGACGATCGGGCTTTACTGTCATAAAGACAGGTAACTCATAGTATGTCGTCAAAACTATTTTCTAAGGAGGTACAAGTTTTATGAAGAAGAGAAATATTATCGCACTCGGTATTATCACAGTTATGCTTTTTGCAGGGATCGCGTCTGCAATGACCTTCATCACTATCGGATCAGGCGGAGTCGGCGGGACATACTACCCTCTGGGCGGAGTTATGGCTGAACTGCTCACCAAGGGCGGCTTGGACATTAAGGCAACATCTCGCTCTACTGCGGCATCTAAGGAAAACTGCCGTTTGGTAGCATCAGACAAGGCCCAGATCGGAATGACCATGGGTTCTACCCTCTATCAGGCCTACACAGGGACTGAGGCTTTTCAGCAGGATGGAAAACTCCCGCTCCTTACTCTCATGAACATGTATGCCGCGCCTCAGCACCTTGTAACGACAACTAAAACAGGAATAAAGACATTTGCCGATCTTAAGGGCAAGAAAATATCCCTCGGTGCCCCCGGCGGCGGAGACCAGCTTCTTTCGCTGATGATCCTCGAAGCTGCGGGCTGGGATCCAGACAAAGATATCAACAGGCAGCAGCTCACACAGCCCGAAGCTGTAACAGCCCTCAAGGACGGGAATATTGACGCAGCTTTCTTCAACTTTGCGGCTCCGGGATCAGCGATCATGGAGATCGCGGCTGTACGTGATGTAGTTTTGATATCCCTTCCAGACGACGTTATCGACAAGGTTACCAAGAAGCACCAGTTCCTCTTGAAATACACTATCGAAAAGGGAACTTATACAAAACAGGATCAGCCATGCAAGACAGTTGCTGATGCAAACTTCCTGGTAGTTAACGGAAAAATGAGTGAAAAAGTCGCATATGACTGCCTGAAAACTTTCATTGACAAAAAAGAAGAATTGATGAAAGTGACACCGCATGCGGCTAATTTTGTTCCCAAAAAGGCATCTGTAGGGATCATCCCTTTCCACCCGGGAGCGGTCAAGTACTTTAAGGAACAGGGAATAACAGTTAAGTAGTATACCCCGACTTATAATGGGATCTCAACGGGGGGCATTTGCTCCCCGTTGACTTTAGGAACCTTAGATAACGGGAGGTTTGTTTGATGGCTGATGAATTTGATCTGCTTAAGGCAGAAAACGTGGAAAAGTTAGATATTATCCCGGAGATAGTTGAAGATCCTGATGAAAGTAAAAAGAGGAGGCTTTCCGGCTGGCAGTTTTACATCGTGGCTGCCATAGCGATAATAGCTTCCTGTTTCCACCTTTACACAGCGGCTTTCGGGCTTTTTGCGGCAATGACACAGAGAGCGTGGCACTGGATGTTCATGGGCACGCTTCTCTTCCTAATATACCCTGCATCTCAGAAAAAAGGCAATAAACTGAAAATCAGCATTTTTGACTGGATACCCGCGATACTGATAATCATTGGCTGTGCAAACATATTGCTGAATTATGACGCCATAGCAGCCCGCGAAGGCGCGGCGATACCCTCTGACATATACCTAGGCGTAATAATGATAGTGCTGGTGATAGAAGGTGCGCGCAGATCTCTGGGATGGCCGCTTCCTATAGTTGCAACACTCGCTCTGGCATACGGAATATTAGGTCCTTATATGCCTGGGATACTTGCACACGCGGGTTTTTCTTATGAAGAACTTGCCCCCTTCATGTATCTTCGCACAGACGGGATCTTCGGAGTCCCGCTCGGAGTTTCGGCCTCTTTCATCTTCCTGTTCGTCCTCTTCGGTTCATTCCTGAGCACCTCGGGAGCCGGTCAGTTCTTTATCGATCTTGCTGTCGGACTTGCGGGCAAGAGCCAGGGCGGACCAGGAAAGGCGGCAGTTACTGCCAGCGGCTTCATGGGCATGGTTTCGGGAAGTTCCTGCGGAAACGCTGTCACAACAGGGGCTTTTACCATCCCGCTGATGAAACATTCGGGTTACTCTCCCGAGTTCGCCGGTGCTATAGTAGCGGCAGCCTCTACGGGTGGCCAGGTCATGCCCCCTGTTATGGGGGCCGCAGCCTTCATAATGGCGCAGTTTCTGGGAGTATCCTACTGGGAGATAGTCATAGGCGCGGCAATACCGGCAACGCTTTACTTCATCTCGATAGGCGCAATGGTCCACTTCAGGGCCGGAAAAAAGCGTATGCCCAGGCTCACAGATGAACAGCTTCCAAACGTCAGGAAGGTCATCCGCCAAGGATGGTTTCTTCTTCTTCCGATAGTACTGCTGGTCGCATTCCTTGCTTTCGGCTACTCCCCGACGATGGCGGTCTTCTGGTCGATCGTTTCGCTTGTAGCGGCTTCTTGGTTTGGAGACAAAGAGCACCGGATGACCCCGAGGAGGATCATAGAAGCGATGATATCCGGAGGCACCGGAGCTGTAGACGTCGCTGCTGCATGTGCCTGTTCGGGCATAGTTATAGGTATTATCGCGATCACGGGGTTGGGACTGGCGTTCTCATCGTTCGTGCTCAGCATGTCGCAGGGCATACTTCCTTTTGCTCTTATCCTTACGATGATCGGTTCGATAATCCTTGGAATGGGCGTACCAACGACCGCCCAGTATATCATCACGTCAACACTGGCGGCACCCGCTCTGGCGCAGATGGGAGTTCCCATGTTCTCTGCACACCTTTTCTGTCTGTATTTCGGAGTGCTTGCAGACGTAACACCTCCCGTAGCGCTTGCAACTTACGCCGCTGCCGGAATTGCAAAGTCAGAACCCCTGAAAACCGGATTTACAGCTCTTCTGGTGGCAGCTGCAGGATTTATAGTGCCCTATATGTTCATATATAATCCTGGTCTTCTGCTGCAGGGGGGCGTCGTTCATATAGTATTTGCAAGCCTGACCGCGCTCATTGCAGTCGTCGGGCTTTCAGCTGCAGTTCAGGGATATCTGGTCGATGATCTGAATCCGATAGAACGCCTGCTGCTTGTAGCAGTTCCCTTCCTGATAATCTATCCAACGATGATAAGCAATCTCATAGGAGCTGGGATAGTAACAGCTGTATACGCGAAACAGAAGGGTTTCGGAAAGAAAAAAAATAAACTTGAAGGAGGGACCGTATGATGAGTAAAAAAATTATCAAACCGGTTGTCTCTGCGCAAGAAGCAGTGAAATGCATCAAACAGGGCGACACGATAATGGTAGGGGGATTCAATTATGGAGGAATACCCTACACGCTTGTCGACGCACTCTACGAAGCAGGAACCGACCAACTGACCATGATCGCTAACGATACCGCATATGTGGATGTTGGGCATGGAAAACTGGTCGCTGCAGGCAGGATAAAGAAAGTAATTGCATCCCATGTCGGTCTCAACAAAAAAACCGGAGAGTATTTCAATTCAGGCAAAATGGAGCTTGAACTCTCGCCTCAGGGGACATTCGTTGAGCGTATAAGGGCAGGCGGATTCGGCCTCGGTGGTTTTCTTACTCCGACGGGCGTGGGGACTATAGTTGAAGAGGGCAAGCAGGTGCTCAAAGTCAACGGCAGGAAATACATTCTGGAGCTTCCCCTAAGAGCAGATGTATCCCTGGTGAGGGCATATAAGGCTGACCGCATGGGCAATCTGATATACAAAGGAACTAACCAGAACTTCAACCCGGCTATGGCCACTGCCGCAGAAATCGTTATAGCTGAGGTCGACTCAGTGGTAGACGTGGGGGAGCTTGACCCGAATGAAATAGTAACACAGGGCATCCTTGTAGACATGATAGTTGTGAAAGGAGGTTCATATTATGCTTCCAGAACTTGATGAATGCATCATAAAGGAAAGGATAGCCAAACGGATAGCGCTGGAATTTTCAGAAGGACAGGTAGTGAACCTTGGAATTGGAATACCTACGCTTGTTTCGGACTACATACCCGAAGGGACTCATATAATATTCCAGGCCGAGAACGGAGCTATCGGAGTAGGCCCGGCACCCGCAGAGCCTGACCTGAGGTGCATAGGAGCAGGAGGACGCATAATATCGATCCTTCCGGGCGGAAGCTTTTTCGCCAGCGATACGAGCTTCGGGCTTATAAGGGGCGGGCATGTCGATGCCACAGTGCTGGGAACGCTGGAAGTGAGCCAGACCGGCGACATTGCGAACTGGGTGGTTCCGGGCAAGAGCGTTCCCGGGATGGGCGGCGCTATGGACCTTGTCGTTGGAGCAAAAAAAGTTTATATCGCTACGACGCACACCACTAAAAAGGGCGAGGCCAAGATACTGAAACAATGCAGACTTCCCCTGACCGCTGTAGGAGTCGCAAGCATGATAGTGACAGAATTCGCGGTATTTTCAATAGCTGACGGCAAAATGACGCTGATCGAAAAAGCTCCCGAAGTAACAATTGAGCAGATCAGGGAGCATACTGAGGCTGACTTTGATGTGGCAGACCCGCTCCCCCCGATAATGGGAATGGAGGTCGCATGAGATGGCTAAAGCAGTAATATTGAGTGCGAGCAGGACAGCTGGAGGAAAATTCGGAGGACAGTTTTCTAAACTTTCTGCAGTGGATCTTGGAGCAGCTGCCTTAAGAGAGACTATTATCCGTTCAGGGGCATCCGCTGATGCGGTCGAAGAAGTAATTATGGGAAATGGATGGCAGGCAGGCGTCGGAGCAAACCCGGCGAGGAATGCCATGTTTAAAGCGGGGATAGACCAGTCTGTACCGGCATTCACGGTAAATATTCGCTGCGGTTCCGGGCTGCGCAGTATAATGCTGGCAGCTGACAGGGTGCGTCTCGGAGACGCCCACACAATTGTGGCAGGTGGTATGGAGAGCGCGACCAACACTCCCTACATACTCAGGGATGCGCGCTGGGGGATGAGGATGGGAGAGAAAAAGGCAGAAGACGTTCTTCATGCAGATGGATTTATCTGCCCTCTGGCAGGGCGTCTCATGGGCGAGATCACAGAGGATGTTGTGATCCCGGAATTTTCGATCACACGCGAGGAACAGGATGAATTCTCATACTACAGCCATATGAAGGCTGTCGATGCTATAGAAAAAGGGTTATTTAAGGACGAGATAGTGCCGGTGGCAGTGAAGGACAGAAAGAGGGGAGAGCTTATCTTAGACACAGATGAAATTCCCAGGAAAGATACTTCGATTGGATCACTTGCAAAACTGCCTGTGATCTTTAAGAAGGACGGCACCATCACTGCAGGCTCAAGCTCGGCACTTTGTGATGCAGGGAGCGCTGTTATGGTCGCCGGCGATGATTGGGCAAAAGCAGAAGGGCTCAGTCCCATCGCTGAGATATTAAGTTACTCGGCTGCCGCAGTTGACGCTGAACATTTCCCGATCGCACCGGTAAAGGCTATGGATATTGCGTTGAAAAAAGCAGGTATGACCATGGATGATATGGAACTGATCGAGATAAACGAAGCGTTTGCGGCACAAGTGATCGCATGCCACCGCAAGATGCCCTTTGATATGGGGCGCCTGAATGTCCACGGGGGTGCGATAGCCCTTGGACATCCCATCGGAGCGAGCGGCGCCAAGATACTGACGACCCTCCTGTACGCTCTGAAGCAGCAGGGCAAAAGTGTCGGCATGGCCAGTGCTTGCATAGGCGGAGGTCAGGGCGTTGCAATGATAGTAAGACTTTTATAGTAAAATACTGCCTGAATAGACAATAATATAATTATTTGTGCATTTTCATGAAATAATCATGACGATTGCATAGTTAAAATCGCATAAAAACCCAACAAACAACGCCCTCTTAATGTGTAGTATATAGGGGATTGTTTGTTGGTTTTTTTAATATAAAAGCAAAAATGTGAAAAATTACAATAAATTATTTATTCTTATAAAAGTCTATTGCGAAATTTAAAAAATTACTATTTGTTGTATTTAAATATCTATCCTTTCTCCAAAAAATTGATTGAGTTCTGATGTATAGAGGGTCAATAATCTCAATAAAAACTGCGTCTCCAAGTGATTCCGCTATTTTAACTGATTCCGTTGTAAATACGATCCCATATTTATTTTTCAATAAAGTGCTTCTAAGGGAATAGTCGCATTCAAGCACTATCTTTGGTTCAAAGCCAGCCAGCATACAAATATCGTCGAATAATTTTCTCCCTGAAAATCCTTTAGAAAGGGCAATAAATTTCTCTTCCTTTGCCTCAATAAGACTTATTTGTTTTTTTGATGAAAATTTGTGTCCTTGCCAAACAGCAAGGAAGGGTTTGTCATTCTTGTTTAGTATTTCTGAAACCCAAAGTGAATTAGATGAAAGATCGTTATGTGCGGTTATTATAAAATCGAATTTATTAGAAATACTTGAGTCATATAATCCATTTAACTTTAGAATAGAATGATTTAAATTAACGTTGGGATATTTTTTTACGAAAGCCATAAATAAATCATGCCAAATTAAAGGGCTTGTTGTTGCTACAGAAATATTCATCTCTCCTGTATGTTTTATATCTTCTAATTCCTTCTGGGCATTTTCAAGTAATAGAAATATTTCTTTGACATAACTTAGTAATATTTCCCCGTAATTATTAAGGATAATGTTTCTTCCATTTCTGTCAAACAATTGTACGCCTAATTCATTTTCTAATCTTTTTATTGTTGCACTCAATGAGGGCGATGATATTTTAAGCTGTTCAGCAGTTTTTGTTAAATGTTGATTATTAGCTAATAAATTAAAGTATTTTAATTGTAATAAGTCCATTTAAATTCTCCTGTCTAGTTTTATTGTACAAAGCAACAATAAGTTGTTTATATTTCTTGATATTAGTGTTGGTGTTTTTGCAACTTTAATTAGTGGCTTTTTGTCAAAAGTCAGAAAATTTTTAACGAAGTCCTCTATATGAGATTTTCATTTTAACATTAAGCATAGAATGATTGTAATACATAATTTTAAACGATGCTATAAAAACACAATTGTTAGCTATCAAATTAAATATTCTTAGTATACATGCTAACAAATGTCATATATTAACAAGAATACTTAACTCTAGAGCTAAGTATTTGTAGGTGCTTTGGTAATATACATATTTGAATTTTCAATTTATCTTAAATGCGGAAACAATGAATCTTTATTTTTTCACAAATGAGCATGTAGTTATCGAACATAAAATCGGGGGTAGGTAAATTTGGAACAGGTGGTTGTAGTATCAGCAGTAAGGACTCCAATAGGCAACATCGGAGGTGTATTTAAGGATGTTTTGCCAGAGACTTTACTTTCTGTTGTTGTGAATGAGGCAATTGAAAAAGCCCGAATCTCTAAGGAAATAATTGATGAAGTAATAATGGGGCAGGCAAAACAGTCAACAGACCAACCCAACATTGCCAGATTGACTTCATTAATGGTCAAACTGCCTGAATCAACGCCTGCTTATACAGTACATCGTCAATGTGCTTCAGGTATGCAGGCGATCCTTTCCGGTATGCAGCAAATACAGACCGGATATTCTGAAATTGTATTAGTTGGTGGCGTTGAAAGTATGAGCACTGCCCCTTTCTATGTCAGAAACGCGAGATTTGGAGTAGGGAACGGCAGTACGGACTTTATAGACCCCAATACAGAAAGTCAGCCGAGAAGTCAGCCAAGAGACATATATGGGACTTTCAATATGATACAGACTGCGGACAACATCGCTGAAAAATTCGGAATTACACGCGAGGAATGTGATGTATTTGCCTTAAGCAGCCAGCATAAAGCAATAGCCGCAATCGACAATGACAGGTTCAAGAATGAGATTGTCCCAGTTTATGTTCCTCAAAAGAAAAAGGCTTCGCTATGTGTTGACACCGATGAATTCCCAAAAAGAGATACCAACCTGGAAAAAATGTCCAAACTCAAACCTGTTTTTGAAAATGGCGTTACAACCGCCGGAAATGCTTCAGGCCGTAATGATGGTGCTTCTGCTCTTGTTTTGATGTCATTGTCGAAAGCTGAAAAGTTAGGCTGCACTCCTATGGCAAGAATAATAGCAGGAGTTGCTGCAGGTGTTGATCCGCGATATATGGGACTGGGGCCGGTTGCTGCAACAAAGAAGCTTCTTGCAGTGCTGGAAAAAGACAACCTGAAGTTGGAAGACTTTGGGGTAATTGAATTGAATGAAGCATTTGCTGCGCAGTCTCTTGGCTGTATTAAAGAAATGAATTTTGATCAGAGTATTTTAAACGTAAACGGTGGGGCTATATCGCTTGGGCACCCACTCGGCTGTTCAGGGGCAAGAATATCAACAACGTTGTTACATGAGATGCAGAAACGCAAAGTGAAGTATGGCTTAGCTACTATTTGTATTGCCGGTGGACTTGGAATGTCCATGGCGTTTGAAAATATTTAAAAGGATAGTGTTGAAGAATGAATAATGTTTTGAAAAGCTTGAAACTTAAGTCAATCGAAGATGCCATGAAATTAATAAAAAGCGGAGACAGAATAATGGTGAGTGGTTTTGGTAATTCCGGGGATCCTAAAATGCTTGTTCAAGCACTTACTGAAGTAGATGCAAACGATCTGACTATTATCAGCAACGATCTGGGTTCGCCCAATGAAGGTCTCGGAACGTTGTTAACAGCAGGTAAAGTTAAAGGGCTTATAGGAAACTATTATAACTGGAATCCAGAAGTGGCAGATGAATTTAATGCGGGGAATATAACTGTCGATCTGATCCCTCAAGGTTCTTTTGCAGAAGGAATACGTGCCGCCGGGGTTGGAGTTGCAGGATTTTATACAAAAACTGCTGTTGGGACAGGCCTTGAAAACGGAAGAGAAGTTAAGGAATTCAACGGGGAAAAATACTTGCTTCAAGAGGCTATTCCTGCTGATGTGGCTCTTATTTCAGCACAAATCGCAGATGAGCTAGGCAACTTGGTTTATTACAAAACAGCACGTAATTTTAATCCGATAATGGCAATGGCAGGGAAATTAGTCATTGCAGAAGTATCAGAAATTGTCCCTGTTGGAAGTTTAGACCCAGAATCTATAGTGACACCGCATATTTTTGTTGATGTTCTTGTTAAAAGGAGTTGTTAGCAATGTATTTATTTGATGAAGAAACTGCCAAAAAAAGAATTGCACAAAGAATAGCTAGAGAATTTTCGGAAATGAGCAAAGAAAAAGATCTTTTTGTGAATCTTGGTGTTGGCATTCCAACAATGGTAGCTGATTACATTGATAGTAAAAGGGTTTTTCTTCATGCGGAAAATGGAATGTTAGGTGTGGGACCCGCAGCATGTGATAGAGAATGTGACCCTCTGCTTATTAATGCAGGTCGAATAAAAGTAACAGAAACGCTTGGCTGCAGTTATTTTGACAGTAGTGTTTCTTTTGGAATGATCAGGGGGGGGCATGTCGATGCAACGGTTATTGGTGCTTTTGAAGTTGACCAGAAAGGGAATGTCGCAAACTGGATCATTCCTAACGGAAAAATGCTTGGTGTTGGAGGTGCCATGGACTTAGTTACAGGCGCAAAGAAAGTTTACATTGCAATGCAGCACGTAAGTAAAAAAGGAGTACCTAAAATTCTGACTAAGTGTAAGTTGCCAATTACAGGATACGGAAAAGTATTCACAATTGTTACTGAATACGCATTATTTAGATTTATAGAACAAAAAATGCATCTGGAAGAGATTTGTTCAGAAATAACTCTTGAAGAGCTGAAGGGCATTACTCCCGCGGAATATGTTGTTTCTGATGAATTAAAATATTTTTAATTTGACGAAAAGGAGGTAGTGAAGATGAGTGTCTTTCCAAGAAATTTTAAGAAAGAATTTCTGCACGTCAGTTACGGCGAAGGAATATATTTGTATGACGCAGAAGGCAATCGCTATATTGATGGTGCTTCCGGTGCAGTTTCCGCGAATATTGGTTATGGCAATAAGGAAGTAGCAAAAGCTATATACGAACAGATTTGTAAAACTTCATTTGCTCATGGTTCTATCTGGGACTCGGAAATTAATGAAATTGCTGCACAGAAGATCCTAAATATTTCACCTAAAGATTTCAGCCATGTTTGGTTTGTAAATGCCGGCAGTGAGGCAACTGAGGCTGCAATAAAAATGGCTCATCAGTATCATTTAGAAAAAAATAACGGGATATCTGAGAAATCGCTTGTTATTGGCAGAGAAAATGGTTATCACGGAAGCACGCTAGGAACGCTTGGAATAGGCGGGAATGTCAACAGGAGAAAATTGTTCATGCCTATGATCTTAGATCACCCTAAAATAGAGACACATTACTGTTACAGATGTCCATTCAACAAAGAATACCCTTCGTGTGGCATTGAGTGTGCAAAAAAATTAGAAGAAAAAATCAACAGAATTGGTTCGAAGTATATTTCTGCGGTTATAGCAGAACCTATTATTGGGTCTACAGCCGGTGCGGTTGTTGCCCCCGATGGATACTGGCAGGAAATACGTAGGATATGTGATAAATATGATGTTTTACTTATTGCAGATGAAGTTATGACAGGAGTAGGCAGAACAGGCAAGAATTTTTGTGTGGAACACTGGGATGCTAAGCCTGATATCATTGCCTCCGCAAAAGGACTTGCTGCATGCTATTTCCCTGTTGGAGCTACCCTTGTAACGAAAAAAGTTGCAGATGTATTCGCAAAAGGAAGCGGAGTATTTGCCCACAGCCATACATTTAACGGTATGCCTGCGGCATCTGCTGCAGTTTCTGCTGTCATGGATTTCTATGTAAAAAATGATTTGTGCGGAAATGCACATAAAATGGGCGCCATTATTGAGACTAAATATGCCAAGGCAGTTGCTGATTGTGATTTTGTTGGGGATTTTCGTGGTAAGGGACTTATGTGGGGTTTTGAATTTGTAAAAGACAAAAAAACAAAAGAACCCTTTGCCAGTAAGGACGATGTCGCGACAAAATTCAGGGATTACTGCATCAGTAAAGGTTTTACTGTATATCCTGGTACCGGAATGGTCGACGGAATTAATGGAGACAACATTATTATTGCCCCTCCGTTGATAATTACTGATGAACAAATGAATGAACTTTTTAGTAAGCTTCTAGAAGTATTGAGTTCGTTTGCTGATATTAAATTAGCTAAATTAAAGCGTTAATGCTAGTTAGAATCTTTAAGTAGCTTTAATTAGTAAAAAAACATAACGTGAATATAATAAAATAAATTACATTAAATATTATTGATCAATAAAGTGGTAGTTTATTAAGCATATTTAAAATATATTATTAATGTTTTATCTGTACATTCAATAGAAATTAAAATTTAAAGGAGGAAACGAAATGAACAGTTGGTTCAGAATGAGTAAGTCTAATTTTTATTGTTTAATTATTTTAATTTTGTTATGTATTGTATCATTCATCCCATTTAGTTTAGATATTAAATTTTGGGGAATAGCAGTATTTGGTTGGACTCAAGGTTTATTAATGTTTATTGCTCCAATTGTAACAATAATATTTGTTGTTTCAGATAAAGAGAGCAGGAGATGGTAGGTTATGAAAACAACAGAGCTATTAATTACTATTTTTTATGTTATGTTATGTATTGGAATAGGAATATGGGCAAGCAAAAAAGTCTCATCTTCTACTGATGACTATTGGGTAGCAGGAAGAAAGGTTGGTACTTTTGCGAATTCGTGGGCTATGATGGCGGCATTAGGGAGCGGCGGATCGATACTTGGGGTAAATGGTTTAGCTTACACTGCAGGGGTCCCATATGTTTTTGCGATGTATGCAGGTGCAGTTGTTGGCTTTCCTTTTGCTTCAATTCTTGTGGCAGAACATTTGAGAGATTTAAAGGTGCGCACTATTCCAGAATATCTCAATATTCGATATAACAATAAGGCTCTAAGTATTATTGTTCCCATAATAATTATGATTGCTATGGAAGTATACATAGTTGCGCAGCTTAAGGCCGCAGGTATAACAGCTACTTACCTTCTTGGCATACCATATCACTATGCCGTAATTATAACTGCGATTATTTTTACTCTTTATGTATCAATAGGAGGAATGTGGGCAATAACACTGACGGATGTTATTCAGGGGATACTAATGTTTGCTGTTGTGATGCTGTTGTCATTAGTAGTTGTTACAAAATTTGGAGGAGCTCATACTCTAATATCGCAGGCTACTACAAGTGCTCCGCATTTTGGACAAATTAAAGACATGTCGTTTATTAGCTACGCTGGAGCCTTTGTTGTTTGGCTTATAGCTGGCTGTACGGTTCCTCATCTTGTAATGAGAGTATTTACTTCTCGCGATGCTTACTCAGCGAAACTTTCATTGAATTACTCCATGATACTTTATGCTTTACTGACATTTGTTGGTGTTTTGGCAATAGCCTCTGCCGGACAAGTTGTTTTTCCGGGTTTAAAAGACGCTGATACAGTTTTTCTAAAAGTCATGGAGCACTTTTTACCAAATGCTTTAATTAGGGGAATTGCTGTTTCTGCTGTTCTTGCTGCGGTTATGTCTACAACAGATGCTCTTATTCTTGCAGTTACGAGTGCAGCCGCCAACGATATATACAAAAAACACATTAAGTCTGATGCAACCGAAAAAGAAGTTGTAAGATTAAGTTTAGTAATAACATGGATAGCAGGTTTACTGGCTATATACTTTGCATTAAATCCACCTAAGCTACTCACAATGCTTTACACCGCAGCTGTTGGTCTCTTAGGGTCTTCGCTTCTAGCCCCAATTCTAATGGGAATTTGGTGGAAACGAGCTACTCCAAAAGCAGCACTGATGAGTTGTGTATCAGGAGGGGTTAGTTACTGTTATCTTCTTTGGTTTACCAAAATGCCCCCACTTTCACAAGTTCTTGTTTCGGTTCCAATTAGTTTCTTCGTGTTAATTATAGCGAGCTATTTTACAGAAGCTACCGAGACAGAAATTATGTTAAGGGTAGAAAAAACACATTTAACAGGAAAAGAATCATGATAGAGGGAATAATATGAAAACAGAAGCAAACTACCATGTAAAGAACCTTACCATCAATGGAGTGCCAAGGAGGATCATAGGCAAACCGGAAACATCACTGCTCACAGTTATCCGCGACCAGCTAAAGATGACCGGTACCAAGCGAGGCTGTGATCACGGACAGTGCGGAGTCTGCAACGTGATCCTCAACGGGAAGGTAGTCCGCTCATGCATCACGAAATGGAAGAACGTACCAGAGTACTCTGAGATCACAACTATCGAGGGCATCGGGACCCCCGAGAACCTCCACGCTCTTCAGTGGGCCTTTATAGTCTGCGGGGCGATCCAGTGCGGATTCTGCACGCCGGGATTTATTACCGCAGGCAAGGCTCTTCTTGACAGCAACCCAAGCCCGACAAGGGAAGAAGTCCGCGAGTGGTACAGCAAGCATTGGATGGCCTGCCGCTGCACGGGATATGTCCAGGTCGTGGACGCAGTTATGAAAGCGGCCGCGATACTCAGAGGGGAAGAGAAGATCGAGGACCTGGCAAAGATGTACAAGCCCGGCGACTCACTGTGGAACTCAAAATACCCGCGTCCCAGCGCGGTCTACAAGGCCACCGGACTTTGGGATTTTGGCGATGACGACAGGCTGAAACTCCCGGAAGAGTTCCTCTTTGCATATCCATTTGCACTGGAAGGCGTTCGCCATGCTAAGGTCAACAAGATCGACACTTCGGAAGCAGAGAAGATGCCCGGAGTTTACAAGGTCGTGACCTACAAAGATATCAAAGCCAACAAGGGTACCAACAGGATCAGAGGCCAGGTAGGATGCCCATCTGTTACGACGGATGGATGGGAACGCCGGATCATGGTCGAAGAAGGCGATAAGATACGCCAGTGGGGCGAATGTATCGCCATAGTCTGCGCGGACACCGAGGCTAATGCCCGTGCCGCTGCCGATAAGATCAAGGTAGACTACGAGCAGCTGCCCGAGCTTATTGACATACATCAGGCCAAGGCTGCCGATGCAGTAAAAGTTTACGATGAGATCGAAGGTATAGACGGAATGCCGAATGCCTTCAACAAACGCGTATTCACAAAAGGTGCAGATCCCAAGGAAGATCTCGACAATGCCCCATACGTTGTGGAGGATGAATTCTACAGCTCACGCCAGCCGCATATGGTACTTGAGACTGACTGCGGATATGCCTACTACGATGAAGAAGACCGCGTGACACTGGCGACAAAATCGATATGTGTCTACAGGCATCAGATGATGATAGCGCGCGGAGTGGGCGTTGCCCCTTCCAAGATAAGGGTCATCCAGAACAACATGGGCGCGTCTTTTGGCTACAAAGTTGCGCCGACAAATGAGCCTTACCTCGCGATAGCCCTTGTTGCATGCCAGCGTCCTGTCTATATGCGGATCAATATGAAGGAACATAACATCCGTACTCCCAAGAGATCCCCGTTCCTTATGCATATCCGGGTCGGTGCGGACAAGAGCGGTAAGCTTATCGGAGCGGAACAGACATGGTGGGTCGATCACGGTCCATACAGTGAATCATCCAATGACCTCACAAATAAGGGCGGACAGTTCTTCTTCTCGCCTTACGCATATGCGAACATGAGGGCAACAGGATACACCTGCTTCACCAACCACCGCTGGAGCGCCGCCTTCCGCGCTTACGGAGCCCCTCAGACTTACTGGGGATGCGAGACGGCAATGGATATGCTGGCAGAAAAATGCGGGATAGATCCCTTCGATTTCAGGGAGATGAACCTTCTTCAGTGGGAACCGTTCACAACGAACCCGCTCGGTGTCATGCCGTCAGGTTATGCCCCTGAAGTATTCCCGCTTCCTGAGATGATGAAAAAGGCACGTCCCTATTATGAAGAGATGAAAAAGGAAGCTGCCGCAAAGACCACCGATAAGATCAAATTCGGAGTCGGGGTCTCGATAGGTATTTATAACTCCAACGATGACGGAGCAGATGAAGCTGCAAGCAACATTGAGCTGACGAAGGACGGAGTCATTGTCTACAACACATGGGAAGACCACGGTCAGGGAGCCGACATGGGATGTTTGGGTACGGCACATGAAGCTCTTAAGCCATTGAATCTGCATCCGACTCAGATAAAAATGGTCCTGAGCGATACAGCCAAGGCTCCAAACAGCGGAGCGGCGGCAGCAAGCCGTTCACAGGTAATGGTTGGCAACGCGATAGTCGACAGCTGCAAAAAGCTGCTTGAAGCAATGCGCAAACCGGACGGGACATACCGCACATATGACGAAATGATCGCCGAAAATATCCCAGTCTTCTACGAAGGCTATACGCAGGCATGTGTGCAGAATGCAGACGGAAGCATTGAAGTCTGTTCCGGCAACGACAAAGATACCGGCCTTGGAAAACCGTTTGGCTTCCATATGTTTGCCGTCAATCTTGCTATGGTTTCAGTAAATATGGAAACAGGCAAAGCGCATTGTGAAAAATTTG
The DNA here is from genome assembly GCA_002428495.1 of Synergistaceae bacterium UBA6101. Classification (GTDB taxonomy): domain Bacteria; phylum Synergistota; class Synergistia; order Synergistales; family Synergistaceae; genus Caenicola. The sequence continues at coordinate 65,011 of DIWR01000025.1, forward strand.
TTCTGGTTGGTGATGTCGGTGTTATCAACAACTACCTTGTCGTCGACGGACAGCAGTACGGCGGCATAGCCCAGGGCATAGGGCTTGCTCTTACAGAGGACTTCCTCGATGAGAGCAAGTACAACAACTTTGTGACGATGGGCCTGCCCTACATCAAGGATGTTCCCGATGACATCAAGCTTATACATGTTGAGACACCACGACCGCTCGGACCCTTCGGAGCTTCCGGAACAGGTGAAATGCCCCTTGCTGCACCGCACATTTCTGTCTGTAACGCGATCAAGAACGCCTGCGGAGTGAGGATCAAGGCAATACCGGCAACACCTGACAAGATACTGGCAGGTCTTAAAGAGAAAGCGTAAATCTTTTCCTAATAAGTTAAAATATTGTGAGGGGCTTTTCATTTGCCCCTCACTCCATTATGAAAGGAGGAATAATTCGATGTCCAAACAGGAAAAGAATTTTGGAAGCATTTACGATCTCCCATTACAGAACGCCTCTGCACTTGCCCCCGATATCGAGAAAAGGACTGTATACGGTCCCGGAGACAGGTTCTGGGAAGGCTGGGTCATGCGGCACTTCAAACTGCCTGCTCATCAGTCGATCCCTGAGCATTCACACGAATGGGACCACCTTATGTACACGATCAGCGGAGACGGTTATGTCGAAGTAGAGGGCGAACGCTATGACATGAAGACGGGATACTGGACCCGTATACCCGGCGGAATGAAGCATGTCTACCATAACGATGCCGACATGCCGCTGGAATTTTTCTGCATAGTGCCGACCCGCGGTGATCCTCATGCCAAAAAGACCAGCATGAGAGCTGACCGTGCCGCAAAAAAGGCCGGAGGCTAGGACCTTGAAAAGATTTCTTTCAGCTGAGTGCAGGGATATAAGGCCCTCTTTGATGATGAAAATGGCGGCAATGGCTGAAAAAATGCCAGACAGCATAGATCTGACGCTTGGAGAACCGGACATCCCTACGCCCGAAGTTATCTGCAGCGCACTTTACGATGCTGCAAAAAGGGGCGAGACACACTATGCGCCCGGAATGGGTATCCCGGGACTCCGCGCCGCCATATCGAATTACTGGAACAGAAAATACGGTCTTGATTATTCTAAGGATGAGATATTTGTAACTACCGGAGGCAGCCAGGCATCATATCTTGCTATGCAGGCATGCCTTGATCCGGGTGATGAAGTTATCGTTCTTGAGCCCTTTTTCACCTTTTATGAACAGCATGTCCTACAGGCGGGAGGCGTGCCTGTCTACTGCATGAGCGGAGCGGAAGAGGGATTTCTTCCGGATCCCGAAAAAATAGAGAGCAAGATAAGCAAAAGGACCAAAGCTATGATCATCAACTCGCCCTGCAACCCCACTGGAGCTGTTTTCCCTTTTGAACTGCTGACCCAAATAGCCAATATTTCATCTAAGTATGATCTTCTTGTGATCTCTGACGAGCTGTATGAAGCATTCGCATATGACGTGCCTCATGTCCCCTTTGCATCCCTTCCTGGAATGAAAGAGAG
>DIWR01000002.1 GCA_002428495.1 Synergistaceae bacterium UBA6101
GATTCAGAGGTAGGTTACCCACGCGTTACTCACCCGTGCGCCACTTTACTAGCCTCAGCAAGCTGAAGCGTTCTCGTGCGACTTGCATGTGTTAAGCACGCCGCCAGCGTTCGTCCTGAGCCAGGATCAAACTCTCCGTTTGATTCCTGATCTCGTTCGCATATTTCCTTACGTACTGTATTCAATTGGCAAGGTTCAGTATCGCCGCTTAGTGTAATAAGGTCTTACTGCAACGGCGACAGGTGGTAATATACTACGCTTTGGCGGAAAATGCAAGCCTGTTTTTAATATTTTGTTGTTAATTGTTGTTAATTGTTGACCGCTGGAGCAAATCCAAACCCTATGCATGGGTCAAAGCGGCATGTTAACATCAAATTTATGTGTCGTGATCAGGAAAACAATGCTTCTCTCCTGACCTTGGTATGCCTGCTTGTACTTTCAACCGAAGGGGAACATTGAAAAATAATAAGTTGCAAATTTTACCGTGTTATAATTCACATATTAATGATAGTTTATTTGAAATAATGATCAGACATTTGATCTATGGTTGGATCCACTAAATGACTGGAGGTTTCCGCAGTTATGCCTTTGATGCAGTTTAACGACAAAAAGTTTTCCCTTGAGAAAAAAAAACAAGTAAAGAAAAAGAGATCCCTGCCCAACAAGATCTTTTCTCACATAGCTCTTTTCGCCGCGATATGCGCAGCTCTTCTGGCTGTCTTTCTGGCTCTCTTCCTGAAAGATATATCTCAGTCGCTCCCGTCAACAGAAGAGATCCTCGGGCATGAACCCAGCCTGGCTACTATCGTATATGACAGGAATGAAAAGGTCGTAACGAGACTGTTCCAGGAGAACAGGAACTGGGTAAAGCTTGATGTTGTATCTCCATGGATGGTCAAGGCAATCCTGGCAGCTGAGGACGACAGATTCTATGATCACTCCGGAATAAGGCCTGTTTCGATATTCAGGGCCGTCATCATAGATATTTTTCATCGAGGGGCCCGACAGGGCGGAAGCACAATAACCCAGCAGCTTGCCAGAAACCTTTTCCTTACAAAAGAAAAGACCATTATAAGGAAGGCAAAAGAGGCTATCCTTGCTTTAAGGCTTGAAAAGATCTACACAAAGGACCAGCTTCTTGAGATGTATCTTAATACAATATATATGGGACACGGAGCATACGGTATTGACTCCGCCTCAAAAAATTACTTCGGCAAAGCGCCGGGACAGCTTTCCATAACCGAGTCGGCTGTACTGGCCGGTCTAGTTGCCGCGCCCGAAACCTACAGCCCATTTAGAAACCCATCAAGGTCTAAAACGAGAAAGGACTATGTCCTAAAAAGGATGCTGGACCTTGACTGGATATCAAAATCAGATTTTGACACCAGCGTGAACGACGTGCCAAAACTGGTCAGGAGAGAGGCGAACAAGAGCAGCCTCTTCCTTAAAGATTCACCTCACTTTGTCTCTTATATTCTTTTCAACAGGCTTCTGCCCAGCTATGGTACAGAAATGGTATACCGCGGCGGATTGAGAGTCCATACGACAATTGATCTGGATCTACAGAAAAAAGCTGAAGAGCTTGTGTCAAAGATGAAGCACGAAGGGGCTCTCGTTGCCCTTGATCCAAATACGGGAGAGATACTGGCCCTGGTGGGAGGACGGGATTTTGATGCCAGCAAATTCAACAGGGCCACTCAGGCTTTCCGTCAGCCGGGATCGGCATTTAAGCCCATAGTGTATGCTACCGCTCTGGAAAACGGATACAGGGCAGTTGACCATTTGCTTGACGCACCTCTCATATTTCCTAACGGATGGGAACCAGGAAACTACGGGAATAAATATGACGGCGAAGTGACCCTTATGGATGCTCTTGCAAGATCGATCAACACCGTAGCGATCAGGCTGGCTCAAATAGACGGAGTGAGCAGGGTCGTTGAAATGGCCAGGAGGATGGGCATTTCAACTCCCCATCTGCCTGAAGACCTTTCCCTTGCGCTTGGAACTGCGAGCGTTACACCGCTTGAGATGTGTGTAGCCTACTCTACCTTCGCAAACAACGGCTACAAAGTCGATCCATACGGCATAAAAGAGATAAAAGGCAAAAATGGGGAATCAATAGAACAAAATGGGCCAAAACTGGCAAACGCGATCTCTGTAACTACTGCTGTAACTGCGCGCTCTATGCTTGAACAGGTCGCGACATGGGGTACGGGAGCAAAGGCAAGGATCGACGGGCACCAGACATTTGGCAAAACGGGAACAACGAACGACTGGACTGATGCATGGTTCGCAGGCGGCATTCCGGGACTGGTCGTAGTAGTTTACGTCGGGAATGACGACCACACGCCGCTTGGCGGAAAAACCACGGGAACTATTGCAGCTGTCCCGGTATGGAAAGAGTTTGTTTCCTTCGCCGTGAAAAAACTTAAACTTCCAGCTGTTTTCGTTGTGCCTCCCGATGCCGGTGTGGAATCCGTGAGAGTATGCAAAAAGACAGGTTTCTTGGCTGCAGCAGGATGTCCGGCTGCAAATATACTTCTCCCAGCCGGTCATGCTCCTACTTCCCAGTGTCCGTGGCATGGAGGAAGCCTCTCTGCGGCAAGGGCGGACGATAACGCTCCCCAGCTGATCCTGGCCCCGATAGATGATGAAATGACACATTACAAATATGCCCTGAAGGGACTTCCTGAAGCGGAGGCTCCTGTTGACGAATCAAACGTTCCTGTACCTGAACCTGCTCTGGCAGTCAAAAAAACAGTAGATAAAGAACATGCCAAAGTACCTGATAAAAACTCGGATCCCTATAAAAAAGATCCGAGCGGACCTGTGGATATGGAAGCAAAATACCAGGAGCTTCTAAAAAGATACAACATAATCGAGTAAAGCTCAATTAAACTCTTTACTTCACTGGGTCCGGCCCTTTGGCCATGGGGAAGGCACATAGATATCCCGGAAAAGCTGAAGTGCAAATCTGTCGGTCATTCCTGATATAAAATCCACTGCTCCCTGAGGGTCGTCTTTGCATTTTTCCATGCGGTATTTAAAGAGTCCGGTCAGCACATGCTCTACCCTGGAATCCTCTATCTGTGCGTTTGCATGCCTGTAAACACTGCTGTAAAGAAAACCGCGCAGGTCCTCTATCAGCTTTAACATTGGCGGGCTGAATGTTGGCCTGCTGTCCACGCTGTTCTTTATGATGTCCATTATCAGTGAGTTGATCCTCTCAGAGTGAGTCTTTCCCATTTTATCAACTACACTTCCCGGTATGTCTGTAAATGCAACTATTTCTGCCCGGAGCGCGTCATCCAGGTCATGGTTCAGGTAGGCCACAGAGTCTGATATCCTCACGACCCAGGCCTCAAGTGTTGAAGGATCAGCGAGGTCAAATCCTGAATGGACATCTACCTGCCCTTTTGAATGCTGGATTATCCCCATTCTTACCTCCCAGGTGAGGTTCAATCCCCTTCCCTCTTTTTCCAGGCAGTCCACCACTCTCAGACTTTGTACAGCATGATGGAAACCGCTAAGTCCGTGGCCTTTGGCAAGAGAATCGAGTACCTTTTCCCCCATATGTCCAAACGGTGTATGGCCAAGGTCATGACCCAAAGCGATCGCTTCAGTCAGGTCCTCGTTGAGACTGAGGGCCCTGGCTATAGTCCTGGCTATCTGGGAGACTTCAAGGGTGTGTGTTAGCCTGGTCCTGTAGTGGTCTCCTTCCGGAAGGAGAAGGACCTGCGTCTTGTATTTGAGCCTTCTGAACGATTTGCTGTGTATTATCCTGTCTCTGTCTCTTTGGAAGCATGTCCTTACCGAACATGGTTCTTCCTTTTTTGCCCTGCCTTTGCTTTCTGAAGAAAGAGCTGCGAAAGGAGAGAGAATTTGCTTTTCTATATTTTCCCAGCGAATGCGGGTATTCAAAATGACCATCTCCTAAGTAGGGGCAAGCTGCCGCAAAAAATCGGCGTTAAGCTGCGACAAAAAGATGTCGCGTGAAGCTGCCGAAAAAACATCGGCGTGAAACAATGGTGAAGCAATGGTTTGGGCTTGAGGATCTTGCTCCGTCTCGTCGTCCCCGAGCGCTTAAATCGGGGATCCAGTGGCTCTAGGTCCTTGCTGTGACAAACTTTTTAAGACCTAAACACAAGTCGCTGGATTCCCGCTAAGGTTCATACGGGAATGACGGTGATTTTAGTTCTCACGATTGTTTAACCGCCCTTACAACTGCTTCACTACTGCTTCACAACCGATTCACGCCGACGGTTTTCCGGCAGATTAACCATGATCTATTTAAGTATGCCGAGGGCCGAATGCGCGGCTGAGAGCCTTGATACCGGCACCCTGAAGGGCGAACAGCTGACATAGTTCAATCCAAGTTTGTGGCAGAAAGCTACGCTTGAAGGGTTTCCGCCGTGTTCGCCGCAAATGCCGAGCTGAATAGAGGGATTGACTTTGCGGCCTCCGGTCGCACCGATCTCCATCAGGGCGCCAACTCCTTCACGGTCAAGGACTGCAAATGGGTTCTGCGGGAGTATCCCTTCAGAAACGTACTGGCCAAGGAACTTGCCTTCTGCATCATCCCTAGAATAACCAAAAGTTGTCTGCGTGAGGTCGTTTGTGCCAAAGCTGAAGAACTGTGCGTACTGAGCAAGCTGATCTGCCACCAGGGCAGCCCTGGGAAGCTCGATCATCGTTCCAACAAGGTATTCCACAGTACAGCCATATTTCTTCATTATTTCGGGAGCGATCCTGTCGACCATCTCCCTTAGTATCCTCATCTCCTCTTTTGTCGCGACGAGCGGGATCATTATATCGGGAACAGGGTCAATTCCTTTGAGTACGAGCTTACAGGCTGCGTTGAATATAGCCCTCACCTGCATCTCATATATTTCAGGATATATTATGCCGAGACGGCATCCCCTGAAGCCAAGCATTGGGTTTGATTCATGCAGTTCGCGCACCCTGGCTATCGTATTTTGGACTGCTTTTGCCTCGGGACTCCCTGCAGGAAGGTTTTTAAGTTCCTTTTTAAGATCGGGAAGCTTCGGCAGGAACTCATGAAGCGGAGGATCAAGCAGCCTTACTGTCACAGGCAGTCCGTCCATCGCTTCGAATATTCCCAGAAAATCTTCTTCCTGCATCTTTTCGAGTTTTTTTAGATGCTCCATCCTTTCCTCTCTGGCGGATGCAACGACCATGTCCTGCATGACAGGGAGCCTTTCAGGCGCCATGAACATGTGCTCCGTGCGGCAGAGGCCTATTCCCTTAGCACCAAAGCTCCTTGCCCTTCTTGCATCTTCAGGCGTATCGGCATTGGCCCAGACCTCAAGCATGGAGATCCTGTCCGCCATCCTGAGAAGTTCACTGAAATCTTCATCAAACTGCGGCTCTACAAGGTCGACCTTTCCAAGAATGACTTCACCCTTCGTTCCGTCAATGGTTATTAAATCGTTCTTTTTGACAATTGTACCGTTTACTGTGAAGGTTTCTGCAGCAAGGTCTATCTTTATGCTTTCGGCACCTGATACACAAGGTTTTCCAAGACCTCTTGCAACGACAGCAGCATGGCTCGTCATACCACCGTGCGCTGTTATGACGCCCTGGGCTGCAAAAAGTCCGTGGATGTCATCAGGTGTGGTTTCAGGGCGGACAAGTATGATATTTTCACCTTTTTTTCCGCGTTCAGCAGCTTCATCTGCTTCAAAGACAACAAATCCTGCTGCCGCACCGGGTGATGCCGGAAGGCCTTTTACAAGAGGTGTTAGTTTGGCTTTCGGGTCGATCTGAGGATGGAGAAGCTGCTCGACTTGTTCGGGAGCAACTCGCACAACGGCTGTCTTTTCATCAATAAGCCCTTCCCTGAACATGTCCATAGCGACCTTGACAGATGCTGCTGCTGTTCGCTTGCCGTTTCTGGTCTGAAGTATATAGAGCTTGCCTCGTTCGACTGTAAACTCTATATCCTGGGCATCCTTGTAATGCTCCTCAAGGAGCTTGGCAATACGGCAGAATTCTTTATAGACCTCCGGCATAGCGGCCGCGAGCTGCGAGATCTCAACAGGAGTTCTGATCCCGGCAACCACGTCCTCTCCCTGTGCGTTGATAAGATACTCACCGAAGAGCCTGTTCTCGCCGGTCGACGGGCTTCTTGTGAAACAGACTCCGGTTCCGCAGTCATCCCCCAGGTTGCCGAATACCATGGTAACAACACTGACAGCAGTTCCGTATGACTCGGGAATGTTGTTTATCTTTCTGTAAGTAATGGCTCTCGGTGTGTTCCAGCTACGGAATACCGCGTCTATTGCGAGCCTGAGCTGCTGCCATGGATCAACAGGAAAATCCTTACCGGCTTCCCTTACTATCTCTTTGTACTCCACGACAAGTTCTTTCAAAGCAGCCGCAGAAAGCTGGTTGTCATCCCTAACGCCGTTCTGCATCTTCTTATCATGGAGTTTTTTTTCAAAACTGGAATGCTCTACGCCCATCACAACGTCTGAGAACATCTGGATAAAACGGCGGTAGCTGTCATAAGCAAAACGCTCATCGCCGGCTGCCTCTGCAAGGGCGGCAACGGTTCTATCGTTAAGCCCCAGATTAAGTATCGTGTCCATCATGCCTGGCATAGAGACGGGTGCGCCTGAACGCACAGATACCAAGAGCGGATCTTTTTCCCCGCCAAAGGTCTTTCCGGCAAGAGCCTCGACTCTCGATACAGCAGCTTTCACATCATCCCATATATTCAGGATAAAATTATTTTCCTTCCAATATTCATGACATGCTTCCGTCGTAATTATAAATCCCGGAGGTACCGGCAGCCCGATCTTCCACATCTGAGCAAGGTTAGCTCCTTTACCGCCAAGAAGGATCTTCATCCCTGCGTCACCTTCACTGAAATCGTAAATATACTTTTTAGCCTCGAGCATCATGTGACCTCCCTGATTTAAAAAATAACGGGCATTTTTCTATATTACTATCATTTTAACTATTTTAAAAGACTGAAATCTCCAACAAGCAGGAAGAAATCCTGACACTTTTTAAGAAGCGCAAGTCTGTTGTTCCTCAGAGAAATATCCTCGTCCATTACGAGCACATCATTGAAAAACTGCGCAATTACAGGTGCAAGTTCAGAAAGCACTGAAGCAAGTTTTTCCCAGTCAAATTTGACAACAGAGATCCTGGCCTCTCCTTCAAGCAGGAGGAGCTTCTCATATAGCTCTTTTTCGGATGGCTCGACCAGTTTTGAGAGATCCACATCCTCCGGAGCACTTCCTGATTTATTCAGCAGGTTTTTCACCCTTACCGCAGCTGTTATGAGGTCTGCAAACCAAATTTCATCACTTCTCTTTTGAAGAGTCTCAGCCATTCTGAATGCCTGAAGCGGACGATTTGATATCGTCTGAAGGACCAGTTCGACAACTTCATGCCTGAATCCTTTTTCCCTCAGCTGGACCTGGAGACGCAGACGTACGAATGCCTTGATCCTGTCAATCATATCCCTGTCCATATCGAATGCAGATGCTGACTTCTCAATAAGCTTGTTCAGGTCGATATCAAGAGGCAGGCCCCAGATGATCTCGTTTATACATCTTGCGGCCCTGCGAAGACCGTAAGGATCCTGTGAGGAGGTTGGTTCGAGTCCGATCTTATATATTGCTGCCAGGGTATCGGCCCGGTCTGCCAGACCAATGAGGGCTCCTGCAAATCCGGAAGGTATGCTGTCGCCGGCAAACCTTGGGAGATACTGCTCATAAAGCGCAAGGGCCACCTCATTCGATTCTCCTGCTTTTTTTGCATATTCCCGTCCCATGACTCCCTGGACATCAGCAAATTCGTAGACCATGCTTGTTACAAGGTCTGCTTTTGCCAGGACTGCAGCTCTCTCAACAACAGCTCGTATACTGCCAAGGGAGAGCTCGTCAGTAAGCCAGAGGGCAAGTGCTTTGGTCCTCTGCACTTTGTCATAGACTGATCCAAGCTGTTCCTGGTAAGTTACTGATCTCAGCTCGTTCGCGAGGTCATCCAACGATTTCTGCAGATCCTCTTTCCAGAAGAATGCTGCATCATAAAGCCTGGCCCGCAGGACTCTTTCGTTGCCTTCCCTGATTACTCTCATATCTTTTGCCTTATTGTTGCTGACACCTACAAAATTTGCCATCAGTTTTCCATCTTTATCCCTTACAGGAAAATACCTCTGGTTTTTTGCCATTGAAAGAACGAGTACCTCTTCGGGTATTTCAAGGAAATCTTTATCGAAACTTCCGTAGAAAACTACAGGGTATTCGTTGAGGTGGACGTTTTCCTCAAGAAGGTCGGGGGCCGCTTCAACATTTGCGCCAAGTTCCTTCTCTACTTCAGCGATCCCTCTGAGTATCATGCTTTTTCTCTCATCCGGATCGGTTATGACAAAATTATCTTTCATTGCCTTTTTGTATTCGGAAGTATCTTTGATCAGTATCGGACCTGACCCCATGAACCTGTGGCCTCTTGTGCAACAGCCGCTTTTCACTTTTCCGAATTCGACGTTTATGACCGACTCTCCGTAGAGGGCCAATATCCATCTGACAGGGCGGGCAAAACGAACTGTTGGATCAGCCCAGTACATGCTCTTCGGAAAAGAGAGCTTCTTGAGTATTTTATCAAGTATGTGCGGCAGGACAAGCTCTGTAGACTGCCCTTTCTCCCTTTTTTCCGCAACTACATATTCAGCTCCGTTGATCTCCTGAACTTTGAGGTCCGAGACATCCACTCCTCTGCTGCGGGCAAATCCCTCTGCCGCTTTTGTGGGGCTGCCTTCCGGGTCGAAGGCCTGGGTCCTTAGCGGGCCTTTGGATAACTCTACACTATCTTTCTGTGAATCAGAGAGATCCATTACCGTAAGGACCAACCTTCGGGGCGTGCACTCTGCCTTTACTTTCGAATGATCTATGTGCGCAGAGTCAAGCTCTTCTTCTGCGTACGAAGAGAGGTCGGCCAAAATCTTGGGCATAAAACGAGCGGGGATCTCTTCTGTTCCTATTTCAAAAAAAAGGTCTTTTGCAGACATTATTTTGCGCCTCCTTCAGCTTTTTCAAATTTGTCGAATTTTCCTTTCAGAGGGTGCCCCATCGCTTCTCTCTGTTCAAGATAAGCCTGGCAGCAGGCGCTAGCAATTGCCCTGACCCTGCCAATGTAACCTGTGCGTTCCGTTACGCTTATTGCATTTCTTGCATCAAGAAGGTTAAAGGAGTGTGAGCATTTCAGGACATAGTCGTAAGCAGGAAGAACAAGTCCCCTTTCAAGTATCTTTTTTGATTCCGCTTCGTACATGCTGAAGAGCTGAAAGAGCATCTCAGTGCTTGCCACTTCAAAATTATATGTCGAGTGCTCGACCTCGCCTTTATGGTGTACATCACCGTATTTTACGTTTCCGACCCATTCAAGGTCATATACGTTGTCGACCTTCTGAACGAACATCGCGATACGTTCTATGCCATAGGTAAGCTCGGCAGGGACCACCTCCATATCCAGAGATCCCATTTGCTGGAAATACGTGAACTGAGTGACTTCCATACCGTCAAGCCAGACCTCCCATCCAAGCCCCCATGCTCCGGTCGTTGGATTTTCCCAGTCGTCTTCTACAAATCTGATATCATGCTCTTCAGGATCTATTCCAAGGACCTTAAGGCTCTCAAGATACATCTCCTGTATGTTTTCAGGCGCAGGCTGGATTATTACCTGATACTGGTAATAATGCTGCAGTCTGTTGGGGTTTTCACCGTACCTGCCGTCAGTAGGCCTTCTTGAAGGCTCTACATAAGCAACACGCCATGGTTCAGGACCGAGTACCCTCAGTGTTGTAGCAGGATTCATAGTACCAGCACCTACTTCTATATCGTACGGTTGCTGGATTACACATCCCTGTGATGCCCAAAAACTTTCCAGGCGCATTATAATTTCTTGAAAATTCACTCTCTGCTGCCTCCTTCAGATAGCACAAAAACTATATTTGATGAATTTTAATCCATATCAGTGAAAAAAGTAACCAGTTTATTTAACTCATCAGTATATAAAGATGATCTTTCCTGTGATCCTGACCATTCAATAAATTTATCATGGTTCAAAAGAGCGGCAAACCTGAGGGATCTGAGCTCTTCAGCATCAAGGTCATTCTTATTTGTACCTGAACAGGAGGCACAAATAAGACCGTCGTTGGTCCATCTTGCCCCTGAATCAAGTTTTGAACCGCAATTTACACAATACTGAAGCGATGGCGCGAGACCTGACTCTTTTAGCAGCTTCCATGTAAACCTGTACTCAATTATGTCTACCGGGCAGTTTTCTTTGATCAGCAGCATCGATGACCACAATAATGTAAGGATATTATTGCTTTCATGTCTGACCATCAGGGTCTTGGAAAGCCTTTTGTATAACTTCAGAGCTGATTTCAATTTTTCCGCAGAACATCTAAGAGAAATAAAGTCTTCCTTTACTTCAGCTCCCTGCAGATAGAGCCTGGCAGGGCTCTGATACAGATCGAACTCTGCCCATACAAGCGGTTCTATTGCACCGCCAAATCTGCATTTGGTTTTTGATGCAGGTGCGCTTACCCAAATTGGCCCCATGTCCCTTAAAAAAAGCAGAAGGGATTGCCCCTCTCCTGAGGAATCCCTTCTCTGCAGGACGGTCCCTACATTCTTATAATACCCCTGAGGAAGTTTATCTGTTTCAAACGAAGATATCAAAAACTATACCCCAGTCGTCGCAGTTCTTCCTGTGACTTTCTCCATCCCGGCTTGACCTTTACCCAAAGCTGGAGATATATCGGATAACCAAATTTCTCTTCAAGCTCTTTCCTTGCAGCCATTCCTATCGTTTTAAGCTTTGCTCCGGATCTTCCTATTATTATCGCCTTCTGCCCCTCACGGTCAACTATTATCGTTGCTCTGATCTCACAGGTCTTGAGCTCCGGGTACTCTTCAGGGCTTTTGAACTCCTCTACCACAACGGCAGTTCCGTGGGGAACTTCCTGATCGGTAAAATTCAATATTTTTTCCCTTATCACCTCGGCAGCCAGGAATCGTTCAGTTGCATCCATGAGCATATCTGCGGGATATATTGGAGGCTGCATAGGAAGCATTCCGCTTAAAGTCTCGATAAATACATCCATATTTGTTCCTTTTTTTGCAGAAAGCGGTACTACAGCGGCAGGGGTGATCCTCGTCTCGTACATTTCCACCGTCTTCCAGAAAACTTCCTGGTCAGAAAACTTGTCGATCTTATTTACGGCCAGAACTATCGGGGCGGTGCAATTGGAAAGGAATTCCAATATAAGCTCTTCTTTTTCTCCGATCGTACGGTCCCCCGCTTCAACTACAAAGCAGATCAGATCCACCTGTGAAAGGGTTTTGGACGCCTCTTTCACCATAAAGTCCCCAAGCACATGCTTAGGTTTATGTATTCCGGGAGTGTCAACAAATATGATCTGTTCCTTCTCCGTGGTCAATATGCATCGTATCGCATTCCTCGTCGTCTGAGGTTTGGATGAGACAGCCGCGACCTTTTCCTTCAGGAGTGTATTGATTATTGAAGATTTGCCAACGTTAGGACGTCCGAGAAGCGCTACGAAACCGCATCTGTACTCCTTATCTTCATTTTTAATAATATTATTTGTCATTTTTAGTCTCTCCTTTCCCGGAGAACTTAAACTGCAGCGGAAGCAGATCGCTAAGTCTGCAGATCACCGGTCTTCCATCCTCTTCAAGCACGACAGACATATCGCTGTTAAACTCCGAAAGAAACTGTCTGCAAGCTCCGCATGGGGGACAGAACTTTCCTTCACCGCCTCCAGCAACAGCGATCGCTACAGGCTTGAGACGGCCTTCCCCTACTGCGGTCGTCATCGCATTTCTTTCCGCGCAGATCGACAGCCCTAAACTGCCGTTTTCAACGTTGCATCCGGATACGACGCTTCCATCTTCAAAGAGTATTGCTGCCCCTACAGGAAAAGAGGAGTAAGGCACATATGCATAGCTCCCTGCCCTCTTTGCTTCATTCAAAAGGGACTTTGCGTCAAAGCCTCTCTCTTCAGAATATTTCATATCCGGCACCTTCTTTCCTGAAAAACTGATCGACCATTCTATCCTGCTTCAGCCACATTTTACGCTCTGAATCTATATCATAATGATCATACCCTATTAGATGGAGGAGACCGTGAGATATGACCAGCACAAGTTCTTCTGCGAAGCTTTTATTATTTTCATCGGCATTCTCTGATATTTTATCAGGACATATCACTATGTCGCCAAGGGGCAGGTATTCCCAGTCTGAAGGAGGCGCGAAACGCGAATCCTCTTCCCACAAAGGAAAAGACAAAATATCTGTCGATGAATCGATTTCCCTGTAACTCAGATTCAGTTCCCTGATCCTTTCAGGATCAACAACTGAAAGAGAGATTTCCGCACATCTGCACTCCTCCGGAAAAGACTCCTCCTTGTCAAGGACTGATGCGTAAAGGGCCTCTATCCTCTTCAGAAAATCGTCTGTGTCAGCATTGATCCTCTCTGTTATAAGCTCTTTTCCTTCAACATCTATCTTTATTATCATTTGGAGCCCGGCTGTCCTTTCTTCTCAGCAGCTGCCCTGATAGAAGCGGATATTTCTTTTACCTCACGAGAGTGGTATGTAGACCTTAAAATTTCAATAAAGGATGATTCTATTACCGCCATCTCTCTCATTGTAAAGTCTACGTCCCGCAGCTGTCCTGCTTCTGTCTTCTGCTTTATGACGTTTTGCACAAGAAGTCTTAGATCGCGAATGTTATCAAATGTTTTATTTTTTGTTTTGACAGCAGCCTCGACAGAATCTGCAAGCATAACAAGAGCGGTCTCCCTTGACTGTGGGCTGGGACCTGGATACCGGAACTGTTCCTCTGTCGTGTTTTCATCAAAAGCAAGAGCCTTTTCATAAAAATATTTTTGGACTGTTGTTCCGTGATGTTCGGCAATGAACCTTCTGAGCGTCTTGGGAAGCTTTGTCTCTTCAGCTATTTCCAGGCCGTCACGGACATGGGAAATAAGAACGAGACCTGAAAGAGAAGGAGAAAGCTCATCATGGATATTCTCCCCGCTCATTTGGTTTTCAACAAAATACCTCGGGTTTTTTAATTTTCCAATATCATGGTAATAAGCTCCGGCCTTTACCAGCAGACCGTTCATCATTAGTTTGTCTGCAGCCGCTTCAGCTAATGTACCGACCATCAGTGTATGATGGTAAGTCCCAGGAGCTTCGATCTGAAGCCTTTTAAGAAGGGGCTGTGATGGATGGCTGAGCTCAAGGAGGCGCAGCGGTGAGATAACATCAAAAAGATTTTCCCAGATCGGCAAAAGAGCAATGACCAATGTACTCCAAAAAAGGCTGAATACAAGAGAGAGGATGGGCAGTTGATAAGTAAAAAATAAACCTAGCCCCCAATGTACAGCTATTGAAACTGCCCCGAGGCATAGTCCTAAAAAGAACAGGTTTCTCCATATCGTTACCCTGTGGTTTGGCGGGTCAAGGAAAAGGATCCTGCCTATGCTCGCAGAGAAAGATGCCATAATGCAGCCAAGCGCCACGATCCCGGGATTGGTGCCAAAAGCTATCATAACGCTGATGATCCCGCCGCCCATTACAATGTGGTAAGAGAGAGAGACCGGAATAGTCAGACATAGCCAGCCGGTCATCCCTAAAACGGCCATTGAATAACCACCCGTCCTGGCAAACATAAGTTCAAGGGACCATGACACAGCAAGGATGACTGATATGTATAACCACTGACGGAAAGACAGCTTCTCTTTAAGGCCGTTTTCTATCCAGACAGGCCAGAAGCTCCATAGGATGATCGCGCCAAGGATAAAGATCAAATGTTTGAAAGGAAACCTGGAATCGGGATATCCCTGCGATGCGAGCAATTTTGCAAGTGAGGGCGTCACTACCTGGCCTTTTTGTACAAGCACCTCGCCCGGACGTATTTCCCTTACTACAGGAGGTATCTGTACGGCAACATCTTCCCTCAGTCTCGACGCCATCTCTGAATCACTGTTTAATGAGGGATTGAGTACCTTATCTAATATCTGGAATGCAACATTCTTGTCTGACTGGGTCAGCCGCACTGCAGAGAGCTCTTTCCATATCAGATCTGTCTGTACTTCCCTGTTCTGGGACTTATTCCTGATTTTTTCGGCAATATTTACAACAGCGCTTACTATGTTGCTCTGGGTAAGTTTTGGGAGCCCCGAAAAAAGTCCTAAAAGAGGATCTTGCAGCACCAGGGAATAATCTCCGGACTTTAGGAGCTCGATCTTAGCAGCAACTTCAGATGCGATCTTTTCGTCCTGCACCATGACATCGATAATTCGCGAAGCAGCTTTCCGGCGAAGTTCCAGAGTAGCAGCCCTGTCTTCATATCTTGAGGAAGTGAGGGCAAAATATGTTTTTGATGAAGTGTGTCCTATGCGATAATTTTCAAGTCTGTCGAATACGAACCAGTTGCTTATTATAAGCAAAGATGCAACAGCAAGCAGTATCACTCTGAAAGCAATGTACTGTTTGTTGGAAGCTTTTAGTTCAAGATTGGACTTAAACTGAGATATGAATTTTTTAATTGATGTCTGGCGCTTTTCTCCGTTGTTCATAATCTTCGTAAGCCCTCACTATCCGCTGTACGATCTCATGCCGGACAACGTCACGATTGCTCAATCTGACGAAAGCAATGCCTGGTATGTCGTTGAGGATGTTTTGTACAAGCTTCAGTCCTGATTCCTTATTGGAGGGAAGGTCGACCTGTGTTATGTCCCCTGTCACTACAGCCTTGGATCCGAAGCCCAAGCGGGTCAGGAACATTTTCATCTGCTCTGGCGTAGTGTTCTGCGCTTCGTCAAGTATGATGAAACAGTCGTTGAGGGTCCTTCCCCTCATGTATGCCAGCGGTGCCAGTTCAATGATGCCTTTTTCAAAATATCTGTTGAATTTTTCTGTCGGCAGAAGATCGTAAAATGCATCGTAGAGTGGTCTCAGATAGGGCTCTACTTTGTCCATCAGATCACCGGGGAGATACCCCAGCCTCTCTCCCGCTTCAACTACCGGTCTGACGAGAACTATTCTGCTGACTTTTGCCGATTTTAAAAATGCCACTGCCTGCGCTACTGCAAGATATGTTTTGCCGGTGCCTGCCGGTCCGATGGCAAAAGTCACATCATTTTCTCTTATAGCTCGTGTGTATTCCTTTTGTCCGTTTGTGTAGGGACGTATGGGTTTACCCCTGTTGCTCACGCATACGACTTCATCATAGAGAGATTTTAAATTAACGCTCTCTCCAAGCCCTATCTGGTTCAGCCCATAACGTATCTCCGCGCCGGAAAGTTTCTGTCCGTTCAGCGCAAGCTCCGCATACTGTGTAAGGAGGTTTTCAAGCCTTTTGATAAGTTCTTCGTCGTCTCCCTTTATCAGAAGGCTTGATCCCCTTGCAAAGATCTTGACCGGAAAAGCCTGCTCTACCATACGAAGTATCTCGTCATGCCCCGCAAGGAGCTTCACGATGGACTCATCGTGAGATGTGAGCGGAGTCAGACTGTTCTCTGTCATTTTATCGTTAATCTCTTCCGTTTTTATCATTCCTTAAAAATAAATTATGCTCAACTTTCCCACCTCTTGCTACTAGTGGATTCAAAACCTCTATTTTCGTCGTCTCTAAATGTTTTTTAGCGGAGAACCAGTCCCTCAAAATATTTAAGTCGCTGGATTCCCGATCTCGAAACGCACTCGAAATAGTTCAGTCACTATGGTGATTTGTTATGTCCCTCTTTCGAGGAACAGCGTCCTTCCTGATCAAAAGCATGCGGGAAAGACGGTGGGAAAGTTGAATAAATTATGCTCTTACTACAGATTTAACTTCAGGAACGACCTGCTTTATAGCAGCTTCAACTGTCATGCGAAGTGTCTCCTGGGCATAAGGGCACGTCCCGCATGAGCCGATAAGCTCAACATATAAAGTACCGCTTTCTTCGTCAAAACTTATGAAAGATACATCTCCACCGTGTGTCTTAAGTGCCGGAGACACCTTGGTATTGATCGCATCCATTATTTTTTCCTGTACTGTCATTGATGATTCCTCCTGTGGTTTTTGTCTATTTCAAGCGCGTGATCCGCTTAAAAACTTATTGGGATAAAAAGACCGGCAAGCGATTGGCAAGCGTGGGCAAGCAATAGGCAAGCAGTCGTATGGTACAGCGGCGATATTACACCGCGGGAATCTGTTGCAAATCAATTGGTAATCAATGGCAAATCGATTGTTGGAACCTAAAACCATTTCTCCGTCTCACCGGTACGATTCTCACTCCGTCTTCCCCGTATGCAACTGAGCGTGTATCCAGTTTCTTTTTGTTAAATCTTTAAAACCTGTAATAGCAAAGCTCTAAGCCGCTGGTTTCCCGATAGGAGCTCTCGGGGAACGACGGGCTAAAAATCCCATAAAGAGGCGGATCTGGATCCCGGATCAACTTCATACTGGGATGACGAAGATGGTGCTTATGTCTTACCTATTGACTACCAACTGATTTGCAACCGATTCCCGATCAACTCCCGCTTTAAGGAACTCGCCCGCCCTTACAATTGCTTCCCGATCGATTTGCAACCGATTCCCTATCGATTCCCGGCGGGAGCAACTCCCGCCGGCTTCTTCGCTTTTTCCCAGAATCCGTCCAGCTCATCTAAGGAAAATTCGCTCCAGGGTTTTCCTGATTCCAGGACCTCTTTCTCAACGAGCCTGAAGCGTTCGGTAAATTTAGCACAGGCTTTGTGCAGTGTGATCTCGGGATCTGCCTTCAAATGCCTTGATAAATTGGCGACCGCGAAAAGGAGATCTCCAAGCTCCTCTTCTATGTACTCTTTCCCCGCTTCGTTGTTAATGTTTTCCTTTAGCTCTGACAGCTCTTCGTCTACCTTTGCCAACACCGGAGAGGGATCCCCTTTTGGCCAGTCAAAACCCACTTTCCCGGCCCTTTCCTGGATCCTGTAGGCCCTCAGCAGACCGGGGATACCTCTTGGTACCCCTGCCAGAAGGGAGGTATCTTCTTTCTTTTTCTGCCTCTCCACCACCTTAATCTGTTCCCAGTTTTTTAATACATCTTCAGAATCATTTACTTCTGTATCACCAAAGACATGAGGGTGACGCCGTATAAGTTTTTCTGTAAGGTGGTCAAGCACCGCGCAGATGTCGAATTCTCCAAGCTCTTCAGCCATGCAAGAGACAAATACGACCTGCAGCATAAGATCTCCGCATTCTTCACAGATGTTGTCCCTGTTATTGTTTTCTATTGCTTCGATAAGTTCATAGGCCTCTTCAATGATATAGCGCCTCAGTGAAAGAAGATCCTGTTCCCTGTCCCAGGGACAGCCCTCAGGAGCCCTTAGGCGTTTCATTACTTCCACTAATTTTATGAATTTATCTCCGGCCGCCTGGTTTATATTCAATTCCAAACCCCCTGATCTTTCTATTCTAACAGATTTAGATGATTTTTCCCTTTATCATTTCAGCCAATATAGTTATTCCCTTGTATCCTCCGGGACCGACAAATCCATCCAGCTTCCGCATCCACGGCAGTTTAAGCTGAAACTCAGTCCATCCCCCGTCAGGGTCCCCCTGGATCACTGTTTCCTGGCTGCTGCAGATGATTTTCGTTATTTGAAGCTCATGGGCAGCTGACCTCACACAGGTCAGATCCAGTAAAAACTCAAGTGAGGGAGGCAGTTTTCCGTAACGGTCAATTGTTTCTTCCTTTAAACTTATCGCCTCAGCCGGAGAATCTGTCTTTAGCATTCTCCTGTAAAGAGTAACTCTCAAATTTTCCTGAGGGAGGTAATCGCCCGGTATCGCTGCAGGAAAGGCTATCTCGACCTCAGCCTGTTTTCTTTTTTCTCCCTTTATATTAGCTATCTCTTCGGCCAGCATATCGCAGTATTTCTGGTATCCGACCCTTGTTGAGTTGCCGTGCTGGGCGATCCCTATCAGGTCTCCTCCGCCTCTTATCTGAAGATCTCTATGTGCAAGCTGATAACCTGCGCCCAGCTCATCCAGTTCTGCTATCGCCTCAAGGCGTTCGCTTGCTTCAACGGAAAGATGAACATCAGGAGGGTAGAATAAGAACGCATACGCCTGTTCCTCCCTGCGGCCGACACGCCCTCTGAGCTGGTACATCTGGGCAAGCCCAAGCTCCTGCGCATCGTCTACTATCAGTGTGTTTGCCATTGGTATATCGAGCCCGCTCTCAACTATAGTCGTGCATATAAGTATGTCTATCTCCCCAAGAGAAAATCTCATCATCGTTTTTTCAAGCTGAGCTTCAGGAGTCCGACTGTGTGCAACCGCAATATTTAGCTTCGGAAAAAGTCTTTTCAGCATAACAGTGCGTTCGTGTATGTCGTTGATCCTGTTATGTACGAAAAATACTTGCCCTCCCCTGTTTTTCTCTCTCAAAACTGCACTTTTCAAAAGTTCCTCAGACCATGGCCTGACTACAGTCAGTACAGGCAGACGTCTCTGAGGCGGAGTCCGGAGGACTGACATGTCTCTCAGTCCGCTCATGGAAAGCGAAAGGGAACGGGGAATGGGAGTCGCCGACAGCATCAGCACATCTACACCGGGAGTAATTCTCTTTAAATGCTCCTTGTGCATTACACCGAAACGGTGTTCTTCGTCAACGATGACAAGTCCCAGATCTTTGAATTCCACATCCTGACTCAGCAGTCTGTGTGTGCCTATTATTATGTCGACCTTTCCCTCTTTAAGATCTTCCAGAACCTTTTTCTGGGCCGAAAATGGTACAAATCTTGACACTACCTCTACTCTTACAGGAAGATTTCCAAATCTGGATGAAAAAGTTTCGTAGTGCTGTTGAGCCAGGAGTGTCGTTGGCGCAAGTATGGCCACTTGTTTGCCGCTGAAAGCGGCCTTACCTGCAGCTCTTATCGCCACCTCCGTTTTGCCGAAGCCAACATCACCTACAAGCAGCCGGTCCATAGGTACCGGTCTCTCCATATCAGCTTCTACATGCTGTATGGCTTTTATCTGATCGATTGTTTCAACGTAAATAAAACTATCTTCAAGCTCCTTCATCAATTCCCTGTTCGATGAGAAAGAAAAACCCTTCGTAAGCTCTCTCGCAGCATATATCTGAACAAGTTCTTTTGCAGCCTTTTCCGCCATCTCTTTTGCTTTGGCAGAGGCTTTTTTCCACTGCGTCCCCCTTAGGCTGTCAGGCGCCGGTTCCTGTCCGGGCAAAGGCGTCCATGGAGATATCTTATAAAAATGCAGTATCGGGATGAGCAGACGCCTCTCTTCTGCAAACTGGAGAATAAGGTATTCCTCTTCTCCTTCCTCAGATTCGATGGACTGAGGGCCCAGATACCTGGACACGCCATAATCATCATGCACTACCCATTGACCGGGTACAAGACCTGCTCCCCAGTCGATCGGGGCAGTTATCTCTGTCCTGTGCCTTGAAAGTGAGACGCCTGAAAGTTCAAGGTCAGTCAGGACTGCCTTTTTTGTCTCAGGATCAATAAAGCCTTCTGAAAGAACTCCTCTTACTGTTTTGAATCCTCTTGACTCAGCCCAGGAAATATTCTGTTTAGATTCCGAATAGACTTCAATGTCACACCCCTCGCGCAAAAGCTCTTCGCAGTAGTGGTCTACATCCCTCAATTTCCCCCTGAAAAGAGGGAACTGCTTGATCGCGAGCCTTACTGAGGTATTCTTAACGTCTCTTGTCACCCTTATCCGCCTGTACTTAGTAAAGTAACTGCAGAGATCCTCCCATTGTTTCCACGGGACCGCGTTCTGTTTGTCACGATCAAGGTTCTGCCATAACCAGACAGAATTTTCAGCTGTGGTATCCAATCCTTTGGGATCGAAGAAAACAACTCTCATTTTACCCGGAAGGAATTCCTCAAGCTCGACCTCTTTTTTTGAGATCAGGCTCTTTAGAGAACATTTATATAAAGTACGAAGGCTTTTCTGTGTTTCAGGGTCGAAAAACCTTAAACTTTCAATTTCATCATCAAAAAATTCAAGTCTTACAGGAAAAGGGTCAGAGGGGCTGAATATGTCTACAATGCTGCCTCTTGAAACAAACTGACCCGGCGACCAGACAAGCTCATTTCTTTCATAGCCCTTTCGGGCAAGCCATCCAAGCAGCTTTTCCCTTGAGGTCTCTGTTCCCTGTTCGATCTCATAATATTCGCCGCCGACAGAAAACGGGGCAAGAAGGGATGCGGGAGTTGCAGCCATGACACCGCCTTCATGCCTGAAGTTTTCAAGGATGCCTCCCCTTTGCACTTTTAGCGCCTCTGACCTGGATTCATCTTCCGTCAGAGGCATATCAGGAAGCATTTCAACTCTGTTAAAGACCCCCAGTATTTCACAATCAGCGGCGAAATCCCTTACCTGCCTCTGGTCAGGAAGCAAAACAAGCAATGAGTCATCCTGGTCTCTTACTGCCCAGCTCCTCATTGCTCCTTTTGATGTCAAATGTACTGATTTATTCCGCAGCCAGAACTCTTCATCGAGCTCAAAGAGGCTGCTTATTGGTCTGCTCTCTTTTTCTTTATCCTGCATTGGTCAAAACTCCATAAAAAAACGCGGCCTCAGGTCACGCTTTTTCCTGATCATTAAGCCTGAGTCCGTTTATAGAACTCATAGCTTTTTGGATATCATATTTCAGCCAAATATTTAAGGCTTCCCATGCAACATCCTCAAGTTTGCACCAGAGTTCTTTCTGTCCGGGAGGGATCCTTCCAAGCACCCAGTCAGCCATATTGATCGGTCCCTGCGGCTCACCGACCCCGATCCTAAGCCTTGGGACCTCCAAAGTTTTTAGGGCTCCCAAAATGGACATCATGCCTTTCTGTCCACCTGCAGAACCTTTTTCCCTTATCCTTACCCTTCCAAACGGAAGGGCGGCGTCATCATAAATCACAAGGACTTCAGAAGGCTCAACATTCTGATAGCGTACAGCTTCTGCCACAGATAAACCGCTGAGGTTCATGTAAGTGTATGGTTTGAGGAGTGAGATCCTTTCTCCGTTATGAAGTATTGGTCCCCAAAAGGCTCCTTTGAATTTTGCCTGAGGCTCGGAAAGACCCAGTCTTGAAACAAAAGAGTCTATCATAAGCCAGCCGGCGTTATGTCTGGTCCAGGCATACTCAACGCCCGGGTTCCCGAGCCCCACTATTAATTTCATAACGATGTCGGAGCTTCTCCTATATTATTCCTCGTCTTCTTCTTTGCCCTTGCCTTTCGCCACTACTTCAACCTCTGCTGATTCAGCTTCAAGGAGATCTTCTTCTGTCTCAGAAACTGCTCTTGGCTGAGTAATATGAACTACCAGCGTGTCTTCAGCGGTCAGAAGATCGCAGTCATCAGGCAGGGTGAGATCCTTAATGAAGATCTCTTCTCCGATCTTGAGTTCGGCAATGTCTACAACAATATCCTCAGGGATGTCGCGAGGCTTGATCTCAACAGATAGTGACCTTGTGTTCTGGTTAAGAATTCCGCCTTCTTTTATCCCGGGGGCCCGTTCCTTGTTAATTATCCTGATCGGGATCTCGACTTTTATCTTGTGTCCGCTAAGTACCTGATAAAAGTCGATGTGACGTATGTTCCGGGTAAGAAGGTGGCGCTGTACGTCCCTGATAAGGGCCATACATTCTTTGCCGTCAGGCATACCAAGCTCAATAATTGTGGTCTCTCTTGCTTCGCTGTTCGCGATAGGAGCGATAGCTCTTGCAGATACTGTTCCGGCAAGCCCCAGCTTATGCTCAGGTCCGTAAAGGATAACAGGGATAAGGTCCTTTGCGCGGATCTTCCTGCAGACTCCGGTTCCAGTCTTCTCTCTTATTGTAAATTCGATTTTTTGCTGCTGTTTTTTTGCTGCCATTGAATGTTTCCTCCTCAGATAATATATGCTTGGTAATTTTTTTTTGCTCTATGTCTTTCAACGACGGAAACCGCCGCAGAGATACCGTGGGTCGTTTCTAACGGAAAAGGATGCTTACTGAATGTTCCGAATGGATCCTTCTTAATGCTTCAGCAAAAAGAGGTGCGATCGGCAGAACTGTAAGCCTGTCAAACTTTTTCTCTTCCCTGAGCGGGATCGTATCTGTTATAACTACTTCTTTGATAAGAGATGCCTTCAGTCTGTCGATCGCAGGGCCTGATAGGACGCCGTGGGTCGCGCAGGCGTAAATTTCCTTCGCGCCTCTTTCGCGGAGAGCTTCTGCAGCCTTTACCATGGTACCGGCGGTATCAATGATGTCGTCTACCAGGATAACTGTCTTTCCCTCTATGTTTCCTATTATTTCCATCACTTCGCATACATTTGTCACTTCGTGCGAACGTCTTTTATCTACTATTGCAAGTTCTGCATTGCCGATCTGTTCAGCAAATTTTCTTGCCCTGACAACTCCCCCGATATCAGGTGATACAACTGTGACCAGCTCCTGATCTATCTCTTTCTTGAGTGCCCTGTGGAAGTAGGAGGCAAGAAGCGGAACTCCTGTAAGGTGGTCAACGGGGATATCAAAGAATCCCTGTATCTGGCCTGCGTGAAGATCCGCAGAAATGACCCTGTCTGCTCCTGCCTTTTCAAGAAGGTTTGCTATCAATTTCGATGTGATAGGTTCCCTCGGGCGTGTCTTTCTGTCTTGTCTGGCGTAGCCGAAATAGGGCATGACAAGGTTTACACGATATACGGATGCTCTTCTTAAAGCGTCTACTATGATAAGAAGCTCCATCAGATGCTCATTGGCAGGTTCGCAAGTAGGCTGCACAACATATACGTCGGCTCCCCTGACACTTTCTTCTATCGAAACGCCTATCTCTCCGTCAGAAAATCTGAACAGTTTAGACGCTGAAAGGGGAACACCGAGATTCGTGCATATGCTTTCAGCAAACTGCTGATGAGCGCTCCCAGAAAAAATTTTGACTTCTCTTAAACCTGCAGACATGTCAATTTCCTCCCTTACGGATCTTTCTGCGGGAACTCCAGCCCTCTATATTTTGCTGTCTTGCCCTTGCCACACCAAGAGCGCCTTCAGGAATATCCTGTGTTATCACAGAACCTGCCGCGGTAACAACATTATTTCCTATAGTGACCGGCGCTACAAACATTGTATCACTGCCGACAAAACAATTGTTGCCAATTTTTGTAAAATTCTTTTTTTCTCCGTCATAATTACATGTTATCGTACCTGCTCCAATATTTGTATGTTCACCAATATCAGCATCACCTACATATGACAGATGAGGGACCTTTGCCCCCTTCCTCACAATGCTCTTTTTGATCTCGACGAATCTTCCGACGTGAACATTCTGATGAAGTTCTGCTCCGTCGCGGATAAATACGAAGGGACCTATTATCGAATTTTCACCGATCCTGCTCTTTTTGATCCTAACTGATCCTATTATCTCAACATTGTCCTCAAGCACAGAGTCCTGGAGGACGGTAAAACTTCCTATCCTGCACGCGCTTCCTATCGATGTTTCTCCCCATATCTGGACGTTGGGCTGGATCTCAGTGTCCTCTCCAAGGCTGACCCTGGGACCGATCCAGATAGAAACCGGATCATTGCACCTTACGCCCATTCCCATCCACTTATCGAGTATCCTTTTCTTCATGGCTGCAGCGGCATCAGCCAGCTGGTTAGGGTCATTTATCCCAAGAAATTCCGCAGGATCAGAGGCTTTAACAGCATCTGCCCGTCCGCCGCTTTTTTCTATAAGAGCTACAGCATCCGGAAGATAATATTCTTTCTGGCTGTTCATGCACTTAAGATCGTCTATGACAGCTGACAGCGCGTCTGTATTGAATACATACATCCCGCTGTTCACTTCACGGCATTTCCGTTCGTCAGGCGTCGCATCCTTGTGCTCTACTATCCTTACTGACATGCCGTCTCTTATCACCCTGCCGTAACCTGTGGGATCAGTGAGGTCGAAGCTAAGAAAGCTGCAGCTGTTATTTTTATCTATGTGCGTATCAATAAATTTCTTAAGGGTCGCAGCCCTGATCAGAGGAGTGTCTCCGGGCAGAATGACTACGTTTTCAAAATCCTTCCACCATTCCTGGGCAAGCTTTGCTGCATGTCCTGTTCCAAGCTGTTCTCTCTGCCAAAGAACATTTATTTCAGGAAACTCATTCTTTGTCCATTCCTCGACTGTTTCACCCGAAAAACCAACCATTACAGATATATCTTTGAAACCTGCGGACACTAACTCGGAAAGGGGGTAGTAAAGAAGCGGTTCTTCCATTATTTTGTGAAGGACTTTGGGCGTCTTACTGCGCATACGTGTACCTTTGCCTGCCGCCAATATCAATACACAGAATCGTTTCTGTTCATGCTGCATGACTCCGGCTCCTTTCATCAAAAACATAAATTTTTATATAAAACACAGTAAAACATTGAGAAGGCATTGTCATTGCCTACCCGGTCAAAAAAATGCTGGCTGGGGTGGATGGATTCGAACCATCGGTGGCGGATCCAAAGTCCGCTGCCTTTCCTCTTGGCTACACCCCATTACGTGCAACGGACATTATAGCCTGTATATAGAAAATTAGGCAAGTAGAAGGGACTCTATATTATGCTCATTATATTTCAGCATTTTCCGCTTAATATATACAATTATTTCTATATGATTTATAATGACTTTTAAGTCGGATTCTATTTAAACCGGGGGTATGGATGTATGTGGACAATAAGTGAAGGCATAAACATTTTAAGAGGGCGAGGGGCAAAAATTACCGCTCAGAGGATCGCGATATTGAAGCAGCTTGAAGGCAGGACAGATCATCCGTCAGCTGACATTCTCTACAAAGAACTCGCTGTCGATTACCCGACGATGTCTGTTGCCACTGTTTACAGCACAGCTCAGCTTCTTGCGGATGCGGGGCTCATAAAGATACTCAGCATAGACGATAAAAGAGTATATTTTGATCCGACAACTTCCACTCACGGTCACTTCCTTTGCAGAAACTGCGGAAAGCTTGTTGACCTCAAAATTGATGAAGCGGGATTCTTCAAGTCAGCCAGCACTGCTCAGAACAGCATTGCTCAGATAGACAGCGCAGAAGTATTTCTCTACGGTCTTTGCACAGATTGCTTCAGCCAAAAATAACAGGTCCGTTTATCCTTAATAAGAAGTTCTCATTTCTGCAGCATATCGTATCGAAAACTACAAACACTCTTCTTTTTGTAACGATAATTTTGCTGTCTGCAGCTGTAGTTTGCTCTCCTGCTCGCGCAGGCACTGCACCTTCCATCCTTTACAAGATAAGTATTCCCATGGAACCAGGCAAAGATGTGACCGTAAGTTCATTCAACGGTACAGCTGCTGTTATCGGTCAGGTGACAGCTTTGCCTCAGACGACCAGATGGCCCAGCTACAGTGCCAGTGCATGGGGCACTCCGGGAGAAGTATGTGCATCCGCTGTCAACGCTGTGCATATGCTCGTTTCTGTCGAAAAGGAAAAAGGAAGGACACTAAGCATCATCCCCCGCGAGACTATTGCCCCTGCCGCGGGTCCCGGAGCATCCGTGGTAATATCCTCGAAGGCAGGAACCGGAATTTTTGGTGCCTGGGCTCCTCCTGTAGGGTCAAAGATCTCGGTTATAAAAAAAGGCTCAGATAAGCCATCCCCATTATCTGTCAATAATCTCCCCCAAAAGGGTGACACTCTTATCATCACTGTTCAAACAATGGATCATGGATACATGGCTGAGATCGAAAACAGACCTGGCGGAAGGGTCACAGAATGGAGCAAAGACGGATATCGCATCATAGGCCGTGTGATCAGGCCTCTTGCCGGAACAGGGCGTTTTGAAGGCACTTTGTTCCAAAAGACCGGCTCGCTTAGGGCAAATCACTGCGGTGTGATCGATTTCAGTTCCTCGCAAATAGGCAAGATCGGAGGATTCCAGATAATTCCCTGGGACCACGCGCTATTGTCAAAAGAAATGCAGGGTTCGTGGGACATGACCCAGTGGATGATAATCGGTCCAAGTGACGGAAGGTCTATGATGGGAGGTACATCCCCTCTTTTCAAAGGTGTTCTTGTCTCCGGTCCGTCAGAAGGGGAGCTTCTGTGGGACATATGGTCGACCTATGGAAGAAGATCTCTCATCCTGGCAAGAAAAAACGGAGGCCCTTGGGAAAAACTTCCTGAAGTCACCGGAAGAAATGATTACGCGCTTAAAGATGTGACACACCTTAAGATATATTTCCCGTTCACAGATGAACCGGCTCTTTAAAGAATTCCAAAACGATTGGGCAGTAAAAATAGAAGCAGGGCAATCTCCCTGCTTCTTTATATCTTTACATTCAATTCTTTTTCGATAGTATCTATGATGATCTTCCTGAGGTCATGATCCTGAAGGGCCTTTATGATGGTCGCTTTGATCCAGCCATCCCTTACGCCGCAGTCCAGTCTTCTTCCCTTATATAAAAGCGCATAGACAGGCTCTTCTTCCAGCATCGAAGCAATCGCGTCAGTAAGCTGGTATTCGCTTCCCCTGCCCCTCTTTATGCTCTTGAGGTGCTTGAAGATAGAAGGTGAAAGTACATATCTTCCCATTATTGCCAGGTTTGACGGAGCATCATCCGGATCTGGCTTCTCAACGAGACCCTTAACCCTGTAAACTCCCGGTTCCACCTCTTCTGCATCGACTATCCCATACCTGGAAGTTTCTTCTTTATCAACTTCCTCGAGACTCAAAACTGAACCGCTATATCTCTCTCTTGCTGATTCAAGCTGGGCAAGCACTGTGGGCTCGGCTATCAATACATCATCCGGAAGCAAAAGTCCAAAGTATTCATTTTTGCAGAATTCTTCCGCGCAAAGCACCGCATGGCCAAGTCCAAGAGGTTTTTCCTGAAGGGTGTAATGAAAATCGGCAAGTTCAGGTATCTTTTTCAATTGTTCAGCAAGGTCACCCTTGCCTGTTTTGATAAGGTGTTCCTCAAGCTCCGGGGAATGCTGGAAATACTGAAAAATAGTTTCCTTTCCGGTACCTGTGACGAAAATTATTTCTTTGCATCCCGATGCTACCGCCTCATCTACTCCATAATGGATAAGCGGCCTGTCTATAAGAGGCATCATCTCTTTAGGGATGTCCTTTGTTACCGGCAGAAATCTCGTGCCAAGTCCGGCAACCGGGAAGACGGCCTTTCTGATGTGATGGAATGTCATTTAATCACCCCCTGTACATGCTATTTCAAGTATAGTATTTTCAAGCATGTCCGCTGTAGCATTCATTAGATCGTGGTCCCTCGACTCAACAAATATTCTTATGAGAGGTTCGGTGCCTGATTGACGCAGGAGCATCCTTCCCTTACCTTCAAGCTCATTCATCGCAATTTTTTCAGCTTCTTTAAGCCTGGAACTGCCCAAAACCAAGTCTTTGTTTTCAATCCTGAGATTTCTGAGTACCTGCGGGTATCTGTCGAATCGGTCAGAGAGTGTGGATATGTCTTCACCCAGATCAGAGATCGCTCTGAGAAACAAGAGGCCTGAACATAACCCATCTCCGGTGTTTGCAAAGTCAAGTGCGATCAGGTGACCGGACTGTTCCCCACCAACTCGGCTTTTTTTCTTGCGCATCGTGTCAAGGACATATCTGTCACCTACACCGCACCTGAAAACCTTTATGCCATCTTTCCTGAGCAGATCCTCAAGCACCATGTTGCTCATGACAGTAGCTACAACGCCGGAACCAAGAGTCCCCTTCATCGAAAGCCAGCGTCCTATCACCCAGAGCATGATGTCACCATCGATTATCCTGCCCTTTCCGTCGCACATCAGCACTCTGTCTGTGTCGCCGTCGTAAGCTATGCCTATGTCTGCCTTTTTATCTATGGTTTTTCCCCTGAGAAAACCCATATTTGTGACCCCAACGCCAAAATTTATATTTAAACCATCAGGTTCGTTGGCGAAAATCGAGACTGTGCCCTTCCATCTCTTAAACAGCGGTTTCACCAGCGCTGAAGCGGCACCGTTGGCAGCATCGATCACGATCGAATATTCTCTGTTTTCGACCTTATCCATGATGCCAATGAGGAATTTCAGGTAATCATCCGTCAGGCCGGGGGCGTTAGTGATCCTGCCTATGCTCCCATGGACCGGCCTCTCTATTTCTTCTTTCTCATCGAAAAGAGATTCTATTTCCAGTTCCTCTTCGTCAGAGAGTTTGAAACCTTCTCCGTCAAGAAATTTAATGCCGTTATATTCTGCCGGATTATGGGAAGCGCTTATGACAGCCCCTCCGTCAAAATCGCCGACTGCGACGGAATAACTTACTCCTGGAGTCGGGATCTCACCTATAGTATAAACATCCCCTCCTGCTGATGTTATTCCCGCACACAGCGCATATTCGATCATATGTCCGGAATAGCGGGTATCTCTGCCAACCGCGATCTTAGGCTTAGAATTGCCTTTTTTCAAAAGAAAAAGCGTAAATGCTCTTCCCAGTTTCATCGCCGATTCAGGTTTCATCATCCCCCTGTTTGCGATATCCCTGACACCGTCTGTTCCAAACATGCGTCTTACTTTTGTATTTTTCAATTAAGCCACCCCTTGAATAACGTTTGTGAAGCAGTTATTAAAAAACATCACTGAGCTGTCGTAAAACCTTAAAAATCTATACCGAGCCTTCCCCGTGTGCCTCTTACTTTGTCATCCCAGATGGGTTCTCTCTTCGTCGTCCCCGAGTGTTTCTATCGGGGATCCAGATGGGTTCTCTCTTCGTCGTCCCCGAGTGTTTCTATCGGGGATCCAGTGTCTTTTGTTTTGACTTCCTACAAAAGCGGCTGAGCGGTGATAAAGACTTGCAAGGAATTGGCAAGCAGTCGTGAAAACTTAAAAATATTTAAACCTAAGCCGCTGGATCCCCGATCTCGGAAAGCACTCGAAATAGTTCGAATGCTAAGGAGTTTTTAAATGTTTCCTTAACAGGAAACGGCATTCTCCTGATAAGAAGCGTCCGGGGATGACGGTATTTTTGATTCCCATATTATGATTTAATTCACCGCGACCGGTCTTGTCGCAAATTCTCCGCAATGCGAAGCGAATTCTCCGCGGCTTGAAAAGCCGCAAATTCCCCGGCGGATACACTCCCCGCCTGTTTTTACGACCGCTCGGCTATTGCTCAGCCGATTTTCACAACCGCTTGCCTATTGCTTGCCAACGCTTGCCAATCGCTTGCCCGCACTTACAATAGCTTCACCATTGCTTCACGGCAATAAGATCGCTGCTTCACAATCGTTACATGTCTTTAATCGACCACTGTTACTGTTACCTGTTCCGGCTCTATCCTCAGGACTTTAAAATTGGATCCGAGATTTTTCACGAGTACCGGCAGGTTAAGTTGCTTTGATACTATATTGGATACGTCTACATAAAGATCACAAGGGGCAGATCCGGAGTGAAGCGCGTCTATATCAGCCTTTGTACCCTGGATAGTCAGCTTTACAGACTGCGGGGATATCTTCCATTCTTTTCCCTGGGCCGCGCCCTCGGTCATGACACCTACGTTGTTGTAAGTCTTCTCTGCAATTTTTTTCCGTATATATATTTCTACCCTTGCCCTGTCAGGACCGCTGATCTCAACCTCAGGCGTCATTTCAACGGGCTGGAGCGGAAGCATAAGGTTCAGATTCTGATCAAGCCCGGATATATCCACCGGCGGCAAAACAAGGGATGTCATCTTTTTCACAGTAGTACTCTTTCCCTTGATCGCTACGCTCTCGGGTATTACCCTCACAGAGTCGAGCTCATATCCTTCGGCCGGTGTTCCTACAACAGAGACCTCTACAGGAATACTCTCTCTCAGTATCTCGTTTTCGAGGTTGACGGTCACTCCCACCTGCTTCGGGGTAATGGTGATCCTGTCGGCGCTGCCCGAAGTGTTTGCAACTGTGACCGGAAGCATCACGCTTTCACCGTCCCTGACCTTCGGACCGGGGATCACCACCTCAATAGCCTGAACAGCAAGTACATCATTTTCTGGGCCGCTTATCACGGCCTCCTTTGGAAGGATATTTAACGACGATATGACCATGCCATCCGGTAAATTTCCTTCTACCCTGTAAGAGATGGCCACTGTACGCTCTATATGCCTGTATATTTCAACATCTGCTGTTGATGGCTGCCAGCTTCTTAATCTTACGAAAGGAGGTGTGCTGATGTTGATCGGGAGGCTGTATTTCCCGGGCTGCAGCCCCTGAAGATCCACCCTCGCAGTAATGTCGGCCTGTTCCACTCTGGAAAGGGCATTTAGTCTTCCTGCAAGTCTTATTTCGACCTTCCTTGTGTTGTCGTACATTGAATAACCTCTCTGAAGGTTCAGGTATTCAATGCTTGCAGACATAGAACGGGTGCCGTCGCTGTTTCCGTCCCACGCCACAAAAGCCCAGAGCATGAGAGAGATCGCAAGGGAAACAGCAAAAAGTCCGAGGTTGGACCTAAGCCTTCCGGTCCCGCGTATATTTATCCAGCGATTAAGTCTTTCAGCATATTTTTTACCAATATCCTGCATCTTCTGAACATCCTTAGGGCTGTCGCCGTTATTGATATCATTATTCATTGGGAACACTCCCCGGCCACTGCTGTACAATCTCTTCCCTCAGCCTGTCCATAAAGTTGGAGCCTCTGCCTTCATAGCTGAAATAATGTCCGCAAATGCTTCTGAGCTGGGCCTCGCTCAATGGTTTTGAGAGCCGGCCGCCAACAGCTACTGTGATCTCTCCCCGTTCTTCGGAAACTGCTATCGCAAGGGCGTCAGACATCTCTGTAACACCTAGGGCAGCTCTGTGCCTTGTTCCGTACCATCTCGAAATGTCTGTCTTTTCTGTGAGGGGCAAATAACAGCCTGCCGCGATGATATTATGCTGGTCAATAACTACTGCACCGTCATGGAGAGGCGTCCCCGGCCAGAAGATCGATACCATCAATTCCTCAGTTATGTCTGCCTTGAGAGAAACAGCGGTCCTCCAAACCTCTTTGAGGCTTGTGTTTCTCTGAAGTACACAAAGAGCTCCTATCCTCTGAGATTTGCAGTAAAGCATAGCCTTGGTGAGGTTATCGGCTTTTATGTCTACCATCTCTTCGTTGTTGTCAACTTTCCACAGGTGCCCCTTGCCAAGTTCTTCAAGCATGTGCCTCAGTTCGGGCTGGAACAGGATGGGGATTACAATAATGAAAGCACTCAAAAGTTTTCCTATCATCCATGAAAGGCTTCTCAGTTCAAGGACATTTGCAAGAGCACCTATCAGCCCTATGATCATTACACCTCTGATCAGCTGCATGGCACGGGTCCCGACCAGGAGCAAAAGAACTCTGTATATAATAAAGGCAACAATAAAAATATCAGGGATATCCTGCCAGCGTAAATCAAAAAACGGCAATGGTACCACCTCCTTTTACCGGGATCACTTACTGTTCCCTGAGTTTTATGAGGAACGCAGGATTTCCCTTATCTCCCATTCCCTCTTTGGGCGTTTCAGGCGTTGCCGGGACATTTTCGGATCTTATATCGTTTACCAGCATTGATCAAAGCCTCTTCACTTTTTTCTCGTGTATCGTCTGTCCCTGCAGGGTTTATCAGGCAAGAAGCATGAGACGCCACTTTTGTGACTGAGCTGGAACGGGTGACGAAGGCCTCCGGCAGTTGATATGTGAGATCCTGTAAGAGCCGCTACTGACCCCGCCCCAGATAAACAACGCCGCGTATCCCGTCAAGAGTAATTAACATACCGTCCTCGACCGCATCAAATATCCCGGAAACTCCAACAATTCCCGGGAGTCCCATATCTAAAGAGGCAACTGCGGTATGGCACGAAAAACCGTCCTCTTCACTGACGACGCCTGCAGCCCTTTCCATGGAGGGGATAAACCCCCTGTCAGTTTTTCTTACGACCAGGATCGAACCCGGCGTTACCTTCTCATTTGCTTCCTCGCAGTTTTCTGCTTTACAAACGACCCCTGTGACTTTTCTTTTTATAATAGAGAGGCCTTTTCCGATTATTTCTCCAACAGTATATACCTGAACGAGGTTAGTACTGCCCGGAACTCCAAGTGGGATCCCAGATGTGAACACTACGTTATCCCCGCCTTTGATAAGCCCTTCTTCCTGGACTAATGAGAGAGAATTTGAAACAGATTCTTCAACATCTGTAGTGAATGGGCAAACCAGTGGGTATACTCCCCAGACAAGCGCCAGTTCACGCCATGTTGAAAATGAGGGTGTCAGAGCAATGACCGGACAGTCAGGCCTGTATTTGCTCACCATCCTCGCTGTTGACCCGCTCCTCGTTAATGAAAGGATAGCAGCTGCGCATACTGTTTCGGAAATATCCCGTGCAGCACGGCTTACAGCATCCGCTATCTCTCCGCAGTTGAAAAAGATCTTTGGTGTCCTTTGCCATTCCCTGAGATTTTCTTCTGTCCTCATCAATATTTTATTCATTATTTTTACTGATTCAACAGGATATTTGCCGCTTGCTGTTTCACCTGAAAGCATAACTGCATCTGCACCGTCTATTACTGCGTTGGCGACATCGCTTGCCTCTGCCCGCGTTGGCTTTGGGTTACGGATCATTGAATCAAGCATCTGAGTTGCGACTATAGCGGGCTTACCCTGTGAGCGGCATTTTTCGATTATCTCTTTCTGTACCATCGGGACATCCTCGGTGGGCATTTCTACACCAAGATCCCCCCTCGCAACCATTATTCCGTCAACAACAGCAAGTATTTCATCTATATTTTCGACCGAATTCCTTGTCTCTATCTTTGCAATTATCTTTGATTCGCCCGAATTTTCCTCCAAAACTTTCCTCACGCCAATGATATCTTTCTTTTCCCTGACAAATGAAACAGCTATATAGTCAACCTTGTGCTCAACGCCCCATCTGATGTCGCTTATATCCTTATCTGTAAGGGTCGGTACTGAAAGGTCAGCTCCCGGCACATTGACGCCCTTCTTTTCACCTAGTTCTCCGCCTACCAGAACACGGCATTTGATCGAGGCAGGGTCAAGGGCTTCAACTGACATAAGGATGGAACCGTCGTCTATAAATATTTCCTGACCAACAGAGACCTCTTTATAGAGATCAGGATAATCTACATATACCCCATCTGCGTTACCCTCAACGGGCTCAAAGAAAAGATAGAATTCTTTGCCCGGTTCGATCAGTATCTTTTCATGATTCGGCAGCATACCGGTCCTGATCTCAGGGCCTTTTGTGTCGAGAAGTGTTGCGACTGGCCTGCGAAGTCTGGCTTCGACCTTGCGGACATTGTCTATGGTCCTTGCATGCGACGCGTGATCTCCGTGACTGAAGTTAAGACGAGCAACATTCATCCCCGAGTCCACAAGCTGCGTGATGATTTCCTCCTCCCAGCACGCCGGACCCATGGTGCAAATTATTTTAACTTTTCTCTCTAATCTTTTCATAATCGGTATATACACCTTTTACTTTCCGCTCTTGATCTCACCGTGTTTTGTCAATATAGTGGCAGAGCCTCTTATTTTCATTGCCGATATGTGTTCAGTAAACTGGGCGATCCATACTTCCCCTTCGTCAAGCTTCTCAGTGTGGAGAAACCTGTTCTCGGCACCTCTCGTTACACCTATGACTGTAACTCCGTTCTCAAGCGCTTTCACCGCGATATAGTCTCCGCCGGTGAGGCGTCCTTCGCTCTCGCTCTGAGGCATGAAGACCTCTCCTCTCGTCTGCTTTTGTTCGTCAGGAGCAATATGCCCTGCCCTTTGATTGATCTATAATATCCGCACACAGTTTCTCGCTAAGGTCTACTTTGATCGACTTGAGCAAGGAGACAACTGTCTGTTCAGAATTAACTAATTTAAGCAGTACGTCATACTTTCCCGGATGTTTTCGAAGCAGTTTGCAGAGCTCTCCATAAAAAGCCTCTCCCAATCCATCCGCTTCAACAGTAATTGTAACATGTGGCGCAAGGAACAACTGAAAATCTTCTTCGGAGTATACCTCATCGGCAAGTATGGAAAGTCCCCTGTCCTGTCTCACCTGTCCCCTGATAAAGTAAAGGGATCCCGCCTTCAGAATTGGTTTGTATTTGCTCCACTGTTTCGGGAACATCACAGCTTCAATAGTTGCTTCAGAATCCTCAAAATCCAGGACTCCCATAGGGTCTCCTTTTTTTGTATAGCGCTCCTTATATGAAGTAAGCAGACCGGCTGTGACGACCTGCTGGTTAGCGGCCTGCCAGAGCAGCATATCTGAGAATGAGCAGTTGATATAGTTCTTGATAATGGGAAAATAGTTATCGTAAGGGTGCCCTGAAATATAAAGCCCCATGCTTTCTTTTTCAAAATCTAGCTTTTGCCTCACTGAAAAATCTTCGCATTCATCCATTACAGGATCGAGCACCGCGTCCTCAACATTGTCGAAAAGAGAGCACTGGTTGGTATCAGTACACCTCTTTGACGCGTACTCCAAAAACGAAGGCAGCGCGTTTAGAAGTTTTGCCCTGTTCTTTTCAAGGCTGTCGAAGGCTCCGGATTTTATCAGGTTTTCTATTACGCCCCTGTTTACCACCCGCGTGTCTATCTTCAGGAAGAAATCCCAGAAGGACTGAAATGCACCCCCTTTATCACGCAATTCTATGATGTTTTTTACTGCGCTGTGTCCTACTTTTGCAACTGCAGACAGCCCAAGCCTTATTATCTCTCCCGATGCAGAGAAATCTTCTTTGGATTCATTAATATCAGGGGGCAATACAGAGTATCCAGCTTCTCTCACACTTCTTATATACTGCCCTAAAACGCTCATTTTCGATCCTACTATGCTTGAAAGATACGCAGCGAGGAACTCCGGCCCGTAATTGGCTTTGAGCCAGGCGGTCCTGTAGCTTATAAGTGCGTATGCAGCGCTGTGGGACTTATTGAATCCATATCCCGCAAATTTTTCAATGATGTCATATATCTCTCCGGCTTTTCTTGGATCAACATTGTTTTTGACTGCGCCACCAATGAATTTCTCACGCTGCTCAGCCATTACCTCAGCCTTTTTCTTTCCCATAGCTCTTCTGAGCAGGTCTGCTTCCCCAAGAGAGTAGCCTGCGAGAGCTGATGCGCTCTGCATGACCTGTTCCTGATAGAGAATGACTCCGTAAGTTTCCCTCATTGATTCCGCAAGCGCCGGATGCAGGAAATGGACCGGTTCTTCCTTGTGTTTGCACCTTACATACTGGTCAGCCATTCCACTTTCCAGCGGTCCTGGTCTGTAAAGGGCGACAAGTGCTATCAGATCTTCAAAACAGTCAGGTTTCATCCTTACGACCAGTGCAGTCATACCGCTGGATTCAAGCTGGAATACCCCCAGAGTGTCGCCACGCTGGAGCATTTCGAATGTTTTTGGGTCATCCATTGGGATCTCTTCGAGGTCTATGATCCCCTTGCCGTTGGACTTGATATTTTCCAGCGCTCCCTCAATAACAGAAAGCGTCCTTAACCCCAGGAAATCCATTTTTACAAGCCCCAGCTTTTCGACAGGATCCATTGAATACTGTGTCACTATCTGGTTTTCACCGAATTTTCTCACCGGGACCATCTCAATTATCGGCTTAGGAGTAATTACGATGCCCGCAGCATGCTGTGAACAATGCCTTGATATCCCCTCTATGTTCGCAGATATGTCGAGGAGTTTCCTAACCGCCGGCTCGGTATCGTATATGGCCTTGAGGTCAGGAACTCCAGCAAGCGCCTCGCCTATGTTGGTGATCCCTGATTTCAGTGAATCGGGTATCAGTTTAGTGACCCTGCGAACGTCAGGAACAGTCATTCCTAATGCCCTGCCAACATCTGTGATCGCGCCCTTACTCTTCATACGGTCAAATGTAATTATCTGCGCTACCCTGTCGCTGCCGTACTTTTGCACTATATACTCTATCAGTTCGTCCCTTCTTTTATCGGAGACATCAGTATCGATATCAGGCATGCTTATGCGTTCCGGATTAAGGAAACGCTCAAAGAGCAGATTGTATTTGATAGGATCAAGGTCTGTTATGCCAAGAGACCAGGCTACCACGGAACCTGCCGCAGATCCTCTGCCGGGACCGATCGGTATGCCCCTGTCTTTTGCAGCGGAGATGATGTCCGCGACTATGCAGAAATAGCCGGGGAATCCCATTTGTTCAATTACGCCCAGTTCATAGTAAAGGCGGTCAATATAATTTTCCGGGGGATTATCGCTTTTGAGCCTTTTTTTGAGACCTGCCTCTGCTGTCCTTCTGAGATAAGACTCAAGGGTCTCGCCCTCAGGAAGCGGAAATTCAGGAAGGTAATAGTGTCCCATCTCCAGTTTCACGTCGCATCTGTCCGCTATTTTCTGCGTATTGAGAAGGCATTCAGGGATCTCTGTCCCGAACAGATCCCACATTTCCTGCGGCGATCTGTAGTAATAGTCATTTCCCCTGAACCTGTACCTGTTCGGATCATCTACATTGCTGTTTGTCTGGACGCAAAGAAGGACATCGTGCCACTCCGCGTCTGTTTTACGCATGTAATGGACGTCGTTTGTTGCTATAAGCGGATAATTTTCTTTCTTTGCAATTTCTGTGAGCTTTTTATTGACGATGGCCTGTTCCGGAATGCTGTTGTGCTGGAGTTCCAGGAAGAAATTTCCTTCACCGAGTATGTCCCTGTAAAGAGCCGCCCTGGAGACCGCGCCCTCCATGTCACCCTTAAGAATAAGGCCCGGTATCTCGCCGCCAAGACAGGCAGAGGCACCAATTATCCCCTTACTGTATTTCGAGAGCAGTTCATGGTCGATCCTTGGTTTATAGTAGAATCCGTCGGTGTTGGCTACAGAGACTATCCTCATGAGGTTATGGTATCCCTCTTCGTTTTCGGCAAGCAGTATAAGGTGGTACTGGTTTTTGCCCTCTCTGCAGGTATAGCCGTTAGGATCGACGTAGACCTCGCATCCAAGGATCGGTTTTACACCCTGTGCCCTGCATTTGTTGTAAAACTCCACGCATCCGTACATCACTCCGTGATCGGTGATCGCTATCGAGTCCATTCCCATTTCGACAGCAGCAGAGGCAAGGCTGTCACACTTATTTGCACCATCCAGCAAGCTGTACTCGCTGTGGACGTGCAAATGTACAAAAGGCCTCTCATTCATCAGTCGATGCTCCCAAAATCATCCGTCTCGTTATCTCCGTTCGCATCCTTGACATAAAGAACTTCAGCCCCAAGCAATTTAATTATCCTGTCGGTGTCAGAAATGAGTGATCCCTTTTGAGCTTTTTCGCGGATATTTGAACTATCCTCTCCGACTCTGTTTTCAACAGGGAGGTTCTCGGGCATCGCCGCAGCATTTTCCTTTACGGCCGGGTCTACTGTCCCCCAAAGTTCTTCCAGTGCCTTCGATAGGAGCTTGCGGTTCTGGGGAACCATAAGATATGTAAGCGACGGAGAGTGAACGTCCGTATCAAGTTTCCATTCTGAATCTTCTATTTGGATCCCGCAATTCAGCAGTGCCGCCCCAATTGCGATACCCCTGTTGCCAAGCTTTGAAAGAAGTTTTGCATAGTTGCCGTCGGGCAGTTCTTCAAAAGATGCCGCTTCTGTGGTTTGAACAGGGGGAATATACGCAGCTCTTGCAGAAACCGGCTTATGATCATTAGCTGCCGGCTCCGTCTGCCGGACCAAGCGGTCAGGTCTTGGCTGCACTGTCTCTGATGAGAGTATTCTCTCCTGAGGTTTGTTGACTTCCGGAACCGAAGACAAGGCATCATTTTCCCCCTTGATGATGTTGAGCAGCTCTAACATGATCAGTCCGGAAAAAACCTCCATGCGCATGCCATATCTTGCCCTTGGCAATAGGCTGTTGCAGAAAAGGCAGGCGGACCTGAGCTTTTCTGAATTCCAATGCGGAGTTTCTTCCCTGAGGAACTTGCCCTCCTCTTCAGATATCTCAAGGGCTTCCATTCCCTTTTCTCCCCAAAGAGAGAATACCCACAAGTCCCTGAATACTGCAAAAAGAGATTCCGTAAGCCTCTCCACTGAAATTCCCCTGCCAAGCATTGCATGGAGTGCTGAGTTTGATTCATTGGGATCAAGGCGGAGGTTTATTACCCATTTTTCCAGTTCTGTCCTGTTGCTTCCCCCCGTCAGGGCCTTTACGCTCTCAAGGGTAAGATTTCCCTTTCCAAGAGAAACAGCCTGTTCTGTAAGGGAGAGCGCATCCCTAAGTGCACCGTCTGCCTGCCTTGAAATTTCCCATACCGCTTCCATGTCAGCCTGGATATTTTCGGTGGCGCAGACATACGCTACTCTGTTGACCATATCTGCCATGGATATCCTGTGAAAGGGAATATGCTGACATCTTGACCTGATCGTGACCGGCACCTTATGGGGTTCAGTCGTTGCAAGAAGAAAGACCACGTTCGCGGGCGGCTCTTCCAGAGTCTTCAG
The DNA here is from genome assembly GCA_002428495.1 of Synergistaceae bacterium UBA6101. Lineage (GTDB taxonomy): Bacteria > Synergistota > Synergistia > Synergistales > Synergistaceae > Caenicola. The sequence continues at coordinate 38,524 of DIWR01000002.1, forward strand.
AAGTGCGTTGAAAGCTGCTTCGGTAAGCATATGGACTTCGTCGATTATATACACTTTATAAGGGGCGATCAAAGGCTTGAGGTTAACATGGCTCTTAAGATCACGGATCTCATTTATGCCCCTGTTTGATGCGCCGTCTATCTCTATAACATCAAGATGCTCACCCTGGGCGATCGCGTTGCAGGCTTCGCATTCTCCGCAAGGCTCACCGTCAGATCCAAGATTTTGACAGTTGAGTCCTTTTGCGACAAGACGGGCGGCAGACGTTTTACCGCAGCCGCGCGGACCTGAGAAGAGATATGCATGGCCAAGGTGACCTTCTTTTAAAGCTTCGCGGAGGACGCTTACAGCTGCACTCTGTCCTACCATTTCAGAAAATTTCTGGGGTCTGTATCTTCTATAAAGTGAAATGTACATTCTACCCCTCCTATTCAGCTCTATCTATTTTACAGGAAGAACAAGAAATATTGACCTCTGTTTGTGTGAGTAAATATAAAGATCCTATGATCATCAGGCTACTCGTAGTAATCTGCCAACGGGTTATCCCTTCTTGCATCAGCAAGCATCGTGATCACTCTATCTCTTATTTTTGGAATTGATGGCATTTCTTCAGGCATTTCATTTTCACTCAATATGACCTTGCCCTTGATGATAAGAGTCTGATCTCCCGGGTCACCATGAACTGTCACATCATATGGAGCAAGTTCCAGCGCAAGGTTATCGTCCAGACGTCCTTTGAGCTCGTTTAGAAATTTAATTGATCCATCACCTTCAGGCAAGTCGACAAATGTTTTACCATCAATGATCAGAACCGCCCGGCCTTCCTTAACTGAGACCTCGGTCTTAAGCCTCTGGACAACATCCTTTCTGTCGACCTCTATTCCATTGTCTTTCATATACTTGAGGGCAGCTTTTACCCTCTCCTCGACATCAGGATGGGTCTGGAATATTCCCGGATCCACATAAGCCCTTTTCATACGTTCGACCTGTAGACGTTCCATCGTTGTAAGCATTGCTGCCGGGTTATAGCCGGCTTTGTACATAATGTCTATTCCTCTTGCATCGGCCTCTTTTTCAAGCTCTATACTGTATGCTCCCATTATCGCAGTCTGGATAGCGCTTGACAGCATTGCGGCAGCCATTCCTCCGCCCTGGGTCGCGGCTATCATCCCTGCCAGTGTCAGCAGACTTAGCCTGTTGTTCCGCGCAGCCTGAATTATGCCGTGAGCTCTGTCGGCATGAACGAACTCATGAGCCAGTATCGCTGCTATCTCATCATCGCTCTTAAGGAAATCAAGCATTCCGGTAGTAATGTAGGTAAACCCTCCCGGAAGTGAGAAAGCGTTTGGATCTTTCATCTCCAGGATCTTGACGTAGTACTGAAGATCACGCTGAAGATAAGGCGTCAGCTTGTTTGTGATCATCGCAAGTTTTGCCTCCCGCGATGGGTCATGCACCCGGGGGATCTCTTTCTCCACCTGTTCAGAAGTCTTCTTGCCGATCTTTATCTCTCTCGGGATGGTCTTATCAGTAGGCTCGGGTGCAGCGGCTGCCCATGAGTGAGCGGCACAAAAAAGGAGCAGCAATAATACTGCCGGGATGAAGATGAAAAGTTTTCTCACCATGTTGTACCACCTACCTTTAACGATGGTGAAAGCTGCTTCACGCGGCACTTTCATGCCGCCGCATCACTCGTAATAATCCGTCAGAAAATTTTCCCTTCTTGCTTCTGTAAGGGCTTTAATTAAATGGGCCCTGATACTTGAAAGGTCCTGCACCACATCGGTCAGGTCTTTCTCGTAAAGGACAGGCCTGCCTGCTATCAAAAGGGCTTTGGATCCAAGGACATTTTGTACCTGTATGTCATACGGAGCCGTTTCAAGCTGAAGATCCCTGTCCAGTCTCGCTTTAAAAACTTCTAACATGCTCTCCGTCCTGTCGTTCTTCTTAGCTATCAGCACTTCTGTTTTGTCAACGTTCATGCTGATCCTGCCCGAATGGTCATTCTTGGTGACCCGAAGTACGTTCACTGCATTCTTTCTACTTATATCTATGTTGTTGTCTTTAAAGTACTGTAATAATAACTCAACTCTTTCTTCCATGTCTGTATTGGCCTGGATCATATCTGTCTGGACAGGGTCCGTCAGTCTTTTCTCGTCATTTCTCTTCAGGAAATTCATCGTTTCCATAATTGTCTCCAATGGTTTGAATCCGCTCTTGTACTTAATGTCTATGCCTCTTACATAAATCTGTTTAAGTCTTTCCATCCTCATCCGCTCCAGAAAGGTCAGCAGGGCTACCTTGTTGTAACCGGCCCTTTCCATGACATCAAGGGCTTTGAAGTCTGTCTCTTTTTCCAGGTCTATGTCATAAAAATTTATGACAGCCCTGTTGAGATATGATCTGACCATATTTCCTGCGACCTTGCCGCTTTGAGTCGCCGCAGCAACTTCTGTCATAGTATGAAAATCTATCTTCTCATTCCGTGATGACTGGACAAGCCAGTGAGAAAGATCAGAGTGGGTAAATTCACGCGCAAGGACTGCGGCTATCTCATCTTCGCTCTTAAGAAACTGAAGCATTCCTGTCGTTATGTATGTCAGTCCTCCGGGCAGGGAAAAGGCATGAGGGTCATTTCTTTTTATTATGCGGACTTCGTAATTAAGATCCCTTCCCATATGCGGTGAGATCCTTGCGGTGAGATCTGAAAGTTTCTTCTCAAGTTCAGGGTCCCTGACCCGTGGGATCTGCTTCTCTACCTGTTCTGATATGTTTTTTGTGATCCTTTGTTCCTTTTCTCGGATATCATCAGAGGTCAGGCCTTTATCAGAGGCTGAGCTCTGAGAAATAAAGACGGCAGATATCATTAGGACAGTGAAGATCAGCATCAGGAACTTCTTCATTAATTTTCCCCCAGAGTTGTTATGACATTTGTTTATTCTAGCTGTTCGTTTCCAATGAAACAATTGGGGGAATTACTGCAATATCTTGATGTAGGGAATTGCGGCTGTCAAGCCGCGGAGAATTTGTCGCGTGTACGCGACGGAGAATTTGCATCGCTTCGCATCGCGGTGAATCGGACCCAACACATCGCGCTGAGCAGTGGCTAAGCAGTCGCGGTCGCTGAGCGGTCGTAGGGGCGGATAAACGATAGCGTCAGTGCTCGAACCATTTCGAAAGCATTCCAGGGTCAGTGTCTCATCCTCGTCGTCCCCGAGTGCCTGTATCGGGGATCCAGCGTCTCCGGATCCATACTGTTGCTGAGTTTTAGAATTTAAACCAAAGCCGCTCCCGTTAAACTGCCTCCGGGAGAGACAGTTATTTAAATTCTTTTTTATAGAAATTAGGGCCAATTCACCGCGGCATGAACATTGCCGCAAATTCACCGGCGGATGGTCCCTCAGTCCGCCCCTATGATCGTTTGACAGTATTTTTAACAACTGCTAAGCAATTGCTCAGCGACAGCTCAGCCATCGCTTAGCAATATTTTTATCCGCTCTTACTTAAGGAACTCTTTGACCGCTTCAATATCGTCAGGCTTGGCAGAACGAACTATCTCACCCTTCCTAAGTTCAAGAAGCGCCGGAAGTTCTTTGATGCCCAGCTTTTCGACCATCCTTGCGTTCCTGTATCCATCAATAAGCGCGATCTTGACGCCGCTTTCCTTGGCAAATTTCTCCGCTTCGACCTGAAGGTCGATCTGATCCTGGTCGATGCTTGATGTCAGAAGGGCAAACACATGCCCGGGGTCGATCAGAACGGAACGGAGGTGGAGCTGTTCCGTAATGTAAGAATATGCAGCCATAGATGCAACAGCGCCGTCCCCGGCAGCAGTAACGACCTGGCGCAGGTACTTTTCGCGGATGTCACCGGCAGCAAATATTCCCTCGACCGATGTCTCCATTTTGTCATTAGTATCTATCCAGCCGCCTCTGGTCTGTTTTACTACAGACCCAGGCTCGCCAAGATAGGATACGTTAGGCTCAGTTCCGACAAAAATAAATACTCCCGCAACCGGAAGATCAGAGACCTCTCCTGTTTTTACGTTCTTCAGCACCAGTTTCTCAACAATCCCCTCACCCTCGATGGATTCAACAACGGAGTTCAAGATCGGTTCGATCTTGGGGTTTGAGAGAGCCTGCTCTATCGCGAGCCTGTCCGCACGGAATTCATCGCGTCTGTGGATTATATATACCTTTGATGCAAAGCGGGTAAGGTAACCGGCCTCCTCTACCGCGACATTTCCTCCGCCTATTACCGCAATCGTTTCGTCTTCAAAAAATGCAGCATCGCAGACAGCACAGTAGCTGACTCCGCCGCCTGTAAACTCGGCTTCGCCTTTGCAGCCGAGCTTGCGGAAGCTTGCTCCTGTAGCGAGGATTATCGCTTCAGCTTCAACTTCGCCTTTATCCGTCAAAATGATCTTGCTTCCGTTCCGGATCTCGATCCCTGAAACTGTACAGTCCCTGAATTCTGTTTTAAAATGTTCGGCATGCTTCCTGAAGGAAACACCAAGATCTGAACCTGATGAATGTATAACACCGGGCCAGTTTTCTATCTCGTCAGTGATGTTGATCTGGCCTCCCGGGATACCTTTCTCGAGAAGCAGCACATCAAGGCCGGCGCGGCGTCCGTAGATCGCTGAGGTGAGACCAGCGGGTCCCGCTCCAATTATGACTAGTTCCCTTTTTTCCATAAAAAACGCTCCTTCACGATATTATTGTTTAGCTGATTTAACTTTCCGAATTCTATACTATTTTTAATTCTTTTTCCACGTCAGGTGTCTTAATATGCCGTTATAGTCGAAAATCCTGTTCATCAGTACAAAATTTTTCGGGGCAATCGATACGAGGATGTCCGCCTGTCTGTCCCCGGCTGTCTCAAATCCCATAAGTCCGCCATCCTTAAGGAACCTCGGAAAATGCTCAAAAAAGAGCCTGTACAAGTCGGCCCCATCCTCTCCCCCATCAAGAGCCTCAATGGGTTCGTGGTCCTTTACGTCAGACATGAGCCCTTCAACATCCTTGGAAGGAATATAAGGTGGATTGGCAACTATGAAATCAAGTGATCCCGGTCCTATATCGCAAACAGAAGGGTCTGAATTCAATATCAAATTAAACCTTGATTTCAAATTGTATTTATTGGTATTTAAAACTGCCCAATTTAAAGCTTCTTGGCTCGAATCGATACCGTAGCCAAATAAGTTGTTATTTTCCAGAAGCAATGTTAAACCTATGCATCCGCTTCCCGTACACCAGTCAGCAAACATTGAAGCATCGGGACAGGCTCTCAGCATTTCTTCGACCAGCAATTCCGTTTCCGGCCGGGGTATGAGACAGCCTTCACCAACTTCAAACGGTCTGCCGTAGAATTCCGCCTCCCCCAGGATATATGAGAGCGGCACCCGCTTGGATCGCATCTCTGTCATAGACAAAATTTCCACACATTTCTGCGCGGGAATTCCAATTTCTCCTTTTGTTATCAAGAGAGCTCTCTCTATGTCAAGAACTTTTGATATTATGAGATCAACAGCATAGAAGGGCCTCTCTGTTCCTTCCCTCAGAAGTATTCCAACACATTCAGAACGAAGTTCAGAGAGTTTCAAATTTCACACCTTAAACAGTGAGCATTTTGAGTTTTTCTGCCTGATCCGCATCAGAAAGAGCACGGATAAGTTCATATATGTCTCCGTCCATAATTTGATCCAGTTTGTAGAGCGTAAGATTTATTCTATGATCCGATATCCTGTTCTGAGGATAATTATAGGTCCTGATGCGTTCTGAGCGGTCGCCTGTGCCGACCTGCCCCTTTCTTTCCGCGGCCATTACATCGTTCTGTCTCTGAAGTTCGGCATCGTAGAGCTTCGTCCTGAGAAAATGCATCGCTTTTACCCTGTTCTTGATCTGAGATCTTTCGTCCTGGCAGGTAACGACTATTCCTGACGGAAGGTGGGTTATCCTGACGGCTGAATCTGTCATGTTGACGTGCTGTCCGCCCGCTCCGCTTGAGCGGTATGTATCGATCCTGAGATCCTCGGTGCGAATTTCTATATCAACATCCTGAGCTTCCGGCAAAACAGCCACAGTTGCTGTAGAGGTATGTATGCGGCCGCTTGCCTCTGTCTCCGGGACGCGCTGTACCCTGTGGACGCCGCTTTCGAACTTCAGGCTGCTGTATGCGCCTACACCGTCGATCCTGAATACTATTTCCTTGTATCCGCCAATACCGGTCTCACTTCCGGAAATTATTTCTGTCTTCCACCTCTCACGTTCAGCAAATCTTGTGTACATACGGAAGAGGTTAGCGGCAAAGAGTGCTGCCTCGTCTCCTCCTGCTCCGGCTCTTATCTCAATGATAACGCTTCTGTCATCATTGAGGTCCTTAGGAAGAAGGAGTACCTGTATATTCTTCTCCAGATCATCGACCTGTGATTCAAGAAGGGCGAGCTCTTCTTTGGCAAGCTCTGCCATTTCTTTGTCCTCTGAAGCGATCATTTCCTTAGCGTCATCTATTCCCTTAAGGACGGACTCATACTTCATAAAGGCATCAACGATCTTGGAAAGATCGACATGCTTCTTTCCAAGAGACTGCATCTCCTGTTGATCGTTTGCCACCTCAGGGTCTGCCATTCGGGCCTCGATCTCCTTGTAACTATGCTCGATCTCTCTAAGCTTATCCATTAATTCCATCAAAGATCACACCACCTGTTTAAGTTGCAGGATAATACTTCCTGCGTAAAGTTGCAGCTGTGCTGCCGCGGTAATCAGTTGCAAATCAATTGGGAGGGGCTGCGGCAATAGCTGTGCCGCGAGAATCTATTGGTGATCAATTGGGAATCAATTGCAAATCAGTTGTGTAATCCTAAAATCTTACCAATTGACTTCCAACCGATTTGCAATTGATTGCCAACCGACTGCCGTGGCGCGGTCTATGCCACAGGTCTTACCAATTGACTCCCAACCGATTACCCATCGATTTCCAATTGACTCCCGACGGACTCCTGTCCGGCCGCTTCCGGGTTCAAAGCCAGGTCGAGCGCCGCGAGGGCTACCTCTATCTGATCCAGTCTCGGTTCCCTCGTCGTTATGTACTGCAGCGAGAGCGCGGGCATGATACAGTATCTGCCCCATGTCTCAGAATTTGAGGCTCCTTTTATAAATTCGTATGATATGCCTATAACAAAGGGCAGCAGGAGTACCCTGCTCCCTATCCTCCAAAGGAGTGAGCCTCCCCCTATAACAGAGAATACTATTATGCTTACAAAGACCACTACCAGCAAAAAAGATGTGCCGCAGCGCCTGTGGATCCTGGAAAATTTAGCTGCACTTTCGGGCGTGAGTTCAGCATCATTCTCGTACGCGTTTATCGTTTTATGTTCTGCTCCATGATAGGCGAATACCTGCTGTATGTCTTTCCAAAGCCCTATTATTGCAACGTATCCCACAAAAATTGCTCCCCTGAGGATACCTTCCATTATATTCTTAGAAAGATGGGTAAGTCCCAAAAGGGATGTCAGATATTCAGAAACCAGCATCGGCAGGGCGACAAAAAGGCCCGCAACGGCAAATATAGCGACTGCAACAGCACCTGCCATCTCAAGAGGCGATATTTTATCCTCTTCGCCGAGACTGATCTCGGCAGATATGGAAAGAGCTCTCATGCCGATCCTCATCATTTCGACCATGGTGGCGAAGCCTCTTATGATCGGGTACTTCCATATGCCTTTCTTGAGCCACTCCGATCCAAGCCAGGCTTTAAGCCATATGGCACCTCCAGGTTCTCTGACTGCCAGCCCCCAATGTTCCGGGCCTTTCATAAGGACTCCTTCTATAACAGCCTGTCCGCCCACGGGTATCCTCTTTGGAACAGCCATAAAAGCGGATAATATCATCCGTTGTACAGCGATATTAATTTTCATTCAGACAACATCTTCTCCATGTTCTCGTATGGTTCGTTGCAGGAATGTGCCTCTTTGCATACACCTTCAACAACACACGAAGGTCCTGCCAGGTCAAATATTTCCGGAGCGGCATCCCTTGCCAGGATCAGCATTTTGCGGGCAAGCTCCCTTATCTCCCACTGAGCCCTCCTGCAGAGCCTCAGAGAGAAGAAATGGTGAAGTTCACGCGCGTTCATAGTCATTACTAGCCTGGTCTCAGTTCCGTGTGGCAGGATAAAGCGAGCATCCTCCTTGGGGATGCCGAGATCGACCAGATCTTTATAGCAGTTCCACGCATCTTCGACCTGTTTCATAAATAGTGCGTGAGCTTTTTTATTATTAAGTACAGAAGGAGGCACTATGCATTTCTGTCCGGACATGGCGACATATCTCTGGCTCTGCTGAGAGTAGCTTGCAAGTCTGTGTCTCACAAGCTGGTGGGTAGCGACCCTGCTTACACCCTCAACGGCAAAAGTGAAAGATATATGTTCAAATGGTGAAAGATGCCCTGACTCACGAAGCATTTTAAGAAAAGAGACCGTTTTTTCTCTGTCGAGTCCATCAAGTATGTCCACAGCTCCTGAGGGGCTGTAACAGATCTTGGCTGCAGCGGCAACTATCCTGGCTGCATCAGGTGTACTTGCGATCAATTCAACTTCTACAGGCAAGGAGACAGCCTCCTTTCATCAGACGGGATATCGATATGATAACAGGCGCACCCCTAGAAAAACGAGGGGAGCCGATCCGCTCCCCTCGTGGGTAAAAGCTATTCTTCTGTACCCTCTTTAACGTTCTTCTGTCCGTAGTTCACGCCTGCGTACTTCTGACGGAATTTCTCAAGTCGTCCGGCTTCTATTACACGGCCTTTCTTACCGGTGTAGAAAGGATGACACGCGTTGCAGACCGCGACCCTCATGTCTCCTTTAGTAGCCCTGGTTTCGAAAGTGTTGCCGCAGGCGCAGGTCACCTTGCAGGTTTCGTATTTTGGATGTATATCCTTTTTCAATGTATTGCACCTCCAGATGTTCTGATACGTCTAACATACAGCTGTATATTATATTGCAGGTTTCAGAAAGACGCAAGCAAATTTACACACTGTGTGAATTTACACACTGTGTTTCCTATATATTTTATTGAAGATGGAGAAGAATTTGCTGAGCGATAGCTGAGCGGTTGCTGAGCCATCGTGAGAACCTAGATCTCCGTCGTTCCCGAATGGGTCCATCGGGAGAGCACTGTTTTCCGTCAGGAAAACTATTAAAATTGACCTTAGTGCTCGAACCATTTCGAATGCGCTTTGAGATCGGGAATCCAGTGACTTGGATGTAAAGATTTTTAAGGTTCTACAACTGCTCAGCGACTGCTCAGCCATTGCTCAGCGACTGCTCAGCCGATTTTCACGACTGCTTGCCCACGCTCGCCGGTCTCTCTTTTTTACACTTTGCTCAGAGAAGCGCCGCGTTTTGGTTCTGCTTTAACAGGTACACTCAGAACATCTACGCTTTCCATTACTTCGACCAGCCTCTTCTCCAGCCTGTCAGCATCTTCTGACAAACACTCGCAGACTATTGAGTCATGGATCTGAAGGACTGTCTTCGCACCTTTGAATTCTTCTTTTACTACCTTGTCAAACCTCATGATGGCAACTTTTGCAATGTCAGATGCGGCGCTCTGGATCGGCGTATTTACAGCCACCCTGTCTATCGGGTTATTTCCCCTTCCCGCTGTCGTGGCTACTTCAGCAAGTGGCCTTATCCTGCCAAATATCGATCGGGTATATCCTGCTTCCTTTGCTTCCTTTACGCTCTTTTCAAGATACCCCTTCACATTGGGAAGGACGCTGAAGTACCTTTCAACCATGCTCGCTGCCTGCGGCCTGGATATTCCCAGCCGCTGCGCAAGACCGTGAGCCCCCATCCCGTAGAGGAGACCGAAGTTGACGACCTTGGCAAATCGTCGCTGTTCCTGGGTGATCTTGTCCGCTGGAAGCCCAAAGACCCATGAAGCTGTCTCCATGTGAACGTCACGCCCCTCTGAAAAAGCGTTTATCAGTCTTTCCTCACCGGATAAGTGGGCAAGCACCCTCAGCTCGATCTGAGAGTAGTCCGCTGCGACAAATATCTTTCCGTTATCAGAGGGAACAAAACAATCCCTGAATCTGACAGCCCACTTGCCGAAGAGCGGCATGTTCTGAACATTTGGGTCTCTGCTTGACAGGCGGCCCGTGCCGGTCGAAAGGTGGTCAAAAGTAGAATGGATAAAACCATCCCCCTCTGAAGCTATAGAAAGGAAAGGCTGGACAAATCCGGAGAGTATTTTAGCCTCTTCACGATACTCGATAATTTTGTTTGGAACGTCGCAAAGCGGCTCTGGGAGCCGTGCCAGCTCTTCCAGCACGCTCATGTCAGTTGAGTATCCGGTCTGAGTTTTCTTTAACGGAGGCAGGCGAAGATGCTCAAAGAGAAGCCATCCTACCTGCTTTGGTGAATTAAGGTTAATTCTTTCTCCCACTAATTTCTCTATGTCTGTTTCAGTTTGCGTTATCGTTTTCTCCAGATCTTTCTCCATTGAAGCCAGTTTGCTGACATCTGCGAATACACCATTGCGCTCAAGATCAGCCAGTGCTACAGAAAGCGGAAGGTCAAGCTCCATCATGAGCTTGTCGAGTCCGAACTTCCTCATTTCCGGCTCAAAAGCATCCCACAGCGCGAAGAGTTCCCTTGCAAGGCCGATCCCCTGCGGAAGTTTGCGTCCGAGGGTCTTTTCTATGGAGCTTCCCCCGCGGTCAGGATGGAGGAGGTAATGTGCTATCTCTACGTCCCTTATCTTTTTCGTTGGCGGAAGGGGGATATTAAATTTTGAAAGCAGATCCCTGTAACCGAAAAGAGTCAAAGTGCCTCGTTTGCACCACTCTGCCCACTTCTCCATCTGTTCTGGTTCATCCAGGTCCAGATAGGATGTCCTCCCCATTCTGTCAAAGAGGCTGAACTTTTTATTATCCCTGTCGGTAGGTGCCAGGGCAAGCTCGACAGCTTTGAAAAGTTCATCGTGATTGGCCTCGACGCTCTCAGGCGTATCCGCGATATCGATGATCGGAGCAACAGCCGGTACCTTAGAAAGTACTTTGCGTACCGGTTTCTTTGAGGCCTTATCACTGACAGGATTTTTCGCATGCGGCAATATACGCTCCAAAAGCCTTCTCAGGCTCAGCCTTGTGCATAGTTCCACAAGAAGGTCTTCCTCAGGTTCCTTCATAACAAGCTCTTCAAGAGGAACGCTTTCAGTTATCTGGGGTATTATCAGATCCCTGCTCGAATAGGCAAGTTTTGTGTTTTCCTCGAGCTTTGACCTTCTTCCCTTCGGAACTTCTTCCAGATTATCAAAAACACCTTCCAATGACCCGAATTTCCCGATCAGTTCTTTGGCAGTCTTTTCTCCTATTCCCGGAACTCCCGGAATGTTATCGACTGCATCGCCCACTAAAGCAAGGTAGTCAGCCATAGACTCAGGTTTAAAACCGTACTCTTCAATAAAAAGTTCCTTATTGTAGATCTTAAAATCGCTTACGCCCTTTGTCGGACGAATAATTTTAATATTCCCGTTTATGATCTGAAAAAGGTCTTTATCTGCAGAAAAAATACTGACGTTCCATCCTTCATCTGAGGCTTTCCTGGCTGTTGATACTATATAATCATCAGCTTCCATACCCTCCCTGATAAAAACAGGAATGCCCATTGCCTTGCTTATCTCAATTATCAGCGGCATCTGGATCTTAAAGCCTTCAGGAGTTGGCTTCCTGCCCTCCTTGTACTCTTTGAAAAGTTCGTGGCGCCTCGTAGGCCCCTTTGGGTCGAAAAAGAGCCCTACCCTGTCCGGGCTCCATTTATCAAGTCCGTTCAGAAGCATCGTTGTAAATCCCAAGACAGCGTTGGTAGGCGTTCCGTCAGCTGCGGACAGTGTCTCCGGAAGCGCGTAAAAGCCCCTGAATGCAAGTCCGTGCCCATCTATCAGAAGCAGGTTTTTACTCATATTTACCATCCTCTTCAGTTGTAAGAAACCTAGACCAGATCGTAATAAGCTAGTCTCCTTCTGCATTCATCTCTTCCAAGCTGAGCTGCCACTTCAAAAACTCCGGGGCTTACCTTTCTTCCGGTAAGGGCCCATCTTAGCGGGAGGGCGACCTCTTTCATGCTGCTTTCGTTGGTTTCGACCCATGATTTTGTGAAGGCTTCAAGTGCTTCAGGTGTAAAGTCAGGGGCATTAAGAAGTTCACCGTAGAATTTCTTCAGTACAGGACGGTGTTCTTCGTTTATATCGTCAGCCTTGTATCTCTCTTTAACTGCGTCAAAACTGATAAAGTAGTCGCTGTATTCGGCAAGCTGCAGTGTCGTCTGGCCTCTTCCGCCCATAGTCTGAAGTGAGAAAGCAAGGTAGTCGTCTGAATAGCTGCTGATGTCAAACCCAAGGTCCTTCCAGAACGGCTTTATTATCTCCAGGAGCTTGTAAGGATCCATTATCTTCATCTGCTCCTGGTTAATGTGGTTGAGCTTATCCATATCAAGGACTGCCGGTTTCTTTGTTACCGAGGAGAGATCGAAGTTTTTTATAGCCTCTTCCCTTGTGAAGATCTCCTGGCCGTTCTTTGGGGACCATCCAAGGAGGGCAAGAAAGTTAAACACGCCGTCTGGCAGGTATCCAAGATCGTTGTATTCGAATACGCTCGTGGCTCCCTGGCGCTTGGAAAGTTTTTTCTTGTCCTTGCCGAGGATCATCGGAAGGTGGGCAAACTTTGGCGCCTCGAATCCGAGGGCCTGATAGATCAGCAATTGCTTAGGCGTGTTGATAATGTGGTCCTCTCCGCGAATGACCATGTTTATGTTCATAGTGCAGTCATCAATGACGACAGCATAATTGTATGTCGGCATACCATCCCTCTTGAGAATGACTATGTCCTTGATGGTCCCATCCTGATTTACAGAGGCATTCTCGCTCAGCACTTCGATATGTCCGTAGACTTCATCATCAAAGGTCACAAGTTTTCCTGTCGGCACTTTAAAAAGGACTGCTCCGTCATCTTTATAGGCAAGTCCTGCATCAAGGAGCCGGTTTGCGTATTTAGTGTAGGAATCCATGCGCTCTGACTGCCGGTAGGGACCGAACTCCCCAGGCTTATCGGGTCCCTCGTCCCAGTCGAGGCCCATCCATCTCATTCCGTCCATTATCGACTGCTCGTATTCAGCAGTTGAACGTTCCTTGTCTGTGTCTTCTATGCGGAGGACAAAGGTACCTCCGGTATGGCGTGCATACAGCCAGTTGAAGAGTGCAGTGTGCGCTCCCCCGATGTGCAGTGACCCTGTGGGGCTTGGAGCAAATCTGACGCGTGTTTTAAAAGACATTCTATAAACCTCCGGTAATTTTTAAATGCGGCTGAGCGATGGCTGAGCCATGTTATTACCTCATCTGTTTGCCCCAGGAATCTTTTAAGGACACAGTAAGGTTGAATACTGGCTTTTCCGGCGTGCTGTCGTGATCTGCGCAGAAATATCCATGGCGCATAAACTGAAACTTGTCCATTGGCTTCGCATCAGCCAGAACAGGCTCGACCAACGCATCCTCAATAACGACGAGCGAATTGGGGTCGAGGTAATCTTTGTAGTCTTTGCCCTCTTCCATGTCACTCATGTTTTTAAGTGTAAAGAGATGACCATACAGATTTACCTTTGCTTTGACGGCCTCCCCTGCCCAGGCCCAATGGAGCGTACCTTTGATTTTTCTGCCGTCCGGCGCGTCTCCCCCGCGGCTGTCCATGTCAACAGTACAGCGAAGCTCTGTAACTTCACCGCTCTCGTTCTTTATCACTTCTTTGCACTTTATGATATAAGCATATTTCAGTCGGACTTCCATGCCGGGAGCAAGGCGGAAAAAACCCTTCAGAGGCTCTTCCATGAAGTCTTCCCTTTCAATGTATATCTCTTTTCCGATGCGGACCTTCCTGCTTCCGGAATTTTCATCCTCGGGATTATTTTCTGCATCCAGCTCATCCACGAAACCCTCGGGCCAATTTTCAAGGACCACCTTAAGGGGACGCAAAACTGCCATGCCGCGCTGTGCCGTTCTGTTGAGCTGTTCCCTGAGGCAATACTGCAGGAGTTCCACTTCTGCCATACTGTCAGCTTTTGCAACACCTATCTCTTTGCAGAAGCGCCTGATCGACTCAGGTGTGTACCCCCTGCGCCTGAAACCGCAAATGGTGGGCATCCTTGGGTCGTCCCAGCCTGAAACTATACCTGTCGTAACAAGCTCGAGAAGCTTGCGTTTGCTCATAAGCGTATATGTCAGATTCAAACGTGCAAATTCATACTGATGCGGGACATGCGGTACATCGACGTTCTCTATGAACCAGTCATAGAGTGGCCGGTGGTCCTGGAATTCCAGCGTGCAGATAGAGTGAGTTACTCCTTCTATTGCGTCTTCGTAGCCATGAGCGAAATCATACATAGGATAGACACACCACTTGTCTCCTGTCCGGTGGTGGCTTCTCTTCAGTATCCTGTATATAACAGGATCCCTCATGTTGAGGTTGTTGCTGGACATGTCTATCTTTGCCCGAAGCACTCTTGTGCCCTCTTCGAATTCTCCGGCCGTCATTCTTTTGAAGAGATCAAGGTTTTCCTCTGCGCTTCTTTTCCTGTATGGAGAATCCTCTCCCGGTTTTGTTAATGTGCCCCTCTTTTGCCTTATCTCTTCGGCGCTCTGGTCGTCAACATAAGCCTTGCCTGCATTGATCAGGTCGAGAGCCCACTGGTACAACTGATCGAAGTAATCAGAGGCATAGCAGAGGTTTGCCCATTCAAAACCGAGCCATTTTACATCGTTCATTATCGATTCTACGTACTCTGTTTCTTCCTTCGCAGGATTCGTGTCATCAAAACGAAGGTTGCACTTTCCGCCAAACTGTTTTGCAAGGCCAAAATTCAGGCATATCGACTTCGCGTGGCCTATGTGCAGGTAGCCGTTAGGCTCCGGCGGAAAACGGGTAACTACGCTCTCTGTAACACCGTTTTCAAGATCTTTCGTTATTATCTCTTCAAGAAAATTAAGATTCCTAGATCCTTCATCAAAAGCCATTGATCATACCTCCAAGATCGCTTTCTATATTTCCGGATAAACATCTGTCAAAAGTTCAGTTTACCATTAGTTTATATCATATGCCATCACTACCGGCACAATTGTGAGACTGACAAGCTATTGGCAAGCGCAGACAAACAATAACCCAACTATTGTTTATAAACATTACGAGCAATTGTTGAGCTGTTATAGGATATAAAAACCTTTAAACCCAAGCCGCTTGTATCCCCGATACAGGCGCTCGGGGACGACGGAGATTTTAGTTCTTAGTATTAAGTTTCTTACAATTGCTTGCCTATCGCTTGCCAACTGCTTGCCGGCCTTTTATCCGCCCCTACGACCGCTCAGCCACGTTTTAAAAAGCCGCTACTTCCATCGATATTTTTATGCCTTCATATACAACGAGAAGGGTCGCAACTGTGGTAAGTATTATACACAACCATGCTCTGGAATTTTTTATCGGAAGCATTTTTTCAAGCAGCTCCATTACTTTCCAGCAGAGCGTTACACCAAAAACGCGCGTCACCAGGACCATTGTCCAGAAGGCTGCAAAATTGGCAGACTGTGCCCACCAGGAGATGCTGAAACCGGCGTTTAGCCCCTTGAAATATCCCCAGGGGAAAAAAATATGTGTAACCAGAGCTACCGCCAGAAAAGCCCTGAATATCGACCAAAGCTGAAGCATTGACCTAGGAGCCCCGTTAAAGTCAGGGAGCTCGCAGTTTTCAAGCAATGAGCAGCCGGATCCGGCGTTGCTGTGAGGTATCTGACTGAATATCACAAATGTAAAAATAAGCGTCCCTGCCAGTGAAAAGGGAGCTGAAGGAGACATGTGCAGCGCCGTCGTGAAGACGTTCAGGCTGAATGGATCGCCCTGGGTCCCGTTAGCTGAATAATAAAAGGCTATTGATATAAAAGCGGCAATCATGGGAATAATAAGTTTGACAAGCTCCCTTATCATTCTGTTAGCTGTGATCTGTGCATCAGTTGTACCCAGTGAGAATATCGCCAGTATTGCCAGTGTTTCAGAAAGAGCTGCAAACTGGAGTATCTGTATCAGATCTCCCCCGTTGTCCATTATCGGCAAAAAAGAAAAAAAAGGAATGCTTGCTGCAATTGGGATAAGTGCTGCAAGAGCAAAACATGGCAGGTATATTGAGAGCCTTATCACGGAAGCTTCAGGTAGGCTTATTGGTATAGTCATCGATTTGAATATGTCGCGAAGAGGGAGCAATGATACGATCATGCCCCTTCTGCTTAAACTCCTGCCGGAAAAATATGTGTGTATAGTCTCTGCAAAAAGGGCGATCATCAATGTGACAAGCATCAGTACCCATGATGAAAAGTGCCCCAAAATATTGAATAATATGCGCTGCATTTCTTACTCGACCCCGCTTTTCGAAAAAAGTGCTACAGCAAAAAACAGGAAAAGCAAAACAATACACAAAATATGAGAAAAAGGAAAATCAAACCATGGCTGCATGATCCTGCTTCTAAGCGAACTAGCTGTCTGCCCGAAAAAACCCTCATCAATATCTCTTTCACATCCACGCATCATTTTCTTGCTTACGAGGCTCCCGCCGGTGTTCTTTTTGATAATGAACGTCAAAAGGCAAAAAACTCCTGCGGAGAGAAGGAAAATTTTTAACCAGGCAGAAAGATTCCATATAAAATATCCTGTTTCCAATGTCGATATCATTCAGAAGCTCCTCCCTGATGGATAGCGTTGACCAGATGTCCCTTATTGAGGAGGGAATAGACAGACGGTGAGACCATAGAGTTGATAAAAAGCGAGGGAGTTGCTGTGGAATAAAAGAGGAAAGCAAAAAGTATTATCAGCGGAACTATCACCTGGACATCGTTATTTCTTATATTTTCAAAGTTATCTGATGGCTTGCCAAACATCACTTTTGAGATGTAACGGATAGATATCAAAAGCATAAGCATGGAGGCTATCAGAAGAAATATCGTCAGGAGCGGTGTAATGTAACTCGAAGACCTGTATAGGAACTGCTTTGAAGGAAAACCGACAAATGGCGGGAGTCCGGCGATCACACAGACTGCAAAGAAAAATGCAACACCTGAAATAGGTATCTTTCTAAAAAGTCCCTGCTGCTGCCACAATTCACCGTCAGCTGTCTTCTGCTTCAATGTGCAGCAAACAAACGAAAGGGTCGCTGAAACAGGAAGGAAAAGGATCCAAAGCGCGACCATGCTCTCGATCGCCCCAAAACCATACTCTGCAGCAGCCTGAGCTGCGTATGTTCCGCTGATGCTTATTCCCATTGAGATGACCAGGAACCCTTTCATAAACAGTTCTGCTGCCTCTGCAAACTTTACAGGATCTTTTTCATTCGCAGTCAGGATCAGGGATACAACAAGCAATATCAAACCAAGCATGATGAATAGATTTGGGATCTTTCCCAGTCCCTGAATGGGACCGTACAGGGAAAATACGATCCTGAAAACCACAAAAAGTGCCGCCTGCGCCCGTATCGCAAAAAATACCCGTCTTGAACCATCGGTTACATATGAAGAAGACTTTACAAACATGAAAAAAAGCGGAACGACGAGAAATGCATAGGCAAATTTCTCATTCGTTCCCAGTTTTATCATCGTAGATAAAACGGCAATATTTGCTGTCTTATAACTATAATAAAGTAGCATTACTCCTGCCAGAAACATAAACAATGCTGTTGACCTCGAGAGGTAATACCAAAGAAGTTCTTTCACCTCTTCCTTTTTGGTCAATATCCCATGGAAAAGTCCTGATGCTCCGATCTGTGAGATAAGTATGAAAATGAAGAGCGAAAATAAGTCTCCTGAGTAAAAGATCCCCTGTATTCCTGCAAGTGTTGTGAGGAAAAAGCTGACCTTTGAAAGGCTGATCGTATCATTCTTGTCGGCCATGGCAGCAAGTCCGGCAATAAAGGCTATGCAACCCATCAGAAAAGCAGACATCGCGCCAAAGACATCTACCTGAAGCACTGCCTTGATAAGAATCGGACTGTCAGGAGAGAGAGTTTGGGACCATCCTCCGCTGCTCAGGACAAATAGTTCCGTTCCGCCCTTTCCCATACTTGTCCATACTGACCATGTAAGAAAAAGATTTGCAGTTAGAACGGCAAGAAAAAAGATCTTTAAAAACCTCAAATTAATTTCGCAGACACATTCTTCATATTTATGCCAGCATTTGATCCTTTTGTATATATAAAAACCAAGAGGAAGAAAAGCTGCGGCTAATGGCAGCAACAGACTTAATACGGGTAAAGGGATTACGGGTAAAGATCTGAACAGAAACATAATATTCTCCTAACTGAAACGGCTCGTAAGGCTGAGAGGTATTTCAAGTCCGCACGATGCCATAAACTCTCGATCTGTAAGAACTCCGGGTACCTTTCCATCACTTTCAATAGTCCCGTTTTTCATAATAACTACCCTTTGGCAGACGTCCATCACCATGTCCAGGTCATGCGTGGCAATGACAGCGGTATTTTTTGTCCTTCCTATTATATTAATCAGTTCACGCCTGCTCTTAGGGTCCAAGCCTGAAGTCGGCTCGTCAAGCAGCAGAGTTTTGGGCCTCATTGCAAAAAGTCCTGCCAGTGCAGCAAGTGTTTTCTCACCGCCCGAGAGTTTCCATGGCGCCTTATTTGCAAGTGCCTCTATCCCGGTATCACGCAGCGCACTGTTAACTCTTAACGCCACTTCTTCCTCGGTCAGGCCTAAGTTTCGGGGGCCAAAAGCAACATCCTCCCACACAGTAGGGAGAAAAAGCTGATCGTCAGGATCCTGGAAGAGAATTCCCGTCTCACGCCTCATGATCATTAATTTCTGTTTGCTGAGTTTCTCTCCTTCATAAATTATCTTTCCGTGCAAAGGAGAGAGACAGCCCATCATCAGCATAAGAAGCGTCGATTTTCCGGAACCGTTCGCGCCCGCTATGCCCAGTATCTCTCCCTCATATACTGAAAAAGAAAGATCGTTCAGCGCTTTCGTTCCATCCGGGTAAGAATAGCAGATATTTTCGATTTCAAAAACCTTCAAAATACACACCCTACTATCAGGTCGCCAATTAATACAGGCATATCAAATATTCGCACCATAGAAAAGAATAAGACCCAGGTCAAAACAAATATCAGGTCATGCACTGATATTCTGTTCTCTCTCCTATGTTTGTGGTAAAGCTGCCCGCCAAAACCTCTGCACATAAGAGCGCTGTGGATCCTCTCCGATCTGCTGAGACATCGGAGCAGCAAGGGGCCGCAAATATTTCCGGCATTTGCAACTGTTATTTTACCACCCCTGAAAACCCTGGCTCTGACGATATTATGTGTTTCTTCGGCCAGAAGCCTGATATAACGCTGGAGAAGAAAGAATTGTGTGACAAGAACATCGGGAAGCCCAAGAGATGCGGCGGTCCTGCAAAGTCCGTCAAAGCCTGTTGCAGCTACCATTATAAGCGTAGCCGGAACGATCAGCAGAAACTTCAGGATCAAGGAGAAAAATGATATCCATCCCATTGAGATCATAATGCCGAGATATTCTGTGCGTGTTGTGTCAAAAAATGGATTCCAAATGCCTATGAAAATAACGAAAGGCAAGACTGTCAGCATCTTCCTGAAAATATCCCTGCCGGATACGCGTGCAAAAGATCCAATAAAAATTGGATATGCGGCAAGCGGGAGCATCCTGAATGTCTGATAACGGTCAAAAGAAACAACTGCAACGGTGTAAACAAATGTTACAGCAAGAAGGACGAGAGGCGAAAAAAAAGGGCCTCTGCTTTCATCATATATCTCTGTCCTGTAAAGATCCTTCAGCCTCACTGACGGCCATTTCTTTTTCTAAAGAACATTCCCAGGGCAAGTGCAATTGCCAGGGTAATAATACTTCCAACTACGCCTGAAACTGTTGTGCCCATATTTTCGGAAGCTGCTTTATTTTTAAAGGCATAATCAGGCAATGGGGCAAACCGTTCATGGATCAAAGCTGAGAAAGAATGAGGCAGCGACCGCGGAGCCTCTATTTCCGCAGTACCTGCAACACCCTCTATCGACCATTCGAGTCCGTCGGGAGAAGAAGACGCGTAGAATGAGAAGAGTCCGCCGGTCATGAGGGCAAGCAGGGCAAAGACTGCTACCGCCCGCTTCATTTCCTTATGACGATTCTCAGTCTTCGACTCAGTCAGCACCCCAGGCATTTTTGAATATACATAAATTACGGCCATCGCTGTAGCAAAACCCTCAACTGCACCTATTGCAAAGTGTATGAGAAGCATCAGAAGCATGAACATATTTAAAGGAAGAGAAGTGATCCCTGAAAACGCAGTCTGAAGAACGACAAAGAATGCTCCCATGATAAGGCCTGCTATTGAAGCGATCACCGCACCCCAGAATATTCCTTTGGTTCCGTCTATCCTCTCGGATAATTTTATATAAATAAATGGATAGGCAATAAAGCAGGGGAAAAATCCCATGTTGAAAATGTTGCACCCTAATGCCAGCAGTCCACCGTCCGCAAAGAAGAATGCCTGTACTGCCAGTATCGATACCATTGAAAGGAATGCCCGTTCGGGCCCC
Organism: Synergistaceae bacterium UBA6101; assembly: GCA_002428495.1. GTDB lineage: Bacteria > Synergistota > Synergistia > Synergistales > Synergistaceae > Caenicola. The sequence goes on from DIWR01000002.1 coordinate 59,173, forward strand.
AGGAATATGGACAACAGCAGTCCTCCTCCTATGTGCCCGCTTGATCCGGTCCCAGGGATAGAAAAATTTATCATCTGTGATGCGAATACAAAGGCGGCAAGCACACCCATCAATGCAGTCTTGCCTGTATCATCGCTTTTTTTCAATACGGCAGAACTTTTTGCTGTCAAATACGCGCTGACAACCCAAAAAACACCTCCAACGGCCGGAGAAACAAGTGCGTCAGCCATGTGCATAGTAAACAGCTCCTTTTATCCGAAGATTATAACGGTCTTCAACAAATAAGAAAAGTTTCAGGCTCTTTAAATCATTTACGGTATTCAACTTGTTTATCTTTCTTTTATGTTAAAATTAACGTAAGAGATATAGGGCTGTATCTCTTAAGGCCTTTGGATTCATTTCTATCAAACAATATTTCTTAAGGAGTGATACGAATGCAGGAGAAAAAACAGATGCCCCTTATCTGGAAGATCGCCATCGGGTTCGTGATAGGTATCGTTTTAGGATTTGTAATTGGCCCGATGCAGCAGTCAAGCACCTTCATCTCAAATTTCCTTGTTCCCCTTCTCGACCTCATTGGTAAAATATTCCTTGGCCTCTTGAAAATGCTCATCGTTCCCCTTGTCTTTGCGAGCATTATTACCGGTGCGGCTTCGATAGGAGACCCGAAAGTACTTGGACGTATTGGTGTCAAGACAGTAGCTCTCTACCTCTGTACCACAATAGTAGCGATCTTCTTTGGACTTGTCCTTGGCAACGTCATACAGCCCGGCGTAGGACTCAGCATTGAAGGCGCAGCAGGAGAAGCAAAGGCTGCTGCAGGTATAATTGATGTTCTCATTGGGATCATCCCCGTCAACCCGCTCAATGCACTTGTAAACGGAATAATGCTTCAGATCATAGTATTTGCCCTATTCCTTGGGGTTTCAGCGACTCTCATCGGAGAAAAGGGGAAGGCCTTCCTTAAGTTCAATGAATCCCTTGCTGAGACTATGTACAAGATGACAGGCATCGTAATGAAGTTCGCACCGCTCGGTATCTTTGCGTTGATCGCCGTAACTGCAGCCAGGTACGGCCCCGCAGTCCTCGCACCCTTCGCGAAGGTCATATTTGCCGTTTACCTCGGATGCGCGCTTCAGGCGGTCATTGTCTACTCAGGTCTGGTCACTGTGGTTTTAAAAAAATCCCCGATGTGGTTCTTCGGCGGAGTTAAAGAGGCAATGCTGGCAGCCTTCGTCACCCGTTCCAGCTCAGCCGTCCTTCCGATATCAATGAGGAACGTGCAGGAGAACCTTGGTGTCTCTGAAAAGGTGTCATCGTTTGTCCTGCCGTTGGGAGCGACCATTAACATGGACGGGACCGCACTCTACCAGGGTGTCTGTGCCCTATTCGTCGCACAGGCTTTCGGGATCCCACTCTCTATAGGCGCCCAGGTCGGTATCCTTATAACAGCGACTCTTGCATCGATAGGGACAGCCGGAGTTCCCGGAGCGGGACTGATCATGCTTTCCTTGGTCCTTACCTCTGCCGGTCTCCCTATTGAGGGTATCGGTCTTGTCGCAGGTATCGACGCAGTCCTCGACATGGCCCGCACCTCCATCAACGTCACCGGCGACATGTGTGTGTCCGCCGTAGTCGCCAGAACAGAAGGAGAGAAATTCTAAGACCGGATCTACTTTAGACTGTAATAGCAGATCTCTACAAAGCCCCGCCAGCCAGGCGGGGCTTTTGTTGGTCTGTTATGCTGTTCCTGCTAATCGCGGCGAGGTTACCTTACAGTGGTTCAAGCGGAGGCGTATTGGGCATACGTTGACGCGCAGGACCGCAAATGTTGCTAAGCTAGCGCTCCGAGATAGCACAACTGCAATATCGCAATTGGGATTTAGAGCGAGTGATAACAACGCAATGCGCAGCGGAGCCACACGAAGGCGTATACCAATACGTCGAAGTGGGACTCCGCAAGCCTTGCAAAGTTAGCGCCGCTATAAATCCCAATTGCAGCAATTGGGGCAGATCGGAGATGATAGCGACGCAACATGCAGTGGTTCAAGCGAAGGCGTATTGGGCATACGTTGACGCGCAGGGCCGCAAATGTTGCTAAGCTAGCGCTCCGATATGCCCCAATTGCACACAAAAGAAATCCCGCCTATTACAGACGGGACTCATTTGTTTTCCAATGGCGCGCCGGACAAGATTTGAACTCGTAACCTTCGGATCCGTAGTCCGATGCTCTATCCAGTTGAGCTACCGGCGCAATTCCTTATTTGATGGCGGTGAGGCAGGGATTTGAACCCTGGAGGGCGGTTTTGGCCACCCTACCCGCTTAGCAGGCGAGCGCCTTCAGCCTAGCTCGGCCACCTCACCAACAGGGGCTATTTTATTGCTCAAGACTGGCTTTGTCAATACCTTTAATAGGGCTTTGTTGTTGATCAGCGATATTGTC
>DIWR01000013.1 GCA_002428495.1 Synergistaceae bacterium UBA6101
AGCTGAGACGGTATCTGGATTCCCGTTAAGAAGCGTCCGGGAACGACGGAGATTTTGAACCTCCGCGGCCTTGGCCGCAATTCTCCGCGATGCGGAGCGAGCAAATTCTCCAGCGATGAACTTCGCGAATTATCCGCAGCCAGAGGCTGCAAATTCCCCGGCGTGCACACTCCCCGCCTGCCTTTACGACCGCTTCGCGACTGCTTAGCCACTGCTCAGCGATTGCTTAGCAAGGTTTAGTTATAAAAATTAATGTCAGGACTATTATACATTTTTTGCTCTTACAACACACTATCCGGGGAAAAAGCTCATCCGGCCCTTCTCTGCCACATATCTTTAATAAAAGCCTCTGAATCGCTGATTATCTTTTTTGAAAGAAGTACCCCGTCTTTCATGACGGGTTTGCCGCCTACGAAGAGGGCATCGGGCTTTCCATCCCTGCAGACCTTTATGTCGGCAGCGAAGCCGGCTTCAAGCTCTCCGACCCTTACCCCTGCCATCTCAAAGGGCCTTTGAAGCATTTTCTCTTCCTCTTTGCTCAGCTTATGCTTTTCTCTCTGCCACTTTCTTTCGTTATCTATGGAGAGGTCGTCGTTGCTTGCCTCTCCGTCAGTTCCCACATAAACAGGCACTCCCAGTTCCATGTATTCGCGCACGGCGGCAGTTCCGGCCTTTACCCGCTCGTTCATCCTGCCGTTGAAGACCACGGCCATGCCGTGCTCCTTTATGAGCTCTTTTTCCCTGCGGCTCGTCCATACGCAGTCGGAGAGCAGAAGGTGATCAAGCGAGGACACTCTTCCCGTCTCTTTCAGGTCTGCCAGCACCTCGACCGGTCTCATTCCGTAATTTTCGAGGCAGATCTTCACATCTCCCTCGTCTTCGGAAAGATGGAACTGCACCTTCCTTCCGTACTCGGCACCAAGGTTTATCCCCCTGATGACCGCGTCAAGCGTGTTTGCGTGGAAGCTGTGCAGTGCCGGGGCAGCTTTCACTGTATCCGTCTCGTATTCAAGCAGGCCGATAAAGTTCTTCTCCGCCTCTTCGGGGCTCTCATAGTAGCTTAGCTGAGACGCCCTCTTTTCGGGATAGGCTTCCTGGTTCACCAGGTCATAGTTCATCCTTCCGAAGAAGAGCCTTATCCCGACATCCTGCGCCGCCTTTATCACCGCAAGATCCAGCTCGTTTCCCCTTTTGTTGTGACAGTAAAAAGAGGCCATTACGGAAGTTTCACTGTAGACCAGCATACGCCCGAAGGCCCTCACACATCCGTGATAGATCATTTCCGCAGTCATTTCGACGCTGTATTTATATATAGTCTCACGGCACCACCTTGCCAGGTCCCAGCTTTTGTCAGCTATCTCTACATATATGGACTGCTCCGGATGTGAGTGCGCATTGAAGTCCCCGGCGCTGAGCACAAAACCATCCCCGAATGAGTAGTCAGGCTCCTTGGGAGGCCTGCCCTTCCCCAGCGACTTTATCTTTCCGGTAAGGCTGTCCACCGTAAGATAGTCAAATTCTTTATATCTGCCCTCGATCACGATATCCACACGAATCACCCGCCTAGTTGTTGCTAGGATGATATCTTATCTCGGGTCCATTATAAAGGGGGTTGGTAACTACGATGGCGAAGTGCGGCAAGAAGATACCGCGCGAAGTGGCGATTTCATCGCCGCGAAGAGCCGGCACAGCCGGCGGGAAGAGGTTGTTAAAAAACAGCTGAGCAATGGCTGAGCAGTGGCTAAGCGGTTGCTAAGCAGTCGTAAATTACGAGGATCTGCCCCGATTCCAAGGGGTCACTTTCCTCTTCATCCCGGGGCATTTTCTTTTATCGTCTTCCCGGTATGCCTTCGTCGGGAGAGCACTGTTTTCCGATTAGGAAAACTTTTAAGTTAACCATAGTGCTCGAACCATTTCGAATGCGCTTTGAGATGCTGGGACTCAGTGTCTCTGAATCTAGTCTATTACTGTATTTCTGGAGCAAACCAAAGACGCTGGGTCCCCGTTAAAAAGCGTCCGGGGACGACGAAGATGGAGTGCACTCGAAAGATGAGGAGGAGTGAGGCAAGTCCAGACCTGGCTTTCCGCTCAGTTGCATACGGAAATGACGGAGAGGGTCAAGTTTTCAGCCCTTACGATCGTTTGACGATAGTTTGACCGCCCTTACAACTGCTTAGCAACCGCTTAGCGATGCTTAGCAATTGTTAAGCTATGTCGTGACCCAATTCACCGCGACCGGGCTTGGTCGCAAATTCTCCGGCGGATGCAGTCTCCGCCTGCTTTTCCAACTGCTTGCCAACCGCTTGCACATTGCTTGCCCGCGGCTGCACTCCCCCCGCCGCGAAAATGCTGTAAAATAGTAATGTAGCTAATTGGACAATATATCCATCAGAAAGAGGGGTTTTAAAAATGAAAGAGATCATCAGCACAGACAAGGCTCCGGCGGCGATAGGACCTTATTCGCAGGGAGTTAAGGCGGGGGGGTTCCTCTTCCTTTCGGGACAGATAGCGCTTGATCCCCAGACTATGACCGTCGTCGAAGGTGATGCCGCGGCACAGACAGAGCAGGCCATGAAAAACATGAAGGGCGCTCTCGAAAGCCAGGGGCTGGACTACTCTGACGTTGTAAAGACGACTGTTTTCATTAAGGATATGAACGAGTTTGGAAGGATCAACGAGGTCTATGGAAAGTTCTTTGCAAAAGGCGCTCCCGCAAGGTCATGCGTTGAAGTGGCAAGACTTCCCAAAGACGTGCTTGTAGAGATAGAAGCCATAGCCCTTCTGAAGTAAGAGAGACATCGGGCTCTTCCAAAGCATGGAGAGCCTTTTTAACACCATAATAATCCGTATCTCTTTGTGAGGGAGTGAAAATAATGCTTCTCGTCGGAAACGGAAAACTTATCACAAGGGATCCCGATCTGCCTTTTATTCCCGATGGCTGCGCCGCCGTGAGGGGTTCTGCTATATTCATGGTGGGAACAACATCCGAACTGCGCAGCAGGTACCCTGAGGCAGAATTCATAGACGCCAAAGGCGGTCTCATCATGCCGGGATTCATCAACTCCCACATGCACTTCTACAGCACCTTCTCCAGGGGCATGACTCCCCCCGGCGAACCGGCAAAGGACTTTCCAGAGGTCCTGGAAAGGCTCTGGTGGAGGCTTGATAAAGCTCTTACCCTCAAAGACACTTACTACAGTGCCATGACTGCCCTTGTCGACTGCATCAAGTGCGGCTGCACGACAGTCATCGACCACCACGCAAGCCCGTCGGCGGTAAGCGGGAGCCTCTTTGAAATAGCCAAGGCGACCCGGGAGACAGGCATCAGGGCCTCGCTATGCTACGAGGTCTCTGACAGGGACGGACAGAAGACCGCTTACGAGGGCATACGAGAGAACCTCTCCTTCATCGACTGGGCCGAGGAGCAGAACGACCCTATGATATCCGGCAAGTTCGGCCTCCATGCATCCTTCACCCTTTCAGACCTGACATTGGACAAATGCGCCGAAGCAATGGAAGGAAGGGACGAGGGATTTCACGTCCACGTCGCCGAGGGTCCCGAAGACGAAAAGGACTCCCTGGCCAAATATGGCAAAAGGATCGTAGAACGCTTTATGGATCGCGGCATAACCGGCGAAAAGTCTATCTTCGTACACTGCATCCATATCAACGAAGAGGAAAGAAAGATAATAAAAGAGACAGATACCGCGGTAGTCCACAACCCCGAATCGAACATGGGCAACGCCGTAGGTTCGGCAAACATCAGGGAAATGCTCAGTGAAGGACTCCTTGTCGGTCTTGGCACTGACGGCTATCTCTGCGACATGATCCAGTCCTACAGGCTCGGGAACGCACTCTGCAAGCATTCCTCCGGAGACCCTGGCGCAGGCTGGGGGGAACTCCCCCAGATGCTCTTCGAAAACAACATCACTATCGCGGAGCGTTGCTTCCCGGTAAAGATAGGCCGCATTGAAGAAGGATATGCGGCAGACATAATAATCATGGACTACGTGCCCCCGACCTCTATAAGCGAAAAGAACATAAACGGACATTTGCTCTTCGGAGCTTCAGGAAGGAACGTCGTGACGACCATAGCCAACGGCAAGGTGCTCATGAAAAACAGAAAGCTCATCGAGCTTGACAGGGAGCGGATATTCGCCAAGGCAAGGGAGTGCTCCAAAGAGGTCTGGAAGAGGCTTTAAAACGCGGATACCATAAAAACCGCACCCCATCGATGATCTGATGGGGTGCGGTTTTTATGCTCTATGACATGCCTGTCACAAAAACCTTTTTACAAATTTTCCGGATGGCGCTTCAGCTAAAAAGACCCCCTCAACAAGCATTGGCATGCCCTTTAGCCAGACATGTGAGGGAAATCCCTTAACCTTCATTCCGTCGAACGGAGTGCAGTCGACCTTTTGATGGAGAGTATCCTTTGAGAGAACCTTCTCTGCCTTCGGGTCGATGATGACGATGTCGGCATCAGCCCCGGGCTCTATCCTTCCCTTTTCCTCCAGGCCAAGGATATTTGCAGGGTTCGTAGAAGTTACAGCCACAAACCGCTCAAGAGGGATGCGTCCCTTTATGACCCCCTCGGAAAAGAGTATCGGCATCCTGGTCTCTATCCCAGGTATCCCCCCGGGTGACCTGAATACGTTTTCCCCGCCGTATTTCACTTTGTCCGCCCTGCTGAAAGAACAGTGATCAGTCCCAATCGTGTCGATATCACCTGAAGCAACAGCCTTCCAGAGCGCTTCGCAGTCTTTTTTCTTCCTGAGCGGAGGTGCCATAACATAATCAATGCCATTTTCAGCACTGTAAAGCTCGTCCGTCAGGCAGAGATACTGGGGGCATGTCTCCGCATATATCTTCTGTCCATGCGCCCTGGCTTCCATGATACTTTTTAGTCCCAGCGAAGTCGAAAGATGGACGATATAGGTCGGCACCCCCGTGCTCTTTGCAAGTTCCAGAACGATATCCACGGCCTCTGCCTCGCAGTGACCGGGACGGCTCAGCGGCCAGTATTTGGTACCCGTCATTCTTTTCTTTTCATAGTAGGAGGTAACACGCCTTATCTCCTTGTCGTTCTCTGCATGATATAAAAGCAGCCCGCCCGACCTCTCCATAATTTTCATCAAAGAAACGATCTGCTCGTCAGTCATCCGGGCGTTGTATGTCGTGTAGACCTTCCCTGTCGCATGACCGCGCAAGACAAGCTCACGCACATCTCCTTCATCAAATCCATTCTTCCCCTGAAAGACCATATGCACCCCGAAGTCCGTGTACGATGAACCACTTCCTTTATTCACCGCGTCATCAACAGCAAAGGCAAGATCTGATCCTTCCGGCGCAAATCCGGGATGCTCGACTATCGTCGTGGTGCCCCCCCAGATCGCGGCCTTCGTCGCAGCCTCAAAACCGTCAGAAACGCTTCTGCCAGCCGAAACCAGCGAGACATGCGTATGGGGGTCCACCCCGCCAGGCACGACATAGCGCCCCTCGGCATCGACCACAAAAGCCACCTCGTGTTCAATGCACGGTCCTACCTCCCTTATCTTTTCGCCGTCTATAAGCACATCGCCGCGGAAAGCTCCGTCTGCCTTCCCAACTGTCCCGTTCTTTATAAGGATCAATGACATAAACAAAGCCCTCCATTCTTGATTCATGATCGCATACATACCAAGTATATCCCCAAAAGTGCCGGAACTCACATTAAATTTGCATACCTCAAGTCTCCGCACACCTCGAAACCCTGTTACATCCTGAACTAAAACCGATCAGTCACACTCACTTATGCAAATATCGAAATCGCCCTGGGTGGTGTCAACAAATCGCCCGGGGTGGTTGTCAAAACGAAAATCGGTGCTATAATACTCTGCGTCGAGTTTTCTGTTCTCGGCAAGCTATTCCTCGATGGCGCAATCGGCAGCGCGGGTGGCTGTTAACCACTAGGTTCGAGGTTCGAGTCCTCGTCGAGGAGCCAGACGCTCCGAAGCAACTTGCATCTATTTGATGCGGGTTGCTTCTTTTTTGGGGAATTTCGGGCGGCCCGGCTGGGAGCGATAGGCAAGCAGTCGGCAAGCAATAGGCGAGCGGTTGGTAGAGGCGGAGAAGCGCGGCTTGAAGATACCGCGGGAAGTGGCGATCCTCATCGCCGAGAAGAGGTTGAGAAGGGGTTGTTAAAAGCAAAGAGCCTGTCCCAATTCCAAGATAAGATGAAATCCAGGTCCACCGCCCCTTATCGTCTTCCCCGAATGATTAAATCGGGGATCGAGTGGCTCTGAACCCTGTCTATTACTAGCTTTTCGAACTAAACCAATTGCTTGCCCATGCTTGCCAGACGCAGTCTCCGCCAACCTTCACCACCGCTTCACCATTGTTTCACGACGGCGATCTTCAGGCAGTTTCACGTGGCACGCCACACGCCACATCGCCCGCCTGCCCCTTGCCTCTCTCCAAAAATCGTCTATAATAATATTAAATATTACATTAGACGAAAGAGGGTCGCAATATGTATATCCACAGGCATGCGGAAAAGACGGTCAGAGACATTGCCAAAATGTTTGGAGCGGTACTTGTTACCGGACCCCGGCAGGTTGGGAAGACGACCCTTTTGAAGAGGATCACTAGGGACTTCGCATATGTGACGCTTGATGACCCGATAATGCTTCAGTCGGCACAGGAGGAAGCGGGGACTTTTTTTAAGAACACTCCTCCCCCCATATTCGTCGATGAGATCCAATATGCCCCCAACCTCTTTCCGTACATAAAAATGATGATCGACTCAGAGCATAAAAAGGGACAATTTTACATGTCAGGTTCCCAGCGGTTTTTAATGATGAAGGATGTCACAGAGTCCCTTGCCGGAAGGCTCGGCCTGATCGAACTCCCAGGCCTCTCACTGCGCGAGATCAACGGAGTCGCCTTTGACGAGCCTTTTATACCGACCGAGGAATACTATGCGGACAGAAAAAAAGACCTGAAGGAGACATCCTACAAGGAGACATGGAATACCATACACAGAGGCAGCATGCCCCTGATGCATGCCGAAAAGGATATCGACTGGGCCCTTTTCTACGGTTCTTACGTCAAAACCTACATCGAGCGTGATGTACGCGATCTGACGCAGGTCGGAGATGAAGGCAAATTCCTGAAATTCATGACAGTCCTGGCGGCCTGCACAGGGCAGCTCCTGAATCTCGCCTCAGTTGCCCGCGACGTGAACATTAGTCCGCCGACCGCGGAACGCTGGCTCTCCATACTGCAGACATGCCAGGTCGTCTATCTGCTTCAGCCCTATCACAACAACCTTATAAAACGCGCTGTAAAGACCCCAAAGATCTATTTCCTCGATACGGGACTTGCCGCTTACCTCACAAAATGGAACACGCCGGAAGTAATGCAGAACGGAGCAATGGCAGGAGCCTTCTTCGAGACCTTTGTCATAGCAGAGGTCATGAAAAGCTATCTGAACAAGGGGAAAGACGCCCCGATCTATTTTTACCGCGACAAGGACATGAATGAAATAGACCTTCTGATCCTCCGGGGCCAGACAGTATATCCGATAGAGATCAAAAAGCACGCCGACCCCGACAAAAAGGACATATCCGCCTTCCGCATCCTAGACAGGATCCCAGGCACAGAGCGCGGGCAGGGCGGTGTCGTGTGCATGTACGACAACCTCATTACCCTCAAGGGCGAAGATAAGATCATCCCGGTGAAGTATTTATAGGGCCGGGTGGGGCATCCGGCCCTGCAAGCAGTAGGCAAGCAGTCGATAGAGGCAGGCGAAGACTGCATCCGACGGAGAATTTGCGGTTATTCAATCCGCGGTGAATTTACGAGAAAAACACTCGTGGTGAATGAGGTCTTAAATACTATGGAGAAGTGCGGCGTAAGATGCCGCGGGAAGTGGCGAATTTCATTGCAGAGAAGAGGTTGGAGGGACTGGGTTGATGACTCCAGCCTGGGAGGGGTTGGGAATCGGTCGGGAGTCGATTGCAAATCAATTGTATAAGTCTGAGGACCTTGCCCCTCTCCGTCGTCTCCGGTCACCCGCCACTTCACGTCATCCCCGTATACCTCTGAGCGGAATCCGGGTCCGTTTTTTGACCTTCGCGCTGGACGTCCGGATCAGACGCATCAGTGACCGTGTAAAAGTCAGCCATACTGCAGACGAATATCATGTAACATCCGAAACAGATTATTTATCGTTCTTTGCGGTGTTATGCGTTTTAAAGCTATAATTACCCGATAGCTTAACAAAGGAGAAGCGCTGAACCATGCCGGGAAATATTACAAATTTTATAGAATCGACCTTTGCTTCTCTGAAACACAAGAACTTTAGGATTTTCTGGTCCGGGCAGTGCATATCTCTTTTGGGAACATGGATGCAGAGGACCGCTCTTGTCTGGCTTGTCTACACGACGACCAATTCGCCGTTTCTCGTCGGGCTTGTCGGAGTTGCACAGTTTTTGCCTATGCTTTTTTTTACGCTGTTTACCGGGGCAGTTGTTGATCGTTTTCCAAAACGAAAAATCCTTATAGTGACCCAATCGTTCCTTATGATACAGGCGCTCGCTCTTTCCATTCTTGCCGCGAGCGACAGCTCCCGCTACTGGCAGTTACTTCTTTTGTGCGCTTTTCTTGGTATAACCAATACCATCGACATGCCTGCGCGTCTGTCATTTTTTTTTGAGCTTGTAGGCAAGGATGACATAATGAACGCTATATCGCTTAACTCCTCTATAGTAAATCTGGCAAGGATCATTGGCCCTGCGGTAGCAGGCATTATAATGGTCAACTTCGGCGCGCCGATGTGTTTCTTTATCAACGCACTGAGCTTTCTTGCCGTTATCTTCAGTCTTACAAAACTGAAGATAAAAGACACCGTGCAGATTTCAAACAACAACAGAAATTTATTGTCCGAAATAAAAGACGGGATTTACTTCATTAAAAACGATGAAACATTGATGATTAACGCAATCTTTCTCTCTATACTGTGCACATTTACAATGAACACAGAGGTAATCTTACCTGTATTTGTAAAGACTGTGCTAAATATGGGGACCGGAGCTTACACAAAACTGCTTTCAGCCGCAGGAGTCGGTTCACTTGCCGGGGCCGTTACCATGGCTGCCGTTGCAAAAAGAGGCGTGAAAAAGGGGCTGCTGTTAATAAGCGCCGCAGCAACCATCACCATACAGATATTTATGCTTTTTTCATCAAACTATAAGCTCTCTCTGATACTTGTAGCTTCCATAGGCTACTGTAACCTTGTTTTTTTAAACGTCGGCAATTCAATGTTTCAAATATATGCCCCTGACAAATACAGGGGCAGGGTGATGAGCGTATATTCCTTCCTCACACAAGGATCAATACCTATAGGAAATTTCTTCGCAGGTTCTGCAATGGAGCTGCTCGGAGGGCGGGCCGGTTTTCCTGTCTGCGGGATAGCAGCTCTGATTTGCCTTGTGCCCGTTGTTAAAAGAAAAAAAACATTGATAAGGATGTGGCTCAAATCTGAACTCTGAGCTTACTTAGTCCTTTTGCATATGCCGTGCCAAAATGAACACTTCGACCGCTTGAGTTGAACACCCTGACCGCTATAAACTGAACACCTCCACCGCTTAAATTGTACACCCCCCTTAGATTTCATATGACCTTATAGCCATCTGTCTCAATATAATGCATTCAGCATCTATAAGATGCAAATACATTATTTGAGGAGGGGTCATTAGAGATGACCAACTACAGGGAGATCCTAAGGCTTAACAGCCTCGGGATCAGCAACAAACAGATCTCCGCAGCATGTCACTGTTCAAGGACTACTGTCATAGACGTGCTCAAACGTGCCGTGGAAACCGAGCTTATTTGGGGATCCGCAAAAGACTTAAGCGATAAGGAGATCACAGACAGGCTTTCCCCGCCGGGGGTGTCAAAACCTAGCTACAAAATGCCAGGCACCATATACCGTTAAGCTACACCATGCTTTACCAATTACAAATATACCCCTTTACGTCAATTGTGTAGGTCTGACCCCTCTGCTTCCTTTCTTTTAATGCTGTAGATGTTCCGACATCCGGTATCCAGGGTCCGGCCTCTGTTTTTGACCTTCGCCCTTTACGTCGTCCCCGAGTGCTTAAATCGGGGAACCAGCGGCTCTGAACCTAGTCTATTACTAGCTTTTCGAACTAAACCAACCGCTTGCCCCGTGGACTCAGTCTCCGCCAGCTTTCACCACTGCCTCACGCCGAAGATCTTCCGGCAATTTCACAATTTATAGACATTTACAATTGATTTTATTCGGGATCACGTATACACTAAAAACCGTTTTTATATCTGTTTATCAAATATTGTCGCACATCAGGATGAGGGGCATATATGGATAAAGGCCTTGACTGCGAAAGAGACAAAGAATATATAGAGCCGATCAAATGGTGCCGCTACATAGTAACTACCGGCTATGTCACGGTTTCACTCATAATACTGGCACATGTGATCTGGTATTTTGCGGCACGAAGTGTTCTTGCCCATTCACCTGATGACTATTTGCGGAATTATATTGTACTGCCCGCCATTGGCCTGTTCGCTTTGACTTTTTTTGCAGACCTCTTTGTCCGTTCACATCGCTTTTCGCTTGTTTCCAAGGAATATTTCTCTATTACCCTGTTTATCATCTTTTCCTTCTATCTTTCGCTGACACATGATATAGCCAGAGTTTTGCTGGCCTCCTTCATCCTGCCAATCTTCGCTTCCACCGTTTTTTTAAATGTGAAAATAACCCGTTGGACATCTTGGATAAGCAGCCTTGCGGTGTTTCTGGTCGGCGTCAAAATATATTTATCGGGAAAATTGGACAGCAATATGCTCATGCAGATATTTGTTGTCTGCTTTATGTTCCTCTGTTCGTACCTGCTGGCAAAGGTTTTAATCCAATACGGACACGATAATCTTACGACCTTGATACATTTCGACAACAAACAGCAAAACATGCAGGAGCAGCTGAAGCTTGATCCCTTCACGGGCTTATATAACAGAAAAACCTTTGATGATGATCTGCCCAGGCTTATGGAAGAATGCCAGAACGCAAAAAAATACCTTTCATTGGCGATTATCGATATTGACAATTTTAAAAGTGTGAATGATCTCAACGGCCATGCGATGGGAGATCGGGTAATTCTTTATTTATCTCAAATGCTAAAAAAGATCCAGAGTGAAAACATCCACGCCTTCCGGATGGGCGGAGATGAGTTTTCTATATTATTCAAGGGCTACAGCACTGAAGAGACCTACAGTATCTGCGAATCTTTGCGTACTCAAATGGCATCCTGCCCGATCAGGGCCACAGACGATGAACTTGTCACTCTAAGCTGCGGGGTCGTATGTATAGATCCTGAGAATACCGACCTGGAAATGTTAAAAAATGCCGCTGACTCCGCGATGTATGCAGCTAAGAACAACGGCCGGGATCAGGTCGTGATTTACAATGATCTGATACCGTCACCGAGAAGAGGTTGAGAAGTGCAGGCAAGCGATAGGCAAGCATTGGCAAGCGGTCGTTAAGGCAAGCGAAGACTGCATCCGCCGGAGAATTTGCGGCTTTTCAAGCCGCGGAGAATTTGCGACAAGAGCGGTCGCGGTGAATGAGGTCTTAAATACTACGGAGAAGTGCGGCATGAAGATACCGCGAGAAGTGGCGATCTTCATCGCCGAGAAGAGCCGGCATAGCCGGCGGGAAGCAGTGGCAGACCCTGAGAACCTGGACTCTCTCTCCGTCATTCCCGTATGCACCTGAGCGGGAATCCAGGTCCAACGCCCCTAATCGTCTTCCCGGTATGCATCTGATAGGGAGAGTACTTTTTTCCGTCAGGAAAACTTTTAAATCAACCTCACTCAGTGCTCGAACCATTTCGAGTGCGTTCCGACATCCGGAATCCAGGTCCTGATTTTGACCTTGCTCCCCTTCCGTCGTCCCCGAGTGCTTAAATCGGGGAACCAGCGGCTTATAATCCAGTCTATGGCTGCCCTTAACAACATAGACCCAACTCCAAAACCCCTCACATCCACCATTGACAAGAACTTGGCCTAAACCAACTGTCGCATTTTTTGCGACATCTCAAATATTTTATGACCTACACATTCCAGTTCCATAAACCATTACACGACCCAAAGACAAAAATCCTCAATGATTCATAAAATACAAACAGCTACTTTTGGGGGGGAAAATATGGACCACCAAAATAAATAGCTATATGTCAATTGTGTAGGTCTGACCCCTATGGTCTCTTAGCAGATTTGGGACAAAATATTCATGATGCTTTTATCCGCATCTCTGAGATCGATGAAAGAAACATCGACTTTAACGTTGTCGTTTGAGACATATGCGATGTCGGTTTTGCTCACTTTATCCGAATTCGGATATAAGAGAACAACTCTTTCCGCCTCATATTTTTTGCCATAAGCGTACATCTGGTACATGTCAGACTGTGAAATGCCCCAATTCGAGGCATTGTCTGAGAGTAGTTTCCATTTAGTATCCAGGACGACTTTATGGCCTTCAAATTCCAGTACGATATCGGGGCGTAGGGCAAAGGCACGATTCGGGCTGTCAAAGAGGCTGTACGTTGTATCCTGTGTCCTGACACTGACTTCTCCCGAAATATGCTTACGGAATTTGGCAGCAACAAAACTTTCAAAAACCTTTTCCATGGGAAAAAGAAGCGCCAGGGCAACATGGCTTCCTACAAAGGCTGTAAAACTGTTGCCTTTCAAGAAGACACGACACCAGGACAGGGCCCGTTCGTAATGGTTCATGCTCCGGTCAGGAAAACATTTTGAAAAATCAGCGTCACAACTGAAGGAATATTCGATTCCCTCAAAAAAAGTCAAAAGGCGTGTGGCATATAGCCGGTTCTGCATATCATTAGAGGCCTTAAGCAAAAAACGTAGCGTAGTCTTGATCAGCCGGTTTTCGGGCCTGTTGATATTGAAATCGTCATAACTTACATAAAAGCGTTCCCTGGTAACCAGATTGTGCTTGATGTCCTGTGATGTCAAAAACTTACCTTTACAGAACCTCTCATTGTTTTCGATCGTCGAATATGCGGATTTCAGCCCCTGTTTAGTGAGAACTGTGACCTCGTCCAGAAACATCTTAATGAAGATTTCGAAGAGGTCCAGTCTGTCTGTCCGAAGATCAGAAACGTTGAAATTTTTAAAATTCACGTCGTTGAGGGTTTTCAGCATCTCAAGAAAAATTTGCTTCGTTTCTTTTTGAGATATGCCAGCACCGCTGATCTTTGGAAGTATCTCTATCACAGTTCCGTCAGTCATCGTAATAAGCCCGACATAATTTCGAGCGGTAATTACCTTGCCCACACTGCGCCTAGCAGAAAGAGAGAGCAGTTCAACGGCTCCTGTTTCTTCATCACCCGTATTGGCAAGGATAAAGGCCTCAAGTGCGTCAAAGGTCTTTTGAGGAAGCGCTTCATAGCCAAATGCCTCCACACCTCGGGTAAACCCGCTATATTCGGTTATGGTGAAGGTCTTATTGCATGAAGGCATAGGCCTCATTCCTCTTGAATGCTTCCCTGTTTACCTCATAATATTCTGAGAAATTAAAATCTGTGTTGCCAAACAGTTCATGAATATCATTCTTTTTTATGATAAACCGGGTGCTGTCTTCGGTCTTCTGATTGTCTCCCAATACAAACTGGATCTTTTCATAATCGTCATAGAAATAATCCTGCAAAAGCGGGATTATTTTGTTTTCAAAAATACCCGCAAGATTATTGATCGTGGAATCTGTTTTAAGAGGGAGAAGGTAGGAATGTCCGATAGTGTGATGACGATCAAGCAATACGGAAACGCGCTTGTTTAGAGTTTCAAGCATTTTGGCAATATCAATGTCATCTACAAAGACATCCTTAAGTAACGCAGATTCAGGCTGCATCTCGACAAAGTTGAACCGACGGCGTAGAGCAGTGTCAATGATCGCAGTTGACCGGTCTGCGGTATTCATAGTACCAATAATATAGACATTGTCGGGGACTCCAAAATTCTGTCCGGAATAAGGCAAGGTAGCCCTCAGCTCTTCGCTTGCATTGATACGCTTTGACGGCTCGATCAAAGTTATCAGTTCCCCAAAGATTTTCGAAATGTTCCCCCTGTTGATCTCGTCAATAATAAAGACTCGGTTCGGGATCTTAACTCCCTGAGCAAACAGGTCCGGACGATGTTTCTTAACTATCTGCAATGCATCGGAGACAGAGATGGTTAATTTATACACTGTTGAAAGGGTCATACTTTTCCCCGCATTAAGGTCAACGATGTCCTCGTTGATCCCCTTAACAAGCCAATTTACATTACGCACCCGTTTGTAGTGTGCATATTCATCTTGCCACTCAGGTTCACCGGTTATTACACCTATGGCGTCTATCGTTTTGCTCGAATAGCAAGACATAACTATGTCTCCTATTTGCATCTTGCTATAGAAGGCGTTCAGAACATTATAACCGCGTTGCTTACTGAAATCGGCAGCCTCATATACTTTTTCCCCGTGTTCATCCCATCCAATGCGTATATGCCCCTTCTCCATACACTCACTTCGAGTGGGGTTCTCTCCGGTACCTTCCAGTGAAACTTTCCACACCGCCGGATTTTTGCCTAACCCTAAATCGACGCTTGTCCCATTTCTTACTGGCGTTCCGGCCTTGTCGCAAAACGCTTTAAAGATACCGTCATGCACCTCGTATTCGATCTCGCTTGCCAATTCGCTCTTCTCTTCAGACAAGACAACGGGCCTTATCCCTTCAATAAATTCCTCGTAGCTAAAGGATTGATGAAAAGTTGTAAAGGCGATCAAACCATCATCTTTGTATTTCAGGTAGCGCTTGAATACCGCCTCATAACCCTCAATTTTGACTTCTTCAATCAGTTTTCCCTCAATGATCGCTACCGCATATTGGATGGAACTGTAAGTTTTTCCGGTCCCGGGCGCGCCATATAGGATCAAATTTTTACCTATCTCTGTTTTCTTTCCGTCTGACTTTTGGGTTTCATTATTTTTGAAGACGTTGTCCGTTGAATTTACTTCACTCATGTTGTTTCTCCTTTTTAGAAATTTCAAATAATAGTCAAGTCCATTTCTAAAATCGCTATGTCCGTTGTTTTTATCCGATTTTTCTGCGGCACTATAACATTTATCATGTAAACGTTGAAATTCGTGAACATCCTTTATCAAAAAACAGTCAGTATCAGCATATTCAGTTATTCCAAGGGATTTCATTCCAGATTTCAATTTATATGCAGCAGCTTTTATTGTCACTTCTTTATATGTCTTATTCGGGTTCTTTTTTTGAGGTTGCTTCTTCATCCAAGCAATAAAATCATCATAGAAATATTCCATTTTCCTTCACTCCAATTAAGCTAAAAAACTACAGCAAATGTTTTCTGTACCATTCGTGGAGGTCTTCTTCATTGCTGCTGTATTCAACGCTCCCGGGAAATAAAACATGAAAAAGGGCTGCAAAATGATATCCTTCAAGATCATGATGCGATGAGCATATTACCTCTTCTCGCCGCGTCTTTCGCGGTCCTCGTCGATGCGCTCTTTCCATTCTTTTGATATTGCCCGCCGTGCCCTGATATCGCTTACGGTCTGGCTGATGACTTCATAGTTCAGCCTGGTTCCCGTGCTGTCAGCGTTATAATCCGCAGCCATATCCCTGCCGATGCCAAAACTTTCAGCGGTTTCTGCCGAGTCAATGTTGGCGCCCAGGAAAATAAATTCCCATCCGTATTTCACCTTCTGGTGCGTTATCATCTCTCTGATTTTCTCGCGTGAGAATTCCCTGCTTGCGTTTTCCATCCCGTCGGTGGTGATGACAAACATTACTTTCTCAGCTCTCTGGTCCTCCGCAGTATGTTTCTGTACGCGACCGATCTTGTTTATGGTCTTGCCGACGGCGTCCAACAGTGCTGTAGATCCCCTGACAAAATAATCCTTTTCGGTTATCGGTTCCACTCCCCTGATGTTGATGCGGTCGTGGAGCAATTCGTATTTGTCGTCAAAAAGTACTGTGGTTATGACCGCCTCTCCCTGCTCCTTTTTCTGCTTCTCGAGCATCGCGTTGTATCCGCCGATAGTGTCGCTTTCAAGCCCGGACATGGATCCGCTTCTGTCGATGATGAATACGAGTTCTGTAAGGTCCTTCTTCATGGTATTACCTCCCGGTCAGATTTTGTGACTGAATGGTAACACCCCGAAAAAGTTAAATGGTCGCCCTGCATGCGACAAATTTCGCCTGTAAAAAGGTCAGGCTCCTATAAGATTTTGTCGGAACGCAAAGAGCGCTTCGTTTATCTCAAAGATGTCGTAATTGTTATGTTCAATGAAATATTGGATGATGATGTCAAAGACACAGCTTCTTGAAAGAGCGAATCCGGCCCTCGCAAGAAGATCACTGGTTTCGTCCAGGTTCAGCTCCAGCGCAATAGCAAAGGCTGCAGCAGTCTGCTTTGAAGGTTTGTAATAAATATCGTTCCTTATCTTTGAAAAGAGTTTTCTGTCTATGTTTGCTTTTTTGTATGTTTCAGAGTCCTTCATGCCCTTTTCGTCAATGAGACGCAGCAGCATCTGTGAAAAAGTTTCGTCTAAGTTCCTGACGACATCATCAAGGCTTCTTTCACGCCTAAGGGCGATATTTGCGGAATCGCGGGCAAAATTTTCCCTTATCCTGTCCCTGCTGAAGTTGGATGCCCGCTCTTCGATGTAATTGTCGTCTATGTATTGTTTGATCGATGAGAACAGCTTTTCCGACAACATGAAGGATGCGCTGTCGTAGACAACGAGATATACCGTCATGTCGTTTTTCAGAAGGAATTCACCTATTGCCGAGATCGCGGCCGACAATGCCTTGTCTCTGGGATATCCGAAAGCGCCGGAAGAGATCAGGGGAAAGGCTACGCTTTCAAGCTTGTGCTTCTTTGCCAGTTCAAGGGAATTTCTGTAACAGTCTGAAAGCAATTTTTCTTCCCCGGCCGATCCGTCATGCCAGACAGGGCCGACTGTATGGATCACGTATTTGGCTGGCAGCCTGTATCCTTTGGTGATCTTGGCTTCTCCGGCCTTGCAGCCGCCAAGAGTCCTGCATTCAGCAAGCAGCTCCGGCCCGGCTGCTTCGTGAATGGCTCCGTCGGTCCCGCCCCCTCCCAGCAGGGACGGATCTGCCGCATTGACTATAGCGTCAGCATGTACTTTTGTGATGTCATTTCTGATTATTTCAAGCGGCATTCCGGCATAACCACCTTTATTTTGAAGTGACTGCGAATCACACCAGAAGTTAAACAGTCACCTTTTTCTGACCTATGACTTTATTAATTTCCGAAATTGCAAATAAAATTTTTTAAACATGGGTCCTTTATTTACCGACAAAAATTTGACTTAAACCAACTGTCGCATTTTTTGCGACAACTCAAATGTGAGAGGATTTATTCAACTAATTGATCAACCGCCATCTCGGTTTCGGTCGTGCTTTCAATGACCATTTTGCAATTCTGGGGATTTTAGTTTGCAACCAACACCGGGCAATCTCTCTTTCAGCTTAGCCCCGCTGTACTGATTACCCATACAGGTACCTTTCTGTCAATTGTGTAGGTCTGACCCCAATTGCATACGCTGCGGTGTATTGAGAACAATCCCATCTCTTGCATCATACCTTTTACCCGGTCATACGAAGCCGTGGATCCTCGCTTCCTTAATAGTCCGCAGACCCTGTCTACTCCGTATGTTCCACGGCCTTCATCAAATATCTCCCTGATCTTTTCACGGTATTTCTCTTCGGCTTTGTTCTTCGTTTCTTTTCCCCGAAGGTAGGAATAGTAACCTGACATCGATATCTTCAGCATTCTGGCCCACTTTGCTACTGCATATTCAGGGTGCGCTTCTATAAAACCGTATTTGACCGATGGCTTTATTTTTGATTCTTCGCAAAGTAGGCCGCTGCTTTTTTTAACATGTCTCGCTCCATCCGAAGTTCTGCCACTTCAAGGCGCAAGGCACGGTACTCCTCTTCCAAACTGGCGTATTGCGTCTTTTCTCCCTCGGGCGTGTACCGCTTTCTCCAGCGATACAGCATGCTCACTCCTATACCAAGATCCTCGGCTGTTTCCTTAAACGGCTTGTTGCTGGCAAAACTTAATCGGACTGCGTTCTTCTTGAATTCCTCGTCGAATTTCTGTCTCTTGTTTGGCATGATATCAGCTCCTCTCGAGCATATGCTTTATCTTACCAAACTGTACGAAATTCTAGCACCGACCCGTAGTTTTTATTTGTTAAGCGGCAAATTACCGTTGATATTACTGGAATTTACCTTTAAATATGATTAACATTGCTAATCATCGATTTCGACAATTATCTTATTCATACCTTTTAGCACTTCTTTCTCAACCTTGTTTCTATGCGGCATAGCGTTTCCTTTAATTAGAGATTCAATTGAACCTGTAGCTTTAAGGATTGTGTCCACACTTACATTTGGAATTTCACCGTTTTCGTTTATGTAGCCATCCAAATATTCAGCAGACGGATTTTCAATTCCCAATCTCTCGCAAATAAGCCAGCAGACGCTTTCAGCCTCAAATTCTCTGGTTTCCAGCGAAAGATTAAATCGCCTGCGGTCTTTCCACCACTTGCTATTTGGTGTACCAATATGACCGCAGTATAAATGTCCGAGTTCATGAAGCATCGTAGCGAATCTAGTCGTGGGCGTATGTTGAGAATTTACAACCATTTCGTATCTTGCTTTAGATCTATACTCGGTATTTTTATATTTTCTTGTTAGCTTTTTGACGGATACTGAGCTGATTTGACCTGCCCTTCCCGTGCCATATTTTGCTTCACGATAAATTATTCTATCGTTTTTCATGTTTTCTATAGTAGTGTGATACATCTTTTCTGATACTTCGCCAACGACACCAAAGGGATCCAAAATTTCTTTAGGAATAGGATTCGGTCCATATGTATCGCCAAGCTCAAAAACAAATCCAACAGGTCCGAACCTTTGCAGAATCACTAGCGGCATGGCACCTGGATTAATTTTACGGTTATATAATTCTTCCCATTCCGAGGCTGAGGCGACAAACTTGCTTCCTGGTCTTTGGATACGGACAAGCATTGCATTATAAGGAGCAATTTTGGGGAATTTCTTAATGAAATTAAGCAATTCCATATAATCTTTGCTTTTTCGGAACGAACCTACCTCAGCATATAATTTATCAAGTTCAGGTACATACTTCTTCGGTTTTTGCTCTTGAGAATCGAATAGAGATGACTGATATAATTGTCCTGACAACTTAAGCGCCTGCTTTCATTGTTCTAAAGTTGATATGAATGATTATTTGCCGATCAGCACAAAAATCACAAACATAAAAACAAAACTCTTCAAAGCCCTGTTATAACTGAGCAGACAAATTAACATTTGTCTAATTGTTAATTTAAATAATTATATTTTTCGCCTTAATAATTAGGCAATTTTATTCCTTGCAAGTTTCTGTAGACATCAACAGCATAGTGATCTGTCATACCGGAAACATACATAGTAATACTCATTATTGCATTGTATGTATTGATATTATAATCAAATATAAATTCATCTGGAATAAGTTGCAAAATTTTATCATTACCATTTTTATTTTTTTCTTTTATAGCATTAAGAAATACCTCTAATAGTCCTGGCAATACTTTATATCCGGCTGCTTCAACTTGAATTACTGTTTTATATTTATAAATATTTTCTTTTGATATTTCTTTGATTTCGCCAACAATATCTTTTGCTTTAATATTTTTAATCAAGCTTTTATCGAATTTTGTTTCTAGTATATTTTTTTCATTATCACAAAAAACAGCTGCAACTTGATTTATTAAACTATTTATAGCTTTTGAACGCAGAAAACCAATTTGTTCTGTTTTATCTTTAATTTTACTTAAATTATCTAAATATTTTTTATTTTCTGTAAAACTACAAATTTCTTTTAATTTTTCAGAAACGTATTCATAAGAAACCAATCCATTTTTATAACCATCTTCGAAATCCATTATGGTGTAGCAAATATCATCTGCAGCCTCTGTCAAGAACGCAAGAGGATGCCTGAACCACCTACCGTTTTTTTCAACCAAACCTAACTCTTGACTGATTTCAGAAAAGGACTCTAAGGCTGATTGAAAAATCCCAGGCTTATCTTCACTAATACCTTCTGATTTATCTTCAATTTTGGAAGGCCTTGGGTATTTCACAAAAGCCGCAAGTGTTGGATGAGTGAGCCGCAGTCCGCCCTTTGCATTCTCTTTTTTCGGGTTACTATATGTTAAAACATGAAATCCCATAGCATTACCTTCGAATTCTTGAAAATCGGCTATTTGTGACTTATTTAGTTCTTTTAGTATTTCAGGACCAGGGCCATGCTCATTTTTAAAAAATGATGCTATGGCCTTTTCTCCAGAGTGTCCAAACGGGGGATTGCCTATATCATGTGCGAGGCAGGCTGCAGCAACAATAGAACCTAAATTGACATTAAAAGGAACATCTTTTAAATCTATTCTCTCCTGTACCATTGCGCCCAAGGATCTACCAACAGACGCTGTTTCAAGACTATGTGTCATCCTAGTATGAATTAAATCGGTATTAGGAAAAGGAAAAACCTGAGTTTTACCACTTAGCCTTCTAAAAGCCGAAGAAAATACTATTCGATCAAAATCTCTTTCAGATTCACTTCTACACGGGTTTATATCTTGACGATCTTCCTTGGGACAACCTAGCCTGTTTGATTTTAAAAGTTGGTCCCATTTCATTTTCCTATACCTCCTTAATTATGATTTATTGTCCACAAATTATTTTAATATTTATAGAATTATAAATCTATTGTTTTAATTAATATATAATCTGTTATTGAATAAATAATTGCAACTTTAATGGACATAAAAAGTAATATAGTTAATTATATTTCGATTTAGCATTGTAATTTTCAAGTTTGCCAATTTCAGGTAGAAGCTCTTCTATTCGTTCAACGATTCGTTTTTGTTCTTTTAGAGGAGGTAATGGCAACATGGTATTAGAAAGGTTTTCAACAGATACCCCTTTTACTGTCGCACCTTTGCCAGTAAAGTTTAAAGTAAGATAAAAATAAAAAACATACCATTTGTTAATATTCCCAGGTAAGATAATTGCCCTTAAGTCTTGGTTTATTGCAACGTCTATCCTGTTATAAACTACTTTTCCAAGACCCATTCTTGTACATGCAATAAGGTTTCCTGCAGGGATTAAATTAGAAGAAGAATTTTTAAGACCATCTCGAGAAATGTTATCTTGTGTTGAATCTAAAAACTTACAATTAAGATCCTTGACACTCGCCCAAGGAATTCCACCATTCCAATAGTCTGGATTAGATTTTGATGGTGTTCCTCCACCAAGGTTTTGAAGAACAATCTCCCCCAACCTGACCCAACACCAATTCTCCGGGATCTCAAAGGGGATCTCGTCTTCGGTGATTTCGGGGAGGGGTTTTTCTTTTTTGATTTTGTCCTCTTTGATGAGTCGGGCTTTTTCTTTCTGGATCTCTTTCAGCAGGTCCCTTGCATCGCCGTCTTCCGGCAGCTGCTGTGTGAGCTTACCCTGGATCGCGTATTGGAGGATGGCATCTTTCATCTTTTTGGGGAAAGATTTTTGCAGTTCTTCAAGCTTGGTTTCATCGTTTTTTAGGCTTTTGATTTCAGGTAGAAGTTCTTCTACACGCTCAACTATTCTTTGTTGTTCTTTAAGAGGGGGCAAAGGGATAGACACTTTTTTCATAACAGAACCAGATACTTCCTTGAATGTCGTACCAGAACCCATTTTTTCTATTTCATGTGTAATTGTCATGAGGTAGTAGTAAATAAATTCACTCATTTCGAATATATAAGGAACTATCGATTTGAAACCTTGATTAGTTGTTACATCGTTGTTTGCAATTGCTAGGTATCCAATTGGAGCTCTGCTTGAGAAAAGAATGGCTCCCTCAGGCATTAATTGGGTAGAAGAATGCTTTAGTCCGTATTCTGTTATGTATCTTTCACCATGGCTAACATATTTCCCTTCAATATTTTTCATGTCTGCAGGAGTTAACCAAGGTATTTCACCATTTTGCCAAGATAATTTGTCTTCTGTTCTAGGAGTACCTCCCCCAATTATTTGACCAATTTCTCCCAATCTCACCCAGCACCAATTCTCCGGGACCTCAAATGGGATCTCGTCTTCGGTGATTTCGGGAAGGGGTTTTTCTTTTTTGATTTTACCATCTTTGATCAGTCGGGCTTTTTCTTTCCGGATCTCTTTCAGCAGGTCCCTTGCATCGCCGTCTTCGGGAAGCTGCTGCGTGAGCTTGCCCTGGATGGCTGCCTGAAGAATGGATTTTTTCAGTTGTTCTGCGATCATTTAATTATCCCCAGCAGTTCTTCGATCTGAGCAAGTCTCTTGTCTATCTTTGCATTGAGGGAATATCTCTTTTCATGGAAGAGGCGTATGGTCTCTTCGGGAGAGAAGACTTCTTCTTCAGCAGTGGGATACCCGCATAGGTCCATGTCATATGCACGGTTCACAATTTCCTGAACCGAGTATGCTTTTGCTTTGAAAGTGTCTGTCTCCGTGTCTTTTATTTCCTTCCTGTCATGCCACCATGCAGCACAGCCATCGAAGTGCTCGACTTTCATCGGTTTGGTTTTTGAAAAATGCTTGTAACCATCGGGCATGTCCACGCGGTAG
The DNA here is from genome assembly GCA_002428495.1 of Synergistaceae bacterium UBA6101. Taxonomy (GTDB): domain Bacteria; phylum Synergistota; class Synergistia; order Synergistales; family Synergistaceae; genus Caenicola. The sequence goes on from DIWR01000013.1 coordinate 22,794, forward strand.
AACCAGACCTCTTTCGTTTTTTGGGACCTGTCGAAAAAGAGAATGTTCGTAGTTATTGAGGTATATGGGGAAAAAACACTTGAAGGCATACGGACTATGGTGTGCAGATTGAATTCTTCAAGCAGTTTTTTCTTTATCGCAGACTTAGCGTTGTCTGTTCCAAACAGAAATCCATCGGGGATTATCACCGCTGCCCTTCCTCTTTCTTTGAGCCGGTACATTATTACCGACATGAAAAGGTCCGCTGTTTCACTGCTCCTGAGGTCTGCCGGGAAATTGATCTTTACGCCTTCGCTTTCGGTTCCCCCATAGGGAGGATTCATCAGAACCATGTCAAATTTGTCGCTTTCACTGTATTCCCGAACATTCCTCTCCAGTGAGTTGCCATGATAGATCCTTGGGCTGTCGATATCGTGGAGCAGCATGTTTGTGATAGAGAGAAGGTATGGGAGAGGCTTCTTTTCTATGCCGTAGATGCTGTTGTTGTAAAGCTCCCTGTCTTCAATGGTCTTGATCTGTGGCTCGAGGAGCTTCAATGTAGAGGTCAAAAATCCTCCGGTTCCGCAGGCAAAATCGGCCACATGCTCGCCCAGTTTCGGATCGATCATACTTACCATGAAATCGGTGACGGCCCTGGGGGTATAGAACTCGCCTGCGTTTCCTGCACTTTGCAGGCTCTTCAGTATAGTTTCGTAGATATCACCAAAAGCATGGCGTTCGTTGTATTCATCAAATTCAATACCGTCGATGACATTGATGACCTTTCTGAGCAGTACGCCGTCTTTCATGTATTGGTTGCTGTCTTCGAAGACCGCCTTGACAATGGATTTCTTCATCGGCGTTTTTTCCGTTATCTTGAGTTCCTTAAGGGCAGGGAAAAGTCTGATATTAACAAAGTCCAGCAGTCCCTGGCCTGTAAGTGCTTCTCCATCTTTATTGTCTACCGCCCAGTTTCTCCATCTGAGTTCCTCGGGGATGATCGATTCGTAGTTGTCGTCATGGAATTCCCAGTCTTCTTCTTTTGCGTCATATACTTTCAGGAAGAGAATCCACGTCATCTGTTCGATCCTCTGAGCGTCGCCATTGATACCGCTGTCGCCCCTCATTATGTTCTGGATGGTTTTTACAAAGTTCCCTATGGTCATATATTTATCTCCTCACTCTTTATGCAGCTTCGTATATTGCTCTTTCAAGTTCCTTGACAGCTTTAAGGTATCCCTCTTTGCCTCCGAACAAGTCTGCGATTTTTTTTGGGCTTCCTATACGGTCAAAGGGTGAATTATCCAAAATTCTTGTATCTTCAAGTTCACTGATGCCCTCATCCATGTACTTTTCCAACAGGGCTGAGAGCACTTCCTGGCAAAGACCGGAATATTTATACAGGTAGCCCTTCTTTTTGACGTGTTCAACACGTTCTTTTTTAGTGAGCGGCTTTTTGTCATAAGCTATGTGGAGGATAAGGTCAAAATCGTCAAGGTCTTTTCCGGACTCTTCTTTAAGTGCATCAAGCAATACGCCCCTGCTCTCTAATTCTTCAATGATGGCCTTCTTCTGTTCAGTGTTTGTCCAGGCATTTAAAAATTCGTCAAGCGTGGCAAACTCATCCAGAATGTTTCTCTTGCTGTAGTCCTTTATGCTTTCTGTGATCAGTTTTCCATCGATATCACAATACTGGACCCGTTCATTGATGATCGTAACAACTACGCCATTTACTCTGATTTTAATATCAGACTTATCTCCGAGGGATGTCCCTACTCTTGAAAGATCCTCCAATGTTTCCTCGTCGTCCTCTATTTCTTTATCATCAATCAGAAGTGGGTCACTCTCATCTTCTTTGGGGTCCCAGTTGTCTCCTCCGTCACCAGCGTCAATTATGACCACAGGATCTCCGTCGAAATCAGGATCGGCGAATAACCGGCAGACGTTTCTAAAGTCCATTATTGTGAAGTATTCTTTGCCATATTCCGGATAGAGCCTTGTCCCTCGGCCGATGGTCTGTTTGAATTCGGTCATTGAATTTATATTGCTGTCAAGGACAATAAGCTTGCATGTCTTTACATCAACTCCCGTAGTCATCAGTTTTGACGTTGTGACCAGAGCGGGGTATTGTTCGTTGACATCTATAAAATAATCCAGCTGTGCCTTGCCTTCAGGGCTGTCTCCGGTTATGCGCATGATATACTTCGGATTCTCCGCGACAAGGTCTTTGTTTTCATTTATAAGTGCCTGCCTCATTCTTTCGGCATGTTCTATATCCACGCAGAAGACTATGGTTTTGCTGAAACGCCCGTTAGCGACAAGCCATTTGGTGATGCGGTTCGCTACTGCCTTAGTTCGTTCATCAATAATGAGGTTTCGGTCAAAATCTTTAACGTTATATTCGCGGTCTTCTATTTCATTGCCGTTTACATCAAGCTGTCCCTTGTATGGCCTCCAGCCTTCCAGGTCTTTGTCCAGACCGATCCTGATCACTTTGTAAGGTGCCAGAAATCCGTCATTGATACCCTGTTTTAAGCTGTATGTGTAAACAGGATCTCCAAAATATGTGATGTTGCTGACTTCTTTCGTTTCTTTGGGAGTGGCAGTCATTCCTATGTGGATGGCTGAGCTGAAATAGTCCAGGATCCTTCTCCACTGTGATTCTTCCTTGGCACTTCCCCGATGACACTCGTCAACAATTATGAGATCGAAGAATTCAGGCTGGAATTCCCTGAAAGGTTCGCTGCCGTTGTCTCCGGACAACTGATGATATAGGCTCATATATACCTCATACGAACTGTCGAGTGTCCTGTCCTGTATTTTCGTCATTATTTTTTCGAAAGGGCTGAAATCCTGCTGCATTGTCTGGTCGATAAGTATGTTGCGGTCCGCAAGGTACAATACCCGTTTTACGGTTTTGGTTTTCAGCAGTTTCCAGATGATTTGAAAGGCAGTGAAAGTTTTTCCTGTTCCCGTTGCCATGACAAGAAGGACCCTTCGTTGGCCTTTTGCAATGGCTTCAATGGTTTTGTCTATTGCTATGCGCTGATAGTAACGGGGTTTTTTCTGAGTGAAGAAATCGAAGTGATCCGGTTCCTCTATTATTCTTTCCTGTTTTTGATCTATATTTTTGCCTGCCAGATAGCGTTCCCATAATTCATTTTCGGAAGGGAATTGATCCAGAGAGAGCTCTGTTTCTGCTCCGGTAAAGTAGTCATGTTCTATGAAACCGCATCCATTGGAAGAATAGGCGAAGGGAATATTAAGTATCTCGGCATATTCCATTGCTTGCTGTATTCCGACTCCGACAGAGTGATCCGCATCTTTTGCTTCGACTATAGCGAGGGGACGATGCCCCTCTTTTCGGGTAAGAAGATAGTCAGCTTTCTTTTGTTTTCCCCTGGTTACTTTGTTTCCCCTGACTATGACCTGACCGTTTGTAAAGAAATGCTCCATAAAGACCTGTTCTTTGGTCCATCCTGCCCTTTCGATCGCAGGGGTTATATATCTATTTTTTATGTCTTCCTCTGTCAGTTTTTTCATTGGTTCCTCCTCTTTAACGATCTTGAAACAATCAACATTAAAGTTTGGTGCCAATAAATTTCTCAGGAGACCAAGGGCATTATTTTTTTAATGAATATTAATATTCTAACTTGAAAGTAAGACATATAGAAGCATCGCACATAACGATCCAAATGTGCATTTAGATATTATCACCAATGTCCATAAGTATCCACAAGATGGCATCTAATTAAACAGGTATTTTGAATAAAAGTTGGGGATTTGGGAAAGAGTGTCGGATCAGTGCAGTTATGTTTAGGTTTTGACAAGGTTCAAAGCCGCAGGCTCCCCGATTGAGGCACTCGGGAACGACGTGATGGGGGGCTCTGTTTTTTTTTATGGAACAATAGGGGTCAGACCAACAATAGGGGTCAGACCTACACAATTGACAAAATACTTTGTTTCCATAAAAATTGAGTCTGTTTATTGTTTGAAAATACAGCGATCAAGGAGGCGAAAACGAACGGGACACCTTTTGCAGGGACGCTACAAAGCTATACTGGTGGAAGCTGATGCCTACGCTGCCGAACTTTCCCGCTACATCCATCTGAATCCGGTCAGAGCGGGAATGGTCAGGTCTCCGGAAGAGTATCGCTGGTCGAGTTATCGTTATTACACAGAGGGAGGCGCTCCGTCCTGGCTCAAAACAGGATTCATTCTCGGATATTTTGACACAGACCCCACGCAGTCTCGTATGGACTACAGGAATTATGTAACAGAAAAGGTCAACGGAGGCTACATTGACCCGCTTGCAGGAGCAGTAGCTTCGACCATATTGGGGAGCGAAGATTTTGTTCGCAGAATTAAAAAGAATGAGCTTGATGGAAGGACTTTGGACAGGGATCTTCCTGCGTTGACGGAACTTAAAGAAAAACCGGATCCGAAAATGATCCAAGAGGCAGCCCTGGAAATCTTTCCGGATGACAAAAGAACTGCGCGATTTGCCGGAATATATTTATGCCACCGTTACAGCGCGGCAAAGCTGAGGGAGATCGGACGCCTTTACCGGTTGTCTGATTCCGGCGTTACTCAGGCGAGAAGAAGATTTGAAGCAGCCATGAAGGCGGATGCCCGATTGGGGAAAAAGATAGAAGAAGTGCTGGTGATTATTGGTCTGTGAGTGTAAAAGCCTTTCGATCCAGTCAGCAGCATTTTGAACCTTACAGGAGTTTTAGGAAGGTGACCCTTTGCAGCGCGCAAGCCGGCTCTATTGGAGCACACGACTGGCTCTAAGCCTCCGAGCCGGCGGCTCTGTCTCGCTGTGTTTCAGCAGATGCAGAAGCCGAAGTTCAACTGGGGAAAAAAGTCGAAGATATCCCCGAATTTTTGGATTTGTGAATTATGTAGGTCTAACCTCGCTGACTTACTCAGCCACTTTATTTTTAACATAAAAACGTTTATATTGAAGCGATAGCGTGTTTAAAATAAAATCTTACTTTATATTTTACATATAATAGTTGGTATTAAACCTATTATATGTTAATATCAAAGCAAGAGGTGGGGTCATGAAATACTATGAGCGCTTGGTCGATCTAAAATGCTTTTCTCGGTCTGATGTTGAAAGATTGACAAAAAACAAGTACACAGCGGATTCCCTGATAAAGGAGTATAAGCGCAAGGGGTATATTGAATCCGTGCGACGCGATCTTTTTGTGGCCATAAGTATGGAAACAAAAGGGCCGGTCGCTAACCGCTACCTTATAGCAACAAATATATTGCGCGATAACTACATTTCACACCATTCGGCCTTTGAATATTACGGTTATGCAAACCAGGTTTTCTACGAAGTCTATGTATCCGGCGGAGGGCGTTTTGTTGACTTCGAATATGACAACATAACATACCGTTATGTTGCTTCTCGTATAGAAGCGGGTGTCAACCTGAAGAAAGATGGTGTCCGTGTAACGGATATTGAGCGTACGATCCTGGACAGTATGAATGACTTTGATAAAATAGGCGGTCTCGAAGAACTGCTGCGATGTTTGGAGCTTATGAACTATGCAGACGAAGAAAAACTTCTGCTTTACCTTGAAGCTTACCACAAGCAGGTCCTATACCAGAAAACGGGATATATCCTTGAGCACCTGAAAAAGCAGCTGCGCCTTTCTGACAACTTTTTCGAGGTTTGTAAAAGCAAGCTCAAAAGGAGCATCCGCTATCTTTATACCGGAATAGAACATGAGTCTAACACCTTCAACAAACGATGGAACCTTGTCGTGCCACGGGACCTTATGAAACTCGTATCGAAGGGGGTGGACGTAAATGCGGACGTATGAAAAAAGCAGGCTCTCCCAAGAGGCCCAAAAACTTGGGTTCATCCGCGATACATATGAGAAAGTCTGCCGACTCTCTTCAGTTTTAAGTTTCATGCAAAGCGACCCGTTGCTCAAAGAGAGCTTAGCTCTCAAAGGAGGGACGGCTATCAATCTGACGATATTTGATCTGCCCCGTCTGTCCGTGGACATAGACCTTGATTACGCAAAGAACAACAGCAGGGATGAGATGATGTCAGAGCGGATGGATATCACAGAGATAATTCGGAGGTATATGGCAGCTGATGGATATGAGATGAGCAACAGATCCAAAACATATCATTCACTTGACTCCTTCTTTTTCGTCTACACTAACTCTGCGGGGGTCAGAGACAATATCAAAATAGAACTGAACTACTCGTTACGCAGCCATGTGTTTCCCCTTGAATACAGAAGCGTAAAAATGCATGGTTTGCTATCTGCTGCAAAGGTGTTCTCCGTTGCCCCAATGGAGATATTCGCAGGCAAGATAATTGCGCTACTGTCTAGAGCCGCTGCCAGGGATCTATATGACATTAACAACATGCTTAACTATGGATTATTTGATGACGCTGAGCAAGATATGCTTCGCCGGTGTGTAGTTTATTACAGCGCAGTTTGCGGTGAGCGGGTACCGGATACCTTTGATGTTGACAGAATCGACAGCCTAACAAAATATAAAATTAAAACGGATCTCTTCCCGGTTATCCGAAAAACAGAAAGGTTTGACCTTGCTGCAGCACAAGACGGAGTAAAGACATACCTGACAAAACTACTCGTGCAGACTGAAGCCGAGCGTTCATTTTGTGATGCTTTCAGAAACAAAGATTATCGACCGGAACTGCTTTTTGACGGCGAAATGCTTGAACGCGTAAAGAATCATCCAATGGCACTTTGGAAGTGCCAAGAAATCTAAAATAATTTGTTAAAACCCGGTTCATTACTTAACTTATTGGGTCAGACCTACACATTTGACACTATGGGCGGATGCAGATCTATCCCTTCTTCTCCTTCGTCATTTTCACATTCTCCTGCTTTTTCTCCGCTTTCGGGATCTCCGGCGGATAGGGGGTGATGCAGTAGGTCTGCATCGTCTCGGTCCAGGCTTCGTAGTCGCTCATCCCGGGGACTATCTTCTGCAAATTGATCATCTCTCTTTTCGTCATTTTTGCCAACAACATTGCGAGTTTCTTTGCTTCCTCAGGGTCAGCGGTGGCATGCCGCCTGGCAAGCGATGGGCAAGCATGGGCAAGCAATTGGCAAGCGATGGGTTTAGTTCGAAAAGTTAGTAATAGACTTAGTTCGAAGACGGTGGATCATCCGGGGACGACGATAATGGACAAGGGTCTCAAGTTCTAACAACCGTTTCTCAATTGTATCGGCATTCTCACCGATGTCCTTCCGCTATCTTCTTTCCAAATATAAATTCTAATGGTATGCTTTATTTCATGCTGTCCAAGATAGCGCGAATTCCCAAATGCCCTCCGGTAATAGCAAGGCTTTGTTAATCGTTCTTGGACGCATTTAAAACCAGGTTGTCCTTTATGGTTTTCTTGTTATTTTCCACTTCCTCGCTTTTGGCTGTCCAAATCTGTATACGTAATGCGTTTTCACTTGTACCGATAAATGTATTTACATTCAGTACCTATAAAAGAGCATCGCCACCAACTGGGCTTTTGACGTGAATCCCTTTGCATTACGGTCGTTTCCGTGTTTCATCACCAGCTGCTCAAAGCTTACTGAAGATAAAGAGATCTCAGATAGTATTTGACTGAACAGGCTCATGCACTTTATCATTGTCTTGCCTCCGTGTTCTCTTTGGGAATTTTTGGTTTCGCAACTTAATGATATCCCAATTCCGGAGGCTTTACTATTTCATTTTACTATCTTGGACACGTGTGAATCTACTGATCTGCAGTCCATCTCCCGTTAAAGCTTCGTTTTAATGTATTACCAGTCAATGGAGAGGCCGGAACGGCAATAATCATCTTCATGCGCGTCTGCCTTATTGAGGTATTATGGCCGCACATCATCAAACATTTACATTCGTTTACTCAGAAATTGCCTTATCTTGCCGTCTCTGCGTTTAAGATCCGCAGGAGAGGATATCAATTTCTCATCAAAGGTTGGGGCTTCCTTCTTGTAGAAAACCCCCAGGGGGATACGTGAATCGGAATTATAGTCCCATTCCCGAATTGCATTAAACGCAGCTTGAAAATCGCCGGGATCATGGTTTTCTAATTCATAAACCCGCTTGGCATAGTATTCATAAAGATTGTTAAAGGTCACACATACCTGAAGCACATCGACCAATGCGAATCCTTTGTGCATGATCGCCTCTCTAAATAAACGCGTTAAAAGATTCATACCTTGAGAGGTCCCGCGTGCCAGATAAGTCGCCTGGCTTGCCAGCATAAGTTCCAGAGGGTTTAAAGGGGATTCCATGCTGCCATTCGGGGTTGAACCGCCCTTGAATCCCAACTCCGATGTGGGACTGTATTGAAAAGCAGTCAGGCTGTAAAGGCGGTTATTGTGGATAATGACCGTAATATCAATATTTCTTTTGGCGGCAAAGATTAAGTGCTCAAGCCCTTCTCCATAAGCATCGCCGTCACCGGCGAAGCAAATGACCTTCAATCCGGAGTTGGCCATTTTAATTCCCTCGGCAATGGGTATGCTTCTGCCGTGAATAGAATAGAAACTATTGACATTCACATAATCCACAATCTTGCCATGGCAACCTATCCCAGAGAGGAGGACAAATTTCTCCGGCGGGCAGTCTTCTTCACTCAATTCATTCAGGACTTTTTTGATCCCATTCAAGATCGCGAAATTGCCACACCCAGGACACCATGTGTTTGGGGTTGATGTATCCAGATTGCTCTGACTCATGCTATCTTCTCCTTCACTATTTTTTCCAGTTCGTCCAAAGTGAACGGCCGTCCGTCATACTTCAAGATCGTGTCGTCTACGTCTATCCCATGAGCCTTGATCAGCCGCACTAATTGTCCAGTCGCATTATTTTCCACTGCAATCAGCTTTTTTATTCCTCTAATCGCCTCTCTGAAGGCATGTTCCGGAAAGGGCGAAAGCACAATGGGCTGAATGACTTTTAGTCCCAGTTTTTGCGCGATCTCCACGCAGATGCCCTTGGCAGAACCCCAGCAGAGCAGTGCCGTTGTCTGTTCCTCATTTCCGTAAGTTTTTACGGTAGGAAAACTCTTCAGTTCTTCGGCTAAATGTTTTTCCTTGCGCAGCCGTTTGTCCTGCATTTTTTTCGTGACGACGGCATCTTCGGTTGTTATGCCGGATTCATCATGCTCATAACCACTCACTTTGATAACGGCATTCTTATCGGGGACAAAGGCCAATGGGGAGATCCCTGTTTTGTTATCCTCATACCGCCGGTAACCGGTCGTCCCGTCCCAGAGGTACGGATCGTTTTCTTTTATCTCTCCGGTATCATTCACATCAAAATTACTAATACCTTCATTGAGATTCTTATCCGTAAGGATGATAGACGGGATCTGGTATTTCCAGGCCAGATTCAATGCAGAGGCGGACCAGTAATAGGCTTCCTCCAGATCGCCGGGCGCCACAACAAAACGCACAAACTCTCCCTGCCCCGCATATAGGGCAAAATGTAAATCACTCTGACAGGAATAAGTCGGCAGGCCGGTGCTGGGGCCAGGTCTCTGCCCCAAAACAATAACTGTCGGTACCTCGCTCATGGCAGAGAGACTCAGACTTTCCGTCATCAGGCAAAAGCCGCCCCCGGACGTGCCAACCGCCGTCTTTCGACCTGCATAGGCAAAGCCAAGAGCCATTAAGATCACGCTGAGTTCATTTTCAGGATGGACCACTTTTAGGGAGAATTCGTTTGCCTGTTCGGCAAGAAAATGTAAAAGCGCCGTAGTAGGGGTCATAGGATAACTCACATAAACCTCTAATCCACCTTTAATGAGACCCAGCCCCATAGCCTGACTCCCGGAGATCAGCGGCAATATATCATGGACAGGAGGACTAATGCTCTCCATAAGCTCTGACGCGTCATAACCTTTTTTAGCTATCTTTATGTTCTTATCTATACTTTTCGTGAAATTATCCCTGAGAACCTTTTCCAGCAGCTCAATTTTTATGCCGGCTGCCTTTGCGAACGCACCAATCAAACAAGTGTTGCGCATGATCTCAGGAGCATTCTCTTCCTTGACGAGTTTTACGGCTGGTATCGCCAGCGTTCGGATTTGCTTAGGAAGAGCAGCCTCTTTGAGGATTTCAGAATCACAGATAACTTTGCCGCTGTCGTCCAAACGCGTTTTATGTATATCAAGAGTTTCTTTGTTCAGACCTAAAAGAAAATCTATTCTGTCTCGATGGGCAGTTATCTTTGTTTGTGCAGCCCTTATTATGGAAAAGGTATGCCCTCCTCGGATCAGCGATGGATAATCGTGGTAGATGTAGACACGATAGCCGCTTTGATTGAGGAGATCTCCCAATACCAGCGCAGATTTATCAACGCCGGAACCGGCACTGCCGCCTATTAAAATAGAAAAATCCTGCATTTTTTCTCTCCCTCCTCTCCCTGTTGTTTAGTCTTCTTTAACAAAATCGCTTTTCGTGACACCGCAGACCGGACATCTCCAGGTGTCCGGCAGATCCTCAAATGCAGTTCCCTGATTGATCCCCTGTGTATCGTCTCCCACTGCGGGATCATAAATATAATCACAGACTGTGCATCTATATTTTGTCATTTCCTAACCTCCCTTTTGTTTAGTCTATTTTCAGAAAACTATTTGACAATTTAGAATATTCTTGTAAAACCGTATCACATCATTAATTGCTTATCAAGGGTGGATCAACTGAAAAGACACCATATTTTACGAAAGACATCGCGGGGAATGACTAAGCAAACTTCAAGAACCCGGTCATAAGCTGAATTATGGAACTTGAAACTTTGTCTGAGCACACTGAACACGGAGACCTCCCAGTTTGTTCATTATTGTCTGACCGGGCCGCTTTAGAGTTCACCAGGCGAAACAGTATTTTAAGTGTAGCCGTTACATTTAGGGCGCAAATTCTCCGTGGCTTTAGCCACCCACTCTCAACGTGGCTATTTTACGTCTTTTACCGGTTGACTATGCGCACAAAAGTGCTATTACTATGTCTCAAATGTAGCAAAAAAGTTCAAATTTATATAAGAGGGTGTTAACATGCCTGAGTCAACAATGCTCCGTTATAGGATCGACGAGGATTTGAAAGAAGAAGCCGAGGCAGTATTCAAAAGCATGGGTCTAAGCCCGCAGTCTGCAATCAAGCTTTTTTACAGGCAGACTGTGATCAGGAAGAAACTTCCGTTTCATCCTGTCGCTGAGGACCCCTTTTACAGCGAAGAGAACCAGAGGGTCTTGCTTGAATCTGTTAAGCAGCTAATAGAAGGAAAAGGCACGCCTCATGAGCTTATAGAGGCGTGATATGGACAGGATATGGTCTTGATGATCACTAATTAACGCAGCCGCCCTTAATGTGGCGGCTCTGTTGTAAGCGTTCGGCGGATAAAGTCAGACAAATTCTCCGGTAATTATTATTTCCGGTTTTAGCTTTATCCGGTAATAAATATTACCGGTTTGACTATTAGGTGCCTATTAAATTTCCCTTATGGGGCTCGAAACATTTGACGTTTTTGTTAATTACAACAATAATTGCTCTATCGGATATATATTTGGGCAACTGAACTCTGATCGGAGGTTTGATGACATGGCACAGCATTATGTTTATAGCTTCTATGCAGAACTTAGGGATTACAAGCCAAAAATTTGGCGGCGCTTTGAGATCAACGGTGAAAAGACAATGGCGGAACTTGGATACGCCATCATGTTGATGTTTGAAATGCAGGCAAGCCATTTGTTCTGCTTCAAGGAGAATACCAGAGACAACTTCCTTGCTTATATCAGGACGATTTACCCTGATGAGGAAAAATTTAACACATTTATTGAAAAGCTTTCAATGGATGAATTCTTGAAGAACACCCGTTACGAGCTGCCGAGCCAAGATATGTTTATTCCAGATGATGAGTCCTTAATTGAGGCCGATACGATAAAGCTGAGTAATGTGACAAATCGCCCCGGCTGGAAAGCCACATTCGAATATGACTACGGTGACGGATGGGAAATTGATCTGACCCTTGAAGAGTGCGAAAAGCGCGAGGTCTCACTGACAACATTGCCCCGCGTACTTGAAGGTGAAGGCTTTGGCATTATTGAGGACGTAGGCGGCGTCGGAGGACTTGAAAATCTTGCGAAGGTCCTCAAAAAGGGTAAGGGCAAAGAATACAAAGAATTCTGCGATTGGCTGGGCTCTACTTCGCTTGACCTGGAGGCATTTGATATTGACGACATGAACTTCCGCCTGAAAAAACTGCTCCGGGTGTACAGGGAGTGTTATGAATACGATTACGAACCCACTCCCAAATCCCTTAGTCTCCTTTTAAGAGAGTACCAGGGCAAAGGAGCAAGGGGATACTGATCGAGGATAAAGGCAGGCGGGAAATGGATCCGCCTAGCAAGCAATTGGCAAACAGTTGTAAATGCAGGCGGAGACTGTATCCGCCGCGAGTCGGTGGGTTAGGACAGAGGACAAAGGCTGGTTCGCAGATCAAGGACACACCAGAAAGACTGGAGGTGCTATAAAACCCAAGACACTGGTTCCCCGATGGAAGCACTCGGGGACGACAGATGGGAAGCTGAGGTTCTACCGACTGCTTAGCTACTGTTAGGACCCAATTCACCGCGACCGGGCTTGTCGCAAATTCTCCACGATGCGAAGCGATGCAAATTCTCCACGAGTGTATTTCTCGTAAATTCACCGGCTGACGGAGTCAGGCAAATTATCCGCGGTTTGAAAAACTGCAGCTTTTAGGAGGTTTTCTTCTTATAGAGGACAAGAAACAATGCCGTGACAGAGAGAAGCATCAGGCCGGTCATGTAGGGTGCGGGCATTTGAACTGAGGCCTGTCCTCCTGCCTTGAAGCTGAAAGGCGTTTTGCCGCGCCCGCCGGGGGTGCCAATGCTCAAGCTTTTTTTGCCTTTCATCGCATTCCCTCCTCAAAGGTCCGCCCGTACCAATCGCGGCTCGTTTCCAGTACTGATCGTTTCGTTAAGATGAACATCTTCTTTCATTCGGTGATGATGATGAAATTTTTCATATGCAACTGAAATAAAGGATCTAATCGATCTTTAGCAATCTGGCATTGACTGCACAAATGATCGTACTCAGAGACATAACTGCAGCTCCTATAGCCGGTGTAATGACAAAACCCCGGCTTACCAGAACACCTGCCGCCAATGGAATTGCGATGATGTTATAACCGGCAGCCCAGATCAGGTTCTCGATGGTTTTACGATAAGTTGCTTTAGAAAGCTTGATAATGTTCAATACATCCTTGGGATCACTGTTCACCAGAATGACATCGGCAGTTTCCATGGCTACGTCGGTCCCGGCTCCGATGGCAATGCCAAGGTCAGCTGTGGCCAGCGCCGGAGCATCATTGATGCCGTCTCCTACCATTGCAACTTTCATATTGCCCTTCTGAAGCTCCTGAACCTTTTTCGATTTTTGATCCGGAAGGACCTGAGCAAATACCTTGGAAAGCCCCAGTTCTCCTCCCACATAGTCGGCCACCTTCTGATTGTCTCCGGTCATCATGATGGATTCGATGCCCAATTTCTTAAGCTTGGAAATGATGCTCTTGGAAGATTCCCTGATGATATCTGCAACAGCGACCATCCCAAGCAGTTTATCCTCATCCAGTACGAATACAACTGTTTTTCCCTGAGATGCCAATTTATCAAACATATCCTCGTTAAAGGCAATATTTCGTTTTTTTACTTCACCGGGACTGAGGATATAGTAGGTTTTTCCATCGAGGTCAGCACTTAGACCGGCTCCGGTCAGGTTTTCAAAATTGGTTACTTTTTCAGGCTTGAAGCCCTTGGCTGCTGCCCCCTTGACGATACCCACTGCAATAGGATGGTCGGATTGGCTTTCCAGTGATCCAGCAATCCTTAGCAGAGCCTCTTCAGAAATTCCTGGCTGAGTAACAATTTCGGTGATCCCGAACTCACCCATGGTCAGAGTACCTGTCTTATCAAATACTATCCGGTTGGTGTTTCTGGCTTCTTCAAATTGACTGCGGTTACGGATCAATAAGCCGTTTCTGGCTGCAATGGATGTAGATACCGCATTGACCAGCGGTACTGCCAGCCCCAGGGCATGCGGACAAGCAATGACCAGGACCGTTACCATCCGTTCAAGTGCAAAGGCAACGTTTCCCGTTGAAAACCAATAAACGAATGTTATGATACCTGCTGCAACTGCAATGTAGAACAGCCAGCCCGCAGCTCTCTCTGCCAACCCCTGTGTTTTGGACTTCTGAGCCTGTGCGTCCTGAACCGTCTTGATCACCTGAGCAAGATAGGTTTCATCCCCAAGGCGCTCAACCTCAACGGTGATAACACCATTGCCGTTGACTGACCCGCCGATGACCTGCATGCCCACAGTTTTTTCAACAGGTACAGATTCTCCGGTCAGCATTGATTCATTTAGACTGGAGAAACCTTCCACAACCCGTGCATCCGTCGGCACCTTTTCACCGGATTTAACCATTATGCGGTCTCCGGGAACCAGTTCCTTTATGCTGACTTCAGTAATATTGCCATGCCCGTCCAGCTTGTGGGCTGTTTCCGGCATGAGCTTGACCAGCTCTTCCAAGGCTTTGGATGCTCCCATCTGGGATTTCATCTCGATCCAATGACCCAGCAGCATGATCAGTATCAACGTTGATAGCTCAAAGTAGAATTCTGAGCCCACCAGGATAAAGGTGGTCAGCGTACTATAGACGTAGGCCGTGACGATTGCCAATGTTATCAGCATCATCATTCCAAGCTTCCTGGTTTTAATTTCTTCAAGTGCCCCCTTCAGAAAAGGGACGCCTCCATAGAAAAAAACGATGCTGGACAGAACAAACAGGATGATCTTGGATCCTGGGAATTCCAGGTGATATCCGAACAACATCTGTATCATCGAAGACAGTATCACTATCGGAATGCTCAACATCAATACTACCCAGAAGCGCCTTTTAAAATCGGCGATCATCCCTTCATGATGTCCGGCGTGGCCACCATGTCCTCCTTGCGTACTGTGATTGTGATCCATGGCACCATGCCCCATTTTTGTGTGGTCCATATTCGAATGGTCCATTTTTGTGTGATCCATCTTCGAGTGGTCCATTTTTGAATGATCCATCGCTGTGTGATCTGTTGGTTTCTGAGCAGAAACATCATGTTTCATTTGATGATGTTCATGCTTTGTTTCGGTTTCGGAATGAACCGGAGTGTTAATTGATTTTTTTTCGTTATCCATGTATTTGCTTCCTTTCTTCTGCCGCAGCGGGAACCAGTTCCATAATGTCTTCAAAACGGACCCCAAGCGCAGAGCATATTTTTATGAGGACTTCCATGCTGACATTTTCATTCCTTGAAAGCTTTGAGACCGAAGAAGGGCTGATACCAGCGGCAGCCTGCAGATCCTTTTTTTTCATATCACGGTCGATCAGCAGTTTCCAAAGCCTTTTATAGCTGACTGTCATCTGTTTGGTCATTGCTTCACCCCGCTGAAATAATTGTATTTTTATTATAGCAGTAAAACTTCAAGTTTGAAGTGTTTTATGTTTATAATTGAATATTTTAAGTGACATATTGCCGGTTTCAGTTGTTTTAAAATGAGGAGTCAGATGAGTGGAAGTGGACCTTTATGTGGCCGTTTCCATTTTGGAAAAAACCAGTGATCTTGTTTGTGTGGGGAGCTAAAGATCGAACACACAAGCAGTTCTTGTAAGCTGAAGCTTTTTATTTATGACGACAAAAGTTTAATAAAATACAGTAATAGTCAAAGTTAATAGGATCTGGATCCCGGCATCTCAGAACGCATTCAAAATAGTTCAGGCACTAAGGGTAATTTTACAAGTTTTCCTATTCGGAAAACAGTGCTCTCCTGACAACTGCATACCGGGAAGACGGTAGTGGCAGGTTCTTACGACTGCTTAGCCACTCTTAGCCATTGCTCAGCTATGTTTTTAAAACAACTGCTTCCCAACCGCTTCCCGGCGATGAAATCGCCACTTCACGCCAGACCATAAATATATCGGAATTGGGGCAGGTCGCGAGTGATGACGACGTGCTTTTGTTGTTTTAAAGCATAGTATGCAATTGGGGCAGATCGGAGATCATAGCGACGCAACATGCGATGCTTCGAACCGAGGCGTATATGAATACGTTGAGGTGAAGGAACATCGTATGTTGTTAAGTCAGCGCCGCGAGATGCCCCAATTGCGGAATTGGGGCAGATCGGAGATCATAGCGACGCAACATGCAGCGGTTCAAGCGGAGGCGTATTGGGCATACGTTGACGCGCAGGACCGCAAATGTTGCTAAGCTAGGACCCCGAGATGCCCCAATTCCTGGCAATTTTGAGGAGTTCATCGGCAACCCATATAGTGGAGGCAACCAGAAAGATCATCATCCAGTCTCGCAGTGAAAGGCTTACTGTCTTGAAAAGCATATGTCCTATGGGACTCTGGACTGCTGCTATCTGCATAATTATCGCGCTGCCCACTCCCAGTAGGACCCAGTGGTTGGAGAAGAGACCCACGGAAAATACAGACTTCGTGGAGGAACGGGCGTTGAAGGCCTGGAACCACTGAAACGCTGCCAGGGTCGTAAAGGCTATTGTCCGTGCGTAGCTGAGGCCTCCGGTCTCATTTGAATACCAGAAGAGACCTATTGTGCCCAAGGTCATGACGGGAGTCAGGATGGCTATTCTCATAAGGGCGACACGGTCGATGATGAACTCTTTGGGATCTCGCGGAGGCTGTTTCAGGATGTCGGCATGTCCCGGTTCCATACCCAAGGGGACTGTGCAGGTACCGTCTGTCACCAGATTGATCCACAGCAGCATGACAGCCGTAAGAGGCAGGTCAAGTCCGATGACCAGAGCCGCCACCAGGGTGAGGATCTCTCCGAGGTTGGTCGCAAGGAGGAAGTAGACCACACGCTGCAGGTTGTTGTAGATGACCCGCCCCTCTTCCACAGCCTGCACTATCGTTGCGAAGTTGTCATCCATCAGGATCATGTCTGCAGCCTCTTTCGCCACTTCCGTTCCCGTTATCCCCATGGCAACGCCGATGTCTGCTCCCTTTAGGGCAGGGGCATCGTTTACACCGTCGCCTGTCATTGCCACCACGTGTCCCTCTTCCTTGAGGGATTCCATGATCTTCAGTTTGTGAGCGGGTGTGACCCTGGCAAAAACGCCTCGTTCGAGCGCTGCCCGCGCAAGCTCATGTTTTTCCATACCATCTATTTCCCTGCCTGTTACTGCTTCCCCGCTGTCGGAAATGCCGACCGCCTTTGCTATGGCAAGCGCTGTTACAGCGTGGTCACCTGTTATCATGACAGGTCGGATCCCTGCGCCCTTTGCCTTTTTAACGGCCTCAATGCTTTCTTCCCGGGGCGGGTCCATCATTCCCCACAATCCTGCCAGCGTCAGTTTTTCTTCGGCTTCAGACCGATCCAGCTTTCCTTCGGTCCCGGAAATCTCCCGATAGGCGCCGGCCAGTACGCGAAGAGCCTCCGATGCCATTTTCTCACTATGTTCGGCTATCTCACTGCGGCGTTTGTCATCCAGTTCTACAGCCTCTCCATTTATGAGAACATGAGAACAGAATTCCATGATACGCTCAGGGGCGCCTTTAACGAGGGCCGCATACGCGGTGCCGTTTTCATTCCTATGGAGGGTAGCCATGTATTTGCTGCTGCTTGAGAAAGGTATTTCCGAGAGTCGTTCCGCCTTCTCCGGAAGTCTTTCCAGGCCTGCTTTTTTTGCCGCAACGACCAGCGCACCGTCGCTTGGATTTCCTTCTACGGACCATTGACCGTCTTTTTCCTTTAGAACGGCATTGTTGCAGTAAAGTCCGATTTCCAGCAGCCTGGTAAGATCACCTGTGTTATTTTTCTCCCCGTTTGCGGCCCTGATCTCGCCTTCAGGGGCATAGCCCTCGCCGCTTACATTGTATGTAACGCCTCCGGCCCAGATACTCCGGACCGTCATTTGATTCTTTGTAATTGTCCCGGTCTTGTCCGTGCATATCACGGTGGTAGAACCAAGGGTCTCCACGGCGGCCATGCGCCTGATGATGGCATTCTTTCCGGCCATGCGCTGTACACCCAGTGCCAGCGTAACGCTGATAACGGCGGGAAGTCCCTCCGGGATGGCAGAGACAGCAAGGGCCACGGAGAACATCAGCATATCCAGGATCTCATATCCGCGAAGCAGCCCCAGCCCAAAGACGCCCGCAGCAAATGCGATGCTCCCAATACCAAGGACCGTGCTAAGCTTGTTCATTTTCTTTTGCAGAGGTGTGTCTTCCCTGCCTGTGGTCCTTACCTCAGCTGCGATCCTGCCGATCTCGGTATTCATCCCCGTAGCCACTACGAGAGCCCGCCCTCGGCCTCCGGTCACGCTGGTGGACATTTGGACGATATTCTTCTGGTCAGCCAAAGGGATATCCTGTTCAAGTTTTTCAGTGGACTTGCCGACAGGCAGGGATTCACCCGTGAGAGCCGATTCATCGACCTCGAGTTCCTCGGACCATGTGACCCTTGCAGTTGCGGCTACCCGGTTGCCAGTCTCAAGGATAAGGATGTCGCCTGGCACCACATCAGAAGCGTCGATCTCCTTAGTGTTTCCGTCCCTGATCACCCTTGCATGGGGAGATGTCATTCGGCGAAGTGCGTCAATCGCCCCTTCCGCCCTCCACTCCTGGAAAAATCCAAGCAATGTGTTGAGGACTATGACACCGGCGATGACAGCCGCATCTATAGCATGGCCTACAAAGAGAGAGAGGGCAGCGGCACCGGCCAGCAGGTAGATCAGCGGGTTGTTGACCTGACTGATCAGCATCATAAAAGGCCCCGCCCCCTCCTCGACCTCCAGCGAGTTCGGACCTGTCTCGGCAAGACGTTCTTTTGCCTGAGCCGAGGTAAGCCCCTCTTCGGAAACACCCTGCAATTTGAGCGCTTCCTCTGTCTCTATAGAGTGCCAATTGCCATCAAAAGTCTTATTATTCATATTCTCCTCCGCTCTTGTCTAAAAAACATGACACCAAAATGTTTATGAAAATCCTGCCAACAGGCAAGACCGCTTTGTCAAAAAAACTGCGGATCCCGCAAAGGGGATCAAATAGATAGTAAGGTATGGCAGAGTGGTCAGTCAAAGGTAATATGGCTTGAATATTCATGGTGACATGCGGGCTGAACAAGCCGCGCTTAGTCATCATTATGTGCTAAAATTGACAAATCAAAGGAACTATTAATTGAAAGGATGACCGTCTGAATGAATCTTGACTTTTCTGCAGTGACAGAGTTTTTCGGCAGGCTGACTCTCTCGACCCTTCTTCCCGCCCTTATCTATCTAATTGCCGGTTTGGTGATCTCGAAACTGATACTTTCGGTTCTGAACAGAAGCCTGAACAAAACCAAGATAGATGTGACACTGCATAAATTCCTCATTACAGCAGTAAGACTGGTCCTGCATTTTATTGTCTTCATGATAGTAGCAGGCGCTCTAGGCATCCAGGTGACCTCTCTGGTCGCCATACTGAGCGTGGCAGGACTGGCCATATCGCTTTCAATACAGAATCTGCTGTCAAACGTTCTCTCCGGACTTATGCTCCTTTCTATCAAACCCTTCAAAGTCGGAGACTATGTGGATGTTGGAGGAACAGGAGGGTTTATTAAAGAAATTGGTTTTGTCCATACAAAAATACTCTCTTTCGAAAACATCATTATATATATTCCAAACAGTGACGTATCAAACGGTAAGATAATGAATTACAGTACAGAGAAAAAAAGACGTTTCAACCTTAATTTTTCAGTCTCCTACGAATGTCCTCCTGAAAAGGTGCGCAAAACTTTGCTTGAATACGTTTCTTCTCACCCCCTCATTGATAAGGATCCTGCGCCTTTTGTAGCTGTAAGCAATTACAAAGAGAGCTCTATCGAATACGTCGTGAGGGCATGGTCAGACAGCAGTGTATACTGGGATGTTTATTGGGATATATACAACGGCCTGGATGATTTATTTAAGAAAAACGGCCTGATAATGACATACCCCCATCTCAACGTTCACATCGAAAATAAATCTTTAGAAGATCATAAAAATACCGCCCAGTAATACGGGCGGTATTTTTATGTCTAATTATCTCTTATCAGACAAGATATCAGTCAGAAATAGCCGGTGGTTCTATTTCCACATCTACTGTGGTCTCTGTCTCTTCTTCAGGTGCAGGTTCAGGAGCCGGAGCCTGAGTCATTAAACCCGGGAGGGGCAGATAGACATCCGGCGCTTTTTCTGCAACTGCAGGGATGGATATCATCAACGAAGAGATCTTTCCGAAATTGAAGTCCCTTTCCTCTGTTTTGATGACTTTGTCTGAATCCTCATCAACAATCTCTACTTTGATCGTGTGTTTTGGTCCGTTGACCTTTACCACGTCTCTCTCTTTGGCATAGAGCTCGATCGGTTTTGCGGCATCTCCGTTGACGGTTATCCTGACAAACTCTGCAGCTTCGTAAATTTGTCCGTTGATCTCGACTGTTTTGTTGTCCAGAAGGACTTCGTGTTCCTTACCGTAATAATAGAGGAAAAAACCAATAACGATCAGGAGAGATAAGAGGACAAGCCTTATCACAAGTCTCTTTTTATTGACAGATCCGTTGTTCATTGCCTATTCCTCCCCCCTCAGGCTTCTGCGTGCCTCTGCCTTGGCTCTCATCCTTCTCCATGCGTGGAGGACGAGCGCAAGGGCAATTATGCCGTATGAGACGAAGACCCTGAAGTATTCACCGAGCTGTGCCTGTCCGATAAGTTCCTTGCCTGCCATGGGGGAGACGACAAACATCAGGTGGAAAAGGACGACTCCGACGAATACGTTCGTTATAGTCGCTCTGCTTACAGAGGCTCCGCCTATGAGGATGGCTGCTATGGCGAACATCCCTGCCTGCTCATGGCTGTTGTATGTGTTCATCGTACCGATGTTCTGCAGGAATATTATCTGTCCGTAACATGCAAGGATCGTAGATATGAGTATCGCTATTATCCTTGTACGTTCGACCGGGATACCTGCTTCCTCGGCAACTTTCATATCCTGTCCCAGGGCCCTCATGTCCTGTCCCAGCTTAGTCTTTCTGAACCAGATTATCAGGATACAGAAAAAACCTATAAGTATGAAGGTGGCGACCGGAACATCTATGTTGTTGAAAATTTTAAGAGGTATCAGGTTGTCAAGTACATGCCTTACGCCTGTGAGGTTTATCGCGTTCCTGATCCCATATCCTCTGGAAAGTACCAGCTGCGGGTTGCTGATCGGAATGAGCCTTCCCATAGTGTAAAGCACTATCAGCTGATATACTCCGTTGATAAAGAATCCCAGAATGTATGATGTGACCATTTCCCTGCCTTTGGCCCTGTTGAGGACCGCTCCGCAGATGTAGCCCAGGACGATCGCAATGGGAGTTCCTATCAGCCC
This sequence comes from Synergistaceae bacterium UBA6101, assembly GCA_002428495.1. Taxonomy (GTDB): domain Bacteria; phylum Synergistota; class Synergistia; order Synergistales; family Synergistaceae; genus Caenicola. Next base: position 44,262 of record DIWR01000013.1, read on the forward strand.
GGCCAGCATCATTCCGTAAACACCGGTCACTGCCCAGTCTGTTACGAAGATAAGCCCTATCTGCCCTGCCATCGCTCCCAGGACCATACCAAAGTTGAGTCCCATCCCCGCAAGTATCGGGATAAGAAGAGAAAGCACAAGGAATGAATTTCTTGCCAGCCTTGTAAGCATCTCCTGTATCAGATAGTTTGCAGAGAAGCCCGAGATAGGTATCGCTATGGCGGAAAGGCCGATAAAGATTATGGGGACTGCGTTGTTGGCCAGTATGTTTTTGAGGCTCATCGAGCCTTTGTTTTTGTCCGCCATTATCTCTTCACCATCACTTTCCTGGTAAGGGCATAGAGGATCATTCCGTTGCTGACGATGATCCTGATAACTTCAGACATGTCAGTCTGCATAACGCTGTTTATTACGGAAGGCGTCATTGTAAGGATCCCCTGGAAGAGGAAGGTCCCTACCACTACGTTGACCATGGAGGCTTTGTTTACCGAAGCGCCTCCGAGGAGTATCGCAGCTACCGCAGGAAAAGCCATGTAAAAGGGACCCATGTAGAGCTGTACAAATCCAAAGCTCTGTTCGTATACAAGTATTCCGATGGCACCCAGTACTGTTGAAAGTATTACTGAGATGGTCCTCATTTTATCCACGTTGATACCGGAAGCCCTTGCAAATTCAGGGTTGGAACCTACTGCTGTGACAGCAGTACCAGTCTTTGTACGGAAAAATCCCCATACGAGGAATATCATAAGTGCAAAGAAAATATACATCCCTATGGGCAGATAGAAGAATTCCCCTATCCTGATGTTGAGATGTTTGCTGAGCGCGCTGAACCAGAAGCCTTCAACGCTTATCGTAGTCCTGAGCCCCGAACCTCCATAACCCCATATCATAGTCGGACTGGTGTAAGGGAGGAGAAGCCATGCCATGCACATCAAAGCGACTGATGAGAATCCTACGTATGTAGCGATCATCATCTCATCACCCTTGACCCTGTTGAGAAGCTGGCCGTACATCCATCCGAAGACTACTGCCAGCGGGACGGCTATGACCATTGCGATCAGGAATCCTATGCTGCCCTGGATCCCTATCTGGATAGACGTTACGGCTCCGAGGAGCCCTGCTATTATCCCAAGAGGGAGGCCGAAGTTGAGTCCGCACCCGGACTGGATCATGGGTACCATCGCAAGTACAAGCACTCCGTTCATCCCAACTCGAACGAGCGTGTCTGAAAGCGAAGCGTCCAGACGAACTCCCACCATGGGCGCCGCTATAAAGAGTGAGAGGAGGAAGAGCCCTATTATTATCCTGGGCCATCCGGCATTTTCAATAAAAGCCTGAAGTTTTTCTTTCATCCTTATCACCTGCACCTCTCTGCCAATATTTCGTCAGGGCTTCTTTCGACAACATGCCCGAGCATCAGGAGCCCGAATTCTTCAGCCGGCGACTTGGCCGGCAATATGCCCGAAACCCTGCCCTCGTTGATTATTGCGACCCTGTCGCATATCGATCTGAGTTCTTCCAGTTCCGAAGATGTCATAATTATTGTAGTCCCGGTCTCTTCGTTGACTCTGCGAAGAGTGTCTAAAACCAGTTTTTTTGCCCCTACATCAATTCCCCTTGTCGGTTCTGAGACAAAGAGTATCTCCGGTGCAACGGCAAAGGCCTTTGCAAGGCACACCTTCTGCTGGTTGCCTCCGGAGAGCTCCACGGCTCTCTGTTTGGGCCCCGTGCAGCGGATCTCAAGAGCTTTGATGTAGTCTTCCGTACATTTTGTTACAGCTTTGTCGTCACGCCATTTGATCAGACCGCCAAGCAGGTGTGAAATGAACTTTTCCTGGACCTGCATGGCTGTGAAGGTGATGTTCCAGTCTATCCCCTCTTCAAGAAGAAGCCCCACTCCTCGCCTGTCTTCAGATACGAATGCCATGCCTTCCATCAGGGAACTGCTCGGGTCGTTGAGTTTTATTTCCTTACCCCTTACAAAGACCTTTCCGCCGGAAACATAAAGTCCCATTATTCCGTTGGAAATGCCGACCTTGCCCTGTCCGGCAAGTCCCCCAAGACCGAATATCTCACCCTGACGGACTTCTATGGAAACATCCCTTACTGTCTCTCCCGGCATGTCTACCCAGAGGTTTTGGGTTCTCAGGATTACTTCTCCGAACTTTCTCTCTTTTTCTTGGGCCGCATCTGCTGCTCCGGATATCTGTCTTCCTACCATCCAGCTGGCGATCTGCCTCACATTGGTCTCTCCTGTTTTTGCCTCCTGGATGACCCTGCCGTCCCTCAGCACTACCAGTTTGTCGCAGAGATCAATGATCTCCTGAAGCCTGTGGGATATGAATATGATCGAAATGCCCTGGCAGGCCAGCTTTTTCAACGCCTCGATCAGCACCTGGGCCTCGGATTCAGCAAGTACGGCTGTAGGCTCGTCCAAAACCAGAAGTTTTGTCTTCTTTCTGTCGATCTCACGGGCTATCTCTGTAAACTGCTTGTGGCCGACAGGCATTTCGCTTATCAATGTATCCGGTGCCAGAGAGACGCCTAGGGTATCGATAGCCTTGACTGCCCTTCTGTTCATGTCCGTCCTGTCGAGGGTCTTGAACCTGTCCCCGAAGACCTCCACCAGCGGGTTGTATTTCATGGACTCCCTGTTGAGAAGGATATTCTCGGTGGCAGTAAAGCCGGGGATCAGTGAGAATTCCTGGTGGACCATCCCTATACCGGCTTCAAGCGCATCGAATGGGTCTTTGAATGATTTTTCTTCCCCGTCGATGATTATCCTTCCTTCGTAACCTCCGGTCTCCTCAATGACAGACATCCCGAAGAGGATATTCATAAGGGTGGACTTTCCGGCTCCGTTTTCACCTACAAGCCCAAGTATCTCGCCCGGCATCAGCGAAAAGCTGACGTCAGCGAGGACTCTGTTTCCGAAGTACTCCTTGCCGATATTCTCCATCTTAAGGAGAGGCACTCCTTCGGGCATCCGCTTCACCTCTTTTTCTTAATACTAAATAAACATTCGCTTATATATATAACAGAAAAAACATATTCCAACAACAATACAAAAGAAAGCCGACTATAAATGCCTCACATCATCAACACCATAATATTATACACTTATTAATACCATTTTTTATCAAGGTATTCGGACCGATAAAACAGGCCGGGTAAGCCTTTTGTAATAAAAGGCAATATCCGGCCCGAACATTTAATATCACATTACCTCTTTTATCCGTCCTACTTCATTGTCAGATACTTTTCGGGGACCTTTACCTCTGTAACTTTCATGTATCCCTTGCCAAAAACATAAGTGTCTTCGTAGACAAGCGTGAACTTTTTATTTTTTACGCCCTTTGCGACATCAAAGTAAGATGCTCCGTTCCATGCGGCTCCAGGAGTGAACTTATCGTAGCACTTCCAGAGGTCTTTAAGGTTATACAGCTTAGCCTTGCCCTCGACTATCCTTTTGCCGTACTCCGCAAGAGCACAGGTTGTGCTCCATCCGTATGAGTATGGCCATGTTCCCATCCTGCCCTTGCCGCCTGCCTTGATGACTGCGGCTTCAACCTTTTTAACTATTGCAGGCCAGTTGCCTGCCTCTTTAGATAGGTCTATCCCGAAAGCCCCCGGATAGCCCATGAGCGGTGACGGCAGGTCAGGCTCGACAAATATCGCTCCGTACTTTGCGACCTGCTTGAGCAGGGGTTCCGTCTGAGCGTCGTTTGTGCAGAAAAAAGCCGTGTCCTTGCCGTATTTGTTCACCCATGCAGGTGTCTTTTCAAGAATGAACTGCTGTGCGCCTGCTACACCTACGTCGCTGGTCGGATCCGGAGCGCTCTCGAATGCAAATTTCATGCCGAGATCTTTGCATGCCTGCTCCATAATGGCACGGCGCCTTGAAAGGAGCTCATAGCTCATATGGCGGGGGAAGGAAATGTGTACGAAAGTCTTGGCCCCGAGTTTCTTTGCTGTGTTTATTATGAGATAGCCGCGCATTATATTGTCGACACCTATGGCAAAATCTGCTGTGCTGGTTATCACTGCCGGGTCTTCCTGGGGCTCACCTGCGAAGCATAGAACGTCAGGACGTTTCTCCTTGACTCTGCGGAATGCTTCTGTTGTTCCCGGGATCGCGTCATCGACTACTATGACCTTGACCTTCGGGTCGTCTGAAAGCCCAACTATCTGGGAGATGGTGGTCTCCATTTCGGACATGAAATTATCAGGCATTGTGACGTGGCGGATCATTCCGCCTGAGGCCGCGTCACCGTACTCCTGAATAAGCCTTTCGGCCCCGCGGTATGTATCCTCCGCCTGAGAAACTGTCAGTGTCGCCACACCTATGTGGAAAGGGGCCGCAGCAAAGGCAGAACCGCAAAAGACAAGGGCCAGGACAAGCGCAACTGTAAAACAGACCGCATGTTTCTTCATCAAGTACTCCTCCTGTAATATTTGGGAATGGGAGTTTTCTGATCAGAAAGCTCCTTTAGAACGGATGCAGTATCACTATAAAAAACTGAACCGAAGATGCTGCACAGTATAAATAGTATTCCCGAAATGCCAATTAGTCAATTTGGACTGATCAGTTCCAAACACACTTTTTTGATCCGACGGTCCTCAGGGAAACCTTTCCCCGGCTTGATTCTATTCAGCCATTTCTTTGCATTTTTGCCTTTTAGGTCATGATATCAGACGTCTCTTTTCTTTATAGATATTAAGATCACCTGGTAGTATGATAATGGCGGACCTTGATAAAAACATGGCCAGGCTATGCATGATTTACAAAGATCCGCAAAGCAAACTATTTTATGAGATTTCGGAGGGATAAATTTGATCAGAGAAAACAGGTTGAAAAAACTGGCGGATGAATTGAGATCCTGGGGTTTCGACGGCATATACCTTGGTCCTTCGACTGACCTGGAGTATATAAGCGGCCTTGATACCCACCCGGACGAAAGAGTCCGGGGGCTGATGGTATCGAAAGATGCCGCATGCTTTGCGATGACTCCGCTGCTTTACAAAGAAGAGATCCGAAATGCTTTCGGAGATGTTCCTTTCTACGCAGAATGGAACGACCATGAAGGATTTACAGACGCGTTCAGGCTGGGCTGCGAGAAACTGGGACTTGTCGGAAAAAAGATAGCATTCAACGACGGAGTGCGGGCCGTTGATATGCTGGCGATAAGAGATTCGATGCATATCCAGCTTTGCAACGGCTCAAAAATGCTGGACCCGCTTCGCTCATGCAAGGATGAAGAAGAACTTGATCTTATGAGAGAAGCATCCGGGATGGTCGATCAGGTCGTTTACAAGCTCATCGACTTCATACGACCCGGAATGACAGAGAGGGAGATAATAAAGAAGATACCGGAGTTTTTTGAAGAGGCCGGATGCTACGAGATGTCTTTCAGCCCGATAGTCGCAAGCGGACCAAACGGTTCTATGCCACACTACTCAGGAGATAAAAGGGTGATCGAAAAAAATGACATCATCATCCTTGACCTCGGCGGAAGGCACAATGGATATTGCTCAGACACTACCAGGACACTTTTTGTAGGGACTCCTACTGATGAACAGAAAAAAGTATACGAAACAGTCAGAAGGGCGCAGGCAGCAGGAGAAGCGGCTGTGAGGCCGGGAGCGACAGGGCAGGATGTAGACAGGGCGGCAAGAAAGGTCATAGCCGACGCAGGATATGGAGACTTTTTCTTCAACAGGGTCGGGCATGGCATAGGACTGGCTGTTCACGAATCACCTTTTATCATTGAGGGGAATGACAAGCCGCTTGAACCTGGAAATATATTCAGCGTCGAACCGGGGATATACCTACCGGGCAAATTCGGAGTAAGAATAGAAAACCTGGTCGCAGTAAGGCCTGACGGCACAGGTGAGGTGCTCAACCATTCACCGCGCGAACTTACCGCAGTTAAAAACGGCTGAAAGAAAGGATGATCCAATGAGCGGCAAGAACATTGTGGGTTTTATCGGCACCGGAGTGATGGGTTCAAGCATGGCAGGGCATCTTCTCTCCGGTGGAAATGAAGTCCACGTATACAACAGGACAAAAAGCAAAGCCGAAAAGCTTATACAAGCGGGGGCAGTCTGGGAGGACTCGCTGTCAGAGCTGGCCTCCAAATGCAGCATTGTATTCACAATTGTTGGCTATCCTAAGGATGTAGAGTATATCTACCTGGGCAAAAACGGACTTATCGAGTCGGCGGCAAAAGGCTCCCTCCTGGTTGACATGACAACATCAAGCCCCAAACTGGCAGGCAGGATATGGGAGACCGCCAGGTCTAAAGGAATATCCGTCCTTGATGCGCCTGTGACCGGAGGCGACAGAGGGGCAAGGGAAGCAAAACTGACGATCCTGGTCGGCGGAGAGAAGGAGGACTTTGAACGTGCCCTCCCCTACTTTAGGCTGATGGGGACAAACATAAGGCACATGGGCAAGGCAGGATGCGGACAGTACACAAAACTGGTCAACCAGATAACACTGGCTGGAACTATGACAGGAATGTGCGAAGGGCTTGCTTTCGCAAAGAGATGCGGTCTTGACCAGAAAAAAGTGTTTGAAGCGATATCAGGAGGAGCCGCAGGGAGCTGGAGCCTTACAAATTACGGTCCCCGAATACTGGACGGGGATTTCGATCCCGGCTTTTTTGTAAAACACTACATCAAAGACATGAAGCTGGCCGAGGAGTCAGCAGATGAGATCGGGCTTGATCTGCCGGCTCTCTCTCTGACAAGGGAACTTTATGAGGAAATATCGGAAGGGGGACTGGGTGAGGCAGGGACTCAATCATTATATTGTCTCTATGATCCGGAGGAAGAATAATAAGCTGAAGAGGTGATCAATTGACATAGACGTGAACTGATTATAGAATTTGGTTTATAGAGTTCAGCAAGCTCTGAGACAAAAGCGCTTAACATTTTTAGTGCGGCAACAAAAAATACTTTTTATATTCAACTAATTTTAAGGAGGATGAGTTCATGTCAAAGAAAACTATGATGATCATCGGCGCGATAGCTGTACTGGTCCTGGGCTTCTTTATGGTCCAGTCTGCCAACAAACCGGCAGAACAGGCAGCACAGGAAGAAGCTAAAGCCCCAGAAAAAGCAGCCTTCCACATCGGTATCGTAACAGGTACAGTCTCTCAGAGCGAAGATGACCTTCGCGGAGCGGAACTTGCGATCCAGAAGTATGGCGACGTTTCAACAGGCGGAATGGTCAAGCATCTTACCTACCCCGACAACTTTATGTCTGAGATGGAAACGACCATTGCACAGATAGCAGGACTTGCTGATGATCCTGACATGAAGGTAGTAGTAGTCAACCAGGCGATCCCTGGGACCGCTGAAGGTTTCCGCCGCATCAAGGAAAAACGCCCTGACATCCTCTGCTTTGCCGGTGAAGCACACGAAGACCCCAACGTCATCTCATCGGTCGCAGACCTTACGATCAACGCAGACTTTGTCTCACGCGGCTATCTTATCATCCACACAGCAAAAGAACTCGGATGCGACACTTTTGTCCATATCTCCTTCCCCCGTCACATGAGCTACGAAACACTCGGAAGGCGCCGCCTCATCATGGAACAGGCCTGCAAAGACCTTGGCATGAAGTTTGTATTTGAGACAGCTCCCGATCCGACCAGCGACGTAGGCGTAGCAGGCGCACAGCAGTTCATTCTTGAAAAGACACCTGCATGGGTGAACAAATACGGGAAAAACACCGCGTTCTTCTGCACGAACGACGCTCATACAGAACCTCTTCTAAAGCAACTTGCAAAGTACGGCGGATTCTTTATCGAAGCTGACCTTCCCTCACCCCTTATGGGTTATCCGGGAGCATTCGGGATAGACCTCGCCGCTGAAGCAGGAAACTGGCCGGTCATTCTCGAAAAGGTCGAAAAGGCGGTTTCTGACGCAGGCGCAGCCGGCCGCATGGGTACATGGGCATTCTCTTACGGCTACACCAACAGCGCAGCCCTTGCTGAATTCGGCAAGAGGATAGTTGAAGGAACAGCCAAGCTTGACAGCAAAGATGACCTGATGGCTTGCTACGCTGAGTACACGCCGGGAGCTAAATGGAACGGCGGCTACTACACCGACCTCGGGACAGGAGTAACAAGCAAAAACCATCTACTTGTCTATCAGGATACATACATATTTGGCAAAGGATTCATGAACGCCGCATCTGTTGAGGTTCCTGAGAAGTACTCGAAGATAAAGATGACCAAATAACCAAGCTGAACTGATAAAAGGAGCCCTTCGGGGCTCTTTTTTTATGTGATGTCATGCGTGCGTCTCTGTCAAGTAAAATTACTTGACAGAGACGCACATGCTGAGTATAATTCACTGGTTCATAAGGACAGGAGTGATATTTTGCAGGATACGGATTCGCTTGGCCAACGCATCAGGGACGGACTTCTGCTTGATGTCTACGGGAATCTGATAACAGAGAAACAGAGACTCGCTTGTGAGATGGTCCTCCTGCAGGATCTCTCTCTCTCTGAAGCGGCTGAATCACTGAAGGTCTCCAGACAGGGCGTCCACGACCTTATTACAAGAGCAAGGGAACATATGGAGAACGCAGAGAAAGCTCTGGGATTCTTAGAAAAAGGGAGCAAATACGAAGAGATCCTGAGGCTTCTTGAGGAACATAAAAAACAGCTGCCGGAAGACTTTTACAAAAACATTAAAAAATTGTTGGAAGCATAAGGGGAAAAGAAATGTTCGACTCATTAAAAGAACGGTTTGAAAATATCTTTGCCGGTCTGAGAGGAAAAGGAAAACTTACTCCTGAAGACATCAGCGAAGCGCTGCGTGAAGTACGCCGCGCCCTCCTTGAGGCTGACGTCAATTACAAGGTCGTCAAGGACGTAGTTGAAGCTATCAAAGTACGCGCGACAGGAAGAACAGTTCTCGACTCTGTCACCCCTGCGCAGCTTATCTTCACAATAGTATACGAAGAGCTCGTCAAGATAATGGGCGAGGCACCTGTCCCACTAACAATATCGCCTAAACCTCCTACTGTTTACATGATGGTAGGCCTTCAGGGGTCAGGAAAAACGACTACCACGGTCAAGATCGCAAAAAAAATGGCGAAAAGCCATAAACCACTTGTAGTAGCCTGCGACCTTCGGAGACCCGCAGCGGTCGAACAGCTCAGGGTACTTGCCGAAAAATCAAGTATACATTTTTGGGGACCTGAACCCGGAGAGACAGATCCTGTAAAGGTAGCATCCAGATCCCGCAAATACGCAGAAGACCACCTCTGTGACATGATAATCCTCGACACGGCAGGTCGTCTCCAGATGGACGACGAACTGATGGCTGAACTTGAAACAATGAAAGCCGCTGTGCCTCCGACTGAAATTCTGCTTGTAGTAGATTCGATGACAGGACAGGAAGCAGTCAACGTAGCCGATACCTTCCACAAGCGCCTGGGCCTCACCGGAGTCGTACTAACGAAGCTTGACGGAGACGCCAGAGGCGGTCCGTCGCTCGCAGTGCGGGCAAGCACAGGAGTTCCGATAAAACTTGCAGGCTGCGGAGAGAAGACGGAAGATCTCGAAATCTTCGACGCCAAACGCATGGCACAGCGCATCATCGGTATGGGCGACATGGAAGGGCTCCTTGAGAAAGTCCAGTCTGCCACGACCGAAGCCGACATAAACAGGATGACGGAGAGCCTAAAGAAGAACAGGTTCACCCTTGAAGACATGCTAATCCAGCTTCAGCAGATACAGAAGATGGGTCCTCTTGAAAAAGTACTGGAGATGCTCCCGATCCCGGGAGGCAGCAAAGCCCTCAAAGGCGCAAATGTCGATCCAAAAAGGATGAAACAGACAGAGGCCATAATCCTCTCAATGACTCTCAAAGAGAGACGCAGCCCGGAGATAATAAAGGGCAGCCGCCGCAGAAGGATAGCCGAAGGTTCGGGCACGTCTGTGCAGATGGTGAATCAGGTGCTGGCGCAGTACGAACAGATGAAGACCATGATGAAGGGCATCGGCAAAATGTCCGGCGGGGGGAAAGGCTTCAAGATGCCTCCCGGCATGGGCGGGATGGGCGGAATGAAGAATTTCGGCGCAGGCCGGAGGGGTTTCTTTAAGTAGCAGGCGCCCGTAAGGGCGGGCAAGAGATGGGCAAGCAATGGGCAAGCAGTCGGCAAGCAATGGGCAAACGGTTGTAAAAACGATCAAACGATCGTAAGAACCTTGAAAAATAACTAAAGAACGTTAGGACCGAAGACACTGGGGAATTTGCAGCCTCTGGGCTGCGGAGAATTCGCGAAGTTCATCGCTGGAGAATTTGCTCGCTTCGCATCGCGGAGAATTGCGGCCAAAGGCCCCGGAGGTTCTAAATCTCCGTCTTTCCCGGACGCTTCTTAACGGGAATCCAGCGTCTTTTGTCTAGGTTCTAAAAAGCTCGTCATAGCAATGATCTTGAGACACTGGATCCCCGATAGGAGCATTCGGGGAAGACGATAAGGGGCAAGGTCTTAGGATCCGGGTTCTAACCATTGCTTCACCATCGCTTCACAATTGTTTCACGCCGGTGTTCTTCCGGCAGTTTCACGTGGCACGCTCCACGCCACAAAGACAAAAAGGCTTTTTTATCGGGTTTCCGATCTCAAAAAGATAACATTGGGTTTCTCCGTTATTTGATTTTCGCCCGTATATCGATAAACAGTGAAAATCAAATTACCGAGGAACCCTAAAAACAGGAGGTGTTTACGCAAATGGCAGTTCGTATCCGTCTTTCCCGTCACGGGAAAAAGAAGGCTCCTTTCTATCGTCTTGTGGTTGCCGATTCTCATTCTCCAAGAGACGGCCGCTTCATAGAGATACTCGGGACCTACAACCCTCTCACAGATCCTGCAGAGGTCAAAGTGGACGTTGAACGTGCAGCATTTTGGCTGAAGAATGGGGCTTCCCCTTCAGAGACAGCTAAAATACTGCTCAAAAAGGCCGGAGTTTTTGATGCTCCGGCAACAGAATAAGGCGGTCGATAGTTATGCCTGATTACATTGAACTGGTAGATCTGATAGTTCGCAGGCTTGTTACAAAACCTGATGAAGTAAAGATATCAGAAGAACGGAGCGACTCCGGAGCTATCCTTCTTACCATAAAGGTATCCGGGGAAGATATTGGCAGGGTTATAGGTAAAAAAGGTTCCACTATCAATGCCATCCGCCACGTAGCCAAAGCTGCGTCGGTCAAATCCGGTGAAAAGGTCGATGTAGATGTCGAAGAAGAGTGAGGTTTCGTCGGAAGAAAGGGTAGTCATCGGGAAAATAGTGGGGGTGCATGGAGTCACCGGAACAATGCTCCTTTTCCCTCTTACTGATTTTCCTGAGCGTTTTTTCAAAATGAAAAAACTTACCCTGGAAAAACCCGGCGTTCCGAGCCAGACTGTCAATGTTACAAAATTAGTGCCCTACGAGGGGAAAGATACATTTTTTCTCCAGATCGCAAATGTATCAGACAGGACTCTCGCGGAATCTTTCAAGGGAAGCTTTGTCACAGTATCAAAAGAGGAACGCGTTGAGCTTTCCGACGATGAATACTGGATCGACGATATTGTAGGACTTAAAGTGATCGACAATGCCACAGGAAATGAGCTTGGACTCATTCAGGAAGTGCTTCAGACAGGAAGCAACGATGTCTACCTGATAAAGACAGAAGAGGGTCAGATCAGACCTATCCCTGCGCTTGCGGAGGTCATCGACAAAGTCGACACACAAAAAGGCATAATGCTTGTAACTGTACCGGAGGGACTCTGGGACTGATATGAAAATATCCATTCTTACAGCCTTCCCTGACCTTATAAACAGCTATCTTGGCGCGAGCGTGCTTGGGCGGGGTATAGCAAAGGGCAGGCTGGAGGTCGAAGTCATTGACATAAGGGACTTCGCCGAAGGCAGTTACAGGCAGATCGATGATTATTCCTACGGAAGCGGCGGAATGGTGCTTATGGCCGAGCCGCTTCAAAAGGCACTTGGCAGCCTGAATGGAAACGGAAAACCGTTCCTTGTATATCCTTCTCCACAGGGAACGAGGCTGCATCAGGAACTGGTCGAAGACCTTTCAAGGAAAGAGCATCTCGTCATACTGTGCGGTCATTACGAAGGTGTCGACGAGAGATTCATCGAGAAAAATGCGGACCTTGAAATTTCAATAGGCGATTTTGTGCTCACCGGCGGAGAAATGCCTGCCATGGCGATCGTAGATGCTGTTTCAAGGCTCATCCCCGGAGTAGTAGGCAAGTCAGAAGCTGTCAGGGAAGATTCTTTCTTCGGCGGAATGCTTGATACCCCTCACTACACCAGACCCTCTGAATGGAACGGGCACAAAGTACCGGAGGTCCTCCTGAGCGGTGATGAGAAGGCCATCAAAAAGTGGCGCAGAAGGCAGGCCGTCGAGAGAACGCTTAAAAGAAGGCCTGACATAGTAGGACGGGCCGGGATAATGCCCTGGCTCTCCAAAGGCGCTTACGTGATGGAAGTCCATTACCCTGTACTCGACAAAAGAGGCGAAAAGTCCTCCACCGCGATCACAGGAATGGACCTTCATGACATCGCGAGGGCATGCCGCACATACGGCATCAAAAAGTATCTTCTGGTAACTCCATTCGCCCAGCAGCGTGAAATGGTCAGGAAGATATCTTCCCACTGGACTGAAGGTTGGGGAGCCTCTTATAACCAGGACAGGAGCGAGGCATTCAGTACACTAAAGATCTTCGCTTCAGTCGACAGAGCGCTGAAATGGATCGGAGAAAGAGAAAAAACAGAGCCTTTCAAGATAGCGACAACAGCAAAGTCCGTTGAAGGCGCTGTTCATTGGCTGTCACTCAAACGCAGGATACTGGAAGAGGACCTGTCTCCGGTCTTCATATTCGGGACGGGCTGGGGACTGCACGAAGATGTTTTAAAAGATGCAGACTCTGTAATGACACCGATCGCCGGAGGGCTGGACAGCTGGAACCATCTTTCAGTAAGAAGTGCGGTCAGCATTACTCTTGACAGATTTTTCGGCTGGAGATGAAACAGTGGTTCGGTCCGTTGATCAGCACAGGCCCTCAGCGGCCATAAAAAGTTTTAAAAATGACAAAATACACATACCAAGATAAGGAGGGAAAAACCTCATGATCGATCCAAGAATAGCACTTATTGAGAAGAGATTCTTAAAGACTGATGAAAGCCTTTCAGAGTTCCGCCCAGGGGACACAGTAAAAGTCCACGTTAAAGTTAAAGAAGGCAACCGCGAACGCATCCAGATATTTGAAGGAGTCGTTATCGGACGCCAGCACGGCGGAATTCGCGAGAACTTTATCGTCAGAAAGATATCCGCCGGGATAGGAGTAGAAAGAATATTCCCCGTCCATTGCCCGAGCATCGAAAAGGTAGAGATCGTACGCAAAGGTAAGGTCCGCAGGGCGAAGCTTTACTATCTCCGCGAACTCAGCGGCAAAGCAGCCCGCATCAAGGAACGCCGCGAATATAACAGATAAGTCCACCAATTTTTCGGAGACGCTCAAAGGCGTCTCCGATTTTTTCAAATAGAGGACTGTCAATAGAGACTGTCAACAAGACTGTCAATAGAGACTGTCAATGATCAGGGAAAATGTC
>DIWR01000030.1 GCA_002428495.1 Synergistaceae bacterium UBA6101
CGGGTTATGAGCCCGACGAGCTGCCGTACTGCTCCACCCCGCGATTTGAGTTGGTGTGTGCTGGTGCCGAGAGCGGGATTCGAACCCGCACGAACTTGCGTTCGCAGGATTTTAAGTCCCGTGCGTCTACCATTCCGCCATCCCGGCAAACAGAAGTATTATACCAACAAATGTTCATCCGTCAAGGCTTTTCGAGAATTGGCACCATCTTTCTGCATAGCAGTTTTTACAGTCCGGTTTCCTGGCTGAACATATACCTCTGCCATGCTCGATAATGTTTAAATGAGCACCCCTGAAACGTTCGGGAGGAAGTGTGCTTTCAAGGTATTCCTGTATCTTGTCAGGAGCCATTTTTTCCGGTGCCCATCCAAGTCTGCGGCTTATTCTTGCTACATGTGTGTCCACCGGAAAAGCAGGCATATCGAGATCAAAAACCAAAACGCAGGCCGCCGTCTTTACTCCCACTCCGGGAAGAGATACAAGGAAATCCCTTGCTTCATCTGCTTTCCAGTTTTGCAGATCGCTAATTGAATGCCTTCCAAATTTATCTTTCAAAACAGCAAGTATTTGTTTCATGCGCGTAGCTTTTATCTCTCCGAGACCTGCTACCCTTATTAGGTCGACCACTTTTTCAAGAGGCGCCTCTGCTACCATGTCCCACTTTGGATAATAGGATTTGAGCTTTTCAAAAGCTTTGTCCCGATTTTTATCGTTGGTATTCTGTGAGAGTAACGTCAAAATAAGGCCGTCAAGAGGATCTTCGTGCTTCAGTTCAGGAGAAGGCCTGCCTTCGTTGCCCCAGTGCCTTTCAAAGGCATCCAGGATCTCTTTTGCATGGTGGGGCTTTTTCACTGATCTGATTCCTCAAATTTTCTGCTTTTCTTCTTGCCCTTCGACTTCTTCTTGTCTTCCGGCGGATCTACTTTATCCTGCATTTTCTTTTTGTGTTTGAAGGAACGTTCTATCCATGCCTCCAGGCAGGTCTTTACCTTAGCGTGGATAGTTTCTGCCGGATATTCACCATTTGCTTGAGGAGTGCCGGCCTTTACATCTGTCAGTATCTCTATTCCCTCATCAATGGTCTTTACGCTCCAAATGTGGAACTTACCTTTCCTGACAGCCTCTAGCACTTCGTGGCTGAGCATAAGATGCTGCTCATTCTGGTGAGGTATCATTACACCCTGCTCGCCTGTCAGGCCAAAGACCTTACAGTAGCTGAAGAATCCCTCGATTTTCTCGTTGACTCCGCCTATCGGCTGTATATTGCCAAACTGGTCAACAGATCCTGTTACGGCAATGCCCTGCTTCAACGGAATACCTGAAAGCGCAGAAAGCATGCAGTATAGTTCAGTTGAGGAAGCACTGTCTCCCTCGACACCTCCGTAGGTCTGTTCAAACGCAATTCGCGCTGTCATTGAAAGAGGGAAGTCCTGCGCATATTTGCGGCCCAGGTAGCTTGAAAGTATGAGAAGGCCTTTGTTGTGTATAGGACCCGTCATGTTGACCTCACGCTCAATGTTTACTATTCCCTCCTGCCCCATGTATACGTTGGCTGTTATCCTGACAGGTGAACCGAAGCTGTGATCTACAAGCTGGGCTACTGTCAGACCATTTATCTGTCCGATGACGGAGCCTTTTGTATCTATTTTTATCACGCCTTCGTTGTAAGATTCGCGAATTTTATCTTCGAGAAGGTTGGACCGGAAGGTCTTTTCTTCCAGTGCTTTTCTGACGTGTGACAGTCCGACCAGTTTCTTGCCGTCCATTCTTGCCCAGGCAGTTGCCTCAACAAGTATCTCCGCTATTTTGTTGAACTGGGTACAAAGTTTGTTCTGGTTCTCGACCAGACGTGATGACCATTCGATAACTTCGCCAACAGCGGAAACCGTAAAATTAAGCTTCCCTTCATGCTCAACAAATCCCGCAATGAACTGGGCAAGCTGCATTTCTGACTCTTTTGTTCTAGGCATATCTGTGTCAAAGTCCGCCTTTATCTTGAAGATCTTCTGGAACTCAGGATCATAGATGTTCAGCAGGTAATAGAGGTATGGAGTGCCGACTACCACTACTTTCATGTCAATGGGGATCGGTTCCGGCCTGAGTGATGATACAGGTATGTAACCCAGCTGCTCACCAAGGTTTTCAATAAAGAGCTCCCTGCAGCGGAGAACGCGTTTTAATGCGTCCCATGACATGAACTGTCTTAAAAGTTCTTCGGCCTCAAGAAGCAGGAACCCTCCGTTGGCTTTATGCATGGCCCCGGGGGTGATCCTCCTGAAGTCGGTGTAGAGATTTCCCTGGCGGCTTTCGTACTCGACCTTTCCAACCAGGTTATAGTAGATGGGATTTGTCTCCCTGATAACAGGAGCTCCCTCGTTAGGATTATTGGAAACGAAAGAATTGACTTCGTACCGGGTGAAATCTACTTCCGCTGCTTCATCGCGTGCTGCAGCAAGGAAGGCATTGAAGTTGGCAACGATATCTTCTGTAAAATCGTCAAACCATTCATCAAGTTTTTTATTCGGTGCATATTTAGCTCTTAACTCCGAAAGAATTGGGCCGATCGCATTCCTGCATATCTGGCCTTCGAGCTCCTTGATCTTCTCCTTGAGGTCTTTCTCCCTCTCTCTTATAGACCTCAGGGTCTCAAGAGTTTTTTGGGATATCTCTTCTGATGCCTTTTGCAGCTTTTCCTGTTCCTCTTCAGAGAGGGCCTCGAATTCTTCCTGCTGCATTTCTCTCAGGACAGGCTCAGAATTCTTGGTTTCTGCATCTTTTGTTGTTTCTGATGCGTTCTCTGTTTTTGCTGCCTTGTCCTCTGTCTCTTTGACAGGAGGGGCAAAAATCATCGGAAGGTTCACAAAACCCTGAGGGGTGCGCTTTATTGCAAAATGTTTCTCCTCTGCCCATTTGCGAAGCTCTTCCATATACTTGTTAACTTCTTCCTGGAATGACTTTACAAGCTGGGCTTTGTTGTCCTCAAATTCATTGTTGTCAAAGGCCTTTACAAGGACTGATTTAAGATCTTCAACTGCATTTTCTGCATCTTTTGAAAGCTCTTTCCCTTTGCCGGCTGGCAGACTGACCGCAAGCGGCGTACCGGGCTCATCAAAATTATATACATAGACCCAGTCGTCAGGGGCAGGCATAGTCGCAGCACAGTTTGTGAGTTCCTTCATAGCGTATGTTGTCCTGCCGCTTCCAGGTTCACCTACCATGAAAATATTATAGCCCTTGCTCTGCACCGACAGGCCGAAGCTTACAGCGTGGACGGCCCTTTCCTGTCCGACAAGGCCTTCAAGCCTGCTGATCGATTTGGTCGTCCTAAAACCAAGGGACTCAATATCAGCAGTTCTTCTGAGCTTTTCCACAGACAACTTTTTATCTTTTAAAAGGGACATGGTACAGCCTCCTCGAAAAATTCTAAATTTAAAAGACTTCGATTAAAACACCAGTCAACAATAGACGAAATGGTATGTTTTCTGCAAGGGGTAATTTACAGAAAAGAGGCGCACCTAAAAAGGAAGACAACGAGTTTCCTCGCTGTCTTCCTCCAATAGTTTATTTCCTTATTAATAAAGAAATACTCTATCTAGCCTAGGCTAGATCTTCTCGACGTCAGAAGCCTGCGGGCCTTTGCTGCCCTGTGTGATCTCGAAGGATACCTTCTGACCTTCATCAAGGGTTTTGAAGCCGTCGCCCTGGATGGCGCTGAAATGTACAAAGACATCATTGCCTTCATCTGTGGTGATAAATCCATAACCCTTAGTTGCGTTGAACCATTTTACTGTACCATTGCTTTTCAATGTGTTGCCTCCCAACAGGAAATATTGTAATCGGATCTACTCCGACCATGCAACTTTAAACTTATATTTGCCACTTGTCAAGCACATTTGACTAAATATTTCCTATATATTGCCTATTTTGCTGAAATATCAGCGTTTTATTTGAACCACAATAACATTTTACGTAAGCATAAGTAATCATTTGAAATTATTAGATAATGGGTAATTAATCTAAATATTTGTTTGTAATCGACTATAGTTTTTCTATTTAGACATTGTTTGATTTTATCTGATCTATATAATAGCAAAGAATGGTCAGCAATGGTTAATATATTTTATGCTGGAGGAATAATCATGAATATGAATAAAATGACACAGAAATCACAGGAAGCATTCTACGATGCTCAGAACATTGCAATAAAACATGGTCATCAGGAGGTCGACAGCGAACACCTGGCTCTTGCGCTTATAAGCCAGGAGAACGGCCTCATCCCAAAACTTATTGGCAAGATGGGACTCCCTGCTGAAAATATCAGGAACGCTTTGGAGATAGACCTCCGGAAAAGGCCGAGGGTATCAGGCGCAGGCCAGGAGACAGGCAAAATATTCGTATCACAGAGACTTTCGCAGTTGATCGTCAATGCCGGTGAAGAGGCCGAGAAGCTCAGGGACGAGTATATCTCCGTAGAACATATTTTCCTCGCAATGCTTTCAGAGGGAGCTTCTTCCCCGTCAACAAAGGTTTTTGCGACCTTTGGACTTACTAAAGACGGATTTTTGAAAACTTTGTGTGAGGTCAGAGGCAACCAGAGGGTAACTACAGACAATCCAGAGGACACTTATGAAGTCCTGGAGAAATATGGAAGAGATCTTGTAAAAGCGGCCAGGGACAACAAGCTTGATCCTGTGATCGGCCGTGACGAAGAGATCAGAAGAGTAATAAGGATACTAAGCAGAAAGACAAAAAACAACCCTGTCCTGATAGGAGAGCCGGGGGTTGGCAAGACAGCTATCGTTGAAGGTCTGGCAATGAGGATCCACAGGGGAGATGTCCCTGAGGGGCTGAAGGATCGCTCAATTTTTGCACTTGACATGGGTTCGCTGCTTGCAGGTGCAAAATACAGGGGCGAATTCGAAGAAAGGCTTAAGGCAGTCCTGAATGAAGTAAAAAAGAGCGAAGGACAGGTCATACTCTTCATCGACGAACTCCATACAATAGTTGGCGCAGGAAAGGCTGAAGGTGCTATTGACGCGGGGAACATGCTCAAGCCAATGCTTGCTCGCGGGGAGCTCCACTGCATAGGCGCTACAACGCTGGAAGAATACAGGAACTATATTGAGAAGGACGCTGCGCTTGAAAGAAGGTTCCAACCCGTTATTGTAGAGGCTCCTGACGTTGAGGATACTATCTCGATACTGAGAGGCCTCAAAGAACGCTTCCAGCTCCATCACGGGGTGAGGATACAGGACAACGCACTTGTAGCCGCGGCTGTCCTTTCAAACCGGTACATTTCTGACAGGTTTCTTCCGGACAAGGCTATAGACCTTGTTGACGAAGCATGTGCAATGATAAGAACTGACATCGATTCCATGCCGGCAGAGCTGGACGATGTATCGCGTCGTGTTATGCAGCTGGAGATCGAAGAGGCCGCATTGAAAAATGAAAAGGACAAGGCCAGCAAAGATCGCCTAGAAGCTCTGCAGAAGGAACTTGCAGATCTCAAGGAAAAGGCGAACACCCTTCGCGCGCAGTATGAGACTGAAAAGGAAAATATTTCAAAGGTCAGAGCCCTGCGTGAAGAAATTGAAAAAGTCAGACATGAGATAGAAAAGGCGGAAAGGGAATATGACCTTAACAAGGCTGCCCAGCTTCGCCACGGAACTCTACCCGGCCTTGAAAGAAAAATCGAAGAGGAAGAAAAAGCACTCACTTCCGGCGGTACTCGCCTGCTGAGAGAAGAGGTAACAGACGGGGAGATAGCTGAGATAATAGCTAAATGGACAGGCATACCTGTAACTAAGCTGCTGGAGGGAGAAAGAGAAAAACTGCTGCATCTCGATTCCGAACTGCACCAGAGGATCATAGGCCAAAATGAGGCTGTAGAGCTCGTAGCTGATGCTGTATTAAGGGCCCGTTCCGGAATAAAGGATCCCAAAAGACCGATAGGTTCTTTTATCTTTCTCGGACCTACAGGGGTAGGAAAGACAGAGCTTGCCAGGGCGCTTGCGGAATCGCTCTTTGACTCCGAGGAAAATATCATACGGATAGACATGTCTGAGTATATGGAAAAACATTCTGTTTCAAGATTAGTAGGAGCCCCTCCGGGATATGTCGGTTATGACGAGGGAGGTCAGCTTACCGAAGCGGTAAGAAGACATCCATATTCGGTGGTACTTTTCGACGAGATAGAAAAAGCGCATCCGGACGTTTTCAACATACTGCTGCAGATACTTGACGATGGGCGTGCTACTGACAGCCACGGAAGGACTGTAAATTTCAAAAACTGTATAATAATCATGACAAGCAACATCGGAGCACAGGATCTGATCAACGGCATGGACACATCAACGGGCGATATATCCGAAAGCGCAAGGGCCGAGGTAATGTCTGCACTGAGGAGCAAATTCAGGCCGGAATTCCTGAACAGGGTCGACGAGATAATCTTCTTCAAGCCGCTGAGGATGGAAGAGATAACCGAGATCGTGAAACTCATGCTTAAGCATCTTGAATATCGCCTTAAAGAAAGGAACATCGTTCTTGAAGTTACGCCGGAAGCGCTGAGCATCGCAGCCAGAAGCGGCTATGATCCGATCTACGGAGCAAGACCTCTGAAAAGATATCTGCAGAAAAAGCTTGAGACGCAGATCGCGCGCCTTATAATAAGCGGTGAAGCTGCAGACGGTTCAAAGATAAAAGTAGAAAATCAGGGGAACGACCTTGTGATCCTTGTTGAATGATCTCTAATTACATGAAGGTACGTTCGATGATCCAGACCGGCAAATAACATTAAATTTCCTGGACTGCAACTGATTCTGCAATATGTTGCTGTCCCGGATAACCTTTATTAAATCAAACGACAAGATCAGGGAGGATATTGAATGTCACAGAATATTGAGAAACATGAATTCCAAAGCGAAGCAAAGCAAGTCCTTGAGTTGATGATCAACTCCGTCTACTCTAACCCGGATATTTTTTTGCGGGAACTTATATCCAATGCGTCAGACGCGCTGGATAAGCTGAGGATCGAAAGCCTGAGCAATACAGACCTTTCCGATACCGCAAAAGACGGCGAGATCAGGATCAAGATAGACAAAGATTCAAAGACCCTTACAGTTAGCGACAACGGCATAGGAATGGGAAGGGAAGATCTTGTCTCATACCTTGGCACTATCGCAAGAAGCGGGACTAAGGAATTCGTAAAAGCAATGCAGGAAGCCGCATCTTCAAAGAACGGCGACCTCATCGGACAGTTTGGAGTAGGCTTTTATTCCAGTTTCATTGTTGCTGACAAAGTCATCGTTGAAACGAGAAGAGCCGGTTCCGAGAAGAGCTGGATATGGGAGTCTGAAGGCGAAGGCACATACACGATAAGTGAAGGAAACCGCGGATCAAACGGTACGACCATAATCCTCCACATGAAAGAAAAGGATGAGGACAACGAAACCTCAAAAGACTATCTTTCTGAATGGACCCTGAGAGGAATAATCAAACAGTATTCTGATTTTGTCACCTATCCCATCTACCTTGAAAACAAATCAGAAGAGAAAAAAGAAGATGCGAAGAACGAACCGGTAAACTCTATGAAGGCCCTATGGACAAGGCCTGAGAGTGAGGTAAGCGATGACGAGTACAAAGAATTCTACCGTCACCTGACTCATGACTGGGAAGACCCTATGGAACGCATCAGCTACAAAGCCGAAGGCTCCAGTGAATTCCGCGCTCTGCTCTATATCCCATCCCGCCCTCCGGTCGACCTTTTCTTCCAGGAAGGAAAGCACGGAGTCCAGCTCTACATACGCCGCGTCTTTATTATGAGCGACTGCCGTGAACTGATCCCGGAGTACCTGCGTTTTATCAAGGGTGTAGTAGATTCCGAAGACCTTTCCCTGAACATATCCAGGGAGATACTCCAGCAGGACAGGCAGACTGCGATGATAAAGAGCAGTATTACGCGCAAGGTGCTTGACGCGCTCAAAAAAATGAAATCAGACCGCCCTGACGAGTATAAAAATTTCTGGCAGATATTCGGTATGGTCCTCAAAGAAGGAATAATATCAGATACTAAGAATCGCGAACAGATAATGAAACTCTGTCTTCTTGACAGCTCCAGAGGCGAAAAAACCACTCTTGAAGAGTACGTTTCTCGGATGGCGGACGGACAGAAAAATATTTACTACATCACCGGCGGACCTGTCAAGAACCTTGAGATATCACCAAAGATCGAAGGATTTAAAAAGAAAAACATAGAAGTCCTTCTGCTGGGAGATGCTGTTGACGAGATATGGGTCAACCATGCAAGAAAATTCGATGAATATGAATTCGTATCAGTATCACAGGAGGACATAGCACTGCCTGAGGGAAGCGAGTTTGAGAACACAGAGGGAAAAGAGGAACTCGAAAAGACAGGATTCATCTCAAAGCTCAAGGAATCTCTCGCCAACATGGTGGAAGATGTAAAAATATCCACAAGACTGGTCGACTCCCCTGCCTGCTTTGTACAGAAGGGAGAACCCATATCTCCTCAGATGAGGAACTTCTTCCGCAGCATGGGACAGGAGGTTCCGGAGGAAAAGAAAGTCCTTGAGGTAAATCCTTCACACCCACTCATAAAGAAAATAGCTTCAGAGACCGAAAATGGAAATGCCGACGTTGCAGAGTGGGCAAATGTCCTTATGGGACTTGCTGCGATTTGCGAAGGAGAACCCGTTGAAGACGGAAAGAAATTCACAAGACTCATAACAAAACTTCTGGATAAATAAGATTTTCCAAATGTCATGTGTGCCCGCCCCTTACCGGGCACACCTTTTTTATTGTTCAAGGAACGCCGAACTGCATCAGTTATTTCTTTTCCCCATTTCAAAAAGCATAATTTCTTTATTGAGGATATTTGATGTGTTACACTAAACGGATGAGAAAAATAATATTTGTTCTGCTCCTCATCTTATATGTCTCAAATCCGGCGGCTGCTTTTGAAAAAGCAGCTCCCATGGATTTTATTTTTAAAGGCGGGGACTACCGGGAAAGGATCACGATGGTGATAGAAGCCCCCATTACAGCGATGATCGAGGGTCCGGAAGGATCCCATTTCTACATTGATTTCGCCGGAAGAAGCGAACTCCAGAATACCGAAACTGACGATAACGGGATAGAAACATATTCTGCGACCACGGAGTCTGTTTTTATCAGGTCGGAAAGGAACGACATCGATCTTAGTGAATTTTCTGCCGGACTTATATATGAACCGGTCACATCCTCTCTTGCATGGCTCTTACGTTCTTCTGCGGCAGGCCGTCCTGAAGAGAAATGGACAAAAGAGCTTTCCGAAAGCGAATATCAGTTTATCGGATTCCAGACAACAATAACAGCAGATGTTGGGACGAATGCTATCTTGGTGCAGTATGCGGGGATCGTTCCCGATACAAGTGAAATAGTACTTGAAATTACAGATGCCGATGCACCTGATAACCTGACAAGAAAGATCATTTACCCTACAGAAGTCCCAGGCTACTTTCAGATACCGGGAGGCGGGATACTGGGCATCGACAGGGTAGAAACTGAGGAAGGGATCCCTATGCTACATTATGAATGGGCGAAGGAACCGCCGCTCTAGGATCAGTCCGAAGATAAAAATACCATAGTGATCAAAAGCCCTGCTACGAAAGCAGGGCTTTTGATCACTATGAACAGCCTTGTTTTTAACGCGGCAGATTTTTTTGATGGTGGGCCCATCAGGAATCGAACCTGAAACCATCCGGTTATGAGCCGGGAGCTCTAACCAATTGAGCTATGGGCCCTCGTTTGTTAATCTATCGTTATTGCCGATACGGGACAGCTGTCTGAAGCCTCTTTGGCACAGTCAGTAATTTTCTGAGAAATAACCATGCTCTTTCCCTCGTCTTCATCAAGCTTAAAAATTTCCGGGCAAAGCTGCGAGCAAACTCCGCATCCAATACACTCATCAAGGTTGATCTTGATCCCCATGGCATGGTCACCTCCCTTCCGGCGTAAGATTCTACGCCAAGAATGGAATTACGTCAAATGAAATTTTTAATTTTGAATTTTTTAATTTTTTTCCGGGGTCACAAAAAGCGTCGCTTTCCCATCCCTGTGGGAAAGGGTCAGTAATGACCTGTAGGCTGGGACCGCTTTGTTTTCAGGTTCTTCTGAAGCAATAAATATGCCCATTCCAACGACCTCTGCATCAAATTGCTTCGCCATTAAAAGCATTCCCGCAGCTGTACTCCCGCCTCTCATGAAGTCATCGACAACAAGCACCCGGCATCCTCTCCTCAGCTGTCTTGTGCCGATGTACATGGTTTTGACATCGCCGTTGGCGGTCGGATAATGGACACCTACTGCGGATCCGTCGCTTGGCCTGTTTCTGAAGCGGCAGACTGCCAGAGGAACTCCCATTGCGTATGCCGCAAACATTGCGATCGGTATTCCTTTTACCTCAGAAGTCATTATCACATCAGGGCGGGATCCTGCAAAGAGCGAAGACATCGCGTACCCAAGGGATAGAGCTATTTCAGGATTAAAGATGAGATCGCTGTAATAGATAAGTCCTCCAGGCAGATACCTGTCTTTGTCTGCAAGTGTTTCCGCTATTCCCTGAAGCATCTTTGTCCTGTATTCCCCTGTACAGAGAGGTATGAACCGGGCACCGCCGCTGCGTCCCCGATCGACCTGCATCTGGCCGAATCCTTCGGCAGTCATCGCTGAATTGATCACTTCAACGTCATCGCTGATAACAGTTTTTGATACATTAAATTTGCCTGCCAGATCTGTCAGGGAGACAAGTTTGGAAGGAGTAAGCATAAACTTGGCCGCCAGTCTTACAAGTCTTTCTGTTCTCTGCCCTCTCATTGAGCATCACTCCAATTCCGTTGTTTTTATGATCCATTCTTCCCGTTCTAAAAATTGTTTTGCATTATTAAGAGAGAAGCCATCACTGAACATCATAAAGATCGCGCTTCCACTGCCGGATAACCCCCAGGCAAGTGAGCCTGACTTTTCAGCAATATCAAAAGCTGTACGGTACTCTGAGTGTTTCTTTGACAATGCTTCCAGAAAATCATTGTGCAGAAGGCCTATCTTCTCTTTTGATCTTAATTTTTCAAATATCGTAAGTATCTCTTCCCTGCATACTTCGTAACGATGCACGGTTTTATTATTCTTTCTCGATCTGTCAATTTCCATATATGCAGCAGAGGTATCAGATCTCCATCGCGGAAATACAAGAAGCCACTTCAAGTCCGGTGTTCCGGTCAAGGGTTCTACCTTTTCACCAAGTCCTCTAACGATCGCCAGATCAGCGTTCCCTGCAAGAAAAGGCACATCTGCTCCGATCCGGGAAACTGGGCCGTTTTCGATGTCCAGCCCATATTTATCGCTCAACCAGCACAGCAGTACCGCTGCATTGCCACTCCCCGCGCCTACCCCGCTTCCGGTAGGATATTCTTTTTTCAGGCATATTTGCAGCGGGGGTATATTCGAACATTTTGACCTTGCCCACTTCAATGTCCGGACAAGTATATTTTCTCCGCTGATTTCCATACCCTCTGTTATTATAATATCACCTATATTTTCACTGTCACGAGGTTGAATTGTCAACCCCTCTATTCCTTTTTTCTTCCAAAACAAAGAAATAATTTCATGGTAGCCATCAGGCCTCTGAAAAAGCACTTTAAGTGCTAAGTTGATTTTTATTGGGCTGATCAATAATTCTTCCAGAACTATCACCTCTGTTAAAATCGGGCGCCCTAAAAAAACATGCCCTGGCTTTTGCCAGGGCATGTTTTTTTCTTATTTTAGAAAAGATTCTCCCCGCTTGATTCCAGCTGCACTTCAACTTCTCTAGTCAGAATATCCGCATAACTGAAGGAGACTGTGCTCCGCTGAGATTCAATGTAGACAGTGAACAGACTTGGATATGTTTCCTGGATGATCCCGTTTCGCTCTTCGACTTTTCTACGGCCATTCGCGGCCCTGTAAAAAATTCGGGATCCTTTGTGCAGACGCACTAGTTCTCTAATAGTATCTAAAGTTTGCGCCATACACTTCACCTCCGACCCTTAGTCGAACTATTGTACAACAAATTCAGATAAATATCAAGTTTTTAATAATATTTACTAACTGAAACAATTAAGTCTATAACAGCGCAAAACTTTAAAACATCAACTCAGTCTTATCGTTTAAGAAGCAGTCTTTTGTCACCGACCCTGCGGGTAATTCCTTTACTGTCAAAATATTCAAGCAATGGAAGGATGTATTTCCTGCTGCTGTTCGTAATATCACGCACTCCCGCTAAGGTGATCTCACCATCTATTCCGGCAAGCTTTTTTCTCAGGTCCTCCTCTATGGTCGAAAATAGAAGGTAGCCCTCTCCAATGATGCTGAGATCCTTACGCTCTTTCAGATAGGCGATCATCCTGGTCATTTCTTTTTCGGATATTCCAAGGGCAGATCTTGCTTCTTCCACTGAATGCATCGCGTACCCCGCA
Source organism: Synergistaceae bacterium UBA6101 (assembly GCA_002428495.1). Classification (GTDB taxonomy): domain Bacteria; phylum Synergistota; class Synergistia; order Synergistales; family Synergistaceae; genus Caenicola. The sequence continues at coordinate 12,510 of DIWR01000030.1, forward strand.
GTGCTCGCAAGTTCCCTGAGCTTTGAGACCTCTGAAAAAAATTTGGCTTCATCAAAAGGTTCAAAATCTGAAAGTCTGTATCTGTCTCCATCCAAAACTAGCCACCGGTCTCTCAGAAAGATCCTGAGCAATTCTTTAACAAAACGAATGTCGTTGATCATAAGGCACTTTGAAACTTCTTCAATTTCTATCCCTTTTCGCTCAGGATGTTCCCCATGGAATCTTTTCAGTTCTGATCCCAGGACCCCCTTAAGAAAACTTGTTTTTTCTGACGAAATGTAAGTCGTCTCGCCTGTTTTTATCGTTGCCATGCGGCCCTTAGCCTCAAGGCTCGATACGATGCTCTCAAGCCGGGATTTATCTGTTCCAAGCAACAAGAAGGCCTCCCTGGCCTTCAGGATGCCTTTGTAGTCAAGAAGGGAGACAAAACGATCCTTTTCGTTTTCGCTCTCGGAGACTTTATTCAAGAAAGAGATCAGAGATGCTTTTGATATTTTGCTCTTTGGCCTTTCTCCTGCAGGAAGCAAGACTCTTCCTCCCGCGATCGTTCTTAGCGGGCTGTATGTCCTGAGAATGAAATGAGCATCATGAGAGACAGTTATTTCTTCTTCGGGGAGCAGTTGAGCAGGCGCAGATTCCCCCGGCAATATTCTTTCCCTGTCAAGGAGCGAGATCCTAGCTATCGTATCTGTGGTTCCGACGTGGAGCCTCAGCCTCTGCCAGTGCTCCACAGGCTCGCTGGAGGAACTCAGCACTTTTACCTGAACATCTACGCAGCCTGTTGCCAAAAAACTTTCAGCTGCGGTGAGAGCATCCCCTCTTTTTACTTTATCCAATGATGTTCCCGAAATGTTGATGGCAACCCTCTGACCGGCATATGCAGCTTCTACGTTTTCACCGTGGACCTGCAGTGACCTCACCTTGGAGGCTAATCCGGCCGGCATTATCTGGACATCGTCTCCCTCTGACACAGATCCCTTCATCGCTGTACCCGTCAGAACAGTGCCAAAGCCGGAGATGTGGAATGCCCTGTCCACCGGCATAAAAAATGCTCCGTTCCTGTCTCTCTGCTTTGCAGAGAGTACCATCCCTTCTATCTCAGACAAAAGATCCGGTATGCCTCTCCCTGTAAGAGCAGAGACCGGGATAAGCGGTTTTCCTTCGAGGAATGTATCTGCTGTAAGCGAGTATATCTCATCTTTTGCCAGCTCCAGCATTTCTTCATCTACCAGGTCTATCTTGTTGATTACCGCTATGCCGTTTTGGATACCCAACAGTGTGAGTATCTCAAGATGTTCCCTTGTCTGAGGCATTACTCCGTCATCAGCAGCAATAACAAGCATTACTGCGTCGATACCTGACGCTCCTGCAACCATCTGCCTTATAAATTTTTCATGTCCTGGAACATCGATTATGCTTATTGTCTTTCCGGACGGGAGGTCAAGAGGGGCAAACCCCAGCTCGATCGTCATCCCTCGCTTTTTTTCCTCCAGGAGACGGTCGCAGTCCACCCCTGAGAGCGCTCTGACTATGGCTGTCTTGCCATGGTCGATATGCCCTGCTGTGCCTAAAACGAATGGGTATTCCCTGTTAGTCAATGCATTCAGCCTTTCCTCGGTTTAGTGAAAGCATTTCTCTGAATCCGTCGAGTATCCTCTTTTCGTCTTTTTCTGAAAGGGTGCGCACGTGGAACAAGACCCTATCATCGCTTGCGCCTGTTATTACAGGGATTTCAAAAGACCTGAGTTTTTCTGCAAGTCTTCCGGCGCTTCCAAGTTCGGGAAGCCTAAGTGAAACAGCGAAACCTGGAAGCTCGGATCCCGGGAAAGAACCGCCTCCGACTGTATCATTTACCGAAACTACGTCAAGAAATACTGAGCGAAGTCTGGTCCTGCCAAGCAGTCTGGAAAGCTTCCTTTTGAACCTCAGTGCCTGCTTCTTCATATCTTCGGCATCCCTGTTTATCATTCTGAATGTCGGGATGGATTCCGTTTTTCCACTTAGGTAGAGCCTCAGCGTAGCCTCAAATGCAGCGAGTGTCATCTTGTCCACCCTCAGCGCCCTGAGAAGCGGATATTTTCTCAATTTATCGACCAGCCGTGCGGATCCTGCTATTGCTCCTATCTGCGGACCTCCCAAAAGCTTGTCTCCTGAAAAAGTCACCAGGTCCACACCTGCTTCTATGCATGATCTGACTGTCGGTTCCGCTTTTCCGTATGTGATATGAGGTTCTGCAAGCATTCCGCTTCCAAGGTCTTCCATAAAAATAATGTTATTGTCATGAGCAAGTTTTGCAAGTTCTTCACGGGGCACAGATGAGGTAAACCCCTCTATGCTGAAGTTAGACGGGTGTACTTTTAGTATCATTGCAGTATCTTCAGAAATTGCTGATTCGAAGTCGCTGAGATGAGTCATGTTCGTGGTCCCTACTTCGACCATTTTACTGCCTGAAAGAGCCATTATCTCCGGTATTCTGAAAGAACCGCCTATCTCTACAAGCTCTCCCCTTGATATCACTGTCGTTTTCTCTTTTGCAAGGGCACCAAGGCAAAGTATGACAGCTGCGGCGTTGTTGTTGACCACTATTGCCGCCTCTGCGCCGGTCAGGCGGCACAAAAGCCACTCTACGTGGTCGTTCCTGTGCCCCCTTGATCCCGTCTCCGGAGAATATTCCAGGGTGGAATAGTTCTCTGCGGCACTTACCACTGCTTCAATAGCCTCTTGGGCAAGAAGGGACCTGCCCAGATTGGTATGAAGTACCACTCCGGTAGCGTTGACAACCGGTCTCAGGCTTTTATACGCTCGGGCTTTCAGTCTCTTTTCGGCTTCAGCTGCGATCTTTTCTGTGTCAAAAGCCACGTCAGGATCTTTGAATATTTTCTCCCTTTGGTCGTCGAGCACCCCTGAAATGATCGATTTTACTGAATCACGGCCTATTTCAGTTTCGTATTTCCCGATCCAGGGCATTGAAAGCAGCCTGTCCATTGATGGTATGTTGCGCATAGCGTTCTGGATCTTTTCTTTCAAGGAGAATCCCTCCTGACGGCTGATAAAAAATATAAGATCTAAATATCAATACTTCTGTTGCTTACAATAAAAATTATTCCCGGTCATCTACACTAAACATTATAAAGTACACCGGATAAGAATCAAACCAGTTCAGACCAAATCCTGTTTGCTACCCTCATGCCTTTTGATGAAAGAGAGATCCTTTTTTCGGAAATATCGTAAAGGTCTTCAGGAAACCTACTAAGTTTTTCAATTATCTTCTTCTCTTCCAAAGCCCCGTACTTATTGGAAAAATCTTCCCTGTCTATTCCTTTTGACATCCTCAAAGCAAGTACCGCTGCTTCAGACACCCTTTTTTCTCCAAAGAGCCTTTCGCCTGAAGCTATCGCACTTCCGCCCCGGTCAAGCGACCTGGAATATTCAGTGATCCCGGATATATTTTTGTATCGCCAGCCCTTAAGAAAGCCTGATGCGCCCGGACCGACTCCGAGATACTCCCCTTCCTCCCAGTAGTTGATATTGTGCCTGCTTTCATGCCCCTCTTTGGCAAAATTAGCAATTTCATACTGATTATAACCTTTTCGCGGCATATACCACTGAGCCCACCTGTATGGCAAATAACCGTCGGAAAGATCCTGTTCGGGCATTGACTCCCACAGAGTACCCGGTTCCAGCGTAAGCTGATATAAAGAGATATGATCTATTCCTGACTTTACCGCCTGGCTGAGGGTCCTCGACCAATTTCTGAAGGTCTGTCCCGGAAGTCCGAACATCAAATCTGAATTGACAGAAAAACCTGATGCAAGGGATGCGGATATCGCTTCGTATGCCTGAGCGGCGCTGTGCAGCCTGCCCAGCTGTATCAGCTCGGCATCATCAAAACTCTGGACTCCGATGCTTACCCGTGAGACCCTCCAGTCCCGCCAAAAGAGCAGATGATCAGCCTTTAAGGAGTTGGGATTAGCCTCGACAGTGACCTCTGCATCCGACTCAAACATGAAATGGCTGTCTATGATCTCAGCCAGCCTGACCCACTGAGGTCCTGTGATAACAGTAGGAGTGCCTCCGCCTATGTAGCATGTAGAAAGGGAAGGCTTTCCTATGCGTTTTTCCCACCACTCGAGCTCTTTACTCAGCATTTCAAGCCACAGATCCCTCTCTCCCACCGAGGGGACCTTGCTCTCAAATGCACAGTAAGGGCATTTTCTCTCGCAAAAAGGGACATGTATGTAAAGAGAGAGCCCCCCTGCGGGAGGCTCAAAAGGGTTCATGCTTTGGGTCATTATTTATCCTCTGACTTTGTGACATCCATGAATGCAAGGAAGGCTTCCTGCGGGATTGAGACCCTTCCGACCTGTTTCATGCGTTTTTTCCCCTCTTTTTGCTTTTCAAGGAGTTTCCGTTTTCTGGTTATGTCTCCTCCGTAGCACTTGGCAAGAACGTCTTTCCTTACTGCTTTTATGTTCATCCTTACAATGACTTTTTTGCCTATCGCAGCCTGTACTGGTATCTCAAAAAGCTGCCTCGGGATAAGCTCCTTAAGCTTTCCTACAACTGCATGCCCCCTGTGGTAAGCCTGGTCCGTGTGGCATATGAAGGAAAAGGCATCGACAGGCTCATCATGGAGAAGGAGGTCGACCTTTACAAGGTCGGCTGTTCTGAAACCTATATGGTCATAGTCGAGCGACGCATAGCCTTTTGTGCAGGATTTCAGTCTGTCGTGGAAATCAAGTATGAATTCCGCCAAAGGCATGTCGTATGTAAGCCTGACTCTTTCCGGGGTTATGTAGTCCATACCGACATACGTACCTCTTTTTTCCTGACATAGCTGCATCGCTGCTCCCACAAACTGCTCAGGGATAAATATCGTCAGCTTTATGTAGGGTTCCCTTATCTCTTCGATCTTTACCTGGTCAGGGAAATCTGATGGTTTATGAGCTTCGATCACGCTTTGGTTGATCAGCACGATCTGATATACGACGTTTGGAGCTGTGGCGACAAGATCTACCCCGAATTCGCGGCTCAATCTTTCTTTTGCTATCTCCATGTGCAGAAGCCCCAGGAATCCACAGCGGAAACCAAACCCAAGCGCAGCGGAATTCTCCGGTTCAAAGCTGAGAGCTGAATCGTTTATCTGCAGTTTTTCAAGAGCTTCCCTCAGCTGGTTTATCTCTTCCCTTTCAACGGGGTAAAAACCACAGAAGACAACAGGTTTTACTTTCTTGTAACCAGGCAGAGGGCTTGCTGCAGGACGCCTTGACTCTGTTACGGTATCCCCTACGCGCGCCTCGTCTATCGTCTTTACACTTGCCGCCAGATATCCGACTTCTCCCGGGCCAAGCTCAGAGATCTTGACCATGTCCGGCCTGAATATTCCAACTTCGTCAAGTTCATAGTCACGCCCAGTGGACATGAATCTGATATTTTTCCCGGCCCGGAGGGTTCCGTTGACCACCCTGACATAGCATATGACCCCCTTATAGTTATCATAGACCGAATCAAAGATAAGAGCCTGCAGAGGGGCATCTGGGTCGCCGTTCGGAGGCGGCACATCACGCACTATTCGCTCCAGAAGATCCGATATGCCCTCCCCGGTCTTTGCGCTTACGTTAACGGCGTCGGCGGCGTTTATCCCTATGATATCCTCTATCTCTTTTTTTACTCTGTCAGGCTGTGCAGAAGGAAGGTCTATCTTGTTTAATATCGGGATTATTTCAAGGTTAAGATCTATCGCGAGATAACTGTTGGCAACAGTCTGAGCTTCTACCCCCTGTGCTGCATCCACCACCAAAACTGCTCCCTCACACGCTGCAAGCGAGCGGGAGACCTCATAAGTGAAATCGACATGACCCGGAGTGTCTATCAGGTTCAGCACATATTCCTGCCCGTTGTTGGCTTTGTAGTTCATTCTTACAGGGACAAGCTTGATCGTTATGCCCCTCTCTCTTTCGAGATCAAGCATGTCAAGCAGCTGGGCCTTCATATTGCGCCCTTCTATTGTGCCTGTCTCTTCCAGCAGTCGGTCTGCCAGTGTTGATTTCCCATGGTTGACATGGGCTATTATGCTAAAATTGCGGAACTTGTCGAGGATCATCTATGTCACTCCTTCAGTCAACAGTATATTCTAGCCGAAAAAACACCTTTTTATCAATCATTCTTTTTGACGATAGACAATATTGCAAAAGAGATTAAGCTAATTAAATCAATTAAAAGGGGCGATCAAATTGGACCGTAAAAAGCTGAGTATTTTAACAGTCATGCTATTTCTTACACTTGCAACACAGATCCCTGCTTTTGCGCAGGATTGGCCGATGTTTCGCGCCAACAGCCAAAGGACCGGAAATGTCGATAATAATACAGCCAAGGTCGATTTTACAGGCAGAAAAGATTGGACTGTAAAGATCCCTGACGCGGTGAGATCTTCTCCCGCAATATTCAAGAGCTCAATAATTTTTGGCTCCAACAACGGAAACGTTTACTCCATGGACCTCTATTCAGGGAAAATAAACTGGACCTTCCTTACCGGCAACTGGGTAGTATCTTCGCCTGCGATAGTTGACGGCAAGGTTTTCGTTGGAAGCTACGACAGCCGAATGTACTGTCTGGACGCCCTAACAGGAAAAATGATATGGAAGTTCACGACGCACAACAGCATCCATTCTTCACCTGCAGTTGCGGACGGGATGGTCTATTTCGGATCTAACGACGGATTTGTCTACGCCGTCGATATAAAGACCGGGTGGCAGAAATGGAAGTACAAGACTGAGCGCGCAGTTCAGGGTTCTCCTGTGGTCTCAGGCGGAGTGGTCTACGTAGGGAATGACGAAGGTAAGCTTTTCGCTCTTGACGCGGCATCAGGCGCGCTCAAATGGCGTGCAGTTGTCGGCGGACCTATCGTTTCAGCACCGGCTGTTAAAGACGGGCATCTATACTTCACAAGCCAGGACGGCAAGATATACTGCGCAAGGATCAAACACCAGGCCGTAATATGGAACTATGACTCAAAAGCACAGATAGAGACATCCCCTCTTGTAGAAGACGGAAAAGTCGTATTCGGGAACATCAAGGGATGGGTGACCTCCCTTAATGCCATGACAGGATCTTTGGTATGGAAATACAAAGCGAATGAATCCGTATATTCCTCCCCTGCCGCATTCTCAGGAAAAATATTTTTCGGGACCAACAGCAATGTGCTTGTCTGCCTTGACGGAAAAACCGGAAACGTTGTATGGAGAGTTCCATTCGACGCTGATGTCCTTACCTCCCCTGCCATAGCAAAAGACAGGATCGTAATTACTGGGGCTGATGGGAAGGTTTGCACCTTAAAATAACTGCAATTGGGGCATCTCGTGGCGCTGACTTAGCAACATGCGATGNNCACCTCAACGTATTGATATACGCCTCGGTTTGGACCATCACAAGTTGCGTCGTCATCATCCACGATCTGCCCCAATTGCGATATTGGTTGCTATCGTAAAAGCTAAAAGCGCGGCGCTGACTTAGCAACATGCGATGNNCACCTCAACGTATTGATATACGCCTTCGCTTGGACCACTGCATGTTGCGTCGCTATCATCCACGATCTGCCCCAATTGCTTCCTCCCGTCGTTCCCGAATGCTTCAATCGGGAATCCAGCGTCTTTTGTTTAGGTTTAAAAAAGCTAGTTATAGCAAGAATCTAAAGACACTGAACCTCCGATAAAAGCACTCGGGGGCGACGATAAAGGGTTAAGGTTTTAGGTTGTGACGACCGCTTGCCTATTGCTTGCCAATAATTTAAAACGATCGCTTGCCAATAGCTTGCTGCCCTTATTTGCCGTTCAAAATAAAAACCGTCTTATAAAGCACGCCAAACGCGATCAGCATCGCCTTCTCGTCAAAATCAAAATGGTCGTTGTGGTGCCCGGCTTTTGTATCGGCGCCTATGCCTATGTAGGTGGCCTTTCCGCCGTTGTCCTGGACTTTTTTCATCATCCAGCAGGCGTCATCGCTTCCTGCCACTGGCTGTATCAGGTCGGTGCTGTTTACTCCACAGACAGAGGCGGCAGCCTCCATTACGATTTTTGCAAGGTCCCTGTCACTGCTCGCGCTTATAGCTTCCCCGCATTTCTGCGTTGTCAGTTTGACATCGTACATTTCCGCCGCACCGTTGAGTATTCTCATAACTGCCCGGTAAATATATACTGCCGCATCTTCTGTAGCGCCCCTCGTCTCTATTTTCATGTGTGCTTTCGGGGGGACAACGTTTCTTCCGTCTCCGGCATTCAGCACTCCTACATTTGTACGAGTCAGTCCATCCGGAGAGGGAGCTATGCCATGGATGCTAAGTGCTGCTGAGGCCGCCGCCAGAAGGGCGTTTTTGCCTTTTTGAGGTTCCGCGCCTGCATGGGCACCCACGCCCTTATAGTCCGCGTCAATTTTTGTAGAATAGAGAAAACCATCTGTTCCTCCAAAAACTGTTCCCGTTGGATTGCCTAGCCCCAGATGGAAGGTAAGGAAGTAGTCAGAGTCATCAACTGCTCCGGATTTTACAAAAGCATATCCGCCTCTGGCCCCTTCCTCCGCAGGCTGGAATATGAAGCGAACTTTGCCTTGCAGTGAAGTCCTCTCAGAAAAGAGCTCTTCTGCAAGTGTCATTCCTACAGATGCGTGGCCGTCGTGAGCACAGGCGTGCATACAGTTGGTGTTAACTGAATTGAAACCAATCAGCCTCGGCAAATGGGAAGCTACTTCTGTTTCAGTGGTATCTACGCAATCAATGTCAAACCTTATTGCAGTTACCGGTCCCGGCCTGCCGGTATCTATTTCTGCTGTCAGACCAGTCAATCCCTTCATCTTTTCTATGGTCTCAGGAGATGCACCCTGGCTTACAGCTCTTCTGATCCGAGCTTCAATATCAGCATCGCGGCCAAGGACATGCTCCATTTCGACAAAATCTCCGGCAAACCGGATGTCCATTCCGACATCTGTTAGAGTATCTGCAATTATAGATGTCGTCCTGAATTCGGCCCAGCCGGTTTCGGGGTACCTGTGGAAATCGCGTCGTCTTTCCACCATTTTATCAAATACTTTTTCATCCGAGTACATCCGGTACCCTCCTAAGCATTGCTTTGATTATGTAGTAATGCTAAAAATTAGTCATCAGGCTTTCCATTGCATCAGCTTTCCTTATGAGTCTGGTGGATCCATCCTCAGCCATAAGGACTTCTGCCGGGCGCAGCCTGCAGTTATAGTTCGAAGCCATAGAATAGCCATAAGCTCCTGCATTCTTTACAGCAATTATGTCACCCTCTGAAACAGGACCTATATTTCTGTCTGAAGCCAGTATGTCGCCGCTTTCACAGATATTTCCGACAATAGTTGCCTCATTTATGCCGTTGACTGCTTTTTTGTCTGAGAGAACTTCAATTTCATGATATGAATCATAGAGCACATGTCTCATCATCACATTGAAACCGATGTCAGTGCCGACATAGTATTTTCCGTAATTCTTTTTTACAGCATGTACAGTTCCCAGAAGCAGTCCGCACTCCGCTGAGATATATCTGCCGGGTTCACATTTAAAATGAACATTTTGGTTGTCGTATTTATTAAGGAAAAGATCGATCGTCTCAAATAGTTTCTCTGATAGTTCGCTAAGATCAAGTCTTTTTTCTCCGGGCTTGTAGGGTACTCCGAAACCTCCACCGAAATCTATGAATTCCAGCCCGGGGAAATTTTCCGCTATCATGTCAAGAAGCGATTTTGCCGCATTGACATATGGTTCAGCCTCCAGGAACAGAGATCCTATGTGCTGGTTTATACCGACAAGCTTAAGGTCATATTTTTCAACTATCTTTTTTACTTCCCGATGGAATTCAGACTGGACGCCAAACTTAGTCTTATGCCCTGCTGTTATGACTTTTTCACAGTGTCCTGCTCCCATGCCTGGGTTGAACCGTACGGCAACTCTTCCACCCGGATCGATCTGGCCGAACTGCTCAAGCTGTGAGAGTGAATCAACGCTTACAAGTATCCCTCTTTCAATACAGTAACTCATTTCCTCACATGAGACATTGTTGCCTATGTAAAATATCTCTTCGGGAGCAAAACCCGCATTCTGAAGCACAAAGATTTCTCCCGGTGACATTGCGTCGGCACCCAGCCCCTCTTCCCGAATGATCTTCAATAAAGAGAGGTTCGTGTTGGACTTAGCGGAAAAACTCGGCTTTATCCTTCCGCGGAAAGCCTCAAGCAGATCACGGCACCTTTGTCTAAGGATGCTCTCACTGTAGACGTAGAGTGGGCTTCCGTATCTTTTCAGCAGGTCCTGTGCTGCGTCAAATTTAACAAACACGCTTATCACTCCCATTTAAGTTTATTCTGGCAACTCCTGTCCTCAGTGCGGCTTTGGCGACAGCTTCCGCAACGGCGGGCACTACCCTTGGATCAAGAGCAGATGGGATAATGTAATTTTTTGACAGTTCTTCATAGCTTACAAGTTCTGCCAGTGCCAGTGAAGCAGCAAGTTTCATCTCTTCGTTGATCCTTCTCGCCCTTACATCAAGCGCTCCTCTGAATATCCCCGGGAACCCCAGGCAGTTGTTGACCTGGTTCGGGAAGTCGCTCCTTCCTGTAGCAACAACAGCGGCTCCTGCCTCCAGCGCCTCTTCAGGGAATATTTCAGGTGTGGGATTTGCCATAGCAAATATCACGGGATCCTTTGCCATTCTTCTGACCATATCCTGTGTCAGCAGGCCCGGTCTTGAAACTCCGAGAAATGCGTCTGCACCTTCTATCACTTCAGCCAGAGGGCCCTTTGCGCCTGTTGGATTTGTAATGGCGGCAAGCTCCTCCTGTGCCCCGGTCATACCTTCGGTATAACCTGAGCAAAGAGCCCCATATATATCGCACACTATTACATCAACTGCTCCCGCTGATAGGAAATACCTTGCAATAGAGCTTCCTGCTGCTCCAGCTCCGTTTATGACGAGCCTGGCTCCCTCTATGGTCCGACCGGTAAGCTTTAAAGCGTTTTTATATGCAGCCAGGGCGATTACGGCTGTCCCATGCTGGTCATCATGAAATACAGGGATATTGAGCTTTTCCTGCAGTTTCCTTTCAATTTCAAAACATCTGGGGGCGGAGATATCTTCCAGGTTTATACCACCGAACGAAACGGCTATCTTTGAGACCGTGTCTACGAAATCATCCACATCTTTCGTACTCACGGCTAGCGGTATTGAGTCGATCCCTGCAAACCTTTTAAAAAGACAGCTTTTACCTTCCATTACAGGCATGGAAGCGGCGGGGCCAATGTCTCCCAGCCCAAGTACCGCTGTGCCGTCTGTTATCACGGCTACCAGGTTATTTTTTATTGTCAGGTCCCAGAGGGCATCCGGGTCGTTTTCTATCTTCCTGCATGGCTCTGCAACTCCAGGTGTGTAGACCAGTGCGAGGTCTTCCATGGTATCGATCGGAATACGGCATTCAATGTTCAGTTTTCCTTTGAGTTTTTTATGCATTTCAAGCGATCTTGCAAAAATGTCGTTTACCAATATCAGCACTCCTCAGTTATTTGTCTATTCTATTCTTTGTCGGCCTTATTCGGCACATTTTACCCTATTTTTTAATATTACTACTTCCGCGGACAAGATGCTATCATAATGATCCACACACTGAATATAAAGGAGTTGATTCTAATGGATAAAAAGTCAATGCTTGAAAAGGCTTCCGCATTCCATGGACATACTTGCGGAGGACTGCTGATAGGAGTATCAGCAGCTCATTACGCTATGGAACTTCTGGGTACTGAAAGATCATCTCAGGATGAAGAGATAGTCTGTGTCGCTGAAAATGATTCATGCAGCGTTGACGGAATACAATCCATTATGGGGTGCAGTGCGGGCAAGGGCAATCTAATTTTCCGGATGAGAGGCAAACAGGCCTTTTCCTTCTTCAACAGACAGACGGGGAAAAGTTTTCGTCTCGTACTTAAGGATCTGATTTTCAGTACCCCTGAAGAAAAGCGGGACTTCATGCTCACTGCCCCGGGAGAAGATATTTTTGAAGTGAAAGAAACACCTTTTGACCTCCCTCCGAAAGCTAAAATATTCAAGTCTCAAAAATGCTCTATATGCGGCGAACTTACTGCAGAACCTTGGCTAAGGGTGCAATGCGGCAAAGAGATCTGTATCGACTGCTTGCAAAAGAATGATCCGCCTGTAAGATAAAAAAACAAAGAAAGGTCCTTCTTTTTATAAAAGTCAGGAGCCTCTTACTCTTTAAATCTGCTTAAATATGTTACAGGAGCTCTGCTATCTGTACAGCGTTAAGAGCCGCGCCTTTGCGGAGATTATCAGACACGACCCACATTGATACCGCATTGTCCAGACCTGTGTCTTTTCTTATCCTGCCAACGTAGACCGCGTCTTTACCCGCTCCTGTTATCGGCATGGGGTAGACCGCATTTTTAGGATCGTCAATGACGACTACACCCGGAGCATTGCAAAGGATCTCCCTTGCCTTTCCAGCGGTAAGTTCCTTTTCGAACTGGGCAGTCACGCTTTCGCCATGGCAGCGGAATATCGGCACCCGTACTGTGATGCCGCTCACCCTTAGTTCAGGAAGATGCATTATCTTGCGCGATTCATTTACCATCTTCCATTCCTCTTCAGATATGCCGTCATCATCAAAGGCGCCTATGTGAGGGAGAAGGTTGAATGCTATCTGGTGAGGATAGACACCCCGACCTGGCATCTCTTTTCCTGCGAGAACAGCTTCTGCTTCATTTTTGAGCATTTCAACTGCTTTTATTCCTGTTCCTGCAACAGACTGGTATGTGCTTATGTTGACATACCTGAGCCCCGCTTCTTTATGAAGAGGCCATAGCGCCACTACTGCCTGGATGGTCGAACAGTTCGGGTTTGCTATTATACCTTTGTGTCCGGCGGCATCATCTGGATTTATCTCGGGAACGACCAGCGGGACGCCGGAGGCCATCCTCCATGCAGAGCTGTTGTCGATAACGACTGCGCCAGATTCAACAGCAACAGGAGCCCACTTTCCGGAGGTCGATCCTCCTGCAGAGAAGAGGGCGATGTCGATATTTTTGAAAGACTCTTCAGATACTGCTTCGACAGTTATTTCTTCTCCCCTGAAGACGATCTTGGTTCCTGCAGACCGTGGCGATGCGAGAGGCCTGAGTTTTGAGACAGGATAATCCCTCTGTTCGAGAGTCTTGATCATCTCTCTGCCTACAAGCCCGGTTGCCCCCAGGACAGCTACAGATCTCATCCTGTCCATTAAATAGAAGCCTCCTCAATAAAATGTTCATGGAGGGCCCTTACTGCGTCTTCCACCCTGTTTGAACCGACTATACAGGTCAGCGCGAGCGCAGTCGAAGCTATCATTTCAATATTTATACCCTCTTCTGCAAGTACAGTAAACATCTTTGAAGGTATCTCGGGGTGATTCGCAATACCGGCACCTACTATAGTCACTCTTGCTATTTCTGTATCAAAAGAGACTCCCTGAGCCTCGATCTCCCTGCATATCTCGCGTGAGACCTGGATCGCTGTCTCAAGATTTATTTTTTTAACGAGAAAACCTATGTCGTTTACTCCGCCCCTCATGTTGTTCTGGATTATCATCTCAGCACCGACACCGTTTTCAGCCAGGCTGCTGAAAAGTCTTGCAGCAACACCGGGGATGTCCGGAACTCCCAGCAAAACAACTTTTGCGACCTGTGAATCATGGACCACTGCCTTTATTACAAGACCTTCTGTAACCGGATTACTCATCACCCAAGTACCCTCCTCTTCAGTAAAGCTGGAACCCACATAGAGCGGGATCTCATATCGAGCCGCCATTTCAACGCTGCGTGCCTGAAGAACATTCGCTCCCTGAACTGCCATCTCCATACACTCTTCAAAGCCTATTCTCTCTATCTTTCTGGGATTATTTACCACACGCGGGTCTCCTGTCATTATTCCCTTAACATCTTTAAGCAGCTGGCAGGATTGCGCACCCATAGCCCCTGCCAGCGCCACAGCAGAAAGGTCTGAGCCGCCCCTTCCAAGAGTTATGACATCTCCGGCATCCGTAATGGCCTGAAACCCTGTTATCACTGCAACGATTCCTTCGTTCAATGCTTTTTCGACGTTTTTGGGATCTATACCGTATATTCTTCCCTCCATGGGAAACCCTTTGGCCTTTATTCCGGCCTGCAGGGCTGTAAAAGACTGTGCCGGAATACCAAATTTCTGTATTGCCAAAGCCAGGAGCGCAACACTTTGCTGCTCACCTGTCGCAAGCAGCTGATCCATTTCCCGCCCGTTGTTGGTGTTTGCAACATCTTTTGCAAGAGCCAGAAGGTCGTCTGTCATGTTGCCCATCGCTGAAACCACAACTGCTACCCTGTAGCCGCTGTCGCAAACCTTTTTTACTATCTGAGCGACATGTCTCATCCTTTCAGGGCCTGCAACGGACGAGCCGCCAAATTTTAAAACCGTGAGGGGAAGTGCTGAATGATCCATCAATTATTCCTCCATACCATCTCTATTGCATCCTTCAACCCCATGTCAACAGTGACCTGGGGACCTTGAGCGCTGCTGTCAAGAACAAAGAACTGTGATCTTACACCATGCTCCGTAAATGTCTTGCACATTGTTTCTGCGACCCTTTGAGTAGGCCCGTTTACAAGAGCAATAATAGAAGGTCCTGAACCGCTTATTGCGACACTCAGACATTCAGGCAGTTCACGTACCCTTGTAAAAATAACTTCTCCGCCCTTGAAAAGCTTACTTCTGTACTTCTGGTGCAGCCTGTCATCCATCCCCCATTTGAGGTAATCCCATTTGCCTGTTGCCCATGCGGCAGTAAGCAAAGCCGCTCTTCCAAGATTGAATACTGCGTCTTCAAAAGGGACCTGTTTGGGAAGGGCTTTTCTTGCATCAGATGTTTTTACTCTTTCGTCCGGAACTGCAACTACACAAAGAACTTCAGGAGGAAGAGCAGGAAGGCTGACATATCTCAAATTTTCTCCGTCCCAGCAGCTGACGACCATACCTCCCAGGAAGCAGGGGGCCACATTGTCGGGGTGGCCTTCGATCCGGGTCATCAACTGCAGCAGATCAGCTTCTCCTGCTTCATGGCCTGTCAGGTATTTTGCTATCAGAACACCTGCAACTACAGCCCCGGCAGAACTGCCAAGCCCGCGGCATAGGGGGATGATATTATGACACCAGAGTGAAAATCCCGGGCCTTTGACTCCCCATCTTTCACAGGCCACTTCGTAAGCCCTGACAACAAGATTCGCGGCCGGATCTGAAAGTTCCTTAGCTCCCTCTCCATACGCTTCTAGGTTGTATTGCTTTTCCGGCAGCAGTTCCATTACCTTGAATATATTGTAAAGGGAAACCGCCATTCCTATAGTGTCAAAACCGGACCCCAGATTGGCGCTGGTAGCCGGAACTCTCAGTTTTATCAGAGGATTCAACTTTTCATCACCTCCAGAAGCTCTGCAAGTGTGTCACCTATCTCTATCGGTCTTCCAACCTGTGACATGGCTGTATCTGGATCTTTCAGACCATTGCCTGTAAGCACCATTACTACTTTAATGCCCTTTGGGAGCCGTCCGAGTTTTTTAAGTTTTACAAGTCCTGCCAGTGGTGCGCATGATGCGGGCTCTGCAAATATCCCACCTTTTGATGAAAGGAAATACTGAGCAGAAAGGATCTCTTCGTCTGTGACAGAGTTGAATTCCCCGTTTGATTCCTTTACAGCATCTTTAGCCAGGTGCGCGCTTACCGGGTTTCCAATACGTATAGCAGTGGCGATCGTCTCAGGATCAGGACATGGCTCCCCTGTTACAAGAGGTGCTGCCCCTGCTGCCTGGAAACCCATCATTTTAGGCAGTGCCTTGATTTTTCCTATCTCTTCGTACTGCCTGTAACCTGCCCAGTAGGCGCTTATGTTGCCGGCGTTGCCTACAGGTATGGCATGCCAGTCCGGGGCCGCTCCGAGATCATCACAGACTTCCCAGGCGCCGCTCCTCTGCCCCCATAGACGGTAGGGGTTTACCGAATTCACGATGGCAAAACCTTTTTCTTTCGCTGCTTCTCTAGCCATTTCAAGCGCCCGGTCAAAATTGCCTTTCACTGCTATTACTTCTGCCCCGTACATCAGAGCCTGGGCCAGCTTTCCAAGTGCGACTTTCCCTGCCGGCAAAAGCACGTAACATGGTATCTGTGCTGCGGCAGCGTATGCTGCGGCTGAGGCGGAAGTATTGCCAGTCGAAGCACAGACAAGTGCTTTTGCTCCCGATTCGAGAGCTTTGGCAACTGCCATTACCATTCCCCTGTCTTTGAATGAACCTGACGGATTACACCCCTCAAGCTTTCCCCAAAGATCGATCTCCAGTTCTTTGCTGATACCATCAAGATATACTAACGGTGTGGTTCCTTCTCCCAATGTTATAAGCGGCGTTTTGTCAGTTATCGGAAGAAGGCTTGCGTACTTTTGAATAACTCCCATCTTAATTCCCCCTTAAAATAATAAATACCGCCCCTGTACTTTGACAGGAGGCGGTATATTCCGCGGTTCCACTCCACTTCGGTCAGGTCTGTAAAAGACTTGCCCTCATTAGCGCTGTACAGGGCGCACCCTGATGCCTTATCTGTATAATTTCAGCTTCGACATCAGCTCAAGGGTGGTTTTCAAAGACAACGCAACCGGGATCTTCCAGCGCCGGCAAAGCCGGGATCCCGTCTCTGGGATGCTTTTTGTCCCCTACTATCCCTATCATAGCTGTTCAAAAATTAAGTTGATTGTGAGCGTTTATACATCTACTTAGAATAATTGTCAAGCCATTATATTAATTATGTTGTTGATCAGCGATATTGTCAT
>DIWR01000029.1:0-7386 GCA_002428495.1 Synergistaceae bacterium UBA6101
GGGGATTTTTAGCTTACAACAAACAGGAGGTAAATTTTATGCCGGTAATCAAAGTAGAATGCGCAGCCATGAATGTTGAGACAAAAGAGAAACTGATCAGGTCTTTGACGCAGACTGCCAGCAGCATTATGGGAATTCCTGAAGCAGCTTACATAGTACTTCTTAACGAAATGAGCAAAGACAATATCGGAGTCGGCGGTGAGATGCTTTCAAAGAAACAGCACTGACAAAATCTTTCTTCAAAAAAAAAAGAAATTAGACTAAATTTGGGACATCCCTGATCTTCAGGGTGCCCCTTTTACTAGATGGAGCGTGATTTTTTTGATTTTAGATCAACTATTTATTGCTTTATGGTAGTAAAATATCATTAATAATAAGACGGGAGGTCAATATTCAATGAATAAATTTTGTTTTTTTATTCTGTTTATACTTTTTACAATGATCACTGGGCCCGCTTTCTCCTGTACAACAACAATAGCCGGGAAGGACGCTACGGTCGACGGATCTGTAATGGTATCGCATTCGGATGACGGATTAGGTGATGCCAGCCTTGTCTATGTCCCTGCAATGGACCATCCTCCAGGTTCAATGCGGCCAGTCTTTTATTCACACGATTCGATGGGTTTCAAGCCTGAGTGGGGTGGAACACAGACCCACAGGATCATTACAAAAGGCAGGGGGCCTGCGTATGACAAAAAGGGATTTCCTGCAAGTGTTCCGCTTGGGTTCATTCCCCAGGTCGCCCATACCTATGCTTATTTCGATGCAAACTATGGGATTATGAACGAACATCAGCTAACGATAGGTGAGTGCACAGACAAAGCAAAAATACATCCGGAACCCGAACCGGGAAAGAGGATATTTTATTCTTCTGAACTATCAAGAGTTGCTTTGGAAAGAACAAAGACTGCCCGGGAAGCTGTAATGCTTATGGGAGAGATGATCGACAAGTATGGTTATTACGGAACCGGTGAAACCTTGCTTGTCGGTGATCCATACGAAGGCTGGGTAATGGAGATGGCTGGTTACGATATGAATGGAACCGTGGGAGTCTGGGTCGCACAGCGCGTCCCGGATGACAAGATATTTGTAGCCGCAAACCAGTTCCGCATTAGGGAGATCAGCCTCAAAAACCCGGATATGATCTTCTCAAAAAATATTTTCGAAATAGCTGAGAAGAAGGGATGGTGGAAACCATCCGAAGGTCCTCTTGACTTTACAAAGGTCTACGGCGACGGAGAGTTTCATCACCCTTATTATTCATTGCGAAGAGTATGGAGGGTAATATCACTGCTTGCTCCGTCCATGAATTTTTCACCATGGGTCAAGGATGAATTGACAAAAGATTACCCATTTGCAGTCAAACCGGATAAAAAAGTATCTGTAGAGGATATAGCTTCCATCCACAGGGACAACTATGAAGGTACTGAATTTGATCTGACAGTGGGGCTTGCGGCAGGGCCTTTCGGAAATCCCACAAGGTACGAGGGAAATGCGGAATCAGTCGCTGATACTGAGGGAAAGCTCACACCATTGATCGGAGAATTTGAAAGACCTCTGGATATCTACCGCTGCGTATATTCTTATGTTGTCCAGTCCAGAAGCTGGCTGCCTGATACAATAGGAGGTCTTCTCTGGTACGGTCCGGACAGGCCGTCTACAAATGTGCTTATGCCGTTTTACTCAGGTGCAACAGACCTTCCAAAACAAATACAGCAGGCAAACATACTTGATCTCAGCAGAGACAGCGTATGGTCCGCATTCAATTTTGTCGCAAATTTCTGCACGATAAAATATTCCTACATGATCAAGGATATAAGGGAAGAAAGGGCGAGATTAGAGAATACTGTATTCGATCTTCAGAGTCTTATTGAGGCAAATGCTCTTGCACTGTGTAAGAGCGGAAAAACAGCAGAAGCAAAGAAATTGCTTACCAACTACAGTGAAAAGAACACACTTGAAGTCCTGAATTCGTGGCACAAGCTCGCAGAAAATCTTTACGTCAAATACAACGACGGTTATTTAAACACTGAAGAAGAGATCGGACAGCCCCTCTTTTATCCATCATGGTGGCTTAAAGAGGCAGGTTATGAAAGAGGTCCGACAAGTTATCAAAAAAAGAATTGATCATTTCCCCTGTTACTCATCAAATTTTGTTGAGTGCAGGCTGCCGCAGATCCCATATTTATATGGTCTGCGGCAATATTTTTATCGTCTCATAATTTTCACGTTAATAGGACATTAAAGATCACAAAATGAGCATAATTTTAAAATTAGCTCACTTTATGTTATACTTACTTAGCTATTCATTAAATTTTAGGGGAGATGAGTAAATTAATTAAAGGGGGAAAAAGATAAATGAAAAGCACAAACATCAAACCATTCAAATTTATGGAATCTGCGGTATTGCCGCTTGCCACGGGCATAAGGGCACAAAATCTTCGTGAACTTCACGCTGGCATCACGCAGATCCCGGACAGCGCGATCTATTTCCATTTCTGGGGACGCATGGTAAGGCCCCACATTTCTGAGTCTGAATTCAACAATGACTTTGCATCATGGGTAAACAGCAGTCTTAGGGATTTCATGCTGGCAGAGGCATTAGGCGGTATAAACCCTGTCAAATTCCAGAATTTTGACAACATAAGAGCCGTTATTCTGAATATTTTGGAAAGGCGGCTTGAAAATGAAGATTTCCTAAGTTGGAAAAAGTCAGACCGGGACTTTCACTTCATTGCCTGCAAAAAACTTATGTTTGAAACTGGAAGGGAAGCATCTGCGTTGGATGATTTTCCTTCTGCGGTCAAAAATATCAGCAGGGAGAGCTTTTTCTATCACTTTATAGACGGAAGAAGGCGTTCGCCTGAATGCAAGGATGATTTTACGATCTGGCTAGAACAGTTTCCTGACAAAACGGCAGATTTAAGAAAAAAACTAAAGAATGTCGATTCATACCTCTTCTCCCTCACTGAGCTCCAGCGCCAGGTCTTTTCGATCTTTGACAACTGGCAGAACAGCAAAGGAGGTGCACGTTAATGTCTGAAATGATAAATAAATATGCGGAAATTATTGGTCAGGCTGCTATGGACAGCCTTGTACATATAGCATCAAGACTCCAAGGCAAAAGGATCGTACATGTTAATTCTACCCGTGCAGGCGGTGGGGTAGCCGAGATCCTTTCATCAATGGTCCCTCTGTCTGAGGAGCTTGGCCTTGATGTCTCCTGGGAGGTCATAGAAGGGGACGAGTCTTTCTTCAACTGCACCAAGATGCTGCATAATACACTGCAGGGAATGCCAGGCACACTTTCTGAGCGACAGATGGATATATATGCAAATACAAATGCTAGAAACGCTGAAAGGCTGAAAGATGTTCTTCAGGATGCGGATTATGTGTTTATACATGATCCCCAGCCTGCAGCCCTTATAAACAGCTTCCCTCAAAGAAAGGGCAAATGGGTGTGGAGATGTCATATAGACGTGAGCTCTCCAAACAAAGGGGTCTGGCAGTTTATCAAAAAGCAGGTCTCCGGATATGACGCTTCTATTTTTTCATTGCCTGACTTTGCACAGAAGCTTCCCCATCCTCAATTTCTCATATCGCCCAGCATCGATCCGCTTACCGAAAAGAATATTCCACTTGAGAGATCCGAGGTGGAGAAGACATATGAAGATCTGGGGGTGCCGATGGATAAGCCCATAATTCTGCAGGTCTCGAGATTTGACAAATTTAAGGACCCCCTCGGTGTGATCGAGAGTTACAGGATAATCAAGGAGCATGTGGATGTAAGGCTTGTCCTTGCCGGCGGAGAAGCGGATGACGACCCGGAGGCTTCAGAAATGTTGAATAAGGTCCGTGAGGCTGTTAACGGCGATAAGGATATTACTGTGCTCCTGCTGCCTTCAGATTCTCATCGTAAAATAAACGCCCTCCAGACCGGAGCTGATGTCGTTATGCAGAAATCACTCAAAGAGGGTTTCGGCTTGACTGTAACAGAAGCTATGTGGAAGGGAAAGCCTGTTATAGGCGGCAACGTAGGAGGGATAAGGCTTCAGGTCATCAACCGATTCAACGGATTCAGGGTGAGGACCCCGGAAGGTGCTGCGATAAGAGCACGTTACCTGATCTCACATCCCTGGAAAATGGAAAAAATGGGAAAGAATGCCAGGGAATATGTGCTTGAGAATTTTCTTATCACAGGGCACCTCAGAAAGTATATGACTATGTTGATATCCCTGGATGGAAACGGAGAATGGGAAAGATGGGTCTGATCCCGATCCGACTGGAACCGGATAAATATTTATCATTTTTCTCCTCATGCAGGAAGGCATCTCCCTTGCTTGTTACAGATTATGACGGAACTCTGGCACCCTTTGTAAAAGAAAGGGACATGGCATTAATTCCGCCCAAAACCAAGTCTCTTCTAAAATCAATATGCGATGCCGGTGGAGAGGTAATAATTGTTTCCGGCAGGAGACCCGAAGAAATATATGAATTTGTAGGTCTTCCCTTGGAAATATGGGGATGTCACGGGATGGAAAAAATTGATAGAAAAGGCAGGTCCTCCAAGGGATACATACCTGAGGAGGAGCTTAAAAAGCTGGATGACTTTTCATCAGAGTTGGGATATTTCCCTCGTGGTTCAGTTGAAAAAAAACCTTCCGGAATAGCGCTTCATTGGAGAGACAGGGAAGAAATTTTCGATATGTATATGGAGGTATGTGACAAACTTATCTCTGAAGCCTCTGAACGCTCTCTGAAAGTTATGCCCTTTAACGGAGGGGTGGAATTTATTCTGCCATATTTCAACAAAGGAACGGCTATTAAGGAGATAAGCACACTTTATCCGGATGCAAGTCCAATATGTTATCTGGGCGATGATACCACCGACGAAGACGCCTTTAAGGAAATTAGAAAGATAAAGTCGGGCGTGGGGATACTGGTCTCTGATGATAAAAAAACAAGTGACGCAAACGTCTCTATTTCCCGGAAAGAGGTAGATTTTTTCCTGGATTTCTGGCTGAATGAAATGACACCGAGAGGAGAGGATGAGAATGTCAGAAGATAAGGGCCGATTTTTGGTCGTATCCAACAGGCTTCCCGTTTCCCTTACCTACAATGAGAAGAAATGGGAAGCCAAGCCCTCCTCCGGAGGTCTTGTCAACGCACTTAATCCTGTTCTTAAAAACAGGGGCGGCTTCTGGATAGGATGGCCCGGGACATTTGGAGACATTAAGATCACTGCAATGAAAGAGATCCTCGGGCCACTGTCGAAAAGATCCGGCTACAGATTTCTCCCTGTCCTCTTGACAGAAGAGGAGATAGAACAGTTTTACTATGGTTTTTCAAACTCAGTGCTTTGGCCCCTTTTTCATGATTTTCAGACAAGATGTAATTTTTCGCCGGAATATTGGGAAGGATACATGAGTGCAAATGATAAATTTGCAAAAGTCGTTCTTGGACACTCCTCTGACAAAGATTTCATATGGGTGAATGACTACCAGCTCATCCCGCTTGGTTCTATGCTTCTTAAGAAAAACCCTAACTTGAACTCCTCTTTCTTCCTGCATATTCCTTTCCCAAGTGTGGATGTTTTTATGAAGCTGCCGTGGCGCAAAGAAATACTTCACCAGCTTACTTGCTATTCTCTCGTCTGTTTTCAGACTTTGAGAGACAGGAGAAACTTCATGGACTGCATTAAAACCTTTTACCCGAAGGCTGTTGTCTACGGCAGGGGGCATGTGGTCAGAGCAGATGTCGGGGACAGAACATTTCTTGTGGGCAGTTTGCCAATAAGCATAGACTACAAATATTATTCTTCGGTTAGTAATTCTTCAAACGTTGCAAAAAGGGCGAAACAAATCAGGGAGGAGATACACGGAGAAAAGATCATACTTGGGGTAGATCGTCTGGATTATTCTAAAGGTATTCCGGAAAAACTGAGGGGATTTGAGAAATGCCTTGAAACCCATCCTGAGATCAGGGAAAAGATAACACTGTTTCAGCTTGTAGTACCGAGCAGAGACACTATCTCTGAGTATCAGGAGCTGAAAAATGAAATTGAACTCCTCATTAGCGAGATAAACGGAAGATATTCCACAACGAGATGGACTCCGATAATATGGCGCCACGGCACACTCCCTGAATCAGAGCTTTACTCTGTATACAGAGCATCTGACATTGCCCTTGTCACATCGCTTAAGGATGGAATGAACCTTGTATGCAAAGAGTACTGTGCAAGCAAGGGAAAAGATAGCGGAGTCCTTATTCTGAGTGAGTTCGCGGGTGCTGCGTTACAGCTTTCCAGGGGTGCGCTGCTGGTCAATCCTTATGATATAAACGACCTTTCTGAAACGATCTATCAGGCTTATAAGATGGATGAACATGAAAAGAAAATCAGGATGAGATCGATGAGAGAATCAATAAGAAAACAGGATGTGTTCTGGTGGGTCGAAAACTTCCTGAGAGCAGCCACAGGCAAAAAACTTGAAGATTATCCGGAGCAGGATCTTCCTTCGCTTTGGCCGGGGCTTTTCGCTATCAGAAAAAAATACTATAAAGGCGCGGTCTAAAAAGACCACGCCGGTTTTTTAAGGCCGGATATCCTGCCTGAGATTTACTCAGGCCAGGTTTATCAGTTTTGCATTTACTCCTGAAACCGCGTTCAGCTTCTTGTTGAGCTCCTCTGCAACATTTTCTCCGCAGGCCAGCTGAAGGATAAGTATACCAGACGGTGAGCAGGTTTTGTCGTCAGTCTGGTCGTGAAGGCCCAGCCTGGTCCTTATGGAGCATCCATATTCGGTAAGGATCTTCTGGACTTCAACTGCTGCTATGTCCCTCTGTTCAACTCTTACAGCCATTATCTGGAAACAATTCATAATTATTACCTCCTGGTGTGCCATAATTTTTCTGTTGCGGGGTACTCAGTTTATAATATCAGAAATAAGGTCGCTATGTCTGCACACAAAAGCACCGGAATTGAGAAAAATTGCTTAAAAGGCTTCTGCTTGCTCCGAATTTTCCCGTCTGCGGGGTGATAAAACACCATTTTTACAGAGCTCAAATAACAGAGCTCAAATAACAGCAACAGAGCTCAAATGACTTGACAGCGCCGGTGTATTAGCTATAATGTCTCTCGTGCTTCGGCAGAGGCAGTGTCGGGCGTGCGTCTGTAGCTCAGCTGGATAGAGCAACTGCCTTCTAAGCAGTAGGCCGGGGGTTCGAGTCCCTTCAGACGCGCCATTATTTGAAAAAAAAATATCGTTGACATGGTGAGCATAGCTCAATTGGTTAGAGCACTGGACTGTGGCTCCAGAGGTTGCGGGTTCAATTCCCGTTGCTCACCCCACTTTTTTTCATCCGGATCGTTAGCTCAACTGGCAGAGC
>DIWR01000029.1:7435-9376 GCA_002428495.1 Synergistaceae bacterium UBA6101
GGTTCGATTCCTGTACGATCCACCAAATCCAACTTATAAACTTTCATAAAATTCCATTTAAGCCTCCTTAATGCCCCTGTCATTGCCTGTATAATATTTTTTGTTCTTCTTTCTTAAACCATTTGTTTGATGTTCTGATAATTACATTACTATGTATGTTTTTATGCTGCTTCGGGGGGAGGTATTTGTCTTGATGGAAATCAAAGAGGGGAAAAACCGCTTTTACATCGGAGAGAGCGAAAAGGAACCGGTTGCTGAAATTGTATTCAGCTACAAAAAGACCGACATTATTGTGATAGAACGCACCTTTGTATCTGAAGAGCTTAGAGGGCAGAATATCGCAGGGCAACTGCTTCAAAGGGTTGTAGATAAAGCACGCAGAGAGGGGCTTAAGATCATACCCGAATGCACCTATGCCAAAAAGGTAATGAACAGGGGAGAAGACTATAAGGACGTTTTATACGATTTTAAAAAATGACAGCTCTTTATTGCACTTTAAATAAAAGCAGGGTAAAATCTACCCTGTTCTGATCTTAGGCGAATGCGAGAGTGGCGGAATTGGTAGACGCGCGGGACTTAGGATCCCGTGTCCCAGACGTAGGGGTTCAAATCCCCTCTCTCGCACCATCCGATATTAAAAATAGATAAAGCAGCTTACCCTGTATAAGAAAAAACAGCGCCCAAAATTGTCGACAGGGGAGGGCAAATTTATGAAAGACGACAAGCAAAGCCTTATTTACGCTGCTGCCATGCTTCATTCCTTAATTACCGGCCTATCCTATTTGTTTTCAAAGATGGGACTGAATCTTAGCAACCCATGGGATCTTCTGGCTTACAGATTTACTGCTTCATTTCTGGCTATCTTGATCCCGGTCCTACTCAAATGGATCAGACTGGACCTCAGCAAAGAAAAAATAAAGAACATACTGCCTCTGGCTATCTTCTATCCCTTGTCATTCTTTACTTTCCAGATCTTTGGGCTGCAGTATATGACTTCTTCTGAGTCAGGTATCCTTCTTGCGATGACCCCTGTCTTCACGTTGATCCTGGCCTCATATTTACTAAAGGAAGAGACAACTCTGCTGCAGAAGATGTCAATAATCCTCTCGGTGCTGGGTGTCATATACATCATACTTAACAAAGGTTCCGCTGTCGGATTCACAAACATGAAGGGGATAGTGCTTCTTCTTTTGTCTGCCTTGTCTTTCTCCGGTTACAGCATTGTGGCAAGAAAACTGACAAGGAATTTCTCTGTGACAGAAATGAGCTGTATTATGATAATCATCAGCTTTTTATGCTTTAATACAATGTCTGTAACAAACCACCTTTTAAACGGCACCCTGAGCCGTTTTTTCGCGCCATTGAAAGACTACAGGTTTATTATTTCCGCACTGTACCTGGGAGTGCTTTCTTCACTGGTCACATCTTTATTGACCAACTACATCCTCTCCAGGATAGAGGCGTCCAAGATGTGTGTCTTTACAAACTTAAGCACAATTATATCAATAACGGCAGGAGTCGTCTTCCTGAATGAAAAAATATACTGCTATCATATAATTGGCTCTATATGTATCATATTAGGAGTGATAGGCACCAACTGCCTTGGGAAAAGAAATAAAAGCTGCCGCTGCAAGGACTAAATCACCTGACCCTATTTTATCCAATAAAATTTCTGCTGTATCATTGCTGCACACTATCTTCCCTTACAATATGCCCCCATCTTGTACATTAGATGAGCTCTGCCTTGACAAATAATTCACAGAAGGTTATTCCTGACTTTGGAACTTAGAGACCGATAACCATATCAATTAATTCCCCGAACACGCTGTAATAAAGCGGTTTCGGGGAATTTTTATGCAACAAAAAATGTAATATTATTTATCCTGCTATATACTGTTATTTAGCCCACTTTGTGTTATAATGATATCGCACATTTTGCAG
>DIWR01000012.1 GCA_002428495.1 Synergistaceae bacterium UBA6101
CCCTCTATTCAACTGTCATGGTGCGGCCTCAGCCAGCCTGCGCCGGAGAGTGCATGAGGTATTCTATAGATGATTGCCATTACTGTCAACAAATACAATTAGGCTCTTATGTTCTTCATGACAGACCACTAGTATGCAAAACCATACATATGATCATTTGCATTATTTATTGTCTTGGCAATACCTTACATATATTTCCATTAAATATAAATCTGGGTATTCGGCTTTTGCCGGAACACCCAGATTTATATTGTTAGACTATTTTTTCAGTGAATGTACTTAGTGGTTGATCAAAGAGTTAATATCGATACTTTCGTTTATTAATCCTCTGAAATATCTAGCTTCAGCACACCCTCTTCAAGGAGCGCCTCTACAGAATCTTCGATACTTCCGTGTACTGCTTCTTCGTCATCTGCGACAGGTTCATCCAGCAGCCCAAGCCCCTCCGCCACCTTGTGGAGGACATCCTTTGTTATCTCCTCCATCAGTTCCGGATGTTCATCCAGGTATGTTGCGACTCCCTCTTTGCCCTGTCCGAGAGTTTCTCCTTTGTAGGCAAGCCATGAGCCTTTCCTTTTGACCACTTCCCTGTCTATAGCCATGTCAAGCACCGACATTGCTTTGGGAACACCTTTTCCGTATATCAGGGTAGTGTGGGCCGTACGGAATGGCGGGGCCTGTTTGTTTTTGACGACCTTGATCCAAAGTTCATGGCCGATGATGTTATCTCCCTGAGTGACCTGCTTGCCACGTTTTACCTCTATCCTTACCGAGCTGTAGAACTTGAGGGCCCTTCCGCCTGTAGTCGTTTCCGTGGGGCCGGCTCCATAGCCTGTGCTTATCTGAGCACGCAGCTGATTTATGAATATAACGGTAGTGTTGCTTTTTGAGATCGCCGCAGTAAGGCGCCTTAGTGCATATGACATGAGCCTTGCATGAAGGCCCATCTGGTTGCTGCCCTCCCCCATCTTTCCGTCTATCTCGGCCTGTGGAGTCAAAGCTGCCACAGAGTCTATTACTACAACGTCAAACGCTCCGCTCCTGACAAGGGTGTCAAGTATGTAGAAAGCCTGCTCCCCACTGTCGGGCTGTGACATGTAGAGGTTTGCGGTATCAACTCCGAGAGAGGATGCAAGGCGTGGGTCAAGTGCATGTTCAGCATCTATGAAGGCTGCAAGTCCGCCTTTTTTCTGTGCTTCCGCGAGGATATGAAGAGCGATCGTCGTCTTGCCGCCGCCTTCAGGCCCAAATATCTCAACAACACGTCCTCGGGGGATCCCGCCTATGCCAAGAGCAACATCGAGAGGAAGTATTCCGCTTGGAATGACCTCAGCTACACGCTGAACTTCATCGCCCAACCTCATTATCGCTCCGTCGCCGAACTTGCTTCTTATTTCGATCAACGCCTGCTCGAGTATGTCTTCTCTGGTTACTGATTCTTTCTTTTTGGCCATTCGATTGCCTCCTCGTATCTATTTGGCGCTATTTGATTACAAATACATTATATACAGTATGTCATATTTTGAAAAGGCCCAGCGGAGTGTGCCTCGGTCCCCTTGGTGACAGCTCACTTCTCATAAGAGTTATCTCCCTGACTGTCCATGGCTCAGTCACCAGTGCCTCGCTCTCCATTGACGATAAGATCTTTTCGGGAAGAGGAAGGTCGGAATTCCTGCGGCCGATCGTTATGTGAGGCGTGTATTTTTTGTTTTCCTTTGGTATAGATGCTTTTAGGGCAGCTTTTTCAACTTCGTTCCTTATTGCAATAAGGCGTTCAGAGTCTCCCCTAACGCCTGCCCAGGCTACTCTGGGCCTGACCAGATCCGGGAATCCCCCGATCCCTTCAATATTTATATCGAATGGACCTGTTGTCCTGATGTTTTTTAAATTACTCAATAGCATGTCAACTGTCTCGGATGGCCTTTCCCCGCAAAACTTAAGCGTTATGTGCATAGTTTCAGGATACGCCCACCTGAACTCATGCGATTCACGTCTTCTGGCAGAGAGCCAATCTGACAATATCTTTAACTGGGGCTTTGGAATAGTTATACAGACAA
Source organism: Synergistaceae bacterium UBA6101 (assembly GCA_002428495.1). Classification (GTDB taxonomy): domain Bacteria; phylum Synergistota; class Synergistia; order Synergistales; family Synergistaceae; genus Caenicola. The sequence goes on from DIWR01000012.1 coordinate 2,058, forward strand.
AAGTTCTCAGGAGAACTCCCGAAAATGATGGCATTCAACCTACCATGTCACTGCACCCCTTCCAACAGGGCCGCAAGGGCTGTTTTTACCGCAGAATTCCTGATAAGTTCCCTTTCCCCGCTGAATTGTTTTTTAAATGTATAAGTGGCGTCTTTTGATGAAATCCCAAACCAGACTGTTCCGACAGGTTTTTCTTCGCTTCCTCCGTCGGGTCCGGCGATCCCTGTTACACTCAAGGCTATATCAGACCTGAATATCCTCTTTGCCCCTTCTGCCATTTTTTCGGCACATCGTGAGCTTACCGCACCATGATCATTGATGATAGCTGGGTCGACCCCAAGGATGTCGATCTTTGCTTCGTTGCTGTACGTTACAGCTGAGCCAAGAAAGACCTTTGAGGCTCCCTGGACATCGGTCAAAGATCCGGCTATCCTTCCGCCGGTGCATGACTCAGCAAGTCCAATGGTCATGTTACGCAAAGCCGCTTCTTGTATCAGTCTTTCTGCAAGAAGGCCGATATCCATTCTTATCTCCCTACAAATCCTAGGATCGTTTCCATCCCGCCCTTAAAGAAGGTCCACGTCAGTCCCCTGAGAAGCAGGTTGGCGATCACGCCCCCAAAGACATCATCTGCCATTATGCCCATGCCGCCGGGCAGCCTTTCCATTTCTCTTATAGGAAATGGTTTTGTTATGTCGATTATCCTGAAGATAAAAAGTCCGACTATTGCGTAGGTAGGCTCAAAACCCCAGCATGCTGTCCAGCATCCTACGACTTCATCGATCACAACTTCCGGCGGATCCTCCCTTTTAACAGTATCCTCATATTTATCAGCAGCTATCGTTCCTATAACAGCTACAGCCGCTATCACCCAAAGGGGCAGTCCGCCAAATGCTATCCATATCAAACACGCTGCCATGGATCCAAGTGTTCCCGGCATCTTGCTGAACCTGCCAAGAGTTCCCAGAGTGGATATCATCCCATACCAGGTTTTCATTTCAGGAATAAGTATCATTATCTCAACTCTTCTCCAACCATATCGTGAGGCATTGCCTCCGTCATTCTGACTTTCACGATGTCGCCCTCTCTGACCTTTTCACTGATGCCCCTTATTTCTACCAGGCCGTCAACTTCGGGCGCTTCGCGGAAACTCCTTCCCTCTGCAAAAGAGGCTTCCATGTCGATCCTCTCAACAAGGACATCCATAACTCTGCCTTCAAAAAGCAGCTGTCTTTCCATAGATATCTCTTCCTGCACGGCCATCAGTTTTTTCAGACGTTTCTGCTTTACAGCCTCTGAGACCTGCCCATTCATCTTTTCTGCCTCTGTTCCCTCTTCAGGGGAAAAGGCAAATGCCCCCATCCTGTCAAAGCGTGTTTTAGAGACGAAATCCAGCAGATTATCAAAATGAGCTTTTTTTTCTCCGGGAAAGCCTACCATACATGTAGTGCGAAGCGCAAAATCTTCGTTTATGCTTCTTGCAGCTGAAAATATCGACCCAAGCTCATTCGACGATATTTTCCTGTTCATTGCAGAGAGTATTTCCGGATCCGCGTGCTGTATGGGTATGTCGAGGTATGGAAGGACCTGTTTCCCGGAAGCGACCCTCTCAAGGAGCTTCTTCGTGATCCGGCTTGGGTGAAGGTAGAGGAGCCTGATCCATATGTTTTTCGGTAGTGCGCTTTCCAGCTCATCGATGAGATCGATGAGAGAATCTTTCCCATATAGGTCGGTACCGTAGGCCGTCAGATCCTGGCCCACCACGCACAGCTCCACGGCTCCTTCTTTCACAAGCTGATCGGCCTCACTGATAAGAGTCTCCATGGAAAGGCTTCTTAGTCCGCCCCTGATACCAGGTATCGCGCAGTATGTACATTTATTGCCGCAGCCCTCGCTTATTTTCAGATATCTGGTAAATTTAGAAGACGATGGCAGCGAAGTTCTGCACCTGCCATTCACGGGGACTCCTCCCATGCTCTTTATAACGGAAGGCCAATCCTCGCTTCTTGCCCAGAAATCAACTGACGGCATCTCTTTGATCAGTTCATCTGAATATCTGTTTACAAGGCATCCGACAACACCTATCTTCTTTAATTTTCCCTCTTTTTTCAGCTGCTCCAGGTCCAATATCGCAGCAATGCTCTCTTCGGATGCAGGCTTAATAAATCCGCAGGTGTTTACTATCCCCACATCAGCAGAATCAACATCATCAACAAGCATATGACCGGCACGTTCAAGCTCTCCTGCCAGACACTCGCTGTCGACTCTGTTTTTGGCACATCCCAAACTCAGGCAATATACCTTCATTTATATAAAAGCGGAGAGTCTTCGCTTACGGGCTGATTTAACATATATAGGCTAAGTCCCTGTTCCGTAAGTCCTGCAGCTATTCCTAGCGCCATTTTTATTCTTGCCTGGTAAGGGTTAAGCTTTCCCCCGGACATTACTCCCATCTCAAGAAGTTTCATAAAACACCCTTCAAAATAGCTAGCTTTGGCAACATGGCCCTGAAAACATCTTGAAACCACTGCCACCGGTACCCTTTTTCTGAGAATGTTCCTGATATGCGGGACCCATGCCGGAGGTACGTTGCCGGTACCAAACCCTGCAAGTACCAGGCCCTGGATCTCTTTATTCGAAGCCAGGGATGATATTATCCTTTCCCCGCCCCCCAGTGATGCATAGACAAGTTCCACTGCTGCAGGGGTTTCCGGCTGTCTTGCAAGAAAACCCGGTCTTCTTACACTGCGGATGAACTTGACCTCATCATTCAGCATTTTCCCGAGAGAACCTTTTTCCGGTGACTGAAATATGTTCTCAGGGCTCGTAGGATCTACCATGACCACTTCCGAGGCTGCAAAGAGTTCACCGCTTGAACAGACCAGAACTCCTTTGTTCCTTGCCTGTTCAGAAAGGGCTGCATTAACAGAGCACCTGAGATTCATCAGTCCCTCTTTAAGACCTGCTCGCCCCTGTACCATCAGGTTGGCAAATATTACAGGCTGCGGATGCTGCCAGAGAAGGTCTGTAAGATATGCCATCTCTTCCATTACTCCGCTTCCCGAGATCACAATTATGCCTGTATAGCCGTCTGAGACCAGCGTTTCAAACATATTCTCCATTTCTGCTGTCAATTTCATGGAGTAATGGTTGCTGGGCTGGCAGCTCCACTCGATCAGTTGGCAGCAATCTACTATGTCCTCCGGAAGATAATTTAAAAGCGAGCATGGATCAGCGTTTTCTTCATCTCCTGAAAAATTTCCGGCAATCACCAAAGCAAGCTTTGTCTTGGATTTCAAATCGATTCCTCCATCCTAAATGCTGAGAGATACTACTATGCTCTCAACGTGCATTTTATCTCAAAGTCAGGCACGTTACAAACGAAATTATATTCCTCACGGCTGCCATAAGTTGCCGGGGCTTCGTGAGAATAAAATTTCTGTAGACTTTTGGTCTTTTTCAGTTTATCTTACTATGGGTGCGGGTATGCATGCGCATTATTATAATTTATCAAGAACATGCCGCTTACTATAAAGGGGAGTCAGGCATTGATATGATCAACGGGAGGAAATGAGATTTGGACGCTTTATCAGGACTGTCAGCGATGTTTTCTTCACTTGTTAACTGGCTGGTTGAAGTTATTGGACACATGGGTTACCCGGGGATCACCGGACTTATGTTTCTTGAATCTTCTTTTTTCCCATTCCCAAGTGAGGTCGTAGTACCTCCGGCAGGTTATCTTGCATGGAAAGGCGAGATGAACCTTTTGCTTGTTATTCTTTCCGGCATCGCGGGAAGTGTCCTTGGCGGCGTATTCAATTACTGGATAGCCGTAAAGTGGGGAAGACCGATCTTTGAGAAGTATGGGAAATACTTTTTTGTAACACACGAATCACTTGACAAGGCAGAGATCTTTTTCGCAAAACATGGACACATAAGCACATTTACAGGCAGACTGATCCCTGTCATAAGACAGTATATATCGCTTCCCGCAGGGCTCGCTAGGATGCCTATGGGACAGTTTTGTCTTTACACAGCACTGGGTTCAGGGATATGGGTGGTAATACTGGCACTCACCGGCTACTTCCTGGGAAGTAATCAGGAGCTGATCCACCGGGAGATAAAAAAGATCTCTATTTTACTGATAATAGCATGTGTAATTTTAACAGCGATCTACATCTGGAGATACAGAAAAAAAGAACAGGCCAAGAACGACTGATAATAGTAACTGCTCCTCAAGAGGAGGGTCATACTTTGTATTATTCGATAGGCAAGAAGCTTATGAAAATAGTAGAGGGAAGCGATGTTCCCCAGCCTTTTATCGCTGTGCTGCAGTCCGATGAATTTAACGGCGGGCATCTGCCGCCTGGGTTCAGTGGACAGGATCTGCCCCGTTATCCCAAACCTCGCTTCTGCAAAGCGGAAGTTCACGAGGACATGCTCTCCGGAACTTTGTCTATACCTGAAAAAAAGACCTTTGGCAAACATTCCGGCTTTTCTTATTACATAAGAAACAACGGGGTGCTTTTTGCAGACGATTCCGGCCTTGCTGCTTCCATCATGGAAAAGGTCGAGAAGTCAGCAACATGGCGTGCCCCTTCTGTCGGCCATTTTTTCTATACTTTCATGGAGACACTTGTCGAAGATGACCTTAGATACCTTGAAAACATCGAGGACCGGCTTGCGAAGCTGGAGGCAGCCGTACTCTCCGACAAGCTTGAAGGCTTCATGTACAGCATAGTCGATATAAGAAAAGAAATACTGGCGCGTTCACATTATTACTCACAGCTCTCAGATGTCGCACTCGAGCTCCTTGAAAACGAAAATGAGATATTTGATGATCATTCCCTGAGACTGCTGAAACATTTTTCTGACAGGGCCCACAGGCTGCGCCAGGAGACCCAGATGCTGCGCGAATACTCCCTTCAGATAAGCGAAGCCTACCAGACGCAGATCGACATCCGCCAAAATGTCGTAATGAAAGTGCTGACAGTAGTTACCGCGATATTCCTTCCACTGACGCTCATTGCCGGCTGGTATGGCATGAATTTTGAGAAAATGCCTGAACTTCACTGGGATTACGGATACCTTTACGTATTCCTATTAAGTATCATGGTCGTCATAGGATGCCTTTTGATCTTTAAAAGAAAAAAATTCCTTAAGTAGAAAGTGCATTCCTGAGACCGAACTCAGCCCAATACAAACATTGACATAAATCAGACCCGGTCATTCATGATAAGGGAGCAGTCTTGATGAAAAGGGGCATACCATTGATGATCCTGTCTGCAGCCATAGCTTTTGCGGTGTTCATCCCGCAGTCAGTGATCCATGCCGAAAGTGCATCAAAAACGATCACAGCTTCAAAAATAGCAAAGGAGGGCGACAGTGTGACTATCGCTTTTGTTGACGAGACATACAAGAGAGAAAAGGGAACCGAAGTTATATATCTTGCCGGTGGGTGCTTCTGGGGACTTGAAAAAATGATGCAGACTATACCCGGAGTCGTAAGGGCTACATGCGGATACGCCAACGGCGACGCCTCGATAAAGCCCACATACAGGGAAGTCTGCACCGGAATGACCGGCTATCGCGAAACTGTGCGTGTCGAGTACAAAGAAGAGAAGATAAGCCTTGACGCTATCCTCTTTGCCTTCTTCAGGGGCATAGATCCGACAGTTAAAAACAGGCAGGGCAATGATATCGGAAGCCAGTACCAGAGCGGGATCTATTTTACTGATGAAAACTCCGCGAAGACAGTCGAACACGTAGTAAAGGTCGAAAAGATACGCCATAAAAACTTCGCAGTTGAGATAAAACCGCTGGAGTCATTTTATGATGCGGAAGAGTACCACCAGGATTACCTTGACAAAAATCCTGGAGGGTACTGCCACATCACTCCGGCAGAGATAAAAATGGTTGAGGAAATGATAGTCGATCCTGCCAAATACAGAAGGCCTCAAGATGAGGAGATAAGAAAGAGGCTTTCGAAAGAGGCCTATATGGTAGCCGTTGAGTCCGGCACGGAGCCATCCTTCAACAACGAGTTCTGGGACCACAAAGAAAATGGTATATACGTAGATGTAGTAACGGGCGAGCCACTATTTTCTTCAAAAGACAAGTTTGAAAGTCCGTGCGGCTGGCCTGCATTTTCAAAGCCCATCGACCCCAACACCATAGTCTATTTGAACGATAATTCTTTCGGGATGAGAAGGACAGAGGTAAGGAGCAGAGCAGGAAACTCGCATCTGGGGCATGTCTTCCACGGAGACCCCCATTCCCCGAACGGCACCCGTTTCTGCATAAACAGCCTTTCCCTCAGGTTCATCCCCTTCAGCGAGATGGAGAAAAAGGGTTACGGATACCTGACCCAATACGTTGAGTGACCTGTCCGACAGGCAGCAGGCTATTCTTTTCTTCCTGCCATGAACTCAACAAACTGCCTGGCAGCCCTGCCTGAAAAACCTCCATGTTTAAGTTCCCACTGGACGGCTCCCAGTACCAGTTCCTCTTCTGAAGCATCTACCTCATATTCTTTTGCCAGGGCCCTCACAATATTGAGATACTCTTCCTGCTCCGGTGAGAAATATCTGATCATGAGGCCAAACCTGTCGACCAGGGACATCCGTTCCTGCATCGTCTCGGATTCGTGCATGTCCTCATACTTGTCTTCCCTGTCAGTCCAGGTCTCTTTCATTAGGTGGCGTCTGTTGGATGTAGCATATATGAGGATGTTGTCAGGTCTTTTTTCAAGGCCCCCCTCTATGAAAGCCTTGAGGAACTTGTACTCGACCTCGAAATGCTCAAAAGAGAGATCATCCATAAAAATAACAAACTTGTAGTTTCTGTTTTTTATGAGATCTACGATAGTCTCAAGGTCTTCGATCTGGTGTTTGTACACCTCGACCATCCTGAGTCCCTTCTGGGCAAACTGATTCAGAAGCGCTTTGACGGTGGATGATTTGCCTGTGCCGCTTTCCCCGTAAAGCAGAACATTGTTTGCCGGTCTGCCCTCTAGAAATGCGACCGTATTATCGACAAGTATCTTTTTCTGCTGCTCGTATCCGACAAGACCTTCGAGAGATATTTTTTCAGTGTGTGTTACAGGGATCAATTCCCCTCTTTTGCCGTCCCACCTGAAAGCCTTGTTGAGGGCAAACTGTCCCGAGCCGTGTTTATAATGAAACTCTAAAATCTTTTTGTAAAAATCATCTGTATCCGCAGACTTCCTGAGTGCATTGGCAAATTCGCGGACAATATGTCCGGATGACCTGTCAAGCGCGCCGTTTTCCAGATTAAGCGGCTTATAATCCCCATACCTTCCAAAAGCGGAAACTTCGAGGTCTTCATCAATGAGGTCCAGATCGAAATAAAAATAGAAACGGATGGTCTCAATATCCTCTTTTACGAGCCTGGAGAGAGTTCCGGAGAGCTCTTTCCTGCGTTCCTGAGCAAGCGAAAAAGTGGTCTCGGACTTTGCAAAAAGCATAGCTATCCATGACTGCCAGATATTGCCGTTTATTCCCATCATCTCAGCAGCCTCTGCCATGCGGCATACAGATTCACAGTACCAGGAAACAGCCTCCTGTTTGTAACTATCATCGATCTGACCGGCACTTTTGATCAGTCCGGATATGCACGCAAAGACCTCGTCTTTTTCAAATTCCCGGAGGGCCATCAGTTCCGGTTTCATTTACTCTTCCTCGTCAGATTCCACCACTCCGGCTCTAGCTCTTGCTTTTTTTCGTTCATCCGAGTTGAGGATCATTTTGCGGATCCTCACGTTGAGAGGGGTAACTTCGACAAGCTCGTCATCGCCTATCCATTCAAGCGCTGTATCTATCGTCATTATCCTCGGCACATCAAGCACCGTCATCATATCTTTAGTCGCCGACCTGTGGTTGGTCTGCTGTTTTCTCTTACTGGGATTGCAGGGCATGTCCTTGTTTCTTGAGCTCTCTCCTACGACCTGACCGTTATAGACAGCCTCTCCCGGCTTAACGAAGAGCGTTCCGCGTTCCTGCAGATTATCGAGGGCGTAGCTCGTAGTCGTCCCGCTGTCCATGCTCACAAGGGAGCCTCTGCTCCTTGATGCTATATCCCCTACCCATTCCCCGTAACCGACGAATCTCGAAGCCAGTATCCCGAGGCCTCTTGTATCTGTAAGAAACTCTCCCCTGTAGCCTATAAGACCTCTTGTCGGTATCCGGAAAGAAAGCCGGAGCACTCCGGTGCCGCCGTTTTCCATGTTCTTCAGCTCGCCTTTGCGCTGAGCCAGTTTCTGGATCACGACTCCCTGATATTCCTCCGGAACGTCTACGATGACTTCCTCCATTGGTTCCAGCATCTTACCTCTGGCATCGTGCTGGACTATGACTTCAGGTCTTGATACACATATTTCAGAACCTTCCCTGCGCATCTCCTCAATCAGTATACCAAGATGAAGTTCACCTCTGCCGGAAACCTTGACTCCATCTGGACGGCCGATATCTTCCATGCGAAGTGCAGGATCAGTCTTTGTCTCACGTTCTATTCTAGCTTTGAGCTGCCTCAGGGTTATCGCGTTTCCGTCCTGACCGGCAAACGGACTCGTGTTGACAAGGAAGAACATTGAAACTGTAGGTTCTTCAATATCCAGCGGGTGCATCACATGTCCGGAAAGTTCAGGCGAATTGATCGTGTCACCGAGGTCTATATTCTCCGGCCCTGTAAACCAGACAATATCCCCGGCTCCGACAGCGTCTACTTCAGTCCTTATCAGGCCGTTAGTCACATAAAGGTGGGTACAGGAAGAAGTATCCGTAGAAACTATCTCCCACTCTGTCTGATCGTAATCTTTCCATCTTGTATGTGTCCTGACTATTTTGTCTCCCCTATGCAAAGTACCCTGAAGGATCCTTCCGCATCCTATCCTTCCAAGATATTCACTCCATGAAAGAGTGCATATCTGCATCAGGAAGGGCTTGTCCATCTCAGCCTGGGGCGCCGGGACTTTTTCTATTATCGTTCTGAAAAGGTCGTCCATTCCAGCCTTGGTGTTATCTTCCCTTTTGTCGAGATCGTCAACGAACCAACTCTGAAGACCTGAACCGTAGAGGACAGCAAAATCGCACTGTTCCTCTGTTGCTCCAAGTTCTATAAAAAGATCGAAAGTTTTATCAAGAGCGCCGTTTGGGTCTGCATTCGGTCTGTCGACCTTGTTTACGATCACGATAGGCTTTAGCCCCAGTCTGAGCGCTCTCATGAGAACGTATCTTGTCTGGGGCATCGGTCCTTCGTTCGCATCCACAAGGAGGAGAACAGAATCTACCATTGAAAGGACTCTTTCAACCTCTCCGGAAAAATCCGCATGTCCGGGAGTATCAACAATGTTTATCTTGTAGCCGCCCCATTCGACTGTGCAGTGCTTGGCCTTAATAGTTATGCCCCGCTCGCGTTCAAGCGTTCCAGCGTCCATGACACGTTCCTCTACCACCTGATTATCCCTGAAAAGTCTCGCCGATTTAAATATACCGTCGATAAGAGTGGTCTTGCCATGGTCGATATGGGCTATAATGGCTATGTTTCTGATCTTTGATGAGTCCTGCATTGTTTTTGTTCCCTTCATCTGCAGATTACCGCTAAACGGCACAGATATTTTCAAAATTTAGATATATCGATATTTGACAAACGAGGATTATATCATTATATACGTATTCAAGTCAAAAAATATAGCCGCCCTAAAGGCGGCCAAAACAGACAACAATTAATTTTCGCAGTTGCTCGATATTAACTGCAGAAGTAGGCATCAATTGGATTTGCGTAACATTCATTGACCGATTATATATGTGTAAACCTTTCAGGCTTATTCAGTTAATGGTATTGTTTTTAAGACAGCAGTTTCTGAAAACCATTATATGCAATCTCTCCTACAAATTTTCCCAGCTCTTCCTCAGACATATCAGTTTCATCCCTCAGCCATTTAAGGTAGGTTGCTATAATTCCTGCAAAGTAATATTCGGCGCATAAACTTAACTCATTGGTTTGTATGTCGAGTTTATCCTTGTATACCTCTATGAATGTATTCTTGATCGTCTCTCCCAACTTGTTCCAAAAAAATGAATATTCATTGTTTTTTGCAAGATGTCGGTATAGTTTGATATCTCTATTCAGTAATAGGTTAAATGAGCTGAACAGTAACGACACGTTAAAATCACGCGTAAAAAAGTTGTTTTTTTCAAGTATTGCTTTCAATTCATTATTACGTTCGTTGGTAAATTCATAAATAAGATCATCAGTAGAGTTATAGTGCAGGTAGAAGGTCTTTCTATCAATATCGGCCCGCCGCGCTATTTCAGTTACCGTTATCTTAGGGGTATCTTGTTCCAGAATAATGGAAATAAACGCATTTTGAATTGCTGTTCTTGTCTTTGCTATTCTCCGGTCCTGCAATTAACACACCCCATTCCACTTATTTTGTTGATTATTGCCCGTAAATGCATGCTTTGGCAATTGAATTTTCTATCCTTAATAATTATATTACCCATGTTTGGAAAAATCTACAAGTGTCTATTATTGGTTATAAAAATGTAGGTCTCTGCTGCTTCTGATATTAAATGGCGGACAGGATTGATTTTTTAACATGAGTTGCGCATCAGGAGTTTAGTAAGGAGGACATATTCATGACAATACCTAAGTTTCCGAAAAACGGCAAAGTTGTGATAATGCTTGCAATAATCATATTTCTTGTTTCCAGTGGATGTTATGCTTACCTGAAAGCGGCAGATAGTGATAAACATGTCCATGCGTCAGGTACCGTAGAAGTCACGGAGGTACAGCTGACGCCGCAGGCGGGCGGACGTATCCTCCGGCTTGAAATAGATGAATCCGATGTTGTAAAAAAAGGTGATCTTATTGCAAGAATGTCTATGGATGGAGCCGATAACGATGTTTCGATGGCCGCTGAGAACTTTGCTGCGGCAAGACAGCAGCTTAATGAACTGCAAAACGGATACAGAAAAGAAGATGTAGCTAAAGCGGAAGCGGAAGTTGCTCTTAGAAAAACACTGTATGATCAGGCCGCTAAAGACGAGAACCGTTTTGTCAAGCTTTCGGCGGATGGAGTAGTATCAACGCGTGAAGCGGAGCTTTATTCGGAGAAAGCAAATACCAGACGTGATGAACTAAGAATTGCGCAGCAGCAGTTAACACTGTTGCATAACGGCAGCAGGGAAGAACAGATAAAGGCTGCACAGGCAAACGTAAAACGAGCCGCAGAAGCCCTGAAGAAAGTAAAAACACTTGCAGCCTACAAAGAATTTTATTCGCCGGCGGACGGTACTATCCTTACGAAAAATTATGAGGTTGGGGATGTTATAGCTGCCGGTGCTCCGATAGCAACTCTAGGCAAAATGAACGACTGCTGGGTCAAACTCTATATACCATCAACCCAGCTTGGATTAGTCAAACTCGGCGGTCAGGCGGCAGTACAAGTGGATGCTTATCCTGACAGAGTGTTTAATGGGAAAGTTTCCGAGGTGAATCAAAAGGCAGAGTACAATCCGCGCCTTTCCCTTACACAGAAAGAGCGTTCAAATATGGTTTTTTGGATAAAGATCAGCATAGATAATCCTGATGGCATCCTCAAACCGGGTATGCCTGCCGACGTTGTGATACTGTAATGTTTTCCGAAGAAATATATTTATCATACAGCGGTGTAAGTAAAAGTTTTGGGCATCTCAGAGCTCTTAACTGTGTAGATCTTAAAATACGCCGCGGAGAAATATTTGGTTTTATCGGTCCGGATGGTGCTGGTAAAACTACGCTTATCAGGATGGCTATGGGCATAAATAATCCTGACACCGGGGAATGCAGGCTGCTTGGAAGTAGCGATAGGTCTGAGGCAAGGGTACATGCCGGCTATGTTTCACAGATATTCAGCATGTATACAGATATGAGCGTCCAGGAGAATATAGAGCTTTTCGGATCGCTGTACGGCACTCCGCATGACGTTGTTTATACGCGTGCGTCTGCAATACTGAAGCGCACCGGGTTATGGCCTTTCCGTGACCGTTTTGTTGGAAAACTTTCCGGCGGCATGAAACAAAAGCTGGCTCTTGCCGCAGGCCTTCTTCATACTCCTGAAATACTTTTCCTTGATGAACCAACCACAGGGGTTGATCCCGTTGCGAGACGTGAATTTTGGGCCATGCTTTATGAACTTAACCATGATGGGTTAACAATTGTTGTTTCAACTCCATATATGGATGAAGCAGAGCTTTGTACCCGCAAAATGTTTATAAACAGAGGAAAAATCCTTGATGTAGGAACATCTGACGAACTTACCTCAAAATACGACGGAAAATTGCTTATGACGGATTTTAGCGACAGGCGTGCAAAAAAATGGATACTTGGGTGTGAACATGTCCTTGACGCAAATCTATTCGGTTCCTCCTACCACATTGTTGTAGACAATGTAGAAGAGGGAAAAGCCTCGATACTTAAAGCAGCTGGAGCAAGGAATATTCCTTCCATGATACTGAGAGAAATAAAACCTGGGCTTGAAGACTTATTCGTATCACTTTCCGGGGAGAAACATTGAATGAACGGTATAACTGTAGAAACAAGGGAACTAACAAAAAAATTTGGTTCATTTGTGGCTGTTGATCATATAACTATGCAGATAGAAGCAGGCTCAGTATATGGATTCCTTGGGCCAAACGGCTCAGGGAAATCAACAACCATACGGATGCTCTGCGGTTTGCTTGCGCCAACCTCGGGCGTTGGTCTTGTCCTTGGTAAAAACCTTTCCGATGAAGGACAGACGTTAAAGAACGAAGTCGGCTACATGTCACAAAAATTCAGTCTGTATCCGGAATTATCGGTAATTGAAAATCTTAATCTATACTCCGGGCTGTACGGGCTTAATGGAAAACAGAAAAAGAAACGCATAGACCAGATGCTATCACTTGCCGGGTTGGAAGGACGCGAAAATGAACGTGCAGGTATCCTTTCAGGAGGGTGGCGTCAGCGACTTGCTCTTGGCTGTTCAATACTCCATAAGCCAAGGATGCTTTTTCTAGATGAACCTACGAGCGGTGTTGATCCTAAGGCGCGTCGTCTTTTCTGGGACATCATATATGATCTGGCGGCTGACGGGACAACGATAATGGTTACTACTCATTTTATGGATGAAGCCGAACATTGTGACAAAGTTGCCTTTATATATTTTGGCGCGCTTATAGCTGATGATTCCCCCACCAGGCTAAAAGAACGTATACATGGCAAACTATATGAAATTCAAGGCACTGACTGTATGGAGCTGCTTGCGAGAATACAAAGAGGGGAAATCGGAACAGTGGTTGATTCATATTTCCAAGGTGAGAAGATACATCTCATAGTTGATGACGAAACAGGCGATATAGTAAAAGAGCCAATATTTAAAGGTTCATCCGTGACCAGGATAACACCATCAATGGAAGACGTGTTTGTATATCTTGTAAAAGAACAATCAGGTAAAAAACTTGAAGGCGGACGTATGTCGGGTTCTGGCGAAGCAACAATAAAAATTAAGAACGATTTAGTACTGAGGTCTGGAAGAGAGTGATGATTATGAATATAAAGTTTGACAGATTACACGCTCTTGTAGTTAAAGAATTTATTCAAATGTTCAGAGATAAGATTACCCTTGCCATACTCGTTTTCATGCCTGTTGCTCAGTTGCTTATATTCGGTTTCGCAATAAACACCGACGTAAAACATGTTGCAACCTGTGTGCTTGATCAGTCGCGCAGCCAGGAGAGCCGTGAGATGATAAACAGTTTTACGGCCAGCAAGTATTTTGACCTTGTGCAGTACGCTGAAAGTATACACGAAGTCAATAAATCTGTAGAATCCGGAAAAGCTAAGGTGGGTTTGATATTCCCAACTGATTATGCCAAAAAAATACGTGGATGGCGGCAGGCACAGGTACAGGTTATTATCGATGCGACAGATAACCTTTCCGCATCATCTGCCATCGCTGCAGCGCAGACTCTTGGACTCCTTAAATCACAGGAAATAATAAATGGCAGATTCCAGCGGATGGGACTTACTGTACCTCCCCAGAGCATAGATATGCGAATAAAGCCATGGTACAATCCTGATTTTATAACATCATGGTATATAGTACCAGGAATAATGGGACTGCTGTTGACGCTGACGTTGATAACAATGATGGCTATGGCAATAGTACGTGAAAGCGAACAGGGTACGCTGGAACAGCTTCTTGTGACTCCGATGCAGATATGGGAGTTGCTTCTCAGTAAAATTATTCCATACATAGTTATAGGTTACATACAGGTTATAATTTCAATCATCATAGGCATATGGATATTTGATATGCCTTTTCTTGGAAACATGCCTCTTTTCTTTTTCCTTACATTTTTTTACGTAGTTGCGAACCTATCCTTCGGAATAATGATATCGACGTTGTCTCAAAACCAGATGCAGGCATTGCAGCTCTCGGTATTTATAATACTGCCGAGTGTGCTCCTCTCCGGGTTTGCATTCCCTCTTGAAGCAATGCCAAAGGGATTCCAGTATTTAGGAGAATGTTTCCCGATAACTTATTACATAAGGCTTACCAGACAGATAATACTAAAGGGCGGTGGCTTAGAATATGTCTGGAAAGATGTATTTGCGCTTTGTATGTACATAGTAGTAATGTTTACGGCCAGTATCAATATGTTTAAAAAAAGGTTCATGCCCTGATAAAACATGGATTTAAAATATTGTATGCAAAAAAAAATATTCATAAGGGAGTACCGTTCGGAGGGGTTTTCTTTGAAACATTGGAAAATTGTAATAATAATTTTAGCAGTATTTCTTATGCTGTTGGCAGTTTTTTCGGAAGTAGCTTTTGCTGAAAATCCGAACCTGTCAATACTTGTCGAACGCGGGTTTGCAAACAACCCACTGATCAGGGCTGCACATGAAAAAGTAGTTTTTGCGGAAGCAGAACTTCGTGAAGCAAATGCGGATATGGGGCCAAAAGTTGGCGCAGCCGCAGGCGGCATTGTCGGCGGAGATGATTTTTCAATGCAGCTTCCGGTTGCAGGGTCAGGTAATGCGGTTATCCCGGTTGGTTTCAGGAACACATACATTACAGCTGTAGGATTTTTACAGACCATTTATTCAGGAGGGTCGCTCTGTTCAATAAAACAGGGTAAAACTCTTGCACTTGATGCTGCCAGGGCGGAAGAAACGCGTGTACGCCAGAGTGTGGCAAATTCAGTGCAGGTAACATATTATAACAGAAAACGTGCTGAAGAAAAGGAAATAGTCGCTGAAGAAGCCGTGTCTTTGGCCAAAGACCATCTCTTAAAGGCGGAAGCATTATTCAGGTCTGGTGTAGTTGCAAGAGGAGATGTACTGCGCAGCAGGGTGGCGGTTGCTCAATCCAAACTTGATCTGATCCGTGCCCAAAATGCGGCAGAGTCTTCTCTTACAGTACTGGAACGTGCAGTTGGAACGGTGGTATATCCTGAAGATTTAACTTGTAATATCGGGGATAATTGCAGGCAAAGCCCTGATATTACAGAAATATCTGTTGATGAAATGGTTCAAAACGCATATGCGGGCAGACAGGAAATAAAAATGTATTCACTGCTCAGCAGACAGGCGGAAAAATTGGCAAAAGCTGCAGCCGGACAGCTGTTGCCGCAGATAATGGCGGGCGGGGCGTATTTCAATGCGGATGACTCTTTTTTACCCCGTGGTGATGATAATTGGAAGGTTGGCATAGTTGCTTACTGGACTCTCTTTGACAGCGGAAAAGCGAAGTCTAAAACGGAACAGTCAAAAGCAAAGGCGAGGGAACTGCTTGACAGGCTTGATGATATGAAAAACATCATTAGGACGGAAGTTACACAGGCAGGCCTCAACCTTCGCTCTGCACAAAGGAGACTTAATGTAACAGAACATCAGGTTGCTGTATCTGAGGAGGATTATAGAATTACTAAACAGCGTTATCAGGAGCATGTGGGAACGAATTTAGATCTTCTGGATGCCAGGCTTGCTTTGACAGACAGCAGGAGAGAGTTTGTTGATGCTCTCTATGATATTGAAATCGCAAAAGCGAATCTAATATACGCAATAGGTAGTGAATGACATTTTATACAAACCACGTATAAAAATACAGCATAAGCAAAATGCAGCGTAGCAGAATTATATATAAATAATAGCTGTTAACTAAATTTTCCCAGCCATAAAAGCAGTCTGAACCTTGGGAAAAATATATAGGATTACGCACTTAAAAGCAGAGGTAATGCCCTTTGAGGAGGGTAATTTAAATCACCACAGATCAAGTAATACCAAATAAACAAGGAAACTTTCCCTGACAAACATTCTGGCAGATATTAACAACAGAGAACACTTGTTTCAATCATTCATAGATTTTTTCTTTCAGAAGCTTAATATCTCCGGACTGTTGAGCTGTTCCAACTTTTATAAGAAAGCCGGGCTCAGCTTTACTCAGATACTCAAAGAGCTCTTCGCGCTTGTCTTTACCGGCAAAAACCTTTACAGAACTCTCTCAGCAAAGGATCCTGAATTATCATTCAAAAAGAATGCCGCTTACCGTTTTCTCCACTGCGGATATTTTAATAACGGGGAGAAACTTCTATATATGGTCACAAGCAGGCTCATCTCTTAAGTTGACCGCCCTACAGTAAGCAGCAGGGAGTCTGTGCTGATAATTGATGATTCTCTTTTCAGCCGCAATAACAGCAAGAAGGTAGAGTTGCTGGCGCGTGTTTTTGACCACACAAGCCACAAGTTCTGCCGGGGGTTTTGCATGCGTACGCTCGGATGATCCGACGGAAATACTTTTCTCCATGTATTTTTCAGTCCTCTGAGTTCAACAAAGGATGGGAACGTGCTTTCTACTGCAAATGAGACTGACAAACGTAAAAATGGATACAAGAGACACGTTCGCTCCAGGATATCCCCTACTGATATCCTTATAGAAATGTTCAGACAGGCCAAAAACCGTAGTGAGCGTAAGGGAAGAAAACAGAGATGTAAGAGATGTAATAGGGATGTCCTAATATCTGACAAGATCTACTATTTCTGTAATGGCAGATGGCAGAACATCAGGTCAATATATAAGATGTTTCCAAACACGCTGCTTATTTTTATCAGATTATATTTTCGGTCTGTGTCATGATACGGAAACATAAAACAGATCCCTTAGATAAATGCATCGAAGCAAGAATCATATTCGTACGGAAGAGGAATTCTAATAAGTGGTTTGCTAGAATGAGCACCGATACAGCCATAAGCGAGTAGGAGACCGTCCGTATATACGGTAAACACTGGAATATAGAGACCTTCTTCAAAGTCTGCAAATTCCAAAGAGAGTTTCAGGGCAGAAGCTATGACATGATTGTAACCACTACAAACCTTGTATTCATGAGGGATGCTTTCAATAGAATCCGCAACAACTGTGATGGCAGAACGGCAGGTGAATTATTCTTGCTGTACGGCAAAAAAATAGAGGACATAAAATTCTCTCATTCCCTAATGCTTATACTCAGTACGGTACTGCAGATATGGGAAAACAGTCTCAACGTCAGAAAAGATAAAATACAGGACCTAATAACCGAGACCTTCATGAATGCGTTACCGAACTGAACTATATAAGACAACAATTGTTATTAAGTGTGTAACATACAATAGATTTTTCAAGATTCAACTACCTGTTGGTGGGAGGGAAAGTTCAGTTGTTTTATTTATCAGGCCTGGTCGTCCCTTACCGACCTTAGATCGGCATAAAGGGTGTATCGGCTTCTTCCCGTCTCTTTGGCAAGGCTTTCGATAGATCCCTTAAGTTTGAAAAACCCAAGGCTGTCCATATATTTAATGCATTGCTTCCTCTCTTCGCTGCTCAGGAAAATCAGTGGTTTGCCAAACTTTTTTCTGGCTTTCTCCATTAGGGACCGGTCATCCTTTACCCCGCTGAATTTTTCGGTTTTTACCGTATCAAATGACAGGGGCTCGGTCCTCATCATAAAATCGCCCATATCTTTGAGTATGCTGCCCTTTGTCATGTCAAAGTTGATGCAGAGGAAGCCCACGAGTTTGCCGTTTTCATCTTTTATGAGTGAGACTCCCGAGCGCATCGGTCTGCCGTTCCCGGCTTCCGACGGGTAATTGGCAATGTAGTCGACATCAAGGGCTTTGGGATCTGACATAAGGAACCTTCCAAAGTCCGTCATAGGCGCGTTTACATCCCTGCCGGTGAGGTTTCCGTTTACAATGGCAACTATTGATGTGTCGCCGTCAGAAACATCATGCAGAACTATTTCATAGTCGCTTCCCAGCATTTTGCCGAGAAGCTCCACAACAGGAATAAAGGGCAAAAGAAGGGGATGTGCTTTTTTTGACATGTGCTCGCCTCACAAAAACTGACGGGGGACCAAAAAACATTTCCCCCGTCAGTATAAGTTTTTATTAAAGCTTGATAACAGTACCTACTCCTGCTTCAGTCGCTTTTTTCACAATTTCATCCGCAGCTACTATATCAAGAGTTGCAAAGCCGACCGTCTTCATGATCGTGATCTCGTCTTTGCTGCGACGGCCCTCGACTTTTCCCAGTATAAGCTCGCCAAGCTCTCCGTCTATTGAATCTGAGGAGAAAAGGCCTTCCTTCATCGGGATTATGAAATCCCCCGCTTCTGAAAGAACTGCTTCTCGGTTATCTACAAAGATCCTGCCGGCACGGCGAATAAGCTCAGCAGGCAATTCCCTCTTGTCGGGAGTGTAAGAACCAACTCCGTTTATATGGCAACCGGGTTTGATGTCCTCGTTGGAGAAGACCGGGTTTGCCGATGTAGTGACTGTTGTTATGATGTCTGCATCGGTTACAGCTGCCTTCGAAGAAGCAGCTTCGACAAGCTTCACCCCGAAACGGTCCGAAAGAGGCTGGTTCTTTTCAACAAAAGCTGCGGCGCGTCCCGGAAGAGCATCAAATATCCTGATCTCCTCAAGTTTTCTGACTGTCATAAGAGCTTCGAGCTGGGCAGGTCCCTGCCCGCCTGTTCCAAAAAGAGCGGCGATCCTGCTGTCGGGGTTTGAAAGGAGTTCAGTTGCAGCTCCTGATATCGCAGCCGTTCTTATCTGTGTCAGGGTAGTTCCTTCTATTATCGCTGTAACAAGTCCTGTAGTGCCGTCTATAAGTGCAACAGTGGCCGGAATAACGGGGATGCCTCTTTCGGCATTAGCCGGAAAACATGAGACAAGCTTGACCCCTGCCATGTTGAGTTCTCCTCCTACATAAGCAGGCATAAACATACACTGTCCTGACTTTGATTCTGTCTCCAGATTTATGCGAAGAGGCACTATCGCCTTGCCTTTCGTGTGAAGGACAAAGGCCCTTTTGTCTGCCTCGATCGCATCTCTCATAGTAAACACAGAAAGAATATCTTCCCTCGATAAAAGTAACATCTGTGACACTCCTTTCTTACTCGCTTCTGTCTTTTCTGGCTCTTTGGATATTATACTTCATTTAGTTTATACCTACCTGACGATCTCATCTTATTTCTTCGTGAACGCTGCGCGCAGCAGATCAATACCTGCTATCAGGATGACCGCTGCAACTACCCACTGGAGCATGCCGGTATCAAGACTCTTGACAATGAATACCGCAGCGAGGACTCCGAGTATGCCGAAAATGCTGCTAAAGAGTGTTATCTTTCTTGCATACTGGCCAAGGCGTACAAATTCCATACCGCCGACAGGAACAGAGAATGTGCATGCTCCCATCATTACCGGGAATGCAATAGCAGGGTTGAGTCCAAGTGCATAAACTGTCGCCATCGTAGGGGCGTAAGAACCTACACCAACGTTGTTAAGAGCGCCATAGACCAACAGAAGCACCATGCCGAGTGCAAGCTTGCCGCCGGTCAGGCCTGTAGCCTCACCGCCAGAGGGAAGCAGACCGAACTTGCCGGCAACGACAAAGAATGCCGCGAGCACAAGTCCGACTCCCATGAACATCCTTATGTGCCTTACAGGCATCTTGACGACAAAACGTGGACCGAAATAGGCGCCTATCATCTGTGAGACTATCAGAAGGACAAGGGTCATCTGATCGACGTTTATCGATGATATGTAGGCAAGAGCCATAACCGCTACCGGTATAGCACACTGTGTGTTCAGCGTTCCGGGAAGCTTTGCATCATCCACAAGCTTTCTTGTGCGATAGAGGACTGTAGAAAGTGCAAAATCGGAAATCCCGAAAGTTGAGAAGAAGAAACATACTGCGCCCCAGACAGCCAGAAGTATGTTGTTTCCAGGCTCAGCCCATGCTTCCTTTTTATGTTTGATGAAATCCTTAAAGAAACGGAATGCGAAGAGTCCATTGACCAATACTATTAATAGCAGCAAAACTTTGACCACAATTACCATCCTCCAGTTAAATGTGATTGAATTCACTTTTTGTGATAATACCACTCTGCACACTTTTTTGTCAACTATACAATTTTTTATATTTTGTCTTAAAAAATAAATAATCACCGCCTCTGTAATGCCGGCGGTGATTTCTCAAACTGTAACTTTTCCGCAATTAGGTAATATGAATATCACAAGCCTTAAGGAGCTTAGCGGTTTTAGACGACACTTTGGCGGTTATCCATTCACCGCCATTTATTTTTATCTTTGTTATCGACTTCAGATACTCAATCAAATCCTCAACCGAATATTTACTCGTCAGCCCATGATCCTTGATCACTCTAAAAAGCCTGTAACAAAGCATCAAAGATATATGATTTATAAAAGCCCATGCCTCAGGGGCATCCTCATCCTGCATATAGCTGCTGTCCTGTCCCAGCAGGTCTTTGAGCATGTCAAAGGACTGCTCGATATCTGCACGCTGTTTATATGTGTCGTATATTTCTTTTGCCCCTATGGTCATGTTGCTCAGCATCACTATCGTACCAAAGTCATATTGTTTCTGTAAGAATCCCTCGGGAGTATATCCCTCTATATCAGCATCTATACTCTTCTGATAATCACAGGCTTCCCTGGATCTTAAATCTTCGTCTACAAAAGTATGTACCGTCCTTCCGTTGCCCACAGAACGGGAGTAGTAACAAACAAGCCTATCCCTGAATATAAACCTGCCGTCAAAAGATGACTTATCTCCCGTTTTTATAACGCTTCTGTCAAAAAAGCTGCTGCTTCGCCTAAGCGGAATGATATACTCTACTCCGGATCCTTCAAGGATCGTAAAATTCTTCTCTGAACCAAATCCCTTATCCGCAACTACTACTGCATTGTTTATACCCGATTCTTTGACAGCTATGCCGAAGGCAGAAACATCGCGGATTTTTCCAGGAAGTATCCTGTAATAAGCCGGCTCACCTTTATCCTTAGCAAAGGCATAAAGGAGGCTTATTTGTGGGGTAAATATCCGTTTGCTGTTATATCCGATACGGTTGATATCCATTTCTCCTGATTCGGAGAAGATGCTGGTGGCATCAAAGAACAAATGACTGCTTTGTCCGACGAACTTTCTCATAAATGCACATATATTTTCTCTGCGGGCCCCAAGGTCACGAAGCAGTGCACTTATACTCTTTCCGGACATCTGCTGTTTCTGATAAAACTCTGATACAAAAGAATGTGTGTAATAATGCTCCATCCGCTTAAAAGGAGCCCTGTACATTGTCCTGAGAAAAGATACAGTAATTATTTGCTGCCAGACATCCGGAAACTGATCCTTAAGAGATGCGATAATATCACCGGAAATATCCTGTAAATATTGGCTTGCTCCGAATTCCTTATGATTAAGACTTGCGGCGTTGGAAAGTTTCAGGTCCCGTGTCGTTCCAGGCGGGATAAGTCCCTCTTCTGTAATAGTACCCAAATATGCTTTGGTTATTTTTTGAGCTCGTCCTTTTTCCTTATTCCATACTGAAGAAACTTCATATAGATAATAATGTCCGTTAACGCAATTGATTTGAGTTCCTTTTGCTTTATGCTTAAGCACCCATTCCGGATAAGCCATAGCAGCACCTCCATATTACCCAAATAAGTAATATGAATATAGCATAAAATATAGCGGGAAGCAAGCGTAAGGTAAAGTTACAGCTCAAAAAATAAATAATCACCGCCTCTGTAATGCCGGCGGTGATTTTCTTGCCCGTGTGAAATGTATTGCATTCAAATCCGTTTCAAAACCTCTGGATTTACAAGATTTGGCGGGATCCTTCCCTCAAGAGCTTCAATGAGGTTCGTTGCAGCAAGCCGCGCCATTCCTTCTCTTGATCTTACGGCGGCACTGCCTATATGTGGCATCATCACAACGTTTTCAAGTTTAAGAAGAGGTTCGTCCATAGGAACCGGCTCTTTTTCATAGACATCAAGGCCTGCCCCGCAGATCCAACCCTCCGAACACGCCCTGAAGAGGGCTTTCTGGTCAACGACAGCTCCCCGCGCAGTGTTTATAAGTACCGCATCTTTTTTCATCATACGAAGTTCACTTTCTCCTATGAGTCCAGATGTATCTTTTGTCAGCGCACAGTTGAGGGATACGAAATCGCTTCTTTTAAGCAGTTCTTCCAAAGTTACATATTCAGCACAGAGCTTTTCTTCATATTCCGTTTTGCGTGTCCTGCACGTGTATATGATCTTCATTCCAAAGGCCAGTGCTCTTTTTGCGACAGCCCGGCCTATTTCGCCGAATCCGACTATCCCCAGAACAGAACCGGAAAGATCTTTCCCCACAAACTGATTTGGAGACCAGTGGGTCCAGCCGCCCTCCCTCATTATCCTTTCATTCTCCCTCGCCTTTCGGGCCGACATAAGCATCAGCATCATCGCTGTGTCAGCTGTCGCATCCGTAAGCACACCGGGCGTATTGGTCACCATTATTCCAAATTCGGTCGCAGACTTTATGTCAACATTGTCATATCCGACAGAATAGAGGCTTGCGACCTTAAGTTTCACTGCTTTTTGAAAAAAATCTCTGTCCATACGAATGCCCATCGTCATTATCAGGCCGTCCGCCAAGGGGATATCTCTTAATACAGTCTCTGGATCCGGCTTTCCGTCGATACTCCAGAGCGTGAGATCGACCTTTCCCTCAAGCAATGACATTCCGGTATCCTGTATAAGCTGGGTCAAAAATACTTTAGGTTTGGACATCAACATCATCTCCTAAGCAAACTTATGGAAGCCGCTCCGTAAAGACCGGCATCTGCTCCAAGCAACGAGAGCTCAATACTGAGATGCTTTCTCATAGGCAATGGAAGCCATGGAAGTGTCCTCGATCCCAGTTCCTCTGCGATCCCCTCTGCTTTGCTCATGCCCCCGCTCAGTATGATCTTTTCGGGATCCAGCACTACGATAAGCGAGGCTATGCCTCTGGCCATCGTTTCAAGCGCGTTTGAGACAATGTCGTCGGCTCTTTTGTCATTCCGCATATGCCAAAGGGACCTGAAGTCACCCGGCAGCCCCTCTTTGGCCGCTTTTTGTTCAATGTAGTCAGCAGAAGCAAGCGTTTCCAGGTGTCCTGTACTGCCGCACCCGCATCTTATTTCCCTGTGCTCCGATATAGAAATATGCCCGGCCTCCCCGGCCATCCCATGAGCTCCTGTCACAAGGCTGCCGTTCACGAATATGCCTGAACCTATGCCGGTCCCCAGCGTGAGCACTATAAAATCCCTGCATCCCGCCGCGGCACCGCAAAACGCCTCTCCTACAGCAAAGCAGTTGGCATCGTTTTCCATTGCAAGCAACGGCGACAAGCCCCTCTTTTCAAGGGCGTGACTTAGGTATTCAAGGAAAGCAATATTCTCAAGTCCGGAAAAATTGGTAAGTTTTGTAATGATCCTGCGTGAAGCATCCAGAAATCCAGGTATGCCCACACCTGCAGATGTTATCTCCCTGTCACGCGAGACCTCTGCTGTCATATCAGCTATGCATTCCACTACCTCGTAAATATCCCTGCCCTCGGGAGTATCCCTGTCGGCCCTGTAAAGGATACGGACATTTTTACCCTCTGTCTCGACAAGGGCCGCTGATATGGTATGTCCTCCGAGATCAACACCTACAGAGAGCAACTTCGTCAATACCCCGCGAGCGATGCGCAGTCGATCGAGGAAGAGCACCAGCGCCTTATCTCAAAAATATCCTCAGTGGTAAAGACCATTGTCCTTCCTGATACCCTCTCGCTTCCGGGAACAAGTCCAGCAGCATCTGCCTGCGCTGTTGTATGGAAGGTGAGCTCCGCTTTATAGGGGGCCTCCATCTTCAGAACAGGACTTTTACCTTCTGCTGCTGCATCCAGAGCTTTTTTTACAGCTTCCGACAACAGGGCTGAGGTTTCATCCGGAGTTTTTGTCAGTGCCGCGTTCCTCCCAAGCCCATCTTTAAGGGCACATGTGACAAGCGTCTCGCCCAGCAGGCTGGATGCTTCAAGACATACGGCCTTATCTCCCGCCACCATGGAAACAGGGACATCAAGGGCTCCGCAGAAAAGCGCGTTTAGTCCGGTTTCTCCAAGCTTGATTCCATTGACTTTGAATCCGTATACGACTTTGGAGCTGTATGTATGGTCAAGTATGGCTTTCTCTGTCCCCGCCATTGCGTGGTACCCAATGAAGATCGCAGCATCGTGGCCGGAGACTCCCTCGACCATTCCGAGGATCTTCGGTGTCCCGCTTATAAGTGTGACCCCGCGGGGAAACATCGAGACATCAAGGTTTATCATCCGGTCATGAGAGTCGTTCACTGTGACAGACTCAGCTCCCCACTTCAGTGCCGCGCTGACTGCAGCAAGAGTGTCATGGAGCTGCATCCTCCGACCGAATTCGTATCCCGGCTTTCCGTACATCACCTGTTCTGCCGAGACTACCCCGGTCGATCCTTCCATATCTGAGCTTATATATACCTTCAAATCAATATGACTCCTTCCATCGCGCAATAAAACCGGGATCCCGCAGCATGAGCCTTCCAACGCCGACAAGGTCGCAAACACCGTCCCGGAGCATTTTATCCGCGGTATGCGCATCGCTTATCCCGCCGGCACACTCGACCAGGACAGAAGAGCCCAGCGAGCTTTTGATCCTTTCCGCATAAGGTGCAAAGTACGCGCTGTCTTTACGGTCAAGTCCGTATCCGCAAAGGTTCCCTGAAATGCCTATCATGTCCACACCGAGGTTTGCAAGCTCACGGGCAACAGCAACGGTCTCGTCTGTAGAAAGCCCCAATGGTTTTTCACCGGGAAGAAAATCTGCAGCTCCAAGGCGCACAGAGAGTGGGATGTCTTTCAGGGACTGCCTGACTCCGTCAGTTATCTCGTAGAGAAGCCTTGCCCTTTTACTCTCCGTACCCCCGTATTCATCATCCCGCCTGTTCGTCAGGGGGCTCAAAAACTGTCCCAGAAGATAACCGTGGCTGGCATGTATCTGAACTCCGTCATAACCTGCTGTTTTGACCATGAGTACAGCTGCGTTTATAAAATCCTCTACTGTTTGCCTTATATCACTGCGTGTCATAACTTCAGGGCTGCGGCCGAGTTTATCCCAGTTGTCTCCTACCGGCACTCCGGAAGGGGAAAGGGACCTGTAGCCCTCCATTTCGAAAACGGCAGTGTCTGCTATCTTTGCCCCCGCATGGTTGATCTGTACCATGCAAAGCGAATTGCCGCTTTTCAGGACTGCTGATATGCCCGAGTGTTTTTTCGCCACTTCTTCACTGTCAGCAAGAAACTGCGTGGGCCTCGTCCTTCCGCAGATATTTACCGCATGGTGCTCCACTATTATGAGCCCCGCACCCGATGCGGCAAAACGACCGTATATTTCGAGAGATCTTTCGGAAGGAGATCCATCCTTCATAGAACTTGAAGATGCCAGAGGTGCCGACACGATCCTGTTCGCGAGAAGTTTGTTTTTAAGCTCGACCGGTTCAAAAATCATTTTCTGACCTCCCTATACGTTGAACCTAATTTCAATAATATCTCCGTCTTTGACGAGATACTCCTTGCCTTCCAGCCGCAGGCATCCGGCCTTCCTGCATTCATCAAAGGAGCTGCCATGCTGTTTGTAATCTTCAAAAGCAACTACCTGGGCCCTTATGAATCCTCTTGCCAGATCAGAATGTATCGCTCCTGCGGCATCAACGGCATTGTCTCCGTCATGAAGGGTCCACGCCCTGACTTCATCAGGACCGCACGTGAAAAAGCTTATCAGTCCAAGCAGCCTGTAAGCCTCCTCAATAAGCCTTTCCCTCCCGGGTTCGGTTATGTTCAGGCCTTCTGTGAACGCAGCAGCCTCTTCTTCCTCGAGCTCGGCAATATCCATTTCAAGGCTTCCATAAAGGGTGCAGAGCTTTACTCCCTGTTCATCAGCCCTCTTTTTCAGTTCAGTCCATTTGGGTATCTTTGTCTCATCTGACTGGGAATCATCGAGGTTAAGAAGGATTATCTCCGGTTTCGAAGTAACGAATGAAAATCCCCTGAGAAGACGCCACTCGGCCGGCTTAAGTTCAATGCCCCGCAGCGGCTTCTCTTCAAGAAGGCATTCGAAGCAAAGATCCAGCAGCCTCTTCTCCGTCTCTTCTTCGGGAGTTAGCTTCTTTTTGGCTTTCAGTTTTCCAAGCCGGTTTTCGATGACGGCCAGGTCCCGGAATATCATCTCATCTTCGATAATATCCCAGTCACGCAGCGGATCAACGCTGCCCTCCGGATGTTCGACAGATTTGTTGCTGAAACACCTGATGACCTGAATGAGCGCGTCAGCATCAGCCACAAAAGAGAGGAAGGAGTTGCCAAGTCCCTCTCCCTTGCCCGCCCCGCGCGAGAGTCCGGCAAGATCTACAAACTCGACCTGAGCCGGGGTCACCTTTTTAGGTTTGTGCACATCTGCCAGGAAATCAAATCTTTTATCCGGAACTTCTACGACAGCCTTGTTTGGGTCTGTCTTTCCGCCTGCGTAAGGCTTTACCTCAGCGCCGGCCCTCGTTATCACGTTGAATACTGTAGATTTGCCGCTCAGGGGCAGCCCCACTATTCCGCAATGCAGCATTCCATTACCACTCCATTCTTATTTGTAACAGTGATTTTTTATCATCTCACAAAAGCCCCAAACTTCAAAGCCTTCTACACATCAATTTAAGGCGACATTAATATCTCTAAGCCTGCCTGCTTTAGTCTACTACAAACTGCCGCTGCTGAGCAATTAAGCCAATAAAGAGTGAACAGGGTCTTAAGATATTGATATTCATCCATATTTGCGCTGATCACCTATTTTTATCGAGACCCCGTTTCATCAAAGATCACATATTTGGTGATATATTGTCTAAAGCCCTGCTGAAACTGATATATTTGCGCCCAGGATCAAAAATTAATATACTGAAATTAGGCTATATATTTCTTGACAAGGCCATAAAGCCGTAGGATAATCGGTTAGCCTAAAGCAACTGGCATAAAAACAGAACAATGGGGGACTGCACCATATGAACCTCTTACAGGTAAAAGACGAAGAGAGTGCTGTAATAAAGAGCATTCCGCAGGGCGAATCAGGTGAACGGCTTGAAGCGCTCGGACTTAGAGTGGGCAAAAGGATCCGAAAGGTTTCCGGGATGCCCTTCGGCGGCCCTATAACTCTCCTGCTTGACGGAAGGCACTTCGCCGTGGCACATGCCATTGCCGGCAAGATCGAAGTTGAAGGCTTAGACTCCCCCCCCCAGCCGGCTGTTGAAAAAAGCCGTCTGTGGCCCAAGTTTATATGAGCTGCCGCGACTGCAGCCTCTGCAAGGTCAGAGGCAATAAATGCCCCTCAATATCTCAGGATTGCGGCCGCGTCCTTCTTATGGGAAATCCGAACGTTGGAAAGAGCGTCTTCTTTTCAAGGCTTACCGGGACCCACGCCCTATCTTCAAATTACCCCGGCACAACTGTAGGCTTTACCGAGGGAACTATGAGATACGGCGGCAAAACTGCCAGACTGATAGACGTTCCCGGAGCGTACACACTTGACCCCACCAACGAAGCAGAAATGATAGCGCGCCGTATTTTAAATGACGGCGCAGATGTCGTCATACTTGTTATCGACGCGACCGCCCTTGAAAGAAATCTTGTCATGGCAATGCAGGTGCTTGAACACGGAATTCCCGTCGTAGTCGCACTCAACATGGTCGATGAAGCAAGACACAGGGGGATCCTTATAGATATACCAAAACTTGAAGAAGAGTTGGGAGTTCCGATAGTTCCTACCGTAGCGGTGACCGGGCAGGGACTAAGCGATCTCATAGCAAAAATGGAAGAGGCAAAGATAAGCCATCTGCAGCCAATGTCCAAGGAAGTCCGCTGGCAGGTCATCGGTGAGGTCATAACTAAGGTACAGACTGTCACTCACAGGCACCACACCGCTATGGACAGGATCGAGGACGTATCAGCTCATCCCGTACTGGGCGGAATAATGGGATTTCTTGTGCTGATACTGGGATTTACGGCTATCAGATTCGTTGGAGAGGGCATAATCACCCATGTAACGGACCCGATTTTTGAGAACTTATGGATGCCTGTACTTGAAAAACTAAACACCATGCTTGGAGAAGGTCCTGTAAGGAATATCCTGATCGGGACCCTCATAGATGGTGAGATAGACCTGGAGCAAAGTCTCGGAGTCCTCTCAACTGGATTATATGTAGAATTCGGGATGGTCCTCCCATATATAATAGCCTTCTATTCAGGACTGAGCTTCCTTGAAGACTTCGGTTACCTGCCAAGGCTTGCTGTAGTCTTCGATGCCCTTCTGCACAAGTTTGGAATACATGGCTATGCAATAATCCCGACCCTGCTTGGTTTCGGATGCAACGTCCCCGGTATCCTCGGAACACGCGTTCTTGAATCCGAAAGGGAGAGATTTATAGCTGCCACTCTTATCTCCGTCGGCATTCCCTGCGTCTCTATCCAGGCAATGCTCTCGGCAACTCTGGGTGAGTTCGGGATGATCTATGTAGCTGCGGTATACGGGATACTCTTCTGCGTATGGCTGGTGTTGGGAAGGATAATGCACCTGACGCTGAAAGGCTACAGTCCCGAGCTGATAGTGGAGATCCCGCCCTACAGAATGCCATCTATGAAAGCCTGGATTAACAAGCTGTGGTTCAGGATCAAGGATTTTCTATATGAAGCCACTCCCCTGGTATTGCTTGGCATTTTCCTTGTAAATATACTTGAGACCATAGGCGTTATGGAAAAGGTCGCAAAAGCTCTCTCTCCGGTGTTTGAAGGCTTCCTCGGACTTCCTTCTGCTACTGCTGTACCCATAGTTATGGGAGTCTTCAGGAAAGACATCGCCATGGGGCTGCTGATACCTCTTGAGCTCTCCGCTTCACAGACCCTTATTGCCGTAGTAGTTCTTGCTATGACATTCCCATGCATAGCGACCTTCATAATCCTCTGGAAGGAGCTTGGGACTAAAAGGATGCTGATGAGCTCAGGCATAATGATCACAGCCGCACTGCTCACCGGTGGACTTATGAACCTCTTCTTTAAAATCATACTATAATAATCACATGATCTAACTTTCCACCTCTTGCTGCTTGTGGATCGAAACCTCTGATTTTCGTCTTCTCCACATGTTTATCAGCGGAGAACCAATGGCTCTAAAATATTGAAGTCGCTCGATTCCCGCTAGGAGCATGCGGGAAAGACGGTGGGAAAGTTGGATCACATAACTGTTTAGTTAACGGAGAAAAGGGAGGGGTATGATGAAAAGGGTCATTTCTGTACTTATCATGATGCTTCTTCTTGAAACTTCCCTTTTAGCCGCAGATAAAACGGTTACAGTTGCCCTCCCTGTGCAGGCGGACATCGGACAGCCATTTTTGGTCTCAATAAGGTCTGGATCGTCATTGCAGGACGTTTCTGTTTCATGGCAGGGAAAGGATTCTCAGCTTACCACTGATAACGGTGTTTTCAGCGTCCTTTTGGGAACAGACCTTAAAAACGCGAAAGCCGGAAAAAGCGAGATCCGCGTAAGTGCCATGGTCGACGGCGAATTTTGGGAACATAGAGATGAGATCAAACTTGTCGCGCATAAATATCCCCGAGAGAACCTGACAGTAGAAGCTGAAAAGCTGACGCCTCCCAAAAGCCTCAGTGAGAGGATAAAGAAAGAAGCGGAGCTTGGCAGGGCAGCAATACAGACAAACACCCCAGGATCAGCGCCTATGCTTCCTCTTTTGCGGCCCGTTCCCGGCAGTTATACCTCCGTTTACGGAAAGAGCAGGTATTTCAACGGTCAGTTTAAAGGAAGGCATGGAGGTGTAGACATGAGAGCTCCTGTGGGGACGCCTGTCAAAGCTGCAGCTTCGGGCAAAGTTGTTTTGACGGGGGACTTCTGGTTTGCGGGCAAATGCGTATACATAGACCACGGGGCAGGACTCATATCTTTTTACTGTCATATGTCGAAGGTTTCAAAATCAAAGGGAGATGACGTCGGACGCGGAGAAACAATAGGACTTTCCGGAAAAAGCGGCAGGGTTACCGGCCCTCACCTTCATTTTAGCCTCTCCTGGCGCGGAGAATTCTTTGACCCCGCTCCCCTTCTGAAATAGGAGCACTTAAATGAAAGATACTACAAGAAGCCTCATAGAGATCCACATAGCGGTCGTCCTGTTCGGACTTTCAGGCCTCTTTGCCAGGTATGTCGGACAGCCTGCCGTAATAATTGCCCTCGGCAGGGTCTTTTTTGCAAGCATCTCTATGTACCTCCTTTTCAAGCACAGGGGGACAAGAATCGGACTCGGATCAAAAAGTGATTAT
Organism: Synergistaceae bacterium UBA6101; assembly: GCA_002428495.1. Classification (GTDB taxonomy): domain Bacteria; phylum Synergistota; class Synergistia; order Synergistales; family Synergistaceae; genus Caenicola. The sequence goes on from DIWR01000012.1 coordinate 32,851, forward strand.
CTGACCCTGGCCTTAGCCGGCTTGATGCTGGCAGTCCACTGGACTACTTTCTTTCTCTCCATCCAGGTCTCGACAGTGGCGATAGGAGTCCTTACCTTTTCGACCTTCCCTCTATTTATCACGTTCCTGGAACCGCTGCTGTTCGGCGAAAGGATAAAAACAGCTGACGTTCTGTGCGCTTGCGTTATGTTTACCGGAGTCATGATAATTGTTCCGGAATTTCATATCAGCAATAACATCACAATGGGGATAATATGGGGAATGACCTGCAGCCTTACCTATGCAGCGCTCTCACTGATAAACAGGAAATTTGTAAAAAAATACTCCGGAAGGGTCATTGCCTTTTACGAACAGGGGACAGCAACTCTGGTCCTGCTCCCTGCTTTCTTTATATACAGGCCGGCATTCACACCGATGAGCATCTTTCTTTTGGTACTCCTCGGAGTCCTTTTCACAGCAGCCGCACATTCCATGTTTATCAACGGGATGAAAAGCGTAAGGGCACAAACGGCCGGGATGATAGCAAGCCTCGAATCTGTTTACGGAATAGCCGCAGCTGCGGTATTCCTCGGTGAGATACCATCCTTCAACGAGTTTGCAGGAGGAGCATTGATCTTATCTGCCGCCCTCTATTCGACTATGAAGGCATCAAAAGCGACAGAATGACCTGCCGCTTTTCCATATTCGGTTAAATGTAAATATAAAAGTATTTTCAGGAGGTCAGCGTTGAGTAAAGTTTTTCTGTCCTGTCTGTGATCTTTTCGATCGTTGCGCCGTTTTGGAGGGCATACCATACAGCCCCTCCCATTCCGACCCCTTCCTTGACATATCCCTTTTCATAATCTGCCAGGCCCGGGAACTTTGAAGCTGAAAAATCAAGGGGGGCCGAGTACCAGTCGACGCCGATCTTTTCTGCATATTCGACGAAACAGCTCGTACTGTCCCGGCATATATATTTAGTTGTAGCTACCAGCAAAGGCCTTGTTACCTTCATGTCCCTCAGCAGTGCTGCAACTGCCATCATCTGTGTGCCTCCCGCGAGGATAACCTCCGCGTCTGTCGGCAGTGCCGATACGAAAGAAGCTACCGATATCTGCATCGGGTCTCCCACTTCTGCCGCTGCTGCAAGGCCCATACCTTTCATCCCGCCTGTACTTATGCCGAGCCTTGAGGCTACTGCGTTCCATATCTCTTCCTTTTTGGACAGGGGGTTTACCGGTCCTGCCGATGAAACTGTCCCGTTGTATCCAAGAGATCTCAGAAGAAGAAGGGCAGTCGTTGTACCTCCCGGAATGGACTCGGCAAGGACAAACTTTTTTATGCCGGTTCCTGCCAGATCTTTCGCTGCCTCTATGGCTTTTTCAGAAATCTTTGAGTAGTCCGGCACGGCAGTCCCGGTCCTCGGATCCCTGCCGGGAAGTGCGCCGAGATCCCTGAAGGGTGCCACCGGAGCTATAGATGTACCGGCCCTAATGTTCATCACCGGCAGTCCGCCCTCCAGCACTGCTGCCTTGGTGACAAGGGCCGGAGTCGGATGGCCGGACGGGTCGATAGGAATGCAGTCGATGACCCTGGGCCTGTCGTAATAGAGCATATCCGCATCTGCCGGAGCAGTATAGGGAAGAGCATCGACATTGGCCCCCGCTGCGGAGAGCCCCTTCTCCCTGGACAGGTCTGTCTCACTGATAAACAATATAAACATTAGTTGCTTTTACCCCCTGTACTAACTCAGAAATAAGAGTTAGAATCGTCTTTGTGGTCTCTGTTCTTAGCAGAGCTTGTTGTTTTTTGGGCGGAATTAAACACCAAAAGAAATTCTAACACGTTTTGGCTCAACAGACCCCGCACCAATTGTTTTTTAGATCGAAGGCAATGACCCTTAACAGGCAAAGGGGGATCTTATGGCTACTAAACTTGCTCCAACCAGGGGAAACCTTGTAAAAATCACACGCTCCATGGAAATGGCACAGTCGGGACATGATCTCCTGGATCAAAAACGACAGGTCCTTATGATGGAGCTTGTCCGGTTTATAGATTCCGCGAAGACTATCCAGAAGGATGTTGAACGAATTTTCAAAGAGGCATACGATGCCCTTCAAAAGGCAAACATATCTCTTGGGATAGATACTGTCGAAGATATTTCAGAGGCAGTACCTATCACAACTGACATCACTGTGCGTCTTCACTCCGTAATGGGGGTCGAGATACCGGACGTAGATCCTTTATCAGATAAGACCGTTCCCAGTTATTCTTTTTACGGATCTTCGGGAGCGATGGATGCTGCATATTCAAAATTCCGAAAAGTTATGGTGCTTCTTGCACAGCTTGCAGAAATTGAGACAAGCGTTTACAGGCTTGCTGTCCAGATAAGAAAAACACACAGGCGCGTAAATGCTCTTGAAAAGGTTGTTATCCCTTCAAACCGGGCCGATATAAGATTTATATCAGACGTCCTGGAAGAGGGGGAACGTGAAGACTTTACAAGGATGAAGATGGCTCAGAAAAAGACAAAAAAGTAGTCAAATTCCGGAGGTAATGACAATGGGTACGTTGCAGGAAGTTCTCGCAGTTCTGCTTGGAGCGGAATCAGAGGCAAAAAGGATCGTTGAGGATTCAAAAAATGAATCAGATGGCTTCCTTCGCACAGCGCAGGAAAAATTTGCCGTGGAACGTGCAAACCAAATGGCTTCAGCAAGAGAACAGGCAAAGGGGCTCATGGAAACAGCACTCAATTCGGCAAGGACAGAGGCTGAGCAGATCGCTGTCCTGGGAAAAGAGGAAAGGACCCGCATGCATAAACGCTTTGAGGAGAATGTTGATCCTGTTATTAACTCTATGGTCTCTGAGATAGCAGAAAGATATATTTCAAAAACAAAAAGAGGTAATTAAAGTTGCACTCCACTTCAAAGGGTCAGGCAACAGCCATAGGTGTGAAGTCACATGTGCTCTTCAGCAAGCTTCTTACTTCTGAGGAATACTGGGCGTTGCTGAACCTTAACAGCATCAGTGAGATAGCAGATTTTCTCAAACAGACAGAAGGATACAAAGAACACCTTGAAACTCTGCCGCCCGCAAAGGTACACCGTATAGATCTTGAGAACGCAGTGAGATCGTCGATTCTTGTTGAAGCAACGTCGTTCCTCTACTACCTTGCAGGTCCTAGGCGTCAGTTGTTTACAGACTGGCTTGGATGGTATGAGGCAGAGCATCTGAAAAGCATTTTCAGATGGATCAGGACAAAGAGGCTTGACCGCGATGAGATGAGAAAACGTCTTTTTGTAGTCCCCGGATCAAAGCTTTCCTATGGACTGCTGCTGAACAGCAGAGACTATAACGATGTCCTCGAGGCGCTTAAAGATACGAGATATTACAAAGTCCTGGCAGAACCTGTCAAGCGCCTTATCAACGGTGAAGAGTCCCTTTTTTCGCTCGAGATCGCGATAGATAACCTGGTAGAAACATCCTTATACAATGACCTCAGGGATCTGCATGAAAACGAGCAGAAACTGCTTGAGCCTATGTTCGGTACCAGGATAGATCTCCTCAACCTTTACCATTTCCACAGGTGCATATGGTATTACCACATGACGCTTGAAGAGACGCTGAGCAGGATGCTCCCCGTTAAATACAGGGTAAAGACTCACCATCTGAGGGAAATGGCAAAGGGTACCAGCTGGGAGGAGAGGATCGAAAAACTGGGCGAATCTTTCCCTGTTTATGCTGAAATATTCAGAAACGCACTTGAACAGGAAGACAGGGAACTGGCGCTTGAAATGTCAATAAAAAGATACAACTACCTCAAGGCCATGGCTATATTCCAGAAGGGGTCACCCGGCTTTCATACAGCTATCAGCTACTTTGTATTAAAATCTCATGAACTTGACGATGTGATCCGTGTAATAGAAGATGTCAGATATGATTATGATCGCAGAAACGCGGCCAATTACCTTATCAGGCCGATAATCACCGGGGGTGAACCCAAATGGCAGTAATGAAGATGGTCGCACTGACCATGATAGGGCCTGACTCAGAAATGGAGCCGGTAGCCCGTCAGATGGTATTGACAGGGGGCTTCCAGCCTTTGCCGCTCGACCTTTTGGTAAACGACAGGAACCTCCGGTCCAAGGTAACGACCGAAACAGAAAACCCATATGACGAACTTCTGGCAAAGGTAACAACAGTATGGAAGATCGCGGGCGAAATGATCCCGGATCCGTCTCCTGTTACACTGACTAAAGAGTTTACGCTTACAGCAGCCCGAAGGAAAGTTGAACAGACTTCCAAAAGGCTGGAAGTATGGGAAAAGAGAAGAGTCGCGCTTTCCGAGGGGGAAGATCTCCTCACGGCCACAAAACTGTTCGTTGAAGCACTCAAAGGGACTGAATTCGGTCCGGAGGAACTTGCAAGCGGCACATTCCTGATCCCATTTTTTGGCCGGCTCTCGAATGAAAACTACCAGAGGCTGACGGAGAGCAGCGAGGAGTCGCCCATCGCAACGAATGAACTGACTGTGATAAACGGCAATACTTGGGTGATCGTATTGACGGTAAAAGGTTATGAAGAATCGACCAGAAAGCTTCTCGAAGCTGTTTACTTCAAGGAATTTTCATTGAAAGACATTGCATCGCAGTTAAAAGGGGCGGATCCCCTTACACTCGTAAACAAAAGGATAGCCAACCACCAGAGAGCCATCAAAGGGCTCGCCAAGGCTGCCAAGGACATGCTGCGGGAGCAGCGGTCGGAATATGAACTGCTCTACTCGCAGCTCTACACGATGCAGAGGGTCTACGACGTCTGCAAGGGCCGCGGTGAAGTAAGCGGGATGTTCGTCCTTTCAGGCTGGATACCTGCCGATACCCTGGCTGCTATCAAAAAAACTGTTGAGGAAGAGGCTCCTATGACGACAGTAATGATAGAAGAGACAAAGGACATCAGCTACTCCGGCATACGCATACCGACGCTTCTGCAGAACAACTCTTTTTTCAGGGCTTTCCAGGACATAGTGTCCATGTACAGTCTGCCTTCTTACGGGGAGATAGATCCCTCTCCCATAGTAGCCATATCCTTCATCCTCTTTTTTGGTTTCATGTTCGGGGATATAGGCCACGGCCTTATGATATTCCTCGGCGCAATGTTCATGGTCAAACGGGGGATGATGAAACGTTCCTTCGGGCAGGTCATCAAGTCGGCAGCTGTAAGCTCGATGGTCTTTGGTGTACTTTACGGGAGCATATTCGGGATGGAAGACATTATCCCCGCACTGTGGCTCTCTCCTATGCACGATACCAACAAACTCCTGATGATCGCCATCTGCCTGGGAGTGTTCATGATAAGCCTGGGACTCGTTCTGAACATGATAAAACAGTACAGGGCCAGGGACTTCGGAAGACTGCTCTTCGACGGACAGGGAATGGCCGGACTCATGCTCTACTGGACAATGGCTGCCCTGGCAGCAATATATATGACAGGCACAAAGATCCCTGAGATAGCCGCTGACATAATGTGGAGCGGGATCGGAGTAATGATGCTTCTTATGATATTCAGGGATGTCCTTGCCAGATACCTGCTGCGCCAGAAGACTGAAGGAGAATCTGTGGTCCTTAATCTTTTTGAGATAATGCACCACCTGATGTCATTCGTTTCGAACACAGCGTCATTTGTAAGGCTTGCAGCCTTCGCGCTCAACCACGTCGGTCTCTCTATGGCAGTAATAATGCTCTCTGAGATGGTCCATTCACTCCCGGGCGGGATCGTAATGAAAGGGATAATCCTCGTAATAGGAAACATAGTAATAGTTTGCCTGGAAGGTCTTATAGTCTTTATCCAGACACTAAGGCTCGAATATTACGAGTTCTTCGGTAAATTTTACAAGGGAGGGGGAAGTGAATTCAAACCGGTCGGCTGGAAAAAGGACGGTTCCAAGTATGCAGCTCCTGCCGCCGATAAGTAACTATATATGTAAATGATTTATGGCATAATAAAAGGTCAGGCTGATAATTTGTATAATTAATGTGAAGGAGTGGTTTTTTGATGTTTGGACTTGCAATGTGCTGCGGCACAGTCGCAACAATGATAGGTCTGGGGTATTTGTTACAGCGCAGAGGCTATAAGGGAGGCCGCGCCTTCTACCTTTCTGGGCTGGGTATATCATCGCTCCTCGTATTTACCGGGGCAGCACTCTCTCTCACGATGCACCCCGCATTTGCTGCGGCCACAGCTGCGCCTCTGGGGACAGGCGCCGGGATGGGTTTTATCGCTGCGGCTGTCTCAACAGGACTCGCATGCCTGGGAGCCGGACTTGCTGTTGCAAGCGTTGGATCCGCGGCCCTCGGTCTGGTAGGAGAAAAACCCGAAATGCTGGGAACGACCCTCATTTATCTTGGCCTTTCAGAAGGTATCGCTATATACGGCGTTATCGTTTCACTTCTGATACTCGGTCGGATATAGGGACAGAAACAATAAAATGAAAGCTTTTCTTGTGAGCGACAACCATGATTCCCTGGTAGGCATGAGACTTGCCGGTATTCAAGGCTGCCTCGTTCACACCGCCGATGAGACTTTTGCGGCAATAGACAGAGCGCTAAAGATGCCTGACCTGGCCATTCTCGCAATTACAGAGAGGGCTGCGGAAATGGCTCCGGATGTTATTCAGCAGCTGCGAGAGCGCGGGGAACTGCCTCTTCTGGTTGAGATACCTGACAGATTCGGTACTAATCGGGGACCGGATTTTCTGACCCGATACGTACAGGAAGCCATTGGGGTGAAAATGTAATGAAAGAAGTATCCAGTGAAAAGATAGGGACATTAAGGGACATAATCCTTGACAGAGCTGATTCCAGGAAGAAAGATCTGGTAGCAGGGGCAAGACATGAAGCCGAAGAATGGCTGCTCAGGGAGACAGAAAAACTTCAGCGTGAAACCAACCTTATCCTTCAGGATGCAAGAAAAAGAGCTGAAGATATCAGGCGCAGGCAGATCCTGTCCGCGGAGAGAGAAAAATCTACGGAAATACTAAGACTGCAGAACAGGATACTCTCTGAGGCACTCGGAAGACTTCAGGATAAGCTCGTGCACATAAGGGAACGTGAGGACTATGCAGATATCCTTGCAGGGATGTGCATCGACGCAATAAACTCCCTGAGGGAGACCAATGGACTAAAGCTCAGGCTTTCAGCAGTTGATGCGGGCCTGGCTGACTCAGTAATTTCAAAAGTACAAGAAATTATGCCGAAAGCTGGAATTGCTTTTGATACTGAGACGGCTCCCATACTTGGCGGATGCTGGGTATCTACAAATGACAACCGCAGGCAGGTCAACGCTGACTGGCAAAGCCTGACGCAGGAAATGGCCGATACTCTGGCTGAACGGCTCCTGCCGCTGCTTTAGGAGGAATGGAACTTGGAGGCTAAGACAAACATCGCCCCAAATAACAAGGAAGGTACAGTCACCTTCGTCAACGGTCCTGTCATAAAGGCCTCTAATATGCGTAATTTTGCAATGCGTGAAGTTGTTAAGGTCGGTCCCAAAAAGCTTATGGGTGAAATAATAAGCATGGACGGCGATAATGCAACTATTCAGGTCTATGAGGACACTGACGGGCTCAGCATATATGAGACCGTGACCGGTTCCGGTGAATCCCTATCTATCGAGGTGGGGCCGGGACTGATAGGAAGTTTTTTCGACGGTATAGGAAGGCCCCTTAACGCACTCCTTGAATCAGAAGGGATGTACATTTCTCCGGGCACCTCAGTCAACATGCTCAACCATGACAAGGTCTGGGATGTGACCCCGGTGGCCAAACCCGGAGACCTTATAACAGGGGGAATGGTGATAGCTACTGTGCAGGAGACTCCTCTCCTGATTCACAAAATAATGGCCCCTCCTGACACTGAGGGAGAATTGACATGGGTCATATCAAAAGGTCAGCACAAAGGCGGAGAAATGGTCGCAAAGGTCAAAGACGCCTTTGGCCGCGAAGTATCCATACCCATGATCCAGAGATGGCCTGTAAGGACTCCCAGGCTATACAGGGAACGCCTGCTTCCGAACGAACCTTTCGTGACCGGGCAGAGGGTCATCGACGGACTCTTCCCGATCGCAAAAGGTGGTACGGCATGCATTCCCGGTGGGTTTGGGACCGGAAAGACCGTGACACAGCATCAGCTTGCTAAATGGGGAGATGCCCAGGTAGTCATTTACATAGGCTGCGGAGAGAGAGGGAACGAGATGACAGACGTTCTTGAACAGTTCCCTGTACTCGAAGATCCCAGATCAGGAAGGCCTCTCATGGAAAGGACCATCCTGATCGCCAATACATCCAATATGCCTGTCGCGGCCCGTGAAGCATCAATTTATACCGGGATCACGATCGCAGAATATTTCCGAGACATGGGATATGACGTTGCTATTATGGCGGACTCAACTTCCAGATGGGCCGAGGCCCTTCGCGAACTTTCAGGCCGTCTTGAAGAGATACCTGCTGAAGAAGGATTCCCTGCATATCTGCCAAGCAGGCTTGCTGAATTCTATGAAAGGGCAGGCCGAGTAGTGACATTTGGCGGAGAAAACGGAAGCATAACTGTAATAGGAGCAGTTTCGCCTCCCGGCGGAGATTTTACGGAGCCTGTCACCAGGCACACTAAACGCTTCATCAGATGCTTCTGGGGACTGGACAAAAACCTTGCAAACGCCAGGCATTACCCCGCCATCTCGTGGATAGACTCTTACAGCGAATATGCAGAAGAAGTAAACGGATGGTTCTGCTCAAACATAGATCCCCGATGGGGAGAAGTCCGGGACGAGGTCCGTCAGATACTTGCTGAGGACAATAAAGTACAGCAGGTAATAAAGCTGGTCGGCGAGGATGTATTGCCTGACGACCAGAGACTCGTCGCATTTACAGCCTTTTTGATCAAGAATGGATATCTGCAGCAGAACTCATTCGGTTCAGATTCATATTCTCCGCCGTCAAAAGGCTTTGAGATACTTGAAGTAATAATGGAGTTTTACAAGAAAGCTCTTGGACTCGTGCGTAAGGGAATACCCATTTCACTTATAAAGGAAGACGAGTCGGTCGACTCGATCACGCATCTGCGTGAACTCTCACCTGATGACAAAGATGGTTTTGCCCTGGCAAGAAAGAGGATAAACGTTCACCTCGACAGGGTCGCAGCAGAAAGAACCAGAAAGCTTGGAGGTGAGTAGCCGGTGGCAAATGCTGAATATATCGGAGTAAAAGATATTATAGGTCCCTTTGTTCTGGTTGAGAATGTGAGCGGCGTAGGTTATGGCGAGCTTGTCGACATCCGTGACAACAAAGGGCGTATTCGTCATGGACAGGTAAAGTCACTGAGCGAAAAAGCCACACTGGTGCAGGTATTCACCGGAACTGGAGACCTTATTCCAAATACAACCAAACTGCGTTTCCTCGGAAAGCCTCTTGAGATCAGGCTCTCAAAAAATATGCTTGGACGTACCTTTAACGGTCTTGGGGAACCGAGAGACGGCTGCGGAGAGACATACGGCGGAAAAAGGGTCAATATCAACGGGCTCCCCCTTAATCCAATGGCGCGTCAGTATCCCAAGGACTTTATCAACACAGGGATATCTGCGATAGACACACTGACGACGCTTATAAGGGGACAAAAGCTCCCTATCTTCTCAGGAAACGGACTGCCGCACAATCAGCTGGCAGTACAGATAGCAACACAGGCAAAGATCATGGGGTCCGATGACTTCGCCGTTGTCTTTGCAGGAATAGGCATCAAGCATGACGATGCCGCTTATTTTACCCAGGAACTCTCAAACAGGGGGCACAGCAATAACATAGTAACATTCCTGAACCTTGCCGACGATCCGGTCATCGAACGTATCGCGACTCCAAGAATGGCACTCTCAACAGCTGAATATCTTGCCTATGAACTTGGACTGCACGTACTTGTCATCATAACTGACATGACAAGCTACTGCGAAGCCCTCAGGGAAATAGGCGTTGCAGCAGGTGAAGTCCCAAGCCGGAAAGGATACCCGGCCTACCTCTACAGTGATCTCGCATCTCTTTATGAAAGGGCCGGAGTCGTAAGGGGAGTCAGCGGAAGCGTTACACAGATCCCGATACTGACCATGCCTAACGATGACATAACCCATCCAATACCTGACCTCACAGGATTCATAACAGAGGGACAGATAGTTCTGTCAAGAGACCTGGACTCAAGAAACATCTATCCTCCGATAGACATCCTGACGAGTCTTTCGAGGCTTATGAAAGACGGCATAGGCAAGGGATACACAAGGGAAGACCATCCGAGCGTTTCAAGCCAGCTTTTCGCTTCCTACAGCAGGGTCCAGGAAGTACGATCCCTTGCAGGAGTCGTTGGCGAGGACGAGCTTTCCAAAAATGACAGAATGTTATTGGAATTTGGAAAACTGTTCGAGGAAAAATTCCTTAAGCAGGGAAAAGAAGAGGAACGTGAAATAGGGTACTCACTTGATATGGCCTGGGAAATACTCAGCAATCTGCCGAGAAGCGAGCTCACAAGAGTCTCACTGACGGATATCCATGAACACATCAGAAAATACACTGATTGACCCTTGCATCAGAATAATCAGCTAAAAAGCGAAGCCCGGAAGTTAACCTCCGGGCTTAGTCCTTTCAGACTGTTTATCCAGGATGAAAAAAACTTAAATTTGAACCTCTATCTGAGCTTTGTCACCTTTTTTTACTTTCCCTCCGGAAACAACTACACAAAAAAGACCTTCTGAAGGCAGCAGGCTGACTCCAAAAGTTCTGCTCACGATGCTTGGATGATCCTCCTTGCCTACCTGTGTGACCTCTATGACTGCATCTTCCCCAAGCCTTATCCTGCTTCCGGGTGAAAGAGAAGAGAGATCCAGCCCCTCGATCAGAACGTTCTCCGCAAAATCTCCGGGCCCCATGTTCAGACCCTTCGCCTTGTTAACCTTATCAAGGCTTTCATAACTGAGACATGTGACCTGACGTCCCCAGTCTCCGGCATGTCCGTCGTTTTCGATCCCCTTACCGGCAATAAAGAGCGCTTCCGGTACTTCTTTTTTAAGCTGTCCTCTTTGAGGACTGACAGATATTGAGTGGACCTTTCCATTTTTTCCCATGTTATCTTCCCTCCTGCTCATCCATGAATGGAAATTTTATTTTTCTTACAGACTCAACTTTCCCACCGTCTTTCCCGCATGCTTTTGATCAGGAAGGACGCTGTGCCTCGAAAGAGGAGCATAACAAATCACCATAGTGACTGAACTCTATTTCGAGTGCGTTTCAAGATCGGGAATCCAGATACCGTCTCAGCTGTCAAGTATAAAAGTAAAAATAGAGGTTTTGAAACCACTAGCAGCAAGAGGTGGGAAAGTTGAGTAATATCATCTCAAAAAGACGGGAATAAACTGAAAAAACCAGCACCCTGCATACATTAACATTCTTTCCGTCATCTTGCGAGCTTGCCAAAGCTTGGGATCGAATTGATCAGTTTTACAGTATAAGGATCACCAGGAGCATTCAGCACCTTTTCAGACGGCCCTTCCTCGCAGAGACTGCCCTCTTTCATGACCATTATCCTCTCTGCCGCATTTCCGGCAAGTAAAAGGTCATGAGTTACAAATATCATCGCAGTCCCTGACGCTGCGTATTTTTCCAGTACTTCGACAACCTCACCGCGCGTTGAAGCATCCTGCATCGAAGTTGGCTCATCGCATAACAATATCCGAGGTGAGAGCATGAGAGCCCTGGCTATCTGTACCCTCTGCCTCTGTCCGCCGGAAAGGGAAACAGCACGTGATCTCAGTATCCTCTCTCCTCTCAGGCCAAGCTCTGCAAGCAGGACCTCTGCCCTCTGCCTTATCTTATCTTTTCCGATATCAAGTCCCGCAATAACTGCCGGTTCGCACACTGTATCCAGTGCCGAAAGTCCGGGAGGAATAGCACCATATGGATCCTGCTGAACATAACCGCATTTTTGCCTGACCTTTGCCAGTTCATCAGCGCCCAGCAACGAGAGATCCTTGCCGAAGAGAGCAACACGCCCGCTCTCCGGCTTTACAAGCCCTACAAGGGCGCGCAGCAGCGTCGTTTTGCCGCTTCCGGATCCTCCGACCACCGCAAGTCTCTCCCCTGGCGCCAGTGAGAGGGATATATCACTGACAGCTTTGTGGACGGAGCCCTTTTTGGACCTGAAACTTACTGTCAGTTCGACTGCTTCAATAATTTTATTATCCATTCTTTTTATTCCTCTGCCAGAACATTTCCCTGATCAGATCTTTAGTATGGGGATGCCGGGGATCATTCACCAATTCACGTGGTGTGCCCGACTCTGCGATCATCCCGTCCTTCATAACAACAAGCCTGTCACAGACCATCGCAGCCAGCGGCAGGTCATGGGTGACAAGAATTATGGACAGATCTTTGCTTTTTCTAAGCCCGGAAAGCAGTTCAAGTATTTCGGCCTGAACTATCACGTCCAGCGCAGTAGTAGGCTCGTCAGCAAGAAGAAGTGCGGGAGAGCACGCAAGAGCAAGAGCGATCGCCGCGCGCTGTTTCTGGCCTCCCGAAAGCTCGTGGGGATACCTTTCTTTGATGCCTGCATCCAGCCCGACATCTTCCAGAAGACGAACCACCTCTTTTTCTGCATCTTTCCCGAATATGCCTGAGTGTACGTTAAGCACTTCCTCAATATGCCTTTTGATCTTCATTACCGGCGTAAACGAATTCTGAGCGCCCTGAGGTACAAGCGATAACTCTTTCCATCGCAAATTCCTGATCTCACTCTCTGACATCCTTAGGATATCGGCCCCCTTATATAGGATCTCACCTGTGACTTCCGTACGTGGAGGCAGAAGTCCCAGAAGGGCGCTCATCAGGGTGCTCTTGCCGCTGCCAGACTCTCCCACAAGGCCCGTGAAGCTGCCCTTTTCGATGCTGAGGGAAATGCCGTTAACAGCAGCTGTCACTCTGTCCATAGAGTTATATCTTATCGTGAGGTCTTTTATATCAAGCATTTTTACCGGTCCCAAGCCTTGGGTCTATCTTCTCTTCAAGATATCTCCCAATGTCCATGAAAATCAAACACAAAGCTACTATACCGAGACCTGGAGGGATAAGCAGCCACCATGCGCCTTCCGTGAAAGCTCCAAAAGAATGCGCCTCATGCAGCATCCGTCCCCATGATATAAGCCTTGGATCCGAGAGTCCCAGAAAAGCCAGCCCTGCCTCGGCCAGTATTGCACCCGGGACTCCCAGCGCAATATTTGCAAGGAGTATCGGTGCCGCCTCAGGGACAAGGTGGCGCCAGAGGATGTATCCACGTTTTGCCCCCAGGACCCTCAGTCCCTCCACCCATGGACTTTCTCTCACGGTGAGCACGAGCGCCCTGACTGAACGCGCCGTTCCCATCCAGGAAAATATCGAAAGTATGAGGACCATCTGCCACAGACCTTTTCCCCACAGACCTGCCAGTACCATCATTATGGGAAGGGTCGGTATGGAAAGAAATACATCTACGATCCTCATCACAAGAGCGTCGAACCATCCTCCGATGTATCCTGTCGCAAGACCCAGTCCAAGTCCCAGGAGGCTGGCGATGAGCGTTGCGCTTATGCCCACGATCAGGGATGTACGGATGCCGAAAATCAGGAGCGTCAGAACGTCACGGCCTCTCTGGTCTGTCCCCAGCAGCCCCTCCCTGCCTCCGGAAAGTGAGAGTGAAAGTTCTGTTTCCTTAGCCCTTTCTGTACGCAGTGAGTATCTTCCGCCTGAAGGAAAAAGATGTTCTGCGCTTTTCCCTATAAGGGGAAGTCCGAGCTTTTGCTTGAATATCATGTCTCTGCCGTCCATATTTATCCAGTAGACATCGCTTCCCCTGAGAATATCCAGGACCTGTTCACCCTGAGGTGTGGACCATATTATCCTTACCTCTTTTTCAGGATCGGCTGTTATCCTTCCGTTGATGGCAAAAATTTCAGGAGGAAGTTTATCCCATTTGATCTCAACGGCACTATTTCCCACCTCGTATTCAGACGAGAGGGGAAGTTTCGCATTCCACCACAGGGGTCTGGCAAACGGAGCCCCGACCACATCAGAGGGATGCCCCGCGATAAGCATCGGACTCAGAAAGCCTGCCAGGAATATGCAAATTAGCAGGATGACGCTCTTTCGTTTCAGTATGTCCCTCATTGGTCCCTGCCTCCCACGCGCACTCTCGGATCGACCAGCCCGTATACGACATCCGCTAGCAGGTTTGATATTACCGTTATCAGGGCCAGCATGTAGAATGCAGCACCGGCGGAAGGATAATCATGGCCTGATACTGCCTCAAGCAGGAATGTTCCGACGCCGTGAAGTGAAAAGACCGATTCCGTGATGACCGCCCCTGATACAAGCCCGGGCACAGACATCAGCAGGATAGTAAGTATCGGCGGAAGTATCGTCCGGAAGGCATGCCCGTAGACCACGCGGTTTTCTGAAAGCCCCCTTGCCCTCGCCATCAGGACAAAGTCTTCGCCCAGGACCTTCACCATCAGGTTGCGTACATAGAGCGCCCATCCTCCGAATCCCATAAGTGTCAGGGAGAGGATCGGCAATGCCATGTGCCAAAGATAGTCCAGTGTGACCGAAAGGGCTCCTGTCGGCTGTGGGATCGATACGCTTCCTCTCAGCGGGAATATCGGGAATGTCCGTGCAAGGAGCATGATAAGGACAAGCTGCACAAAGAATCCGGGAAATGAAGCCGTTACCGCACCCGCCCTCAAAACTATCCGCTCAGCGAGTTTTCCTCTGTTCAATGCGGCTTTGATCCCAAGCCATATACCTAATGCTGATGAGAGGAACATTGAAGTCGCCATGAGGAACAATGTTCCGGGCAGACGGGAGAGAATTTCGTCCCATACCGGTTTCCTGCTAAGGAAAGAGAGTCCGAAGCTGAACGTGAGCATCTGTTTGATGTAAATAAAGAACTGTTCCAGCAGCGGCTTGTCCAGGCCGTAGAGTTCCCTCAGCCTGTCCTTTGCCTCAGGAGAAAAATTTGGGTCGATGATGGTGCTTACCGCATCACCGGGCATTATCCTGAAGAGTATAAAATTCAGGACCAATACAGCGGCAAGGACCCCTATCGATGAGAATAACCTGCTCCAGAACCACCTGTTCTTCATTCTGTCCTCACATTTTTCTTTTCGAGCATACGATAATGTTCGTTCCTTTTCATCATTACAAACTCACCCGGTCTGTATTCATCAAGCATAAACGGACCGGCGCCAACAAGACCATAGGGACCGAACTTTCCGTTTGGGTCTATTGGGTTCCAGTTCTGCCAGTCTTTTACCTTTTGCAGCACCTTTGCCGGCATGCACGGGAGCCCCCCGATGTTGTCGAGGTACCAGTAACTCGTCCCTTCCATGTCCACAGTAAGCTGAGTGCTGTTTGTCACCCTCACAGACCTGATGTTTTTGACAGAGTCAAAAAATCTGGGGATACTGTTTTTTTTGAGAAAATCGAAGGTAGCTTTTACATCTGATGCAGTGAGAGGGCTCCCGTCGCTCCATTTGAGACCTTTTCGGAGCCTGAAGGTCAGCCTTGTATGTTCCTTTCCGTCATTTGTTACAGATTCAACAGACCAGGACTCCGCAAGTGAAGGCATATCCTCAAGCGTGAAAGGATCCGTGCCGATCAGGCTTTCGTATATAAGGCCGAGGATCTGCCAGGAATATGCGCTGCTCGCCACAAAAGGATTCAGGTTCCGCGGCTCTTCAGCAAGTAACATGTTGAGTGGCCGCTCTTTACCGTCCACAGGCTCCGCCATGATGAGCGTCCACATATTATCCGCCGTCATTTTTTCGTTGGAAAAAACATTTTTCCATTTTTTTGAGACCGCTGAAACAGAAAATCTGCTGTACACAGGGATAGAGGGCATAAGTTGAGCCAGCAATAACTGCGATCTTTTCGAGGCAGTTTCTGCATCTGCTCTATTTTTTGCATATCTCAGCCTCAAAAGTGCATCGTCAAGGTCCGGGTCATGGATCGACGTCATGTTGTAGCCGCCGGGCATGTCCATTGAGCTGTGATAGAAGGAGTAGAGCGAATCAGGGTTCTTCCCCATGCTCCATGCGATGACGCCAAGGGAATATTCTTTTCTGTCAAGTTTACCTATCATTGCGGAGAAATCCATCGGTTCGACATCAACAGGAAAACCTACTGACCTCAGAGAATCAGCGATCTGTTCTGCAAGCTCCGCTGTTGTAGGCGCTACCCGTGCAAGGGGCGTCAGAAGCTTCATTTTGTCCATAGGAGTTCCGTCAGGATATATCAGGCCGCCTGTAATGCTCCATTTGTATCCTTTTGCGCTGAGCCGTTTTCTTGCGGATCCCTTGTCATGAATGTTCTTTGTGCTTTCTGGCAGAGACCATGGTGAGACCGGAGGCAGCCAGCTGTTTATCGGCTCGCAGTATCCTGAGTATATGGTACGCACCATATTGTTCCTGTCTATTGCTTCTGCTGCGGCATGCCTTACTTCAGGGTCATCCCATGGTCTGCTCTTATTATTGAGCAGGAGAAAGAAAGCGTGGAACCCTCTGGCAAGAGACATTGAAAGCCCCGGATCCCTGCTGAGCCTGTCGATGTCTGAAGGTCTTGTTATATCGCTGACGATATCCAGCTCTCCCTTTTCAGCAGCCAGGACCTGGGAGTCGGCATTTGTGATAATTACCATGCACAGTTTTTCGATCCGCGGACCGTACACCTTCTCCGGGTCAAATTTTTCACCCGCTGACGCAGGAGTTGAATGCAGAACTGTGCTCAGAAAGAAACAGGGAAGGATACAGAACAGTCTGATAAAGTTTTTTTGCATTTGGCTCATAAGTTCTCCCCGCTGTAAGTGCTTTTTATGACTATTTCTTTAGACGGCACCGGTTTGCCTGTAATTATGTTGAGGATAAGCCTTCCCGCAAGCACTCCCGTCTCAAAGGTGGGGACGTCAAATTCCCTCTCCCATATTACAGGATACGACCCGGGATAACGAAAACCGATCGTGACGACCGGAGCGGCAGACTCCCCGGGAAAGTTTTCAGGATCGATCCAGATGATACCCTCAACGCTCCTGTCAATGAGTTTGCCATATTCCCTCGCTGCCCTAAGCGGACTTCCCTCCGTGCGCTTCAATATGATCTCATATTCAGAGTTCGAGATAGTCCTGTCGAGTCCTGATATAAAGTTCGGAAACCAGTCGGATGTGAAATCACGGACTACTAAACCGATCAGTCCGCTCCTGTTGGTGGAAAGGTTGCGGGCGTTTTTGTCAAGGCGATAATTGAGCGCCCTTACAGCGTCCATAACCTTTACTCTGGTCTTTTCAGAGATCCTGTGGTCCCCTTTAAGAACGCGGCTTACTGTTGCCTTGTCTACGCCTGCTTCAAGAGCGACATCCTGCATCGTGACCTTCATCTGAACACCTCATGTGCAACCGTTTGTATTGCTTCCCATATTATAACGAGTCAAACAAGGGGGAGCAACAGCGGACTCCTCTCATATCCGAAGGAAATGCTGAGGCCCACCCTGCAAAGGTGGGCCTTCGGAATAACTTTTATGCAGTCTTAAAAGCTGTCATACCTAAAGGGAATGCGTTAACCTGCGCACTTTTTCAGAAGCCTCTCCCATTCCCTGTCGACATCAGCCTGGCCTTGTGCAACAAGGTCCATCCTCTCCCTGCCCTTTTTGAAAAGGTGAGAGTAACGTCCCTGCACCCTGAGGAAATCTTCCAGAGGGACCGGGTTTTTGGGTTTATATGAGAGGACGTGTTTTCCTTCTGTCACTTCATATACCGGCCAGAAACGGCTCTCAGCCGCAAGCTTGCAGACTTTCATCTGGTCCGCTGAATCAATTTTCCAGAAGAGCGGACATGGTACGAGTACATTCACAAATGCCGGGCCCGGCGTTTCTACAGCCCTTTTGACCTTGGCGATAAGGTCCATAGGGTCATGGAGAGTTGTCTGGGCAACATAGGGGATATCATGCGCGGTAACTATCTCAGTCAGGTTTTTGGCCCTCTGGAGTTTTCCGGGGATCACGCTTCCTGCAGGCGATGTCGTTGCATTCGCGCTGATGGGGGTGGCACTGCTTCTCTGTGCGCCGGTGTTCATGTAGCCCTGGTTGTTATAGCAGATATATGTAAAATCATGCCCTCTTTCAAGCGCTCCGGAGAGAGACTGAAGTCCTATGTCATATGTACCTCCGTCGCCGCCGAACGCAACGAACTTAATCTTCTCCCGCGCAACGCCTTTTCTGCTCAAAACCCTATGGGCAGCCTCGACTCCGGATATTCCGGCGCCGGCGTTTTCAAATGCCACATGCATGAATGGGACTCTCCATGCACTGTAAGGGTAAACCGTAGTTGAGACTTCAAGGCATCCCGTAGCCCCTACGACTACCACCGGGTCTTCGACAGCCATCAGTGCCTGCCTTACCGCTGTAGGCGCCCCGCATCCCGGACACATCCTGTGCCCTTCGGTAAGGGGATTCTGTTTTTTTGTCAGTTCTTTAAGGTCAATTCCCGCCATTTTCTTCATCCTTTTCAAGTAGACCTATATACCTTGCGGTATCGCTGTAGTCATTTTCCATAAGCCCTGAAAAAACTTTTTCGGCATCCCTCGGGTAGAGGTCCCTGCCTCCAAGGCCAAACAAATACTCTTGCAGGGGAACTCTTTTGCTAAGTCCGTACAGTGCAGACTTTACCTCCGCGGCCAGCGGGGCAGTTCCTCCGATGCTAGCACTCCTGTCCAGGACAGCTACGCCTTTTTTGCCCTTCGCAAGTTTTTTAAGTTCTTCAGCGGGGAAGGGCCGGAAAAATCTCACCCTGAGACATCCCGCCTTTATTCCCCTTTCACGCATTTCATCAACTACATCCTTAACAACGCCTGTAGCCGAGGACATGATCACGATCAGATATTCAGCGTCTTCAGCGCGGTAGGCATCCAGTGCCGGGTATTCCCTTCCTGTGTACTCAGCAAGCTCTTTAGTAAGATCTTTATAGACCCTAGGTACATTGTTCATACCCTCGATCTGCGTTCTTTTTATCTCAAAATAATATTCCGACATTGTGAATGAACCATATGAGACCGGGTTGTCTACATCAAGAAGCGGGTATTTCGCTTTCCTCTCACCCACAAACTTTTTGACTGCCTCGTCTGAAAGAAGTTCTACCGGCTCATAGCAGTGACTCGTAATAAAGCCATCCTGACATACAAACACAGGAGTCAGCACATCCTCATGTTCCGCCAGCCTGACTGCAAGAAGAACAGAATCGTAAACTTCCTGGGCATCTTCGCAGTATATCTGTATCCATCCCGAATCGCGCTCCGGCATGCTGTCTGAATGGTCGCAGTGGATATTCACAGGCGCGCCAAGGCTTCTGTTTACAAGACCGAATATTATCGGCGCACGGAATGAGGCCGCTATAGGGAATATCTCGTGCATCAGGGCCACGCCGTTCGCGCTTGACGCAGTCATCACCCTCGCACCTGATACAGATGCCCCTACGCATGCTGTGATCGCTGAATGCTCGCTTTCCACAGCGACATACTCCGAATCTACCATTCCGTTTGCCACAAACTCCGCAAACTTTACAGGGATCTCCGTTGAGGGAGTGATAGGATATGCGGCCACCACATCGGGGTTTACCTGCCTCATAGCTTCAGCGAAGGCAAGGTTGCCGGAAGTCATTTCTTTTCTCTTATTTAACATGGCCTGCCACTCTCCCCGGATCTTCTCCGTGCTCTCTTTTTTCGTTGGTAAAATCTGCTTCCTGATGCATGGATATCGCGTTTACAGGACAGACCTGCGCACATACACCGCATCCCTTGCAAAAGAACATATTGATCCCGCATACACGTCCCTCTTCACTGGTCTTTATGGAAGAATCCGGGCACTGCAGCCAGCATTTCAGGCAGGATATGCACTTGTTCTGGTCAAGCACCGGACGCATGCTCCTCCAAAGGCCCGTTTCGACATCAAGAGCCGACGCTCCCCATGCTATAGTCGCTGGAGGAACGTCCTGCCAGCATTTGGGTTTGCTCATGCCAATACAGCCTCCTCACGGCCGCGAAGGATCGCCCTACGGTTTGCTTCAAGGACGGGTGTCGGAAGCTGCTTCATTTTTTTTGTAAAGTGGTCGGCAAACGTTTCGGCGGAGACGTCTGTAAACAAGTGTGAAAGCGCTCCGAGCAACGGAGCGTTTGGCCTGTTCTGCCCAAGTTCCTCGAGAGTGATCTTCGTTGCGTCAACTACAAGGACTCTGGCATCCGCTGAAAGGTTCATCCTGCTGCGGAGCGTCCGGGCATCCTCCGGTGTATTGACAACATAGACCGCATCGGGCATGCAGCCCTCGCATGGATTTGAGCTGACTGCCATCGTCGGATCAACTATAACAACGATGTTTGGATTTTCTACGCTGCAGCGGCGGCGAATGGGATTATCCGATACCCTGTTGTACGCTCTCATTGGGGCGCCCTGACGTTCTGCACCGTACTCAGGAAATGCCTGTACATGCTTTCCCTCTTCAAAAAGGACCTCGGCAAGGATCGCTGATGCGCTCTTTGCTCCCTGCCCTCCGCGTCCGTGCCATCTCACTTCGAGTGTTTTCTTGTTTCCGTTTTCCATAATTATTCCTCCATCCGTCATATACAAACTTTTCAAAGTGACCCTGTGTAAAAAAACAAAAAAAATGGAACCCCTCAAAATGAAGGGCTCCATCCGTTCGCTTGGTAATACAGCGCTAAGCGCCGTTCCTGCGAGGAGGAGCCGCGTTAATAATTATAATAATGATGTTCCGGTCCATCATACTTTTATACGACATCAAACTTCCTCCCTTTCCCGCAGATTGGTGAGCATATTAACATCATTTCAAAAACGTGTCAAACATTTTCTTTTACTTTTTCTTTCACTCCATCAAAAAAGTAAGTGAATTTTGATAATACTGCGATGGATCATACTGCTCTTGACAATTTTTAAACATCGTTCATAATGGTTTGCCTGTAGAAAGATTCTACATATGGGGCAACAAAATGGGAGGCCCTCAGGGATTCTCATTTTTTTTGCCATTATCACAAGGCTTAAAAAAGCCAATTGCCGTTGCACGAAAACCTTTCCGCTATCGCGGCCTGTTCCGCTGGGGAGTTTTATGATCGCCTTACCTGAGTTGTGCCACACGTAGGGATTTCATGCAATGGCGCAACACAGCATCTTTTAAAAGATGCAAAACGGGAGGTAATCATATAATGACACAGGAAACAAAAAAATTCGCAGATTTTAATCTGCGGCCGGAACTTTTGCGTGCGTTGGAGCGAAAAGGCTTTGAAACACCAATGCCGGTACAGGTATGCGTTCTCGAAGACGAAACGCTCATCGACAGCGATATTATAGTCCAGGCAAAGACAGGATCAGGCAAAACACTTGCTTTCGCCCTTCCTCTTATCAACGCTTTGGACTTCAAAACCAGGGAACCGCAGATAATAGTTCTTTCACCCACCCGCGAGCTTGCACAGCAGACTGCGCGTGAATTCGCATGGCTTGGCTCTGAGAGCGGCGTAAGAGTGGCGACCCTTGTGGGCGGGCTTGATATGGAGCGCCAGATCAGATCGCTGAAAGACGGTGCAAATGTTGTTGTAGGAACACCCGGAAGGATCCTTGACCATGTGCGCAGGGGAACTTTCAAAACTTCTTCTATCCACAGCATAGTACTGGATGAGGGAGACCATATGCTTGACATGGGCTTTCATGATGAAATGGAAGCTATCATACAGTCTATGGACAACGTAGAAAGGACCTGGCTTTTCTCAGCCACGATCCCGCCTGAGGTCATGAGCCTTGCAAGGCAGTACCTGAACGCGCCGAAGAAGATATCTCTTGTCTCAGACATAACGTCACATGAGGATATAACTCAGAAAGCTTATGTTATTCCCTCGCGCAGAAGGTTCGAAGGACTGACAAACGTTCTCATATGGGAGGCGCCTAGCAGAGCTCTTATATTCTGCGGTACCAGAGCCGAAACCCAGGACATAGCGGATAAGCTCTGTGATATCGGTTTCAAGGCGACCGCGATACACGGCGACATGAGCCAGAGGGAAAGAAATACCGCTCTGGGAGCACTCCGCGGGGGACGCGTAGGTATCCTTGTCGCAACAGACGTTGCAGCCAGAGGCCTCGACATCGAAGCCGTCAGCCACGTTATCCAGTTCGGACTGCCTCAGAATCTTGAGTCTTTTGTCCACAGGAGCGGAAGGACCGGCCGCGCCGGACATGAGGGAAGCAATATGCTGCTCCTGACAGCCCGTGAAGCAAAGCAGTTCAAATACATGGCTTCAAACGCCGGATCAAAAATGAAAATGGAGTGGGTACCTACTCCGGATGCCCTTGAGATCGAAGGACAGGCCAGGATCCGTTTTGAGAAGACCCTTATCGAACATGCGCTCGGATCTGATGAATTTCAGTCCTGGGCGGAAAACCTCCTTACACGTGACGAAGCATTGATGCTCGTATCGGGATTGCTTGCAAAAGCATACGGAGACCAGCCTTCAGGATATTCAATAAAGGCTGATGTCGAAGCTGAGCTGAACAGGGAGAAGTCAAGGAACGACAAAGGTCGTCAGGGATCAGTTCCCTCGGGAAAAAGGCCTTCGGAAGGAAGAAAAGAGAGTTCGGCAAGACCCAATATGGGCGGAGGGCTCATCGTTCAGTTCTCTGAAGGAAAATCAGAGGGCTGGGAAGTCGGGGCACTTCTTGGACTTATGTGCAGGTGCATCGGTGTCGGAAGGGAAGATGTCGGAAACATCAAGCTTCGCGACAACAGCGCTTCGATCGAGCTCTCCGAAAGAGGGGCAGTCCTTTTTGAATCCAGGAAGGACCGCCTCCAGAAAGAGGGACTCACCGTCACTTCTGCCAGGAAAATCGAATCACGCCCCCATGACTACCATGATCAGAGAGACGGAGGCAAGCCGAGATCCGAGAGCAGAGGACCTCATCGCGACCGCAAACCGTCAGGAACAAGAGAAAGAGATTTCGATCGCCCAAAGAGGCGCCGTATTACAAAATAGCAGGTCATTAACTGCAACAGACATCCAGCTGCCCGCTAAAAACTCATATATGAGTTTTCAGCGGGCGCTTTTATTTTTATTGTGATATACTTTCACATCATCACTTAAACTCAAAAAAAAACTTTTTTTTGACGATAGAGGAGGCATAGCAATGATACACAACTTAGCATTGGCAGGCTGCGGGAACGTAGGTACCGCGCTTCTCGAGATACTTAACGAAAAGCGTGCCGAGCTATCCGAGAGGCACGGTTTTAATTTCAGGGTGACATTGATAACAGATCTAATGAAAGGCACAGTCCTGGAACCTGAAGGGCTTGATCTGGAAAAAGTTTTAAAAGACCTTAAAGAGAGCAATAGCCTGGACTCTTTCCCAAAAGCGCAGGGAACTTTCGGAGAGCTTCTTGAGAGATCCCGTGCCACCATGATGGCGGAAGCCACACCGACCAACCTCAAAACAGGTCAACCCGGCCTTACTCACATAAGGGCGGCGCTGTCCAGAGGCATACATGTTACGACAACAAACAAGGGACCTGTTTCTGTTGCCTTTGATGAACTCAGCACACTGGCAAAGAGCTGCGGTGCAAAATTCAGGTATGAAGGGGTAGTAATGAGCGGCACTCCCTTACTGCAGATGCTCCAATGCGGAATGGCAGGATGTGCTGTCCAGAAAATTGAAGGGATACTAAACGGAACGACTAACTTTATTCTTACAAAAATGAACGACAACGGATCTTCATATGCAGAAGCTCTTGAAGAAGCTACATCCCTCGGTTACGCAGAGGCTGATCCTTCCGGGGACGTTGAAGGATGGGACGCGGCAGGAAAAGTCTCTATCCTTGCAAAGGTAATCTTCGGCAAGAATATCCCCGTTTCAGAGATCGACCGCCAGGGCATAACATGTATAACTCCGGAAAAGATAAAAGAGGCCAATGAAAATGGATATGCAATCAAACTCATTGCAGGACTGAGCATGCTTAACGGGATACCTTGGGCGTACGTTACGCCCAAGGAGATCCCCCTCTCTCACCCCCTTGCTTCCATAAAAGGGGCCACCAATGCTGTTTCGATAACTACTGACAACCTAGGAGAGGTAACACTTATAGGTCCCGGTGCAGGACGGCGCGAGACAGGGCAGGCACTTTTAGTCGACCTGATAGCAATGTGCAAGGACTGAGCAGTCCATAGTATTTTATTAGATAGATGCCCAAAAGAGAGGGCCCCTGCCGGGGGCCCTCTCTTTTGGGATCAGATCATGGATCGAATGGTGATATCTATTTCCTGAGTTCCCCCGACTTGATCTTTGCATCAAAGTCAGCTGTAAGCCGCCTCAGCTCCTTCGTAAGCAGAAGGAGTCCAATAAGGTTGGGGATCGCCATAAGGCCGTTAAGAGTATCAGAAAGATCCCAAAGGTTTGTGAGGATCTCTGCTCCGCCCCATCCGCCAAGAACTACGAGCGCGATCCAGGCTGCTTTAAACGGCTTGATCATTCCCGGGCCGCAAAGGTAGACAAGGGCAGTCTCTCCGTACCAGTACCAGCCAAGGATAGTTGAGAAGGCGAAGAGGGAAAGTCCGAGCGAAAGGATCATCGTCCCCGCTCCTCCAAGCGTCATCGAGAAAGCCGAGAGCGAGAGCTGTGCCCCGGTAAGCTCCGGCTGGCTGGTCAGGACTCCGGTCGTAAGTATTGCTGTAGCGGTAAGAGTACAGATGACGATAGTATCCATAAAAACTTCGAAAAGACCGTAGAGTCCCTGACGTACAGGATGGTCGACCCTGGCTGTGCAGTGGACCATAGGAGCGGAACCAAGACCTGCTTCGTTGGAGAAAACACCGCGCGCTATACCGCGGGTTATAGCTGTCTTGACTGCCCATCCTGCAAGGGCCCCGGGCAGTGCCATCGGATCTCCGAAAGCGCCCTGTATTGCCATGGATATCGCCCCTGGGATAGCATCGATATGTTGGAAAATAACAGCAAAAGCTCCGATTATGTAGAATATCGCCATGAAGGGAACCAGGTAAACGGTTACAGTTGCGATACTCTTCAGTCCGCCCCATATAACAAGACCTGTGAGGATTGCAAGCGCTACTGCTGTGTAGATATGAGGGATTCCAAATGCAAGGGAGATTCCTTCTGCTGTTGAGTTAGCCTGGACCATGTTTCCAATTCCGAAAGAAGCAAGGAATGCAAAGAGAGCGAAGAGGACCGCCAGCCATTTCATTCCAAGGCCTTTTTCAAGGATATACATGGTGCCGCCTCTGTACTGTCCCAGTTCATCCTTTTCACGATAACGGACTGCAAGGGTAACTTCGCAGAATTTCGTTGTCATGCCAAAGATCGCAGAGATCAGCATCCAGACAAGAGCACCGGGACCTCCGAGGTGAAGTGCCGTAGCGACACCGGCTATGTTTCCTGTTCCAACTGTTGAAGCAAGGGCCGTCGCCAGAGCCGCAAAGGAGGAAATGCTGCCCTCTTCAGTGCTTTTTTCCCTCATTCTGCCAATAACTTCCCTAAGCATTGCCCCGAAATATCTTATCTGCGGAAAACCAAGGATAAATGTAAACCATACTCCTGTACCCACAAGCAGGGTAAGCATCCATGGACCCCAGACTATCCCATTGATAACACCATTGAGTTTCCATATCGCTTCCACGAAAAACTCCTCCTCTTAATTAAAATAATAAAGCAAAAAACGGGGAAAATTCCCCATACTCCTTTGACAGATTATCACGCTGCATTAAATTTGTCTACGATTTTTTATAATTTAAGTCAATTGTTAAGCTGATATCAAAGTCATAAATTAAAGAACGCCGTCATTTCAAAGTTTAAACCCGTTCTAAACTAACTGGCTATTAAACAATTTCCTCCCTGCAGGTCACCTCCTCGTTACAATAATTTTAATTGTCAGGTATAAATGAGGTCTATTAACAACCTGAATATTCTAAATTTTACAAATAAATTGGCGGTAAGACAAGATAATGAATTTTAACTTTAATGTAATAAATTCACGGCTTTATGTCAAACATTATGTTAAACGCTATGTTAAACGCTTATTGATTTATCCGCTTTACTGATATAGAATTTGAAAGCTGAAAATCTACATGCAGACCAAATTGATAACTAAAAATTATTACAAACAAATAATTTATTACAGCAAGGCGGGAGAACCTGTTGAAAAAGCTGCTAAAAGGAAAAGTCCACACTTTTGCTGCAGTGCTTCTGGTGATCGGTGCAATATTTTCTGTCCCGGCATTTTTTTTGTATCAAAATGTCGAAAAGATAGTACTCAGGGAAACAAACAAAAAGGCAGGAACAGTCGCAGTTTCAATATCAAAATTTATTGAACAGGATATAGATGAATATGAAAAGCTTTCAGACGCCGCCGCCAAAAACTTACCTGACAATTACAACATGGATTACTACAGAAAAATGTCCGGACTCCTCAGAGATATCAAAAAGGAGCCGGAGGCAAAATTCATCTACACAGAAAGATTGATTTCTAAGGATAAAATAGCATATGTGCTTGACGCAGAAGACCCATCAAGTGAATACTTCTCCCCTTTGGGAACAGAGGACAACATATCGGAGCTGGAAAAGAAAAGTTTAAAAAAAGAAGAAGGCTCTGTCTACGGCTCAGTTGAGTATGAGAGATGGGGTAAAATGATATCTGCTTTTGCTCCTATAAAAAATAAAACGACAGGTGAAACAGTCGGGCTGGTGGGGGTAGATTTTTCGCCGCTATATGTTGATAAAGCCATGACAGGGATCAGGGCTCTGATAATCACTGGACTTCTTGGAGCCATACTGTTTGCCGGTATTGCTGCCAATGTACTGCTTGCAATAAGGGAAAAAAGTATCAACACAGACTATATGACCAAGCTGTATAACAAGTGCTACTTCGACACATGCATCAAAACAGCTGTCAGAGAAGCATCAAAATGCGGAAGTTCATTTTCTCTGATGGTAATAGATATCGATGATTTCAAGGATGTCAACGACAGTTTCGGGCATTTGACAGGTGATGAGGTCCTCAAGGAGATAGCTGCATCGATCAAAAATTGCACAAGGGATGTCGACCTCTGTTTCCGCTACGGAGGAGACGAATTTGTCGTCATCCTGCCTAATACGACAAAAGAACAGGCAGGAGCCATTGGGGAAAGGATACAGTCAACGCTTCTTTCTGATGGCCTTGGGAGTGAAGGGCTGTATGATATCAGGATATCACTGAGCATTGGCATCGCCCAGTGGAAACCTGGAATGAGCGCCTCTGATCTTACAGAATGGGCAGACACGGCAATGTACACCTCCAAGAACAAAGGAAAAAACCAGATGACGCTCTCGTGCAGCGAGAAGTAGCTCGAGAGGCAGTGGCAAGCAACATGACACGGGAAGATGCCGGAAGATCTCCGGCGGGAAGTGCGGCGAAGATCTTGCCGCGGGAAGAGCGGCATGAAGATGCCGCGCGAAGCGGTCGTTTTTATAAAACATAGCTGAGCGATCGCTAAGCCGTCGCTAAGCAGTGGCTCAGCAGTCGTAGGGGCGGGGGAATTTGCAGCATCTGGGCTGCGGTGAATTACGATGCCATGCACCGTGGAGAATAAAAAATCTTAATTAGGGAATCAAAAATCCCTGTCTCTTTGTTCTTTGTTTATTATCGTCTCCCTCGAGCGCTTATATCGAGGGTCCAGTGGCTTTGTTTTAGGCTATTACTGCGTTTATAAGGCTTTAAACAGAAGACGCTGGGTCCCCGTTAAGAAGCGTCCGGGGATGACGATAAGGGCAATTGGGATTTAGAGCGAGTGACAACGACGCAATGCGCAGCGGAGTCTCACGAAGGCGTATACCAATACGTCGAAGTGAGGCTCCGCAAGCCTTGCTAAGTCAGCGCCGCGAGATGCCCCAATTGCGGCAATTGGGATTTAGAGCGAGTGATAACAACGCAACACGCAGCGGAGTCTCACG